>PXRM01000019.1 GCA_003020985.1 Halobacteriales archaeon QS_4_70_19 | reverse complement strand
GATCATGTTCTTCACGAAGTCGCGGTGGCCCGGACAGTCGACGATGGTGAAGTAGTACTCGTCGGTGTCGAACTCCTGGTGGGCGATGTCGATGGTGACACCCCGCTCTCGCTCCTCGGCGAGGTTGTCCATGACGTAGGCGAACTCGAAGCCGCCCTTGCCCTTCTCCTCGGCCTCCTCTCGATACTGCTCGATGACGTGCTCGGGGACGCTCCCTGTCTCGAACAGGAGCCGCCCGACCATCGTACTCTTCCCGTGGTCGACGTGGCCGATGACGGCCAGGTTCTGGTGCGGTTTGTCGCTCATGGTTGATCTCGCGCCACGCGTGGCGCTATGTGCGGAGAACGTTACCCCGACGTCCGTAAGAAGATTTCGATACTACGGGCCGGAACCACGCGAATATGCCGGTTTCGCGGGCCGTGCGTGCCGTTCACACGGAGTCAGCCCCGTCCGTCTCGCCGCCACCCGAGCGCTGCCGCCGGGGTGGCCGCTTCGGGACCGGCGGTGGGCCGTCCCCGAATAGCCGCGAGCGCAGGCGGGCGTGGAGCGGCTGTTCGTGCCAGTGGAGTCGCCGCTCCAGTGCCCGGGTCCGTCGCCACAGGGCTACCGGAGCGGGTCCCGGTTCGTCGTCGACCTCCGTCTCCTCGGCCCCCTCCCCCTCGGCCGACGCCCGTGGTTCGAGTTCCTCGTCTGGCGGCTGCCAGGGGGCCCCTTCGCGTACGTTCCCGATTCGCTCGGCTGCCCGGGTGTGGACCCCGTCGGGGACGTCTGCCCCGTCCTCGGCCTCCGGCGACCGCCCCTCGCCGAGCAGCACCGCGTTCACCACGGCGGCCAGCAGGAGTACCAGGCCGCTGAAGTAGAGCCAGAGCAGGAGCAGCAGGATCGCGCCGAGGGCCCCCGAGGAGCCGCCGCTGTTCGCGACCTGGACGTACAGCTGGAAGAGGAACTGGAGCCCCACCCAGCCGACCGCGGCGACCACCGCTCCCGGCAGCGCGTCGACCCACGCCATCTCGGCGTCCGGGAACAGGGTGTACATCGGGAGGAAGGCGAGCGTGAGCCCGACGATGAGGGCGAGGAAGCTCAGCGCCCGCGAGAGCGGGCCGAAGGCGGCGAAGACGGACATCGCACCGACCATCCCGGCCACCGCGACGCCGAGTACCAGCAGGACGATGGCGCCGTCCCGGACCTGGTCGAGGAGGGTGTTCCCCTCCCCCGTCCCGTATATCTCGGAGAAGGCCTTGTCGAGCCCGCGGAATATCTTCAGCGACCCCCAGAGGACCGTGACGAGGCCGATGATGGACACGCCGGCCCCCTCGGCGGTGTCGTCCGAGACGACGGCGTTCCGGACGAGTTCCTGGGCGTTCTGCGGGAGCACCCCCTCGGTGACCTCCACCACCTGCCGGGCGAACTCCTGGTCGCCGACGACGGTCAGTGCCAGGAACAGCAGGACGAGGAGTGGCACGAGCGAGGCGAACGCCTGGTAGGCGATGCTCCCCGCCATGAACGGCACGTCGTCGTCGCGGATCTGTCGGACGATAGCCTTCGCGACCGCGAGCGGGCTGTCGCGGACCCGCGCTATCTCCGACCCGAGCTCTGCCATGGGTGGGGTGAGTGCTGAGACGAGCAAAAGCAGCCGGCACGCAGTCGCAGGGGCTCGCGGTCAGTCCGCGTAGAGCCGCACCAGCTCACAGTCCGTGCGGAGGTAGGCGTCGAGGTACGTGCTCCCGCCGACGACCCCGGCCAGTCCGTCCTCGCGCGGGTCGTCGATGCTGAGACGCTCGTCGTGCGGGCCGGCGGCGATGTCGACCCGCTCGAGCGCGATACCACAGTCCGGACGGGTCCGGGAACCGCTCATGCGCGACGGGATAAACGAGTGGAGCTACCTCGCGTCGGGCGGCGACAGCCGTCCCACGTCCGCCAGCACCGCGCTCGCCGTCTCCGGGCCGCCCGCGCCCGCGCCGGAGATGTTCAGCCGCCCCGCGTGCTCCGTCTCCAGCTGGACGATGTTGGTCGTCCCGCCGACGGCGAGCGTGCCGTGCTCGGGGACGAGCCGTGGACCGACCCGGACCTCGCCGTCCGCGACCTCGCCGATGAGCCGTACCGTCCGGCCGTCCTCCGCGGCGAGTTCGAGGGCGCTCCCCGGGATGGAGCGGATGCCGGCCACCTCGGCGTCGGCCAGCGTGTAGCCGCCGCCGTACAGCACGTTCGCCAGGATGGCGCATTTCAGCGCGGCGTCGGTCCCCTCCACGTCGAAGGAGGGGTCGGCCTCCGCGACCCCGAGGTCCTGGGCCTCCGCGAGGACGTGCTCGTAGTCCAGCCCCTCGGCGGCCATCCGCGAGAGGACGAAGTTGGCCGTCCCGTTGAGGACGCCGCGGACGGCGGTCACGCGCTCGGCCCCGAACGAGTTGATGGTCGAGAGCGTCGGGATGGCGCCCGCGACGGCCGCCTCGAACAGCACCTCGCCGCGGGAGTCGGCCGCCAGCGCGCGCACCTCGTCGTACCGCTCGGCGACCGGCCCCTTGTTCGCGAGGACGACGTGGCGGTCCCGTTCCAGCGCCGCCCTGACGTGGCCGAAGCCGGGCTGAGCGTCGGAAAGCGTCGTCGGCGTCGCCTCCACGAGCGCGTCGTACTCGGCCTCCAGCGCGGCCTCGACCGTCCCGTCCCCGACCGCCCCGGACTCGCGCTTGCGCTCCAGCACGGCGTCCACGTCCAGCCCGTCGGCGTCGACGGCCGCGCCCCCGGAGTCGGCCAGCGCCATCACGGTGTGGCCGTACTCGCCCGCCAGTTCGGCGACCGACCGGCCGACCGCGCCCGCGCCGAGGATGGCGAGCTTCACGGCTCACCACCCCCGGCCAGCGGCTCCACGACGTCGAGCCCCTTCTCGTCGGCCACCTCGCGGACGGTCGCGAGTGCCTGCTCGGCGGCGCCGGCGTGGGTGTCCATGCGGATGCGGGCCGACGACAGCTCGTCGGTGCCGTCCGGCGCCGACAGCGCCACGTCGTCGATGCTCGCGCCCCCGCAGTCCTCGATGCGCGAGAGGGTGTCGGAGAGGTCCGTGTCGACGAGGTGACCGACCAGCAGCACGACCAGCTCCTCGCTGTACTCCTCGCTCCCAGCGCGGACCACGTTCACGCCCGCGTCGCGGAGCGCCTCGACGATGACCTCGAAGCGCTCCGGCGTGGCCTCCAGGTCCACCTCGACCGGGATGTGGCCCCGCGGCGTGACGTTCCCCCGCTCGTGGAAGATCGAGAGCAGGTTCCCGCCGTTGTCGGCGACGGGTTCGAGCGCCCGGAGCAGCTCGCCGGGCTCGTCCACCAGCTCCAGCCGGACGGTGTACGACCGGACCGTCTCGGACTCGCTCACGGGCTCACCTCCCCTGCGCGGCGATTCGGTTGCATGGCCGGATACCCGGGGTGGCGAGCCATAAGCCCCCCGGAACCCGGCAACACCACCCTGTCCGACCGCCGCGCCCGGCCCCGCGGACATTATGTCCGTCGGCCACCGTCTCCCGAGTGTGATGCCCACGCCCACGCCGACGCCGCCCGTCTCGGGGGTCGCCAGTCCCGACCCCGGCGCCGGCCTGGCCGGTACCTTCCTCGTGGTGGTCGTGGCGGTGCTGCTCGTCTACCGGTTCGGGTGAGCGGACGGTTCGCCGGCCGACCTGCCGTCCGTTCCGCCCGGCATCAGCCAGCAAGCGAGTCGACGAACAGCCGGAAGCCGAGGACCAGCCCGGCTACGGTGCCGACGACGAACCACAGGGAGGGGAACGTGTACCAGCACCCGTCGGCGAACGCTGCCGCTGCTGTGCAGCGGTACGTGGCGTCGTACCATTTGGACATCTCCCCGACGAGCGCGACCAGCACGAGCGCGCCGAGTGCGGTATCAGGCCAGGACAGCGGCCAGGCCATACGCGCGCTGGTCGGGCGTCGGTTGTAGCCCTTTCGGGGTCACGCCACGACCGCCAGCGAGCGGATGCAGGCCGGCACGCGCGTCAGTTCAGTCCAGCCGTCCGGCTCTCGCGCCAGCACCCGTCCGCGGTCGGTGCCCGCCAGCAGCCGTCCCGCCTCCGGGTCGCGGGCGAACGTGAGGACGAACTCCACGGGCCCACCTGGATACTCGACTGCGGTCCACGTCTCGCCGTCGTCCTCGCTCTCGTACAGCGCCGCGTCCGCCCCGCGCTCGCCGACCCAGGTCCCCGTCGGGCCGGTCGCCGCGGCGGCGTACAGCCGCCTCTCGTGGCTGGTGGCCGCGCGGAAGTAGCGCCGGGGCGTCGTGTCCCCGCCGACGCCCAGCCGGGCCGGGTCGCCGCCCGTCTCCCGCAGGTCGAGGCCCGTGTCGGCGGCGGGGTCGATTCGGGCCCACGTCCGGCCACCGTCGGTCGTCCGGTAGAGCCCGAACCCGGTCGCCGCGAGGAACTCGTCGGGGCCGCGCAGGTGGAGGTCGTGGACGTCCGGGTGGACCCCGTCGGCGCGGTCCTGCCACGTCTCCCCGAGGTCGTCGCTGACGTGGACGCCGCCGGCCTCGATGCCCGCGACGAGGCGGTCCGGCGCGTCGGGGTGTGTCCGGAGTGCGCGCACCTGTGCAGCGTCGTCGTGACGCGGCGTCGACCAGGTCGCCGCCGATGGAACCTCGCGGATGCCCTCCAGCTCGGTCCACGACCCGCCCGCGTCCTCGCGCCGGTAGACGTGGACGGGGAAAGTGCCGGCGTACAGGTGCGCGTCGTCGGCCCCTCCCTGCCCGGCCGGCGACTCGGCGACGCTGTACACCGGCTCCGTCGGCACCTCGCAGTTCCTCCACGTCGCGCCGCCGTCCGTCGAGCGGTAGAGCCCCCGTTCGGTGGCCGCGTAGCAGGCGGTCCGGAGGGAACGAACCCGGGGACAGGTCAGCCCGCCGCCCCCGTTCAGCGTCCGCTCGGTCACCCGGTCGCCGTCGCCGTTCGCCCAGCGGAACGTGCCGTCGTTCGTCGCGAGCAGTAGCACGCCCGCTGCTATCGGCCACCCCTACATACGTGCTTCCTGACATCAGTTCCTGTAGAACTCCGAACACGTCCCGGACCCGAGACGTATACCCGAAATGCCACGGATTACGCCGATATCCCGCCGATTGCTCGGTAATTCCGTTCCGCACGTCCGGTCGACGCGACTCCGAACCGCAATCGGGTTGCCGGTCGGACCCGAACTGGCGCCCATGTCCACCGCACACCAGGTCGTCGATATCCTGCTGGCCGGGCTCATCGCCGGCATCGTCGCGTTCCCGATGAGCGTCATCGCGCCGCGCGCCGCCACCAGCGTCGGGGTCGCCGCCGCGGCCGCTTTCTATTTCTCCCGCTACCCGTGGGGCGTGGACGAGGAATCCGGCCGGGAATACAACCGGCAACTGGACGATGTCTACGACCGGTACCTCCCGTTCTGAGAGTCGTCGGCTCCGGTCCCGCCACAAGGCTTCTTTCGGACGTTCGAGCGACGATGCGTGGAGAACTTACTCTCGACCGTCGTGGTGGGGGTCTCGGTGCGGCGCTCGGCGGTCTTCGCGGCACTCGCGGTCGCGCTGTTCGTCGCCGGGGGGCCCATCGACATCGAACCGGGCGCGCCGATACTGCCGCTGCTGGTGGTTGTCGCCGTCCTCACCGCCGTCCAGTCGACGAACGGGAGTCCCGCGCTCGGACTAGCGCTGGCGGTCGCGCCCGTCGCCGGCGTCTGGCCCCCGGGGTACCCGCCAGACCGGCTCCTGTCCGGCGCGGCGGTGTCGGTGCTCCGGATCGGCCTCCTCGCCTGCCTCCTGCTCGGTCTCGTCGGCCACCTCGCCGGGGCGCAGTTCGCCACCCTCGACCCGGACCGCTACTCGCAGCAGTCTACCCGCGAGCGATTGGCGCTCGTCGCTGTGGTGCTCCTCGTGGTGGTACTGGTCATCGCGCCGCGGCTGGTGTAGGAACTGGTCGGTCGTCTCGCGGCCTGTGTAGTTGATGCGTACGCCCGAGCGAAGCGAGGGCGTTTCACCGCTGGCGAGCGGAGCGAGCCAGCGGCATTTCTTCTGAACGTTTTTTGCGCCGAGTGGTTCCCACAGCGCTCGTCGAAGGCGAGCGCGAGGAAACCCGAGGCGTCAAAAAAGCTCTCAGAAGTAGTCGATGGACTCGGGCAGCTCCGTCTTCATGCCCTTCCGCTCGCGGATCTCCGTGATGATCTCGGGCTGGAGGTTGTCCGCGAGGACGCGGAAGCCGGCGTTCTCCGTGTTCCAGGAGGCACGCCCTTCCGTCGCGGAGCGGATGTCGCTGGAGAAGCCGATCATCTCGTCGACCGGCGCGATGCCCTCGACGACCATGAGGTCGCCCTCCTGGTACATATCGTCGACACGGCCACGGCGACCCTGAATCTCGCCGGAGGCGGCGCCCATGTGCTCGTTGGGCACGTCGATGCGGACCTCCTGGATGGGCTCTAAGAGCTTCACGCGGCCACGGATGAGTGCGCGGTGGACCGCGTCCCGAACTGCGGGGATGACCTGTGCGGGGCCGCGGTGGATGGCGTCCTCGTGGAGCCGGGCGTCGTGGAGGCGGAGGAGCGCGCCCTCGACGGGCTCGGCCGCGAGCGGGCCGTCCTCCAGCGCCTCCTCGAACCCTTCGAGGACGAGTTCCATCGTCTCGTTGAGCTGCTGGACACCCTTCGTGTCGTCGATGAAGACGTTGGAGCCGAAGATGTGCTCGACGTTCTGCGAGGTGTCCTTGTCCATGCCGGCCTCCTGGAGGGCCTCGCGGCGCTCCAGCTCGGGCATGTCCATGGTCGCCTCGCCGCGCTTCAGCACGTCGATGATGTCCTGGTCGAGCGGCTCCAGCGAGACGTAGAACCGGTTGTGGCGGTTCGGCGAGATGCCCTCGACCTGCTCGGTGCCCTGCGTGGGCGCCTCGCGGTAGACGACGATGGGCTCACCGGTGGTGACCGGGATGCCCTGGTTGCGCTCGATGCGCTGGGTGATGACCTCGAGGTGGAGTTCGCCCTGCCCGGAGATGAGGTGCTCGCCGGTGTCCTCGTTGATCTCGATGCGGATGGTGGGGTCCTCCTTGGAGACCTGCCGGAGCGTCTCGATGAGCTTCGGGAGGTCGTCCATGTTCTTCGCCTCGACGGACTTCGTGATGACGGGCTCGGAGATGTGCTCGATGGACTCGAACGGGGTCATCTCGATGGAGGAGACCGTCGAACCGGCGATGGCGTCCTTCAGGCCGGTGACGGCGGCGATGTTCCCGGCGGGGACGTGCTCGACCTCCTCGCGCTCGCCACCCATGTAGATGCCGACGCTCTGGACGCGGTTCTTGCCCGCGGTCCCGGAGACGTACAGCTCCTGGCCCTTCTCGATGGTGCCGGAGAAGACACGCCCGGCGGCGATCTCGCCGGCGTGCGGGTCGATGCCGATGTCGGTCACCATCAGGACGACCTCGCCCTCGTCGTCGACGAGGCGCATCTGCTCGGCCACGTCGAGCGAGTCGTCGCCACGCCAGACCCGCGGGATACGACGGGGCTGGGCCCCGATGGGGTCCGGGAAGTGCTCACAGACCATGTCGAGGACGACGTCCGAGAGCGGCGTCCGCTCGTGGAGCTCCTGGCGCTTGTCCGCCTGCTCCAGGTCGATGATGTCGCCGAAGTCCATCCCGGTCCGCTGCATCGACGGCATGGAGACCCCCCACTTGTAGAGGGCGGACCCGAAGCCGACGGTCCCCTCCTCGACGGAGACGGTCCAGTCGTCGACGTCGTCCATCTCCTCGGTCATCCCGCGGATGAGCTCGTTCACGTCGCGGATGACCTTCGTCAGGCGCTGCTGCATCTCCTGGGGCCCTTCCTGGAGCTCGGAGATGAGGCGGTCGACCTTGTTGATGAACAGCGCGGGCTTGACGCCCTCGCGGAGCGCCTGCCGCAGGACGGTCTCCGTCTGGGGCATGGCCCCCTCGACGGCGTCCACGACTACGAGCGCGCCGTCGACGGCGCGCATCGCGCGCGTCACGTCGCCACCGAAGTCGACGTGGCCCGGCGTGTCGATGAGGTTGATGAGGTGGTTGTTCCCCTCGTACTCGTGGGTCATCGAGACGTTGGCCGCGTCGATGGTGATGCCGCGCTCCTGCTCGTCCTCCTCCGTGTCCATCGCGAGCTGCTGGCCGGCGCTCTCCTGGCCGATCATCCCGGCACCCGCCAGGAGGTTGTCAGTCAGTGTGGTCTTCCCGTGATCGACGTGAGCGGCGATGGCGATGTTCCGGATCTGCTCCGGCCTGTCCATCAGTTTCTCGCACTCCTGTACGATCTTCTTGCGTCGGCCCATTATAGGGAGCAGTATCGGCAGCACCGTGAAAAGGGTAGTGTTTCGCCGTGCAGTCCGTGCGCTGGGCGGTACGACGGCGGCGCACGGGGCCGCCGCGCCCGGCCGCGCCCCCTCCGTCCACGCGAATCCGCTACCTGCTCCGTCCGGGTCAGGACTCGGAGAGGTACTCGTAGGCCCACTGCACCCGCTTGAACGTCTCCGGGTCCCCGCCGCGGTCCGGGTGGTCCTCCTTCACTCGGTCGCGGTACGCCTCGCGGATCGCCTCGGCGTCAGCGTCCGCGGAGACGCCGAGCACGTCATGGGCCTGTCGCGCCCGGCGGTCGGACTGCCGGGCCCGGCGGGAGCGGCCCCGCTCTCCCGGGCCCGTCCGTCGGCTCCGCTCCCGGGTGCGGTGTCGTGACCGTGCGCCACCGCCCCGGGTCCGTTCCCGGGCACCGGCGCGACTCTCCGCTCCCCGTCGGCCCCGGGCGTCGCCGGAACCGGTGTGCGCCGTCGCCTCCTGCCTCTCCGAACCCTCCGCCCAGTCGGCGTCGCCGTACTCCCGCTGGAACGACTGCCAGTGGCGGTCGGCCCACTCCCAGTCGGCCTCCCAGTCGTCCCAGCCCCCGACACGGTCGCGCTCGCGGGCGTCCCAGATCTGCTCGTCGCCCGGTCCGAGCCCGCCGCCCTCGTCCCGGCTCCCGACGCCGTGGCCGCCGGCGCCCCCGACGTCGTGGGTTCCGGTTCGCTGGCCGCCGTCAGCTGCGGTGTTCCGCCAGCCGCCGTCGGGGTCCGTCCGGTCCCCCGGCCGGCCGGTACGGGTCCCGGCCTCGCGATGGGGGTCGCCGACGTCGGCGTAGACGGTCTCGACGATGCGCGAACTCCCGGCTGTCCACGCGAGGTGGGCGACGACCGCGAGGAGGAGTCCCACCGGTAGCAGCAGTGGCGCGGTCGCGAGGCCGGCCCCGGCGAGCACGAGCGCGAGGCCGCCGGCGACGCCGGCCACCCCGACGAGGAGCCATCCGGTGTCCACGGCGGATGCAGGCCTGCCAGCGACGTAAACCCTCGCCCGGACCGACGACGGCCGTCTGACGCGCGCGGCCTCCGTGGCCCGACCGTCCGCGTGGGTCGGCAGTTCCCGACCGGCAGGTCCGACGGCTCCCGACCAGCCGCCGGCCACGCTTCCTGCGGGGACAAACCTCAAGCGGACCCGACCCCTTGTGTGGGTAGCTATGGACCTTCGCGTGCAGGGCCGTGGGCCGGCCGACCCGTTCCTCTCGGCCCGCGACCTCTTCGAGACCGAACACGACCTCGACTGGCCGGTCGAGGTCGAGGTCCGCGCCGACCCGGACGAGCGGACGCTGACCGGCCACTACGACGGGGACCGCCACGTCCTCGTGATGAGCGAGCAGGCCGCCCGCGGAGCGATGGCCCGCGAACTCGCACTCCACGAGTTCTCCCACATGCTCCGCTACGAGGAGGAGCACCCCTCCCACACGCAGTCGATGGAGGAGGCGCTGTTCCTCGCGCTGGCCGGCCGTTCCGTCGAGCGCCGGAAGCTCACGCACTGCTACCAGATCGCCAACCACATGAAGGACATCTACGCCGACGACATCACGCTCAACGTCGCCCCCGCGGACAAACTGGTGTCCTTCCTCGAATCCTCGCTCGCTGCGGCCGTCGCCGACCGACCCGCCGAGGCCGGCGCCCGCGGCGGCTGGCGCCCCGACCCCGCGACCCCGACCCCCCGAGACGGCGGCGGCTGGCAGCGGCTCACGCCCGCCGCCGACCCGGAGATAACGGCCGTGAACGCGGCGTTCGCGCTCGCGCTCTGCGAGCGGCACGATCTCCTCTCGACCGACCACCGACTGTACGACCTCGCCGAGGCCGCCGCCGCCGACGCCCCCGAGGTGTCGCTGTCGGCATTCAAGACCCACTTCCGGACGCTGGGGGCCGACCCCGACAGCTCCGAGTACCGCAAGGCCCTGGTCGACATCACCCGCGAGTACGCCGGCGGCTCCGGCCCGGCCGCGGACTGACCGTCGAGCACTCGCCGAACCACCGTAGGGCATCCGGTTCTGGCGAACACGTGAGGAAAGACTGATTTGGCACCTCGCGTGAGAGGGTTGCATGTCCCGCTTCGTGGTCGCGCTGCTTGCGCTCTGTCTCCTCGTCGGTCCGGTGACGCCGGTCGTCGCACAGGACTCCAACGCGACGGCGACCGACGAGCCGACGCCCGAGCTGGGCGCCTGCGTCGGCACGATGACCGAGCCGGCGAACGGTGTCACGGTCGTCAGCGTCCAGGGGGCGCGGTTCCGCCCCGAGGTGAAGAAGACGACCGCCCGGCTGGTCGCGTTCGGCCCCCGGGGGAACGTCCGCTGGGTCCACGAACCCGAGGACGTGGTCTGGTCGTACGACGTCGACCCGCTCCCGAACGGCGACCTGTTCCTCACCGCCACCATCCGCGAGAACGGCCAGGGGAAGACGAAGTTCGTCAGGTTCGACCCGGAGGACCAGTCGTCCGTCTGGTCGATGACCGTCGACTACCACGACACGCACGACGCGGACCTGCTGGGCGACCACCGGATCGCCGTCGCCGAGATGCGGGATGCCGACCCCGCGAACGGCACCAACGACGACGGTCTGCTCGTCCTCAACCGCACCTCCGGCGAGGTGGAGTGGGAGTGGCGCTTCGACGAGCACTACCCGCCCGGCGCCGGCGGCAACTACAGTGACGACTGGACCCACGTCAACGACATCGACCCCGTCCGCGGCGGCGACGCGTTTCTCGCCTCCCCCCGGAACCTCGACCAGGTCATCCTCGTGAACCGCTCCACCGGCGAGATCGAGTCCCGGCTGGGCCGCGACGACCGCCGCCGCGTCCTCTACGAGCAGCACAACCCGCAGTACCTCGAGAGCGACGCCGGCCGGCAGACGATGCTGGTCGCGGACTCCGAGAACGACCGCATCGTCGAGTACGAACTCCGCGAGGGCGCGAACGCGACCGCGGGCACCGCCGGCTCGAACGGCGCCTGGCGCCGGACGTGGACGCTCGGGAGCGCCGAGTCGTTCGACTGGCCCCGCGACGCCGACCGCCTCGCCGACGGCAACACGCTCGTCGGTGACTCACGGCACAACCGCGTCCTCGAGGTCACCCCCGAGGGCGAGGTCGTCTGGGAGGTGTACGCGCCGTGGCTCGTCTACGACGTCGCCCGCGTCCCCAACGGCAACGAGGACGGCGGCCCGACCATCGCCGACCAGGATGTCACCGGCGATTACGACCTGACCGGCGACGCCGCCTTCGACCTCGACCGCCAGGAGGCGTGCGCCGAGACACTGGACGAGGCCGCGGGGCGTGGCCTCTTCGCCTCCAGTGACGCCGTCGGCCGGGTGGCTGAGCGCGCCGGGAGCCTGCCCGTGGCGGTCGGTATCGCCGTCGTCCTGCTGGTCACGGGGCTGGTGGCCTACCGCTTCCGCGACCGCGTCCGCTGACGGCGGTCCCCGGTGGCTCCCTCACCGGCCCTGCTGCTACGCGTACCGCCGGGATTCGACGGCGAGCCCGATCATCCCCACCACCAGCACGACCACCGCGCCGAGCAGCAGCGGGCCGTTGCCGGTGGCCGTCCCGAGCACGATGCCGGACCAGCCCACGGCGCCGACGGCGTGCGCGCCACCGACGAGCCGTTTTCCCCGCGCCAGATAGACCGCGGTCCCGACCCAGAGGCCGACGGCGAGTACGAGCGCCGAGAGCGCGACTGGGCGAACCCGGAGCGCCCCCAGCGCGACGACCTCGACGACCGGCTGGAGGAGGAACAGGACGCCCGCCACGCCGACGAGCAGGCCTGTGGCGAGCGGTCCCGGGTCGAGGTCCGCGGGCGCCACGTCGCCGAGTCCCGCAGGCGCGAGGTCGTCGTCGGTGCCGAACTCGTCGTCGAACTCCCCCGTGGCGTCGCCGTCCCGTGTCTCGTCGCGGCTCACAGTAATCGGTACCCCCCGTCGCCCGTCCGTGTCACCTCGCCGGCCCGCTCCAGTTTCTCGAGCAGTCGATCGACGTAGTCGCCGGGGACCCCGTGGTCGGCCGCGTAGTCGCGGACGGCCGCAGCCGTCGGACCGTCGAGGTCGCGGAGCGCCGCCCGGACCGCCTCCTCGCGGCCGAGGGACCGCGCGCCGCCCGACTCGGCGCGCTCGCCGGCCGCCTCGACCGCCGCGGTGTCGACCCCCGAGGCGTCGAGGAACTCCTCGTCGCTCATCCCCGCCTCCATCGCCGTCTCCTCCAGGTGCTCGAAGGCCTCCAGGTCGGCAGCGGCCTCGGTGAAGCCGCCCCGCTTCGCGAGCAGTCGCGACCGGGCGTCCTTCGCGGCCTCGGCCGTCTCGCATGTGACCAACTTCTTGAGCTTCTTGTGCTTGTGGCGCCGCTCGCACCGGGGGCACGATGTCGTCTCCGGTCGCCCCTCCACGACCCACAGGGCCTCGCAGTTCGAACACCCGACGACCGCGTACATGGGCGCTAGTTGTGGCTCCCCGGCCTTGAACCCGCGGACGGGCCGCCGATTCCGTCCCGCTCACCCCCGGAAGCGGGCGAGGAGCGCGACGGCACCACCCAGGAGCAGGACCAGCGCGACCGGCGGGCCGTCGCCGGCCAGCCGGAAGGTGCCGTAGGCGACACAGACGCCGAGTGCCGCGAGCAGCCCGCTGCCGGCCGCGTGGACGCCGATCGACCGCCCGATGCTCGCCCGGGCGCCGACCTGCTTGCCCAGGCCGACCGCGTGTTCTGCGGTGTCCCACGCGACGAGCGCGGCGCCCGCGGCGACGAGCAACGCGACCGGGCCGGCACCGAGGCCCCCCGCGACGAGCGTCCCGGCGAGCAGTGCCAGGCCGCCACCGCCGACGGCGTCCCGGCGCCCGGCTCGCGTGCCGGCGGCGAGGAGTCCGAGCCCGGCCAGCCCCACGACCGCCGCCGGGCCGCCGGCCAGCAGTGCCACCACGGAGACGAGTCCCGGGAGCAGGACGGCCGCCAGCGCCGGCCGGCCGGGACGGGCCTCGAACCGGGTCGCGTCCGCCGACCGACCTCCGTCCGTGGACGGGCCCGTCCCAGACCGTGTCCCCCCCTCGGACGGGGCGTCCCGCTCGGCGCCGGAGTCGACGCTCACACTGACCACCGCCGGTCGGCCCGCAGCAGGGCGACGTCGAGCGGTTCGTCGCCCCAGTCGACGACCCGGATTCCGGCGCCTCGCAGGGCGGAGAGCCGGCGGTCGCGCTCCACGGCCGCGAGCGTGCGCCCTGCGGTGTCGGTCGCGGTCGGGTCCGGGCTGAGAACGGTCACCCGGTGGTCGTGGGCGTCGAGACGGCGGGCGAAGTCGGCCGGCGGGTCGTCGACCAGGGGGCTGCACAGGAACACCTGGGCGTTCGCCGGGAGCCGGCGCTCCACCCGTCGGCGAGCGATGGTGGGGAGGAAGGTCCGTTCCGGCGGCGTCGGGTCGAAGGCGGGGTGGGTCCCGAGCAGTCCGCGGGCCCGCGCCCGGTGCTCGCTCCCGGTACCGGGGTGGAGCCAGCCCGCCGTCGGGCCCCAGGCGGCGATGCCGGCGCGGTTGCCGGCCGCGAGCAGCGCGGTGAACACTGCTCCCGCGGCGGCCACGCTCCGCTCCAGCGCCGTCGGCGCGTCCGGGGCCGGCGCCCGGTATGCGGACTCGCGCGTGTCGAGCAGGGTGAAGACGGTCGCGGCCCGCTCCTCGCGGAACTGCCGGGTGGCGAACTCCCCCGTCCGGGCGACGCGGGCCCAGTCGACACGCGATAGCGGGTCGCCGGGCCGGTACTCCCGGACGGAGTGGAACTCGATGCCCGTCCCACCGAGGTCCGTGGAGACGTGCCCGGCGAAGCCGGTCGTCTGCGGTCCGAGGGGGACCGTCGAGCCCTCGTCCAGCCGCGGCGCACACGCGAGTCGGGCCGTGGCCGTGGACGCGTCGGTCGGCTCCGACGGCGGGTCGACCGGGGCGGCCACCTCGCGCTCGACGGCGCCCGTGAACCCGCGCAGGAGCACCGTCGCCGGGTCGAACTGGTGGGCACCGCGACGGGCGCGCACCGCGTACGAGAACGTCGCGCGCTTGCCCGGTCGGAGGGCCGTGGCGTGGCGCGGCGAGCCGTTGGCGACCGTCAGCCCGTCCGGGACGCCGTCCACGACCCGCACGTCGGGGAGCAGCGCCTCACCCTCGTTGACCACGGTGACCGTCACGCGGACGGTCTCGCCCGGGTCGGCACGCTCGCGGGCCACCTCGCGCTCGACGCCGAGGCTCGACGACGGGGGGCCGGCGGTGCGTGCGGCCGCGCCGAACAGCACCCCGGCGGCGCCGGCCAGTACGAGCGACGGCCGCGACAGGAGTACCCCCAGTGCCCCCGCCAGCAGCGCGAACGCCGTCACGCCGCGCCACCGGCCCGTCGTCCGGTCGATCGGCTCGCCGGGCGACGCACGCCGGTCCGACGCGCGTGGGTCGCCGAGCTGCGGGTCCGGAACCGGACTACTCATCCTCGGCACCTCCGTCCGCCGCGGTGGACCCGGGGTGATCGTCCGTCCCGACGGCGCCGTTCCCGTCGTCGGAGCGGGCGGTCACCGGAGGCTCGCTCTGCTGGCCGTCGACGGGCCCGCCGCCCGCTGGCCCCCGGGTGCCGGGCGGTGGAACCTCTCGATTCGCGTGGGCGGCGATGGCGGCGACCGCGTGGCGTGCCCGCCGGGTGAACGCGAGGTCGGAGCTGACCGCGTCGCGCAGGCGGGTCCCGACCGACAGTTCGCGGTCGGCCGCCGGGACGAACAGGCTCGCCGCCCGCTCGTCGGCCGTCCACGTCCCGGCCTCCAGTTGCCGGCGGGCCGCCGTCTCGTCCAGCCCCCGGGCGACGAGCACCTCGATGGCGAGGGCCTCCAGCCGCTCGCGGACGGCGGCGCGCTCCTCGTTCCGTCGCTGCACCCGCAGGTCCGGCAGGTCGGCCAGCAGGTCGTCGAAGTCGCTCCCGGGGACCGTCGCCGGGAACCGCCGCTCGACCGCCGGCGGGGTCGCCGCCCGTCCCTCGCCGGCCAGCCGCCCGACGACGGCGGCCAGCCCCTGCAGCACTGCCAGCAGTGCGAGCGCCGTCACGACCAGTTGATCCGCGCGGACCCCGATCAGGCCCGCCAGCCCGGGCTCGACCAGTACCGCCACCCCCGCGAGGACGGCGGCGGCCCCGACGACCGCGAGGTAGCCGCGAGCCCGCATCTCAGCCCCCGTCCCCCGTTCCGTCCGTCGGGTCCGCTCCCTCTGCCGGTCCGTTCCCACCCGCCCCGTCGCCGTCGGTCCGTTCGATACGCCGGAGGGCAGCCGTGGCGCGGGTGGCGCGCTCGTCGGTCACCGGGGCGGCCCCGTAGCGGACCTCCTCGAACAGGCGGGTCAGTTCGGCGACGTCCGCCCGATCCATCCCGGCCGCGACGGCGGCCTCGGCGAACTCCGCCGGCGTGGTCGTCTCCGGGGACCCGACCGGGAGTTCGGCCGTCATCTCGTGCCAGGCCCGGTAGACGGCGTTCTCCAGTCCGGTATCCGTGTCGAGCCGGTCGGCGGCCCGGCCGGCCGCGTCCGCGACGGCGGTCACGTCGGCATCCGTGTCGGGGGTGTCCTCGGTCGCGGTGTGGCGGACGACCCGCTGGTCGCCGCTCGCCCGGACGATGACGGCGACGGCCCCCAGCAGGACGAGGCCGAGCGCCGCCAGCAGCGCCGCCGGCGGGTCGACCGTCCGCGCCACGGTCTCGGCCGCGCTCCCGCTCCCGCCGGCCGGGACCGCCGACTCGCCCCGGCGGGGGCCGGCTCCGGGACCCAGCTCCGAGACCTCCAGCAGCGACAGGAGCGCGTAGAGTCCGAGCGCGAGGACGGCCCCGGCGACGGCTGTCCCCACCAGCTGTCGGAGGTCGTACTCCCGGTAGAGCTCGTAGCAGCCGTAGAGGGCGACGAGCAGGACGACGGCGCCGACGACCGTCCAGAGCCACTCCGGAAGTAGCTGTCCGTCGGGCGGGTCGAGCGGTTCGTAGCCGCCGCCGAGGCTGAACTCCGGGGCCGCCCCGGTGCCCGGACCCTCCCCCTCGCCGGTACCGACTCCCTCACCGACCCCCGACGCGGCGAGCGTGGCGGCGACACCGCCGAGTGCCAGTACCGCGAGGAACGCCAGGAGGCCGCTCGCGACCTGCTCGCGGTTCACGGCATGCGGTAGTCGGTCGCGGCGCTTAGGCGTTCGCCCCGGCCTCCCGGCGGGGGGTCACTGTCCGCCGGCGCCGCGACGGTCCAGCCACCCGGTCACCCGGTCGACCAGCGACTCGAACCGCGAGGTCCCGGACAGTGGCACCACGACGGCCCCGACCGTGTCGAACACCGGGTCCACCCGCCCGCGAGGCCGTACTGGAAACACGCTGGTCGATGCGAGCGAACGCCGAGACACACAACTTCTGGGCGTTCCGGGCGTTCATCAACCGACTCGCGCGTACCGCCGAGGAGTTCGGCATCACCGTCGAAGTTCGCTCCGAAGCGTGGACCTCTCGAGAGTGTCAACAGTGTGGTTCGACAGACCGGACAACACGGCATCAGGATACATTCACCTGCGAGTACGGCTTCGAGGGGCACGGCCCGTGCGATTCGAGTGGGACGACCACGACTGGTCGGGGAAACCACACCCTCACGACAGTCCTAAAGAAGCGCGCACAGACCAGAGTGTCCAACGAACGGCGCAGGAGAACGTTGCCTCCGTGGGGGGTCGGCATGAGCCGAAACCCCCAGCGCGAGGAATCCCTGCCGCTTCAGAGCGGGGAGGACGTCAGAGCGACCCATCGAGGGAATCCAGCCGCTATTCCGGAATGAATCGATATTGTTTGGAAATATACCATATATCTCGGATATATCTGGGACAATCCTACGATTTCGCCACCCTGATTCTGTGCCCGGTGCCGCTGCCTTCTTGCCCGCTCACGCGGGACTTGCTGTTGCCGTTCATGCTCTGAGCGGCACCAGTCGGCGGGTGTCACTACCTTCTTCAGCGAGAGAGTCCCGCCGTCGTCGGGCTACGCTCGACCGCCCGAGTGACGGAGTCCCTCTCCGTTTACGGCGAGGAGGATGTCATCACCCGTCGCCTGTTCCGAGACGGCGAATCCTGGTACGTAGCACCAGTATACACGGGAAGGTTTCAGTACCAGTGGGAAAATACTTTGAGCCTCCCACTGAAAGGACACCCATGCCACTCGACAGCCAGCAGGTAGAGGCCGACGACAGAGGCCGGTTGTATCTAAGCAAGGACCTCCGCGACCGGTACGGCGACCGATTCCACGTTGTGACCTACCGCGACCACCTGGAACTGGTGCCTATCGACGAGGACCCGCTGGAGGGACTCCGCGATGCCGTCGGCGGTGCGTTCGACGGCAAGTCCGTCGACGAACTCCGCGAGGAGGCCCGCGAAGCCGCCGCCGAGGAGGCACGCACCGATGTACGTCGAGACTGACTTTCTCCTGGCGCTCGCGAAGCCCGACGACTGGTTGGGCGACCGCGCCGAGGCGGCCCTCGACGAACACGACGTCCACACCTCGGTCGTCGCCTACACCGAGTTCTTTCTCATCGCCGACGAGTACGATCTCGACAGACGTCGGGCGGTGTCGAACCTCCTCGACCTCGTCCCGGTCCGGCCGGAGCCACACGGCGAGGCGGTCCTCCGGGCAGCGAAGTATCAGCAGGAGGAGCTCACGCCGTTCGACTCAGTACACGCGGCGCTCGCCGAGCCGGAGGGACAGATTCTCGGGTCGGATGGCGCCTACGACGACCTCGGCCTGGAGCGAATCCCGCTGGAGCCGGGCACCCAGTAATCGGGTTGTGCCACAGCTCGGTCAGAGTCCGACCGGACCCCGGTGGTTGGCGGCTCGAACCACGGTCCGCCGTTCCGACAGATAGGAGCGACGGCGAGCGGTGCGTACCAGTTTCCGTGGATGCCACGGAGTCAGGGTTTGCTACGTAGTGCTCCGGGGGTTGAGCTGAACGTTCTGTCAGGGACCGACGACGGGGTTCTCCCGCCTCCCGGCGTCACTCCCGGCGGCCGTGGTCAGGGCGCGGGTCGCGGCCGGGCCGGTGGCCGTGTCCGAGTGCGACCGCGACGGCGTGGCCCGCCAGCAGGAGCGGGAGCGCGTCCGGAGCCGAGAGCAGTGCCACGGGGTAGACGACCGGCAGCGCGACGGCGAGCCAGAACGCCACCGTCCGGACCGCGGCGACCAGGCCGGCCACGGGGCGCTCCAGGCCGGCCGGCAGGGGGAGGGCGAGGGAAGCCGGGGTGTCGGGCATACCCACTCCCGGGTTCCCGTCGGGTATCAACCATCCGGAGGCACAAACGACGGTTTGACCGACCTGCCGCTCCATCCCGCTGGCCCCACGGCTCCCCGCGGTCGTCACTCCACGCCCGACTGGAGGTTCTCCAGGAGCTTCCCCACGAACAGCCCCAGTCGCGGCGAGAGCGCGTCCTCGTCGCGCGGCCGGTCCGGGAGCGCCCGCAGCGACGCCACGAAGGCCCCGTCGTGCTCCATCGCGGCGAGCATGTCCCGGACGTCGACCACCAGCCCCTCGTCGCTCGTATCCAGGTTCGGGTAGTGCTCGCGCTTCCAGTCGGAGTAGTCGATGGTCCAGGCCGGGCCGCCGACGGCCTCGATGGCGGTCGCGACGGCCCCGACACGGAGCGGCCCGTCCTCCGTCTGGACGTAGATGTCGCCGTCCTCGACGTGTGTGCTGTAGCGGACGCCCCCGTCGGCGCCCCGCCCACGCCCGTCCATGGCCTGCCAGTAGGTCACACGGACACATCAACGTTCGCCGTCACGGACCCCCCGGGGAGACCCACCGCTCGCGAAGAACGGCCGCAGGAACGCCGCCTCCAGGGCTCGAACCTGGGACCACCTCGTGTCTGCGGCCCGTGGGCGACCCCACGCACCTTAACAGCGAGGTGCTCTACCATCTGAGCTAAGGCGGCGCGCATTCGGCGGTACAGGACTCGGATAAAAACCGCTTTCGCTTCGCCGGCACCGTGTGTCCGTCCGGCGCGGCCGTGCCGTCGGCGGCTCTGTCGGCGGCCCGGCCGGCGGGCCGCGGACCGCCACGCTTTCGACCGGACCCCGACAACCGCGGCGTGTAAGCTACCCATGACTGAAGTCATGGGCTTTCCCCCGCGTTGGGGTTTCGGCCCACACTCCACGGCTGTCACGGGCGGGTTGCAGGCAAGCAGTTCGCCGAGACCGGACTGTTCTGTGCGGTCGTCGGCTACTCCCGAGCGGGGGGTTGTGTCCCGCCGAGGTACAGGGGTATGGACGCCCACTCTCCAACACGGAGGCGCTTGCTCACACCGCTTTAATTCCCGGTGGACTCCCCGCGCTTTACCGCCACAAGACGTGGCGGGAGGGGCGTGGCGTCATCCGTCCCCGAGTTCAGGGCACGCCTACGGGTGCCCCTGCACCCAGTCCGTTTTTGGCCCGGGTGCAGTATCACTAGCTAACAAACCAACAAACAAAAGTATGTCGGTCTCGAACGAATGGCATGGTCAAGCACTTGCACGTCACGTTGAACGACGAGGACTACGAGCGGTTGCGAGAAGCGAAGGACAAACACGGCGGGACGTGGGAAGAATGGTTACTTGCCCAGTTGGAAACCCAGCCGGGCGAGGAAACGAGCTAAGTGGCACGGAGCGTACGCGCTTCCTCCCACGGCTAAAGCCGTGGGTTTCCGCGCTGTGGTATCTATGAGCGACGACGCCGAGGACGCGGCCGCCGGGGATGCGTTCGACCGGGTGGTGGCCCGGGTCCGCGAACGGGTCCTGCCCGACGAGGCCGAGCGCGCCGAGATGGAGCGGGTCGCCGGGGAGGTCGTCGAGCGCGCCGAGGCCGCCGTCGCCGACCGCGACGTCGAGGCGGACGTGGTCCGGGTCGGATCGACCGCGCGGGGGACCTGGCTCTCGGGCGACCGCGACCTCGACGTGTTCGTCCGGTTCCCGCCGGACCTCGACCGGGCCGACCTCGAACGGTACGGGCTGGAGGTCGGCCACGCGGTCCTGCCCGACGGCCACGAGGAGTACGCCGAGCATCCGTACGTGAAGGGCGTCGTCGACGGGTTCGACGTCGACCTGGTGCCGTGCTACCGGCTGGACGACGCCACCGACATCCGGTCGGCGGTCGACCGGACGCCGTTCCACACGCGGTACCTCGCCGAGCAGCTGGACGACGACCTGGCCGCGGACGTCGTCGTCGCGAAGGCGTTCCTGAAGGGCATCGGCGCGTACGGCTCGGACCTCCGGACGCGGGGGTTCTCCGGCTACCTCACGGAACTGCTGGTGCTGGAGTACGGCGGGTTCCGGCCGCTCGTGGCGGCCGCCGCCGACGAGTGGCACCCGCCCGTGCGGTTCGACCCGGAGGGTCACGGCGACGCGTCGTTCGACGACCCGCTCGTGGTCGTCGACCCGACGGACCCCGAGCGGAACGTGGCGGCGGTCTGCTCGGCCGCGGCCGTGGGGCGGCTGCTCCACTACGCCCGCGACCTGCTGGCCGAGCCGCGCGAGGAGCTGTTCGAGCCCGGGAGCCGCGCTCCCGAGCCGCTGGACGCCGACGCCGTCCGCGCGGTCGTCGCCGACCGCGGTACCCATCCCGTCGCCGTCCGGTTCACTACGCCGGATATCGTCGAGGACCAGCTCTACCCGCAGCTCGACCGGTCGCTGGCCGGGCTCCGCGACGAACTCGACCGCCGCGGGTTCGAGCCGGTGCGAGCCGATCGCTTCGCGCAGGCCCCCGACGCCGTGGACGACGGGGAGCCCGTCGCGGCGCTCCTCGTGGAATGTGCGGTCGCCGAACGCCCGGCCGTCGAACGGCACGAGGGCCCGCCCGTCGGCGTCCGCGAGCACGCCGAGGGGTTCTACGACGAGTACGTCGACGACCCCGACGTGTACGGCCCGTTCCTCGACGGCGACCGGTACGTCGTCGAGCGGCCCCGCGAGGTCCGGACGCCCGCGAAACTGGCCACGACGGAGCTGTTCGACTGCTCGCTCGGTCCCCACGTCGAGGCGTCGCTGGAGGACGGCTACGACGTGCTGGCCGGGGACGAGATCGCGGCACTGGCGACGCCGTTCGGCCGGGAGCTCGCCGCGTACTTCGACCCCAGCCCGTAGACTTTCGGAGTTTCTGCTGTACGTGCGGGATAATCGGGAAATGCGGAAGATTACGGGGGAACGAACTCCGTACCGGGCGTACCTCTCGGGCCAGCGGGCACTGTCGGGGGGTCCGGTAACGGTCCGGCCGCCCCGTCCCGGAGTTCTCGCGGGTCGCGACGGACACCTCGCAGAAGTTAACTCCGGGGGCGGCGACCACCGGGTATGAGCGAGCCCGGCGAGCCGGCCGCGGACGCGCCGGCGGCCACCGAACGTGGGCGGGAAGTCTGGATCGAGAAGTATCGCCCGCAGTCACTGGACGACGTCGTCGGCCAGGACGTCATCGTCGAGCGCATCGGATCGTACATCGACCGGCAAGATTTGCCGCACCTCCTCTTCGCGGGGCCGGCGGGCGTGGGGAAGTGCGTGACGGGCGAGACACCCGTTCTGACCAGTGAAGGACTCCGGCGTGCCGAGTCCATCGTCGGTGACCAGGACGGCTTCGCGGAGCCGGACGAGGGGCTGGAGGTTCTCACCTTCGACGACGGCGAGTTCCGGTACACCGAGCCGTCCCACGTCTTCGGGAAGGAGACCGAGGGGCTGATCGAGGTGACGACCCGTGACGGGAACGCGCTGACGACGACGCCGGAGCACCGCTTGCTGGTCCTGACGGGTGAGGGCCTCGAGTGGCGGACGGCGGCGGACGTCGAGGCTGGCGACCGCGTCGTCCGTCCGCTCCGGGCACCGCTCCCGGACACGGAACCGCGGCTCGACTGGTTCGGACGGATGGACGGGCAGAGAACGCTGGTCCACCTCACGGAGTCGTTCGCGCGTGAACACGGGATTCCCCTGGAAGAGGAGTTCATCGGCAAGCGAAAACAGGTCGTCCGGGGGCTTAGAGAGGGGCACGACCCGGGAGTGATAGCGGAGGCAGCCGGCACGACGCGACAGGTGGTGCTCCAATACCGCCGCGACCTCGACGACCGGGACCTGGAGGCGCACAGCACTGTCTCCTCGCTGGCGTACCTCCGGTCGCTGGATGTCCCGCAGGCGGACATCGAGCGCCACGTCGAGGCGCTCCAGTACGTCAACGAGAACAACCAGCGCTCTCCGCCCATCAGGCCGCCGGGGGGGATGTCGCCGCAGCTAGCGAGATTCATCGGGCTGGCCGTGAGTGAGGCCCGGATCGACGGGCCCCGGATCAAGTTCTACAACGAGGACCAGGGACTGCTCGACGCGTTCGACGCCGCCGCACGGGAATGCTTCGGTGTCGATCCGGATTCGGGCCACCAGAAGGGCGTCCCGTATCGGGAACTGGGGAACCGGACCCTCACCGCGTACCTTCGGGCGTGCTTCGACGTCTTCGACGGAGCGATGGGGGGTGAGGGAATCGGGTCGGCGCTCCTCCGTGCCGACGCGGAGAGCCGTGCCGCGTTCCTGCAGGCCGTGTTCGACTCGGAAGGGCACGTCACGAAGCACGGAATCGTCGAACTCACCCAGAAGGACGGCGACCTCATCACCCTCCTGTCGTACCTGCTGGCCGGCTTCGGCGTCCCGAGCCGCCGTGACACTGACCGGAAAGCGGCGACGAACGGGGCGGGGATCGAACGCGAGTATCACACCCTCTACGTTTCGGGCGCGTCGGCTCTCGCGTCGTTCGAAGAGACCGTGGGGTTCTCCCTCGAGCCGAAGGCGTCCCGGCTGGCACGCGCCACCGCCCGGGAAGGGAACCCGAACCACGACACGATGCCCGTGCAGTCGGCCATCGACGACCTCTGTGAGCGGCTCGCGCTCCCGAAGTCGGAGCTGGTTACCGGAGAGGCGGGCGTCGAGACGCGCGGTCGGGAACAGTGCCTCGAGAACGTCGAGCGCGTGCTCGACACAGCGTCAAGTCGGGTCGAAGACGCACAGCGAGTCCTCGCGGAGCTGGACCGGCTCGAACCCGAGCTGCGGGCGGTGGCCCGCGTCCCCGCGACCTGGGTGGGCGAACGAGAGATGCTCGGCCCGATGGAGGCTCGACGGCCGGTCTCCGACGACACGGGAATCCGGACGGACCGACTTCTGGAGTACTCCGACGGGCGCCGGACTCCGACTGGCGGACGGACAGGTCGGATACTCGCAGATCTAGAGGTGGTTCCCGATGAACCTCCAGTGGAGACCGTCCAAGAGCGTCTGTCTACGGCTATCGAGAGACTGGGCGCCTCACACGAACGGATCGCGACCGGACTCGAGCTACGGAACACGGACGTCATCAACCTGCTCGAGAACGACGACCACGACCTCGCCTCGCTCACGCGGTTCCACACGGTCGCGGAGCGCGTCCGGGCGGTCGCCAACGAGATGTGTTCGGAGCCAGTTCTGTCGCGGCTTCGTGCCCTCGATGTGCTCACGCGTGGGACGTTCTACCTCGACGAGGTAGAACGGACGCGGTCGGTTTCCGAGTCACGGCGGGTGTACGATCTCACGGTTCCCGGGACGCGAAACTACGTCGCCGGAGCCATCCCCACGGTGATGCACAACACAACCGTCGCCACGGCCATCGCCAAGGAGATCTACGGCGAGGACTGGCGCGAGAACTTCCTCGAGCTGAACGCCAGCGACCAGCGCGGTATCGACGTGGTCCGGGACCGCATCAAGAACTTCGCGCGGGCGTCGTTCGGCGGCTACGACTACCGCGTCATCTTCCTCGACGAGGCGGACGCGCTCACCAGCGACGCACAGGGCGCGCTCCGGCGGACGATGGAGCAGTTCTCCAGCAACACCCGTTTCGTCCTCTCCTGTAACTACTCCTCGCAGATCATCGACCCCATCCAGTCCCGGTGTGCCGTCTTCCGGTTCTCGCCGCTGGGCGACGACGCCGTCGCGGCACAGATCGAGCAGATCGCCGCGAACGAGGGGATCGAACTCACGGAGCCCGGACTGGACGCGCTCGTCTACGCCGCGGGCGGCGACATGCGCAAGGCGATCAACGGGCTACAGGCGGCGGCCGTGATGGGCGAGACGGTCGACGAGGAGGCCGTCTACGCCATCACCTCGACCGCCCGCCCGGAGGAGATCAAGGAGATGGTCCAGCGCGCGCTCGACGGTGACTTCACGGCCGCGCGCTCGACGCTGGACGACCTGCTGACCGAGTCGGGCATCGCCGGCGGCGACGTCATCGACCAGCTCCACCGCTCGGTCTGGGAGTTCGACATCGACGACGCGGCCGCCGTCCGGCTGATGGACCGCGTCGGCGAGGCCGACTACCGCATCACGGCCGGCGCGAACGAGCGGATCCAGCTGGAGGCACTGCTCGCCTCGCTCGCGCTCGACGACGAGTAGCCGGCCGCACGCCGGTCGCTCCGGCGATCTCGTGCCTGCCGCCGGTCCCTCCCGCCCCCCGTCGACCGCCGGTATCGGGCGCTTTTTCCACGCGTGCCGCCCACCGTCCCGTATGACCGACCTGTCGCTCCCGGCCGAGCCGTCGGTGCCGGACGTCGCCGAGGACGGCGTCTGGCTGGCCTGCATCGACTGTGGCGAGGTCCACGCCCCGTTCGACGACATCATCTACACCTGCCCGGACTGCGGGGCGCTGCTGGAGGCCCGCTACGACTCCTCCCCCGGCTTCGACGCGTTCGGGGGGCCGAAGTCGGTGTGGCGCTACGCGGCGGCGCTCCCGTTCGACGAGGGCGTGACCCTGCCGGAGGGCGGCACCCCGCTCCACCGCGTCCCGCGGCTGGAGGACGACCTCGGCGTGCGGAACCTCCGCATCAAGCACGAGGGGATGAACCCGACGGGGAGCTTCAAGGACCGCGGCATGACTGTCGGTGTCCGCGTGGCCGAGCGGCTGGGTGTCGACCGGCTCGCGTGCGCGTCGACGGGCAACCCCTCCGCCGCGCTCGCGGCGTACGGCGGTCGCGCGGGGCTGGAGACGCTCGTCCTCCTGCCGGCCGGGAAGGTCGCGGCCGGGAAGATCGCCCAGGCGGCGCTTCACGACGCGCACATTCTGGAGGTCGAGGGCAACTTCGACGCATGTCTGGACCGCGTGCAGGACCTCGCGGACCGGGGGGAGGCCTACCTGCTCAACTCGCTCAACCCGTTCCGGCTGGAGGGCCAGAAGACCATCGGCCTGGAGATCTTAGAGGAGTTCTACGAGGACCACGGCCGGTTCCCGGACCGGGTCTGTCTCCCCGTCGGCAACGCGGGGAACACGGCGGCGCTGTACAAGTGCTTCCGCGAGATGGTCCGCAGCGGCGACCTCGCTCCCGGCGACGTGCCGAAGCTGACCGGCGTGCAGGCCGAGGGCGCCGCGCCGATGGTGGAGGCCATCGAGGAGGGGCTGGCGGACACCCGCCGCTGGGAGGAGGTCGAGACCATCGCGACGGCCATCCGCATCGGCAACCCCGTCAACGCGCCGAAGGCGCTGCCCGGCATCCGCGAGACGGGCGGCACGGCGGTCGCCGTCTCCGACGACGAGATCACGACGGCCCAGCGCGACCTGGCGCGCGAGGGGGTCGGCGTCGAGCCCGCATCCGCCGCGAGCGTGGCGGGCCTCCGGAAGCTCCGGAACCAGGGCGAGGTCGACGCCGGCGAGGACGTGGTCTGCCTGACGACGGGCCACCTCCTGAAGGACCCCGACGCGGCCGCGAAGGCGGGCGCCGACCCCGAGCCCGTCCCGAACGACACGGACGACATCCTCGCGCATCTCGCGGGCGAGGCCGTCACGACGGGGGACGGCGGCGCGGGCGGCCTGCTCGCCCGGCTGGAGGGCCTGCTCTGAGTCGCGGGCGGTCCGCCGACCTGCTGGACGGGAGGTCCGTTCCCAGTCGCCGGGGGCCGGCCGAACGGCTAAGGGACGCGCGCCCGCCGCTGGGCGCATGGCGGACGACACGACCGACGGCGGCTACGACACGCTCGACCTGACCCGCAACGGCGACCTGGCGACGGTGACCCTGACCCGGCCGGAGTCGAACAACACCATCACGCCGGGGATGCTGGACGACCTCGCGGCCGTGGTCGACCGCTTCACCGCGGACACGCCGCGGACGGTGCTGCTGCGCGGTGCCGGCGACCAGTTCTCCTACGGCGCCGACCTGGAGTCGAACTTCGATGCCCACGTCGAGGGCGAGGGCCATCGCGCCCAGGCCAAACTCTCCCGCTGGGGGCAGCAGGTGTTCGGCGGGTTCCGCGACCTGGACTGCCCGGTCGTGGCCGCCATCCACGGCGAGTGCTTCGGCGGCGGGATGGAGCTGACCATGTGTGCCGACCTCCGGGTGGCCGCCGAGGGTGCCCGCATCGGCCTCCCGGAGCACCGCATCGGCCTGCTCCCGGGCTGGGGCGGCACCACCCGGCTCCAGCGGCTCGTCGGCCAGTCGGCCGCGAAATACGTCGTCTTCACCGCCGAACCTCAGACCGCCGAGCGGATGCGCGAGTTCGGCTTCGTCCACGAGGTGTACCCGGATTCGGAGTTCGAGGAGCGCGCGGAGTCGTTCGCCCGGGACATCGCCGGCGGCCCGCCGCTCGCGCGCAAGTACACGAAACGGGCGATGCACGACGCCGAGCCGTTCGACGAGGGGCTGGGAGGCCGAGGCCCACGCCTTCGGCCACCTGCGGGGTTCCGAGGACCTCGCGGAGGGCATCGAGGCGTTCCTGACCGGGCGCGAGCCGGAGTTCGAGGGGAAGTGAGGCGCCGGGCGGGCCGTGACGTACGCGAGACGGTACCGACCCCCGTTCCACCCGAAACGACGGCGTGCGGAACGATGACGCTCGTCGGACACGTTCCGTGGGTACTTGTGACAGGACCCCGGGAGGTCGCGCATGGCATCGACCGATACGGACCCCGAGTCCGCCTCGCAGTTCGTCCGGACGACGGGGCTGGGGGAGCAGCAGCCGACCGACGAGCGGGAGCGCCTGCACGCTCGCGTCGCCGAACTCGAGTCGGACCTGGCGCGCAAGGAGGCGGTCCTCGCCGAGCGCAACGAGGAGATCGCCCGCCTGCACCACCGACTGGACCGGCGCGAGCAGGCGCTCGCCGACCTCGAGGAGGCGCGCCGGGAACTGGCGAACGCCGAGGAGTGGGCGGAGTTCCTCGACCGCGAACTCCGCGCACAGCGGGACCGCGTCGGCTCGCTGGAGGAGCGCGTCGAGTCCCTGGAGTCGCGCTCGCTGTGGGCGCGGTTGAAACGACTGTTCTGAGGCGACGCCGACCTCGGCAGCCGCGAACCGTCGGAGTCCGCTGGCTGCGGCAGCGCGCCACGGACGCGCCGTCCACCGGCGCGAGGGCGTAGAGCGCCCGATTGCCGGCTTTTCTCCGGACGTCCTTTCGCCCGAGAGCACAACGCTCGTGTGCCGACCGTCTGACGGGGATTCATGTCACTCGGTCCCAAACGGCCGAGTCCGGATGGCGTCACGCTCCCAGGAGGCCGCAGGGGACGGATGGGGGCACGACGAGGAGAACCGAACCGCGACCGCCCACCGGGACCCCGCGACGGGGTCCCCGACGGACCGCCAGCGCCAGCTGCGGAGCCGGGTCGCCGAACTGGACGGAGTTGGCCCGCAGCGAGGACCGCATCCAGCGCCTCATCGACGAGTACGAGACGCTCCTGGACCGCCGGACCGCCGAACGGGGGCCGCTCGAACGGCTCCGGGCGTGGCTCGGAAATAGATAATCCGCAGAACTTCTAACGAATCGCGGCGGTAGTGGGATCGTATTTTCTTTTAGCCGATAGATAGAGGTATAATCGGGAAATCGCTGCCCCGCTGCCGAGCCGTCCGCGCTCCGCTACTCCGCTCCACAGAGGCGGAGCGTCCGCTCGGACGTGCCGGTGTCGACCTGTACCTCGCGCTCGCCGAACGACCCCTTCAGGACGAGTGTCGCGGGCCCGTCGCTCTCGACGGTCAGGTCGAGCCGCCGCGCGGGGTCGAGGCCGGCCGCCTCGACGTAGACCGTTGCGCGCTCGGTTCCCTCCAGCGTCACGTCGAGCGCGTTCCGGGCCGGCGACCGCTGGAGCGCACCGCTCCAGCGGGTCCCCCGTTTCGTGTACGGTGCGGGGTCCGTGCCCGGCCCCTGGAAGTCCTCCGTGGCGGGTTCGCCGTAGCCGTCGGCGTGGGAGACGGCGTCGACGAGCGCCTCCGCGGCGTCGCCGGTGCCACGGGGAGAGATGTCGTGGACCCAGTACGCGCCGTCGTGGACGAGTTCGGGCGCGTCACCGCCGAGGTCGTGGTCGAAGTCCGGGACCGCGCGGTAGGTCACGCGCGCCGGGTTCCGGGTGACGGTCGGCGAGCCGAGGTAGTCGCCGGCGAAGAACGCCGCGCCGGGCCCCCAGTCGTCGCGGACGGCGAAGGTGAAGTGCTCGTAGCCCGGGAACACGTCGAGTTCGTGGCGGTAGCCGTGGTCGCGGAGCTGCTGCTCGTAGTTGATGACGCCCGGCAGCGGCACGAGCTGGTCGTTGGCGCCGTTCCACATGAGCAGCGGGACGTGCCGGAGGTTATCCGTAATGCGCATGGTGTTCTCCGGGTCCGCCGAGGCGCCGTCGTTGGTCTTCGCGTTCCCGTTCGTGGGACCCGCGAGGACGTCCTCGCCCGGCGGTCCCACGACCGCGAACCCCTTCGCGAACAGGTCCGGGTACTGCGCGCCGAACTTGTAGGTGGCGTAGCCGCCCATCGAGTACCCGCCGAGGAAGACGCGGTCGTCGTCGATGGCGTACCGGTTCCGGCAGTCGCGCCACGCCTCGAACACGTCGATCTCGGCCTCCTGCTGGTACCAGCCGGTCGGTCCCCGCGCCTCCGGCGTGAGGACGATGGTGTCGTTCTCCTCGCCGAGCTGGCGCAACTGGTCCGGCGAGTAGGTCGCGTACTGGGTGTAGCAGGCGCTCCGGGAGTGACAGTCCAGCCACAGCGGCGTCGGCTCGGGGTCGTCGGGGTCGTAGCTCGACGGCACGTAGAGGGCGTACGGCTGGACCTGCCCGAGGAAGACGGGTTCGTCGGCGTCCACCCCCTCGCTGCTCTCGAAGCGGTCGGTCGTCCCGAGGTCGAACGCCGAGCCGTACAGCCGGCACATGAAGCCCGTCTCCGGGACGCGGCGGTCGACGACGCCGTCACGCAGCCGGTCGAAGTCGACGGCCGCCCCGAACGCGGAGATGTCGCGCTCGGCCAGCGCCCCCGCCTGCGCGTGGTCGCGGCGGTTCCCGTAGCCCGGGCTCCGGGAGCCGACGGCCTCGCGCTGCTGTTCGAGTTCGCGCTCCAGTTCCTCGGACTCCTCGTTGAGCGCCCCGAGCGGTTCGTCGATCCGGAAGCCGACGTTGAACACGGGCGGGACGTCCTGTCCGTTCGCGCCGCCCGGCCGGTCCTCCGTGGCCTGCTCCCCGACCGGCGCGAACGCGAGCCCGCCGGCCGCGGCCTCCCGCACGCCGGTCACGCAGTAGTGGGTCCACGTCTCCCGCCCCGGGTCCAGGTCCACCACGACCTCCAGTTGCGAGCGCTCCTCGTCGACCGAGACCGACCGGACGCCGTCGGTCGAGCCGTCCAGCGTCGCCTCGTCGCCGGACACCGCGAGCACGTGGCCGACGGGTGCGCCGAGGTCGCCCAGCCCGTGTCCCCAGTCGGTCTCCGTGGCGTCGCCGGTGTCGATCCCGACGGCGACGACGGCGGCCTCGGGGTCGGCTATCGTCTGGAGGGTGATCCGGTAGGCGACGCCGGGGTCCTCGCCCGCGTCGCCCCCGACGGGGCGACAGCGGAACTCCAGCAGGTCCGCCGCGTTGTCCCGGTAGGTCGCCTGGTCGGTCGGGTAGACGAAATCGCCGGTGGCGCCGGCATACGTGGCGTCCGGGCGCGGACTCGGCGGCGTCCCCGCCGGCGAGGTGTCCGCCCCGTGGTCGTCGTAGACGAAGTCCTGGTAGAGGTACTCCCCGTCGTCGTAGCCCTCTGTCCCGGAGACCATGAGGGGGCTCGCGCTCCACCCGCCCGTGTTCTGCAGCTGGGGTGGCGTCGGGTTGTCGTCGTAGAGGAAGTCGGGGCCGGGCCGCGGCGGGGTCGCGTCCCCGTCCCCGCAGGTCGGTGTCGGTCGGTCGCCAGGCCGCTCCACCGGCGGTCCCGGCGTCCCGTCCGGCGAGGAGACGCCGGTCAGGCCGGCACCGGTCAGCAGGCCCGCCGAGCGCAGGACGTCGCGTCGCGTTCCGCTAGCTGGCTCCCCCGTGTCCTCGTTGTCGTCCATAGCACGGGGTACGGGACCACCGGGAAGTCGTTTCTACCGGCGAACCGGGGCGGTTGAAGTGACGGCGTCGGTGCCGTCGGTCGGTCGAGTGACGGCGTGGCGTGCCGGCCGGGTCACGTACCGGGGCCGGCGCTCCCGGGCCGTTCGTCGCCGTCCGCATCCGGCCTGAAGCCGCCGAATCCGCGGGTACAGAGGCGGACGAGTTGCTCCGTGGTGCCCGACTCGACCTGTACCTCGCGCTCGCCGAACGACCCCTTCAGGACGAGCGTCGCGGGCCCGTCGCTCTCGACGGTCAGGACGACCGCCCGCCCCGGGTTCAGGTCGGCGGCCTCCACGTGGACGGTGGCCGTCTCGACGCCCTCCAGGGTCACGTCGAGCTCGTTCGTCCCCGGCTTGCGCACCGTCTGGTCGAGGACGCGGGTCCCGCGCTGCAGGTTCGGGTCGGGGTCGCGGCCCACGCCGCGGTAGTCCTCGGTCAGTCTCGGCGTGTACCCGTCGCCGTGCGAGATGGCGTTGACGAGCCCCGAGGCCGCGTCCTCGCGCGGCGTGATGTCGTCGACCCAGTACGCGCCGTCGTGGACCAGCCCCAGGTCCCGCAGTTCCGGAGAGACGGCGTCCATCTCCGGCACCGCGCGGTAGGTGACCCGGGCCGGGCTGCGCGTGACGGTCCCGTCGCCGAGGAACGCCCCGTCCAGGAACCGCTTGCCCCGCCCCCAGTTGTCCCGGACGGCGAACAGAAAGTGGTCGTACCCCGGGAACACGTCGAGTTCGTGCCGGTAGCCGTGCTCGCGGAGCCGCCGGGCGTAGTTGACCGGGCCCGTCACCGGGACGAGTTCGTCGTTCGCGCCGTTCCACATGAGCAGCGGGACGTGCCGGAGGTTGTCGGTGACCTGCAGGACGTTGTGGCGGCTGTCGACCCGTCCGTCCGAGGGGCCGCCCTCGGCCGCCTCGTCCGGCGGGCCGACGGTGGCGAACCCCTTCGCGAACAGGTCCGGGTAGTGCGAGCAGAACCGGTAGGTGGCGTAGCCGCCCATCGAGTAGCCGCCCACGGTGACGCGGTCCTCGTCGACCGCGTACCGCGCCCGCAGGTCCGCCCACGCCTCGAAGACGGCGAGTTCGCCGACGTCGTGGTACCACTGGCCGGGGCCGCGGGCCTCCGGCGTCAGGACGAGTGCGCCGCGCTCCTCGCCCAGTTCGGCCAGCAGGTCCGGCGTGTAGACGGCGTACTGGTTGTAGGTCCCGGAGAGCGAGTGCGGGTGGACGTGCAGCGGCGCCCCCTCGGCGGGGTCGTAGCTCGACGGCACGTAGACGGAGTACGGCTGGATCCGCCCGGAGAGCACGTCCTCGTGGCCGGCACTGGGGGACTCGGCGTCCCGGTCGCCGGGACTGGGGTCCTGGCTCCCCCGCCGGTCCTCGACGCCCTCGCCGTACCGGTAGGCCCCGTCGCCGGTGCCCGACTGCAGGCCCATCAGGTCGACGCGGGAGGCGTACAGCCGGTCGACGAAGCCCCCGGTCGGGACGTCTGTCTCGGCGACGCCGTCGCGGAGCTTCTCGAAGTCGATGTCGGCGTGGAACAGCGCCAGTTCGCGGTCGGCCAGTGCCCTGGCCTGCCCGTGGTCGCGCCAGTGGCCGAAGCCGACCGCGCGAGAGCCGTTCCCGTGCGTCTCCCGGAGCTCGCCGCCCAGGTCGGCGGGTTCCGTGTCTTCGTCGAAGTTCGGCGCCCCCATCGGCTCCTGGTCGGGCCGCCGGAACCCGACGTTGAAGACGGGCGGCACGTCCTGGCCGTTCGCGCCGCCCGGCTGGTCGGCGGTGGGTCGCTCGGCGATGGAGGCGAACGCGCCGTCGCCGTCGTGGACGCCGGTCACGCAGTAGTGGCGCCAGACGGCACCGTTCTCGCCACCACCGGGGACCGCGGCGGCGGCAGCGGGCGGTTCGAGCGGGACCACGACCTCGATCTGGTTGCGGTTCGTGTCGACGGTGACGGCGTCGTCCGGGAGGGCCTCGCCGTCGAGTTCGGCGCCGGTCCCCCACGTGACGAGCCGGTGCTCGACGGGCGCGCCGAGGTCGCCCAGCCCGTACCCCCAGTCGCGGACGGCGTCGGCGCTCCCGCCGGCCCCAACTCCCTCCCCGCTCGTGTCGATGCCCAGCGCGACGACGGCCGCGTCCGGTTCGACCATCGTGTTCAGCGTGAACCGGTAGGCGACCCGCTCCGGCTCGCCCGCGCCGTCGGGGTCGACCACCCGGCACCGGACCTCCAGCAGGTCGGCGGCGTTGTGGCGGAACCGGTCGTCGTCGGTCGGGTAGACGATGTCGCCGGTGGCGCCACCGTACACCGTGTTCGACGGTTGTTCGGTCGGCGGCGTCCGCGTGGGGCTGGTGTCGGCGCCGTGGTCGTCGTAGATCCAGTCCTGGTAGCGGAACTCCCCGGCGTCGTAGCCGGTCGCCCCCGAGACCAGCAGCGGGTCGGCCTCCCAGCCGTCGCCGTTCTCGAACTGCGGGGCCACCGCGGGGCTGTCGTACAGCACATCCGGGCCGGGACGCGGTGCGGTGGTCGGCTCGCCGCCACAGGCCGGCAGGTCGTCGCGGCCCCCTCGTTCGTCCGGGTCGGCGGCCGCCGGGCCGGCGACGCCGAGGCCCACGAGCGTGCCGGCCGTCCGGAGGACCGAGCGCCGCGCGACGCCCTCGTCCGGTGTCCACCGCTCCGCTGGCTCGTCGTTCATACGTCCGCGACCGCGGGCACCGCCCTATGCCCGTCGCCGTCTGACGACGGCCGTTCAAGACGGCGCGCGCGCCTGCGACGCCATGACGCGAACCACGGAGAGATGACGTTTCCGGGCCGCTTAACCGGCTTCGTGGCCTCCAGCCGGTAATGACGCTGGCCATCCGGACAGAGGACCTCGTGAAGGACCACGGCGACGTCCGGGCGCTGGACGGCCTCTCGCTCTCGGTCGAGCAGGGGGAGTTCTTCGGCCTGCTCGGCCCGAACGGGGCCGGCAAGACGGCGTTCATCAACACGCTGGTCGGGCTCGCGCGGGCGACGGGCGGGACGGCGGCGTCTTCTACTCGCTGGACGTGCTGCCGCCGCTCTACCGGACGCTGTCGCTGCTGAACCCGATGATCTACATGGTCAACGGCGTCCACTTCGGGTTCCTCGGCCACGCCGACGTGGATTCGAACGCCTCGCTCGTCGTGCTGACGGCGCTGACCGTGGCCGTCGTCGCGGCGAACGTGGCACTGCTCCGGCGCAGCTACGGGCTCATCGACTGAGGGCGGCACTGTTGCCGCGGACGGAAACGCCCCGTTAAGATATGTTCATTTTACATTACATCTCGAAAATACATAATTTTGACATACTGTTTCTGTTCTAGCATGCTAAATGTGCCACTTTCAATCTTGTATCTGGTACATAACTACAGCGGGTATCCGGCCCTAGTCCATCCGTAACGTGCGCCGACCGACCGCTGCGCTGCTGAACAGATGACAACACGACACGACCCCAGACGGACGAGGGCCACACTCCTCGTGGTGCTCGTCCTGCTGGTCGCACTCGGTGTGCTCACGGCACCCGCCGTCGCCCAGGAGTCGGGCACGGCGGCCGTGACCTTCAACGAGCAGACCTCAGACGGGACGACGGTCACCATCGACGAGGTGACCCTCCCCGACGGCGGCTTCGTCGTCATCACCGACGATGCCGGGGCGGTGATCGGAACGTCCTCGTACCTGTCCTCCGGGACACACGAGGACGTGACGGTCACGCTGGACAGCTCCATCGAGGGGAGCCCCGTCCTGACCGCCACAGTCTACGAGGACACCGACGGCAACCAGCAGTTCGACCACGAGGATAGCCCGTACGAACAGAACGGCGAGCCCGTCTCGGACGACGGCTGCGTGACGGTCGAGGAATCGACCGAACCGGAGCCGACGCCGACACCGACTCCGGAACCGGAGCCAGAGGAGACGCCGACTGAGACGCCGACGTCGACTGAGACGCCGACGTCGACTGAGACGCCGACACCAACCGCGACGGAAACTCACACGCCGACTGAGACGCCGACCGCAACGGCAACTCACACGGCGACGGCAACGCCGACCGCAACGGCAACTCACACGGCGACAGCAACGCCGACTGAGACGCCGACCGCAACGGAAACTCCTACGCCGACTGAGACACCAACTGCGACGGCAACTCCTACGCCGATTGAGACGCCGACGCCGACTGAGACGCCGACGCCGACTGAGACGCCGACGCCGACTGAGACGCCGACGCCGACCGCGACGGCAACGCCGACGCCAACCGCAACGGCAACTGCCACGCCGACACTAACTGCGACGGCAACGGCAACTGCCACGGCGACGGCAACGCCGACACCAACTGCGACGGCAACGGCAACTGCCACGGCGACGGCAACGCCCGAGCCGTGCGTGAACTACGCCCTCGTGCTCAAGCAGGACGAGGCGCCCGAGAAGGACGACGTGTACGAGGAGAACGGCTACCGGATCGAGATCACCGACACCGACACCGAGGACGGTGAGGTCGTCGGGTTCACCTTCGAGTCGAACAAGTCGATCTACCAGGTGAAGATCAAGGGCGGTGGCGGTGCCCAGGGCAGCGACGAGGCGACCGAGACGTACACGTTTAAGCAGGGGACGACCTCCGCCGAGGAGTTCCTCTACGCCCCCCAGAACAACCAGAACGAGAACCGGCAGTACTACGAGATCAGTAACGTCGAGTTCTACGGGTGCGTCGACGAGGACGACGGTACCGACGACACCGCCGACGGACAGAACGGTGCGGGGCCAGGAGCGGCCCCGGCGGTGCTCTTCGGGCTGCTGGGACTCGTGGGGACCACCCTCCTGTTCCGGCGCCGGGACTGAACCCCCGGGCTATTCTTTCGCGCGTGTCGATTCCGTCCCCAGGGCCGGCGCCGCCCACCGCTTCCGGTCCGGCGGCGTGACGAGCGAGTTCAGCGACGAGTCCCCCGCAATTCGAGAGCGGGAACGACCTCCGCTCCGTCGAGGCGTACGTCGTCTCCGGCCTCGGGTTCGCCACCCCAGTGATGGCGATGCTATCGGCGACGCTCGGCAGGGTCTGATCCCATCCGCCTACCAGTTCAGCGGTTCAGCGTGTGGACCGCCTCGCCGCGCGCGTTCATCACGGCCTCCATCGACGCCTCGGCCAGCGTCGGGTGGGTGTGGACCGTCGACGCGACGTCCTCCAGGCGGGCGCCCATCTCGATGGCGAGGGCGAACTCCGCGACGAGTTCGGACGCCTCGGGCGCGACGATCTGCGCGCCGAGGATGAACTCCGACTCCTGGTCGGCGACGACGCGGACGAACCCCTCGGTGTCGTTCAGCGTGAGCGCGCGGCCGGAGGCGTTCATCGGCATCTTGCCGGTGACGGGCTCGAAGCCGGCCTTCGCGGCCTCGTCGGCGGTCATCCCGACCGTCGCGATCTCCGGGTCCGTGAACACGACCGCGGGCATCGCCTGGTAGTCCAGCCCGGCGGGCTCGCCGGCCACGACCTCGGCGGCGACCTCACCCTCCTTCGAGGCCTCGTGTGCCAGCATGGGCTCGCCGGCCACGTCGCCGATGGCGAACACGTTGTCAACCTCGGTCCGGCACTGGTCGTCGGTGGGGATGAAGCCACGGTCGTTCGTCTCGATGCCCAGCGCCTCGAGGTTCAGCGTGTCCGTCACGGGCTCGCGCCCGACGGCCTGCAGCACGAGGTCCGTGTCGAAGGTGGACTCCGCGTCGTCCTCGTCGACGGTCGTGACGCGGAGGCCGGTGGGGGTCTCCTGCCAGGAGTCGGCCGCCTCCCCGAAGCGGAACTCCACGCCCAGCTCCTCGGCGCGTTCGCGGACCACGCGGGAGATGTCGTCCTCGTACCCCGGGAGCGCCGAGTCCAGCATTTCGACGACCGTCACGTCGGCGCCGAGCTTCGCGAACGTCGCTGACAGCTCCATCCCGATGTAGCCGGCCCCGACGACGAGCAGGCGCTCGGGCACGGAGTCCAGCGCGAGCGCGCCCGTCGAGGAGACGACGTGCTCACCATCGAACTCGAACGGGACCGCCGTCGGCCGGGAGCCGGTGGCGATGATGGCACGTTCGAACTCGACGGACTCGCTGCCCTGCCCCTCGCCGCCGTGGGCGACCCGGACCTTGTTCTCGCTGGCGAACTCGGCCCGCCCCTCGACGAGGTTGACGCCGTTGGCCTTGCAGAGCTTCTCGACGCCGCCGGTGAGCTGGTCGACGACGTCGTCCTTCCAGGCCTTCGTCCGGGCCATGTCCACGGCCGGGTCGGCGTGGATGCCCATGTCCTCGGCGTTGCCGATGTCGTGGGCGCGGTCGGCGGCCGTGATGTACGCCTTCGAGGGGATGCAGCCCTCGTTGAGGCAGGTGCCGCCGTACGCGTCCTTCTCGACGAGCGTCGTGTCGATGCCCTCCTGGGCGGCGCGGATGGCGGCCACGTAGCCCCCGGGGCCCGCACCCACGACGAGGAGGTCAGTTCCGGTGGAGATGTCTCCGACGACCATGGTCGGGCCTCAGCCGGAGGGTACTAAAACTGGCAGGTCCTGCCGCACGGTGCTGACGACGGCGCTACGCCTCGCAGTAGCCGTGTTTCCGGATGCACTGGAGCATCTCGTCCGGGTCGGTGTGTCTGTGGAGTCGGGTCGGCGTGTCGCAGTAGTAGGTCTCGCCGTCGTAGCGGAGCGCCACGTCGTGCTCGCCGCCGAACGCCGTCGTCCGGACGACGATGCGCGTCCCGTTCTCGATCCGGTCGAGGAGCTCCTCGGCGTCGCACTCACCCTGCTCGATGACCTCGGTCGTCATTGCCGGTCCGTACGCCGCCCCCCTGCAAGAGCGTTCGGCCCAGCGCCGCCGACGGTCAGGCGTCCGCGGGCGCAGTGAGGTACTCCTGTCCCCACTCGGCCATCGCCGTGATGACCGGCTCCAGCGAGCGCCCCCGCTCGGTCAGGGAGTACTCCACCCGGAACGGTTTCTCGCTCACGATCTCCCGCTCGACGAGCCCGTGCTCCTCCAGGTCCTCCAGTGAGTCCGAGAGCACCTTCGAGGAGATGCCGTCGACGGCATCCTTCAGGGCGTTGAACCCCTGTGGCCCCTGGGTGAGGAGCCGGTGGATGATGACGGGATGCCACTTCCGGCCGAGGATGGTGGCGGTCGACGTGATGGGACACCAGTCCTCGCCCGCACACCACACTTCCAGCCGGTCGGCGGTGCGCTCGCTCATGTGTACGCTTCCTGTGCCCCCCGAAATAAGGTTACCTCCGGAAAGTGTAACGCGCGCAAGGACGACAAGCCGACGACCGGCGGCGACGAGTGCGGCTGGACAGGGGGCAGTCGACCCCCGTGTTTTTGCTCGCGGGGGGTCCACGCCCGGCAGATGCTCCGGGTGCTGGAACTCGTGGCCCTCGCCGTCGTCGCGACCGCGGTCGTCTGGAAGGGGAGCGCCTGGCTGGAGGCCACCAGTCAGCGCCTCTCGGTACACTACGGGCTCCCGCCGGTCGTGCAGGGCGCCGTCGTCGTGGCCATCGGCTCCTCCTTCCCCGAACTGGTGAGCGTCGTCCTCAGCACGGCGCCGCCGCCGATCGGCGCCGGGCAGTTCGACCTCGGCGTGAGCGCCGTCGTCGGCTCGGCCGTCTTCAACCTGCTCGTCATCCCCGCCCTCTCGGGCATCCTCGGCGACGAGGTGTCGGCCTCGCGCGCCGTCGTCTACAAGGAAGCCCAGTTCTACATGGTCGCGGTCTCGGCCGCGGTCATCACCTTCGCGCTCGCGGTCATCTACTACCCGACCGACCAGCGCCTCGTCGGTACCGTCACGCGACCGCTCGCCGCCATCCCCGTGCTGCTGTACGGCGTCTACGTCTTCACCCAGTATCAGGACACGAGCGACTTCGACGCGCCCGACGCCGACGACATCGATGTCGCCCGGCAGTGGGGATGGCTCGCGCTGAGCCTCGTCGTCATCGCCGTGGCGGTGGAGGGACTGGTCGAGGCGGCCGTCGGCTTCGGCGAGTTCTTCGGCACCCCCTCCTTCCTCTGGGGGCTCACCGTCATCGCCGCCGGGACGAGCCTGCCCGACGCGCTCGTCTCCGTGCGCGCCGCCCGCGATGACCGCGGGGAGACCTCGCTGGCGAACGTGCTGGGGAGCAACGTCTTCGACCTGCTGGTGGCGGTCCCCCTGGGCGTGCTCATCGTCGGCGCCGTTCCGGTCAACTTCGGCGTCGCCGTCCCGCTGCTGGGCTTCCTGACGGTGGCGACCGTCGTCGTCTTCGGCTTCCTCCGCACCGAACTCACCCTCTCGACCACCGAGTCCTACGCGCTGCTGGGCCTGTACGTCGCCTTCATCGGCTGGATGGTGCTGGAGACGTTCGGCGTGCTGGGGTTCGTGCCCGGGGCCTAGCTGGCGACAGCCGGGCACACGGGCACTGTTCTGCTCCCGTTTCCGGTACAGCTATCCAGTCTGCACCTCAGCGTGGAACGTTCCGAAGTTGTGGCCGAAGTCCACTGTTTTTCCGAGTATACGTGGACGATGTTCGCTCCGTCCGTCGCGCAGGTCCGTCACGACTTCCCCGCGGTCGACGGGCTCAGGTCAGCGAGATGGACTCGACGACGTTCTCGTGGTAGGCGTCCCAGACGTCGATGCGGTCGATCTCCCAGCCGATGGGGCCGGCGTCCCGGCCCCGCAACCGGCCGGCGTCGCCGCCCCGGGCGATGGTGACGTGGGGTTCGTACTCCGCGCCCTCCAGCACCTCGCCGAACGGGTCGACGACGTCGCAGCAGCGCTCGTGGACCGCCACGAGCCCGGGGGAGTGGACCGTGAGGTAGGCGACGGGCGCACGGCCGCTCGGGGGCGCCCCGAACGTGTCCACGCCCTCGACGCGGGCCGGGATGGCGCCCGTCCCGCCCAGCAGGTCCCGGACCTGGCCGATTAGCCGGCGGTAGTCCTCGGCCTCGCCGAGCCGCTTCAGGACGAGCGTGTGGCGCTCGCGGACCTCGGCGGTCCGGCACTCGGTCGCCAGGCCGGCGGCGAGGCGGGCCACCTCGGCGGGGACGGGGACGTTGAGGCTGTACGCGGGCACTGGAGGCGGTAGGACGGAGGGGCAAAAGAGCGTATCGAGAACGGGAGCGGTCCGGAAGCGATTCGACGGCGGTGCGGGACGGCCCCGCGGCCCTCAGATGTAGTCGAGGAAGTAGAGGACGATGAGGACGACGATGACCAGCCCGATGACGTTGGACAGCGGCCCGAGGAGCGGGGCCAGCGCGAACTCGATGAGGTCGAACGCGAGGTTGACCACGATGTACACGACGACCAGTACCAGGATGATCTTCAGCAGGTCCTCCACGTCGAGTGTTGCCCTGTCTGACATGACTGTCCGCGTATGAACCCGGCGGTCGCAAAAGCGTAGTGGCCGGATACGGAGGTATGCGACGGCCTCACAGTCCGCTGCGCGGCCTCAGTCGCCGCCCCGGGAGAGGAGCAACAGGACGGCCACGGAGACGACGATAGCGGTCACGAGCGGGGTGAACGGGCCGAGCACGACGTCGAGTACCCACGCCCCCAGCCACAGCAGCCCCAGCGCGACTCCCAGGGCCATCGCGAACGCGGCCAGGCGCGCCCCGACCGACCTGTCGACCATACCCCCGGTTCACGAGCGCGACAAAAAAGGCCGGTGGCCTGGGTCCTGCGGCGGACGGGGCGCAGGCCCGGCTGCGAGCGCCATCGCTGCCGGCGCTCCGTCCCCCGTCCCGTGGGCGCAAACGCCGACGGGCTTAACCCGGAGGCCACGAACGTCCGCCCGATGAGGAGGGACTGGCGTTCGGTACTGGTCGTCTGCGTGCTGCTGGCCGCGAGCCTCGCCACCGGTCCGGCCGGTGCCGTCCACGACGCGAGTCGGCAGTTCGTCGTGGACCTCGAGGCCGACGGCTCCGCGACGGTGACGGCGACGCGGTCGTACAACCTCTCGGCCCCGGCCGAGCGCGAGCGGTTCGAACGGCTCGCGAACAACAGCACCGCGCTGGCCGAGCGCCGCGACGCGTTCGCCGACCGCCTGCGGGACGCGGCCGCCAACGGGAGCGAGCGGACGGCCCGTGACATGCGCATCGAGAACGTCTCCGCGACGACCCGGCGGGCCAACGGGACCGGCGTCGTCGAGCTGCGGGCGCGCTGGGTCTCGCTTGCGGGCGTCTACGGCGCGCAGGTCGTCGTCAACGAGCCGTTCTCGACGAGCTTCGACCCCAACGGGACGCTCGTCGTCCGCGGTCCGGACGGGTACGTCCGCGAGCAGGTGAGTCCGCGGCCGGACCGCGCTAGACGCAACAGCACCCTCTGGGGCGACGAGACGGACCTCGACGGGTTCTCGGCCCGGTTCGTCGACCCGGAGGCGACCACGACCGGCGGTGACGGCGACGACGGGGAGTCGACGCCACCTCCGGAGCCGAGCGGCGTCGGCCGGCTCGTCGGTGCGGCCGGGTTCGCACTTATCCCGGCACTGCTGGTCCTGTTCGGCGCGAAACGGCGGGACCTGCTCGCTGACGCGGATCCCGGAACCGATGCTGACGGCGACGGTAGTGGCGGTGGCGACGACGGTGCCAGTGGCGGCTCCGATACCGGCGTGGACGGCGCCGCTGACGCAGCGGTCGACGACGCTGGCGCCGACGGGGATGGTTCGGCGGTCGATGATGACGGGTCGGCGGCCGGCGACGGGTAGCAGTTCCGCCGCGGTCACCGCTCGTTGAAGTACCCCCACGACCCAGGGAACGCATGGCGAACTCGAACGCGAAGGGGGACCGCCGGGAGCGCGAACTCGTCAACCGGCTCGACGAGCGCGGGTTCGCGGTGATGCGGGCCCCGGCCTCGGGGAGTGCGACCGAACGCGAGCTGCCGGACGTGCTGGCGGGCGACGGCGAGGTCTTCTACGCCATCGAGGCGAAGTCGTCGGCGGGCGACCCCATCTACCTCGACGGCCAGGAGATCGAGAACCTGGTCTACTTCGCGCAGAACTTCGGCGCCGCCCCGAAGGTCGGCGTCCGCTTCGACCGCGAGGACTGGTACTTTTTCCACCCCGCCGACCTCCACGTCACGGGCGGCGGGAACTACCGCGTAAAGAGGGAGACCGCACTCGCCGACGGGGAGGACATGGACGAGCTGACGGGCCACTCGACGCGGACGGGGCTGGACGACTACACCGAGACGGACGCGGACGACGAGGAGGACGACACGGGCGTCCGGGACGTGCTGCTGGCGTTCGAGCAGGGCACCATCACGCTGGAGGAGGCCGCGGCGATGCTGGAGTAGTGGTGGGGACAGCCGTGGGGACAGGGGTGGGGAGAACCACGAGTTCTATGCTGCCCGGGCCGGTCGCTCCGGCGTGGTCGCATCGTCACGTCGCCGCGCTCGTCGTCGCGGGTCCCTGCTGGTACTCTGCTCGCTCCTGCTGCTGGTCGCCCAGCCCGTCGTCGGTGACGGGCCCGGGCCCGACCCCCAGACCGTCTACACGGGCGACCCCATCGACCTGGAGACGGAGGCCGCCGAGGGTGACCTGGCGCTCCACCCCGCCGTGAACGGCGACTTCGTCGTCGCCGGAACGGTCCGGGCGGCCGCCAACGGGACGTTCGAGCGTCCGGCCGACGACGTGAGCGGCAACCTCCGGACGCTGACCGGGGCGACGTTCTACTGGGACAGCACCGGCGAGCAGTACTTCGCCATCGACGCCGCGCTACAGGAGGGTGTCTTCCGCCTGACGGCCGGCCCGGTCCCGGCCCGGACGGTCGCGGAATCGCTCGCGGTCCCCGCGGAGGAGGCCTCCGACCCCGTCGCCAGGGCCGCCCGGGCGGCCGACCGTCGCGCGGTCGCCGACGAGGGGCGGACCCGGCCCGTCGAGCGGGACCCGACGCTCGTGGCGACCGACGACGGCTACGTGTTCGTCACCCGCTCGATCGAGGCGGCACGGGATCCGTATCGCACGGTGAAGCTCACGTTCTACGCGCTGGCCGGGTCGGGCGTCGTCGCGGGGGTGCTGCTCCCGGTGGCCGCCCGACGGCGCGTATCGTGACTGGTACCGCGCATCTCGGTAATTCTCCAGATTACCCGCTTGCATCGGAGATTCAACTGGAATCGTCGATATCGGAGAGATATCGGATCCGCTCGTCGACGGAACGGTGGGCCGCGTCCAGCAGAACGCGGCCGAAGAACAGGTCGTACGGGGCCCGGAGCACCTGCCACGCGGTCCGGAGGCGACGCGTGCTCGCCCATGCACCGCACGAGCTATCGCCCGCGGCGTCGGCTACCGTGGGGCCGACGCCGCGGGACTGGAGCGCCTCCAGCCGCCGGAGCGCCCGCACCGTCACCCCTGCACCGACCGTCCGGGCGGCCCGTTCGTCCGCGGCGCGCTCGGCGGCCGCGTAGTCGTAGAACGCCAGCAGCGCGTTCCGCCCGCCGAAGCCGAGGCCGGCGAGCGTCGCCACCGCGGCGGCCGTCAGGTCCCGTCCCTCGAGATGGTGGGCCTCGTGGGCGACGACCGCCCGGAGTTCGCCCGGCTCCAGTGTCGCGACCACGGGCCGTCCGACGAGGACCCCGCACCACAGCCCCGCGACGGCCACCGGCCGCACGAGCGGCCGGTCGGTCGGGACCACGCGGACCGGGACCGGGAGGGGGTCCCCGCGGTCGGCCGCACCGTCCCCGGGAGCAGCCCCGATCGCCTGGAGCGGCTCCGAGCGGGCGAGCGCGGCCCATCGGCCGCCGACGCTTCCCCCGAGGTGGACCAGCCAGCCGACGGCGAGCCACGCCAGCGGTGCCACCAGCAGCAGGGAGAACCCCGCGACCGCGAGGTCGCTCCCGAGCACGCTCCGGAGGGCCGCGCGGGACGGGACGAACGGGACCGGCCCACCGGCGACGACCGCGCGGACGCCGAACACCACGCTCCCCGCGAGCACGAGCGTCAGGGCCCCGTAGCCCACGGCCGCCAGCGCCCGGTAGCGGCGCGCGACGGGCGTGAGTCGCGCTGCGCGGAACCGCCGGAGCGCGACGTGACAGTACGCGGGGAACAGCCCTCCCAGCGAGGCGGCGAGCGCGGCCACCAGCGCCAGCGCGATCTCAGGCGACGCGGCGTCCCGGAGGAGTGCCCCCGCGACGACGAGGTTCGTCGCGGCGACCAGTGGCGCCAGCAGCCCCGACAGCGGCACGTCGAGCGCGGTCACGCGCCGGCCGGTCCCCGCCAGCAGGTATGCGCCCGCGCCGACCGCCGCCAGGACCGCGACGGATGCGGCGGCCACCGGGGGCGCGAGCGTCCCGCGGAGGGTGCCGAACAGGGCCAGTGCGGTCGCCGCGTACGGCGCCAGCGTCACCGCCGTCAGCCCGCGGTCGACCGTCCGGACCCCCGACGGATCCGGGAGCGGGCCGACGAGCAGGTGTGCCACGGGGAGGAGCGTCAGCACGACGCCGGCCCAGAGCGCCGGGAGAAACGTCCACGCCGGGGCCCCGAGCGCCAGGGCCACGGCGACGGCCAGGAGGAGCACGACCGCGCCGGGGCCGTACTCGCCCGGGAGGGCGACGGTGACCCGTAGGTCGCCGGCCGCGGCGTCGAGCTCTGCGGTGGTCCGGTAGGGGCCGCGCCGGGCGACCCAGCGGCTCGTGCTCGCGCGAGCGCTCTCCGTGCTGTCGCGGTCGCTGTCGACGGTCCCGGCACCGTCACCTCTGGTGCCCTCGCTCTCCGGAGTGGTGTCGCCATCGGCGTCGGCGTGGAAGCGCGCGTCGTCGTCGAGCGCCGCCCGCACGAGCGCCGCGGGCCGGTCGAGCACGCGCGTCTCGCGGTAGGCCTCCATGGTTGTCGGCTGGCAGGCCGGTGTCGCACGGTGGCCGCTCAGGGTGGCGGGAGGAAGCCGGGCATCCGCAGCAGCGCCTCGGTCATCGCGCCGTCGTCGCCCGGGGTCGGTCCGCCCGCCTCGTCCGGCAGCAGCGCCAGCAGCTGCGCGGTCGACAGCAGGTAGACCGACGGGTTCTCGGCCTCGACCATCTCCGCGTAGGCGAGGTAGATCACCCGCGAGTCGGGCTCGAAGTTCGACCGGACCACCTCGTCCAGCCGCTCGGGCGGGCGGACCCGGCGCTGCCGGTTCTCCCCGCCGTCGTACACCTTGTATCGCCCCACGTCGACGTACTCGGGCGCCTCCAGCGGCCGCTCGGAGAGCACCACGTAGTCGGAGTGGCGCTCGTAGTTCCAGTGGACGCTCTCCCCGTCCAGCGGGTGCTCGAACGCCACCGTCTCGCGGACGGTCGGCGGGAGTGGGACGTACCGGTTCGCCCCGACGGTCTCCTGGGCTGCCAGCGTCCAGTCCCGGCTCATGTGGTAATCCCTTCCGCGCGTGCAACACCTCAAACTGCCGCGCTTCTGCCGGTGTGACTCGTTACACGCGTGTAACACTTTCCCCGACACCGACGCGCTTCACATCCGAATTTTGACATATAGTAAGTGGTCGGGACCCGTCCCTCGTGGCATGCGGCTCACAGACCTGGCGCGGGACGACGAGGCGGTATCGCCGGTCATCGGGGTCATCCTGATGGTCGCCATCACAGTCATCCTCGCGGCCGTCATCGGGACGTTCGTCCTCGGGCTGAGCGGGGAGATCGAGGGGAGCCAGGCGCCGCAGGCGAGCTTCACGTTCGACTACGACAGCGCCGCCAGTTCTGGTACGACGACGTGTGGCGACCCGGGCACCAGCGACGAGGGTGCGCTGGAGATCACCCACGACGGCGGTGCCAAAATCCAGGCGAGTCAGATGGGCATCGTCGGCATGAGTGACGGCGACGAAGACTTCTGGAGCTGTTCGAGCGTCAGCAAGGCGAGCGACGTGACCGCCGGCGACGTGGCCGACGTGTCCGCAGCGAACGACGACACCGTCCGCGTCGTCTGGGAGGCCTCGAACGGCGGCGACACGGCCACGCTCGGCAAGTGGACCGGGCCGGACGCCTGACAGGCGCGCTGTACACCGGACGGAGGCTGGGGGGCCGAACCCGTTCGGAGCGGCCGGTCGGAGTGGGGATGCAGCCCGTTCTCGTCGGCGGTGAGGATTACGAGGAAACTCCCCGGACGGATCGAAAATTCGGGAAATTACGACATTACCGTCCGAGTTCCTCGTGGGCACTCGCCAGATGTGAGGAAGCCAGCGCGCCCAGCAGCGACAGCTCCCCGGCGAGCGCGCCGGTGGCGACGACCTCCGCGAGGGCGTCCGCGTTCGAGCCCGCGGGCTCGCCGCCACCCCGGACACCGAGCACGTCCAGCGCCTCGGCCTGCGTCGGGAGCCTCGTGCCGCCGCCCACGGTGCCGACCTCCAGCGACGCGAGCGTGACGCTGGCGTAGAGGGCCGGCCCGTCCTCGGTCTCGCGGACGTCCGCCGTAGTGATGGCGTTGGCCCCCTCCACGACCTGCGCGGCGTCCTGCCCGGTGGCGAGGAAGGCGGCCGCGACGGTGTTGGCGGCGTGGGCGTTGAAGCCCAGCGACCCCGCCTTCGCGCTGCCCACGAGGTTCTTGCGGGTGTTGGCCTCCGCGATGGCCCCGGGCGTCGTCTTCAGCACGGACTCGACGGTGTCGGCCGGGACGAGGACGTCCGCGGCGACGGTGCGTCCCCGCCCCTCGACGCTGTTGACGGCGGCGGGCTTCTTGTCCGCACAGAGGTTCCCCGACAGCGCCACGAGCGAGGCCGGCGTCTCGGCCTCAATCACCTCGCAGGCCGCCTCCGTCGCGATGGTGGCCATGTTCATCCCCATCGCGTCCTTCGTGTCGTACGCGAACCGGCAGAAGACGTTGTCACCGACGACGTAGGGGGTCACGGCCCGGAGTTCGCCGTGGTTCGTGGTCGCCTCGGCGGCCTCGCGCAGCGCCGGCACGCTCGTCCGGACCCAGGAGGCGACCTCGGCTGCCTCGCCCACGTCCCGCACCCGGAAGACGGGCGCGCGGGTCATCGCGTTCTTCAGGACGCGTGCGGTCGCGCCGCCGGCCGCGCGGATGGCCGCGCAGCCGCGGTTGACCGACGCGACGAGCGCGCCCTCCGTCGTCGCCAGCGGGAGGTACTCGTCGCCGGAGGCGGCCTCCCCGTCGACGGGGACGGGGCCGACGACGCCCATCGGCACCTGCGCGGCGCCGATCATGTTCTCGATGTTGGCCTCGGCGTCGGCCGCGTCGAAGGTGTACGAGCCGATGGCGTCGAGATCGGCGGCGGTCTCGGTCGCGAGCAGGTGCCGGCGGGCCGCCGCCGCGGTGGCGGCGTCGGCGTGCTCCTCCAGTTCGTACAGGCGCAGCTCACCGTCGCGGACTCGCTGGGCCAGCGTCCCGGCGTCGGCGTCCTCGGTCATGGGCGTCGGGTCGGCGCGTCCGCGCCTAAGGCTTCGGGTCGGCGGTCGTCGGTCGGTCACCCCCGGACCACGAGTAGCACCGTGTTCCCCCGCCGGTCGACGAACCCCTCTCCGGCGGGTGGCTTGACGCTGAACCGGACCGTCCCCTCGGCCTGGTTGGCCCCCAGTTTCGGGTCGAGCCGCATCGTCACCGTTCCGTTCGGGCCAGTATGGCCGACGCGGGGACCGTCGAGCCGGGCCGACCCGCTCCGCGCGACGACCGTCGCGTTCCGGACTCGCTCGCCGTCCGGCCCGACGGCGGCGACGGTCACGTTCGTCGGCCCCGGGCCCGTCACCTCCGGCTGTGGCGCCACGTCTAGTTCCGTCACGCCCAGGCCCGACAGCCCGGACACCATGTTCAGCATCACCCCGAGGCTGGCCACGCCCACCACCAGCGCGATGACCAGCCGGACGGGCAGCCCCTCGATCCCGCGGTCGTCCTCGGACAGGCGTCTGGTTCGCACGGGGTGGCTGGCGCGGCATCCGGTTTGAACCCTCGGGCCGATACTGGCGCGCGGCGGGCGGAATTCGGACGTTACAAGCGTCCCCGACTCCCGCTGTCGGACATGCGCGAATGGCTCCGGCGACTGGAACCTCTGGCACTCGTCGCGGCCGGCGGGTTCGTCGGGGCGGCGCTCCGGTTCGCCGTCGCCGAGGCGCTGCCCGCGCAGGCGCTCCCGTGGGGAACGCTCGCCGCCAACGTCGCCGGCGCGTTCCTCCTGAGCCTCCTGCTGTACGAGAACCGGCTCGTCGGGAGCCTGAGCGCGGAGACGCGGCTCGTCGTCGGGACCGGCTTCTGCTCGTCGTTCACCACCTACTCGACGTTCGCCGTCGAGACCGCCGGCCTCGCGGGGCTCCCGGCACTCGGGACGGCTGCGGGGGCGACGCCGCTGCTCGCGGTCGTGAACGTCGCGCTCACCTACGTCCTCGGCTTCGTCGCCATCGGGCTCGGGCAGGTCGTCGCCCGAGTGATGGCGTGAACCCGACACTGCTCGTGGGGCTGGGCGGTGTGGCCGGCGCGCTGGCACGCCACCTCCTCGGCGAGCGCATCGAGGAGGACACTGCCGACACGCTCGCGGTGAACGTGCTCGGCTCGTTCCTGCTGGGAGTCCTGGTGGCGGTGCCGGCCGGGAGCGACCTGCTGCTCGCCGCCGGAACCGGATTCTGCGGCGCGTTCACCACGTTCTCCACCTTCGCGTACGAGACAGTGCGGCTGGCCGAGTCGGGGCGACCCCGGCGGGCCGTGCTGAACGGGACCGTGAACCTCGTCGGGGCGCTGGTGGCGGTGGGGCTGGGGGTGTCAGTCGGGGGACTGCTGTAGTTCGGCGGCGTCGACGACGGAGAGCGTCGCGACCGGCGTGTAGTCGATGCCGCCGGCGAGGCTCTGTCCGACGATGCAGCCCTCGTCGTACGTCGTCAGGCAGCGGTCGCCCTCGTCCCGGTATGCCTCGGTGGTCCGGAGATCCATCCGGACGGTGATGTGCTCGATCCGGTACGCGGTGTTGGCCGGCAGCTCCGCCGGCACGTCGTCGGTCCCCCACTCGTCCAGTTCAGCCCCGCACTCGATGGCGTACTGCGCCACCCCGTTCGCCTCCAGACACTGCTGGAGGACGGACACCTGGCAGGACGCGAGACTCGTGAGCAGGTAGTCCACGGGCGCGGGATGAGCGTCGTCGCCGGCACCCGCCGGGAGCCACTCCGGTTCGTCGCTGTGGAGGGTGTGCTTCCTCCGGACCGTCGCCTCCGTGTACGGCTCGTCGTGACCCGCGGTCAGCGTCGCGGTGAACTCGCCTCCTGTCATGCGGGCGAGGTCAGGAGGGAGGCGCATGAAACCGACGGACGTGTGCGCCACCCGCGGACACGTCCACCCGACGTGGAAGCAGGGAGACACGTTCGCTCGGCGTGGGGAGCGCCGCCGGCAACGGCTGGGAGAGTCGGCCGCCGACACCCCCAGGAGAACGGACGACCATCGACGACGTGGGTGAACTGGCGACCCGGCCCCGCCCCGGCTGGCGGGCCAACCTATACGGTGTCGCCGTCCGCACTCCGCCCGATGCTCTCGCTCGCGGACGCCGAACTCGTCGACCTGAGTATCGGCCTCGAACCGGGGGTGGCCAGCGAGCCGTGGCCGCCCGACGTGGAGTACTTCGACCACGACGACGGCGCGGAACTCCTCGCCGAGAACCTACGGGGGCTGGGGTACGACGTCGACGCCGCGGACTTCCCCGACGGCCAGGGGCTCGCCTGGGAGGAGGTCCACGCCATCCCCCACGCCGGCACCCACCTGGACGCACCGTGGCACTACGGGCCCGAATCCGGTGGCGAGCCCGCACGCACCATCGACGAGGTGCCCCTGGAGTGGTGTCGCGGGAACGCCGTGGTGCTGGACGTGCGCGACATGGACGCCGGCGCGGAGATCACGCCCGACGACATCCAGGCCCGGCTGGAGGCGCTCGACCACAACCTGAGCCCCGGCGAACTCGTCTTCGTCCGGACCGGTGCCGACGAGCTGTGGGGGAGCGCCGAGTACCTCCAGCAGTTCCCGGGGATGGGGGCCGAGGCGACGACGTACCTCGTCGAGCAGGGGGTGCGCGTCATCGGGACGGACGCGTACGGCTTCGACAAGCCGTTCGCGGAGATGGGCCGTCGGTTCGCCGAGTCCGGTGCTGACGGGGAGCTGTGGCCCGCCCACGTCGCCGGACGCGAGGTCGAGTACTGCCAGATCGAGAAGATGGCGAACCTCGACGCGCTGCCGCGGCAGACGGACGTGCCCGTGGTCTGCTTTCCCGTCTCCATCGAAGGTGCCTCGGCGGGCTGGGTCCGGCCGGTCGCGCTGTTCGAACCCGGGACGCTCCCGGACGGGGGGGACTCGCTGGCGACCGACGGCGGACGCACACTCGGTGGCGCCGGCAACGGGGGTGTCGCGCCGTGAGGCTCGCCACCATCGAGGTCGGGACGGCCGTCGGCCGCGAGCGACGGCTCTGCGTGCGGGACGAGGACCGAGACGAGGACGAAGCCGGCTCGCTGATCGACGTGACCAGCGGCCACACCTGGCTGCTGGAGCGCGACGGGGAGCCGGCCGCCCGCGACCGCGCGACGGCCGTGACGCCGCCGGAGATGAACGCGTTCCTCCAGCGGGGCGAGCGTGCGCTCGATGCCGCACGCGACGTGCGCGACCGCGTGCCAGCCCCGGGTGACACGGACCGCGGCGAACACGTCCGCACGGCGGATGGCGCCCGCGTCCGCTTCTCGCCGGCCGAGGACGGCGTGCGGCTGCTGGCGCCGCTCCCGCGGCCCAACACCCTTCGCGACTTCATGGCCTACGAGGAGCACGTCCGCAACACGCTCGGGGAGCCCCCCGAGGTCTGGTTCGACATCCCCGTCTGTTACAAGGGGAACCCCGACACGGTCGTCGGGCCGGGTGCCACGGTCGAGTGGCCGGACTACTCCGACCTGTGGGACTACGAGCTGGAGCTGGCGGCCGTCGTGGGGCGCCGGGGCACCGACCTCGACCCCGCGGAGGCCGACGACTACATCGCCGGCTACACGGTGTTCAACGACTTCTCCGCGCGCGACACGCAGGGCGAGGAGATGGACGCCAACCTCGGGCCCGCGAAGGGGAAGGACTTCGCGAACGCGCTGGGGCCCTACCTCGTCACGGCGGACGCCTTCGACCCGACCGAGGCGACGATGACCGCCGAGGTGGACGGCGAGACGTGGTCGGAGGGGACGCCCGGCGAGATGCATCACTCGTTCGCCGACATCGTCGCGCACGTCTCCGACGGCGAACCGCTCCGCCCGGGCGACGTGCTCGGCTCCGGCACCGTCGGGGAGGGCTGCGGGCTGGAGCTCGGGCAGTTCCTCGAGGACGGGTCGACCGTCGCGCTGGAGGTGGAGGGAATCGGCCGGCTGGAGAACACGGTCGTCGACGCGGACGGCGGCTGACGCGCGGTCAGTTCTCGGAGAGCTTGCGGAACGCGACCTCGAAGTCGTCGCTGTCCAGCTCCATGGCGGTCCGGTCGAGGTCGGCCTGGAGCGCCTCGATGCGTTCTTCGAGTTCCTGATACTCTTCGCTGCCCGCGAGTTCCTCCTCGCTCTTCTGGGTCACGAGGGCGGCCCGCTTCGACACCAGCGCGTACAGGTCGCGCAGCTGGCTGTCGTAGTCCCCCCGCGAGAGGAGGTTCTGCACCGCCTCCAGGAGCTCGTCGCGCAGGATGGGCTTGACGAGGTAGTCGTCGAACCCCATCTCGATGATGTCGAAGTCCGGCTCGACTGCGGTCACCATCGCCACCTGACAGTCGTGGCCGGTGTCGCGGATGTGCTCGAGGACCTCGTCGCCGGACATCTCCGGCATCAGGCGGTCGATGAGCGCGACGTCGACCGCCTCGTCGAACAGTTCGATGGCCTCGTTCCCACCGTAGGCCACCCGTGTCTCGTACCCCTCCCCGAGCCACGCCGCGTACAGGTCCGCCAGGTCCGGTTCGTCGTCCACCACCAGCACGGTCCGGCGCTCCTCGTTCGCGGTCATCGTCCACCCCGGTGCCCCGCTCGGCGCCGGGAGTCGACCACCGGGCGTGCTCGGCGCCGGGCGTTGTCGGTCATGACTACACCCACCGTACTAACTGGGGAATATTATAATTGTGCCCGATATATCCGGTTTCGGGTCCCGGGGCGTGGGCCACGCCGTCGAACGCCGACGGGCGCTAGTGTCCGTGCCGTGGCCGTGGCGATGGTACAGGCGGCACCGCGAGCAGTGGCTCGGGGGCGGGTTCGTAGAGGAAGCGCCCGGAGCGGGATTTGAACCCGCGTCACGACCGTGACAGGGTCGTATGATGGGCCACTACACCATCCGGGCGTGCATCCCCTCGTACCCCGGTTTCGGACTTAAGGCTTTCCAAGCCGAGGCCGCGTCGCCCCGTGATACCGCGCCACATCGAGGGTGGGTAGCGGGCGACGCGGGTCCGCGGGACGTGGTGGGTATACACTCGCCGCCATGTTTTTGATGGTCACGCACGTTGTGGGCGGTACACGCGTGCCCCTCGCGGGGTACCCGGCGGCCGACCGGCCGTGGTCGACCCGGGTTCGCGTAGCGGTAGCCGTCGCGTTTGGCAACGCTTATTATCGGCCCGCCGATAAGTGGCTGTAGTATCTCGTGACCGTGTTCTCACCCGCCCACCCATGGTAGACGTAACCGACCACGAACTCGTTCCCGAGCACGAGGTCCTCGAGGAGGACGTCCTCGACGGCGTGCTCGATGAGTACGATATCGACCGCACCGACCTGCCGAAGATCAAGCGCAGCGATCCCGCGCTCCCGGACGAGGCCCAGCCGGGGGACGTGGTGAAGGTGACACGTGACTCCCGGACCACGGACCGGGCCATCGTGTACCGACTGGTAGTAGAATAATGAGCATGGACAGAGAGACCCGACGGACGATCTCGCGACAGTACTTCTCCCGCGAACGGCTGGCCGAGCACCACTTCCGCTCGTTCAACGCGTTCCTCAACAGCGGGATGCAGGAGGTGGTCGACGAGAAGGAGACCATCGACACGGACATCGGCGACAAGGAGGGCCAGGAGCCGGTCCGCGTCGACCTGGGCAACGTCCGCATCACGACGCCGCGCGTGCGTGAGGCCGACGGCTCCGAGGAGCTGCTCTACCCGCAGGAGGCCCGCCTGCGGAACATCACCTACTCCGCGCCGGTGTTCATGGAGATGACCATCGTCCGCGGGGGCGAGGAGGAGGAGGAGCACATCGTCGACCAGTCCGAGACGAAGGTCGGCCGGATGCCGATCATGATCGGCTCGGACAAGTGCAACATCGCCGACTTCAGCCACGAGGAACTGGTCGAGATCGGCGAGGACCCCGCCGACCCCGGCGGCTACTTCATCGTCAACGGCTCCGAGCGGGTGCTGATGACGAGCGAGGACCTCGCGCCGAACAAGATCCTCGCGGAGTACGACTCGAAGTACGGCGACGAGATCCAGGTGGCGAAGACGTTCAGCCAGCGCCGGGGCTACCGCGCGCTGGTGCTGTGCGAGCGCAACCGTGAGGGGCTGCTGGAGGTTTCTTTCCCCTCGGTCTCGGGCTCGATCAACTTCGTGACGCTCGTCCGGGCGCTCGGGCTGGAGTCCGACGAGGAGATCGTCCACCGAGTCAGCGACGACCCCGAGGTCGTGAAGTTCATGCTGGAGAACCTGGAGGCCGCCGAGGTCGAGACGACCGAGGAGGCCATCGAGAAGCTGGGCAAGCGCGTCGCCAGCGGCCAGGGGAAGAACTACCAGCTCAAGCGGGCCAACTACGTCATCGACCGCTACCTCCTGCCGCACCTCCACGAGGAGGGCGTCGACGAGGAGGAGGTCCGCATCAACAAGTCCTACTACCTCTGCCGGATGGCCGAGGCGTGCTTCGAACTCGCGCTGGGGCGGCGCGAGGCCGACGACAAGGACCATTACGCCAACAAGCGCCTGAAGGTGTCCGGCGACCTGATGAAGGACCTGTTCCGGACGGCGCTGAACAAGCTGGCACGCGACGTGAAGTACCAGCTCGAGCGGGCCAACATGCGGAACCGGAACCTCTCCGTCTCCACCGTGGTGCGGTCCGACGTGCTGACCGAGCGGCTGGAGCACCCCATCGCGACGGGGAACTGGGTCGGCGGACGCTCCGGCGTGAGCCAGCTCGTCGACCGGACGGACTACATGGGCGTCCTGAGCCACCTGCGCCGGCTCCGGTCGCCGCTGTCGCGCAGCCAGCCCCACTTCGAGGCGCGCGATCTGCACGCGACCCAGTGGGGTCGCATCTGTCCCTCCGAGACGCCGGAGGGGCCGAACTGCGGACTGGTAAAGAACTTCGCGCAGGCGATGGAGCTCTCCCAGAGCGTGGAGGACGAGATCGAGCTGAAGCGCGAACTCGCGACGATGGGCGTCGAGGGCATCCCGGGCGTCGAGACGCCGGGCACGCAGCCGGCGGACGATTGATGCGGCCGGGCACGAACGAACGCGAGCACACGCGGGCGGGCAGACACAGCGAGGCACACACCACATGAGCCAGGGACGAGAAGCCAAGGTCTACGTGAACGGCAGTCTGGTCGGAACGCACCCCGAGCCACGGCGGCTCGCGGACAACATCCGCGAGGCGCGGCGGCGCGGCGAAATAAGCGACATGGTCAACGTCTCCGTCAGGGGACGCACCAACGAGGTCATCGTGAACGCGGACGCCGGGCGGGCCCGGCGACCGCTGCTGGTCGTCGAGGACGGCGAGCCCCTCGTCAGCGAGGAGGAGGTCAAGGCCGTCGGGAACGGTGAACTGGAGTTCGAGGACCTCGTCGAACGGGGCTACGTCGAGTTCATCGACGCCGAGGAGGAGGAGGACATCTACGTCGCCGTCGACGAGGACGACCTCACCGAGCAGCACACCCACCTCGAGATCGACCCGCAGCTCATCTTCGGCATCGGCGCGGGCATGATCCCCTACCCCGAGCACAACGCCTCGCCCCGCATCACGATGGGGTCGGGGATGATCAAGCAGTCGCTGGGGCTGCCGAGCGCGAACTACCGCATCCGGCCGGACACGCGCCAGCACCTGCTGCACTACCCGCAGCTCTCGCTGGTCAAGACCCAGACGACCGAGCAGATCGGCTACGACGAGCGGCCGGCGGCGCAGAACTTCGTCGTCGCCGTCATGTCCTACGAGGGGTTCAACATCGAGGACGCCCTGGTCCTGAACGAGGGCAGCGTGGACCGCGCGCTCGCGCGCTCGCACTTCTTCCGGACGTACGAGGGGGAGGAGCGCCGCTACCCCGGCGGCCAGGAGGACCGCTTCGAGATCCCCGACGACGAGGTGCGCGGCGCCCGCGGCGAGGACGCCTACACCCACCTCGACGAGGACGGCCTCGTCAACCCGGAGACGCAGGTCGGCGAGAACGACGTCCTGCTCGGGAAGACCTCGCCGCCGCGGTTCCTGGAGGAGCCCGACGACATGGGCGGCCTCAGCCCACAGAAGCGCCGCGAGACGAGCGTGACGATGCGCTCGGGCGAGAGCGGCGTCGTCGACACGGTGACGCTGATGGAGGGCGAGGACGGGTCGAAGCTCTCGAAGGTCTCCGTCCGGGACGAGCGCATCCCCGAACTCGGGGACAAGTTCGCGTCCCGGCACGGCCAGAAGGGCGTCGTCGGCCACATCGCCCCGCAGGAGGACATGCCGTTCACCCAGGAGGGCGTGGTGCCGGACCTCATCATCAACCCGCACGCGCTCCCGTCGCGGATGACGGTCGGTCACGTCCTGGAGATGCTGGGCGGCAAGGTCGGCTCGCTGGAGGGCCGGCGTGTCGACGGGACCGCCTTCACCGGCGAGGACGAGGACGAGCTCCGCGAGGCGCTCGTCGACCACGGCTTCAAGGACTCCGGGAAGGAGGTCATGTACTCCGGGGTCACGGGCGAGCGCATCGAGGCGGAGATCTTCGTCGGGACCATCTTCTACCAGAAGCTCTACCACATGGTCTCGAACAAGATCCACGCCCGTTCGCGCGGCCCGGTGCAGGTGCTGACCCGACAGCCCACGGAGGGGCGCGCTCGCGAGGGTGGTCTCCGCGTGGGGGAGATGGAGCGTGACGTGCTCATCGGGCACGGCGCGGCACTCGCCCTGAAGGAGCGGCTTCTGGACGAGTCCGACCGCGAGCAGATCTACGTCTGTGCCCAGTGTGGCATGACGGCAGTCGAGAACGTGGAGCAGCGCCGTGTCTACTGCCCCAACTGCGGCGAGGAGACGGACGTCCACGAGGTGGAGATGAGCTACGCGTTCAAGCTCCTCCTGGACGAGATGAAGGCGCTCGGCATCGCCCCGCGCGTCGAACTGGCGGACGCGGTCTAACCCACCATGTCAACAGGCCAATCCCCCAAGGAGATCGGGTCGCTCAGCTTCGGGCTGATGGACCCCGAGGAGTACCGCGAGATGTCGGCCACGAAGGTCATCACGGCCGACACGTACGACGACGACGGCTTCCCCATCGACATGGGGCTGATGGACCCCCGGCTGGGGGTCATCGACCCCGGGCTGGAGTGCAAGACGTGCGGGAAGCACAGCGGCTCGTGTAACGGCCACTTCGGCCACATCGAGCTGGCCGCGCCGGTCATCCACGTCGGGTTCTCGAAGCTCATCCGGCGACTGCTTCGCGGGACGTGCCGGGACTGCTCCCGGCTCTGCCTCACCGAGGACGAGGCCCGCGAGTTCCGCTCGCAGCTGGAGCGGACCCGCCAGCTCGGTGAGGATTTGAACGACGTCACGAAGTCGGCCATCCGCCAGGCCCGCAAGAAGGACCGCTGTCCGCACTGCGGCGGGGTCCAGTACGACATCCAGCACGAGAAGCCGACCACCTACTACGAGGTGCAGGACGTGCTGCACTCGGAGTACTCCGAGATGGTCGCGGCGGCGATGGAGGGCCGCCCGGTCCCCCAGCTCGACGAGGACGAGGACACGGAGCGCGAGCCGCTGCCGCCCCAGGAGCTCTCCGAGGAGACCGGCATCGAGGTGTCGCGCATCAACGAGATCCTCTCGGGCGAGTTCCGTCCGAAGGAGGACATGCGCAAGGAGATCGAGAAGGCGCTGGACGTCGACCTCACCGAGGAGGACATGAACAAGCTGATGCCCAGCGACATCCGGGACTGGTTCGAGGACATCCCGGACGAGGACATCGCGACGCTGGGAATCGACCCCGAGAAGTCCCGGCCGGAGTGGATCATCCTGACGGTGCTGCCGGTCCCGCCGGTCACCGCGCGTCCCTCCATCACGCTGGACAACGGCCAACGCTCCGAGGACGACCTCACGCACAAACTGGTCGACATCATCCGCATCAACCAGCGGTTCATGGAGAACCGCGAGGCGGGTGCGCCCCAGCTCATCATCGAGGACCTCTGGGAGCTGCTGCAGTACCACGTGACGACGTTCATGGACAACGAAATCTCCGGGACGCCGCCGGCCCGCCACCGCTCGGGGCGGCCGCTGAAGACGCTCTCCCAGCGCCTGAAGGGCAAGGAGGGCCGCTTCCGTGGCTCCCTGTCCGGCAAGCGCGTGAACTTCTCCGCCCGGACGGTCATCTCGCCGGACCCCACTCTCAGCCTGAACGAGGTCGGCGTCCCCGAGCGGGTCGCCAGCGAGATGACCCAGACGATGAACGTCAACGAGCGGAACCTCGGTGACGCCCGGCGCTACGTGGCGAACGGGCCCGAGGGCCACCCCGGCGCCAACTACGTCCGGCGACCGGACGGGCGGCGGCTGAAGGTGACCGAGAAGAACTGCGAGGAGCTCGCCGAGAAGGTCGACCCCGGCTGGGAGGTCGCGCGCCACCTCATCGACGGCGACATCGTGATCTTCAACCGGCAGCCCTCGCTCCACCGGATGTCCATCATGGCCCACGAGGTGGTCGTGATGCCGTACAAGACGTTCCGGCTGAACACGGTCGTCTGTCCGCCGTACAACGCCGACTTCGACGGCGACGAGATGAACATGCACGCGCTCCAGAACGAGGAGGCGCGTGCCGAGGCCCGCGTCCTGATGCGGGTGCAGGAGCAGATCCTCTCGCCGCGGTTCGGCGAGAACATCATCGGCGCCATCCAGGACCACATCAGCGGGACGTACCTGCTGACCCACGAGAACCCGCACTTCAACGAGACGCAGG
>PXRM01000018.1 GCA_003020985.1 Halobacteriales archaeon QS_4_70_19 | reverse complement strand
GCCGGCGGACGCGGCTGACGGCGGGCCCGTTCGATCTCGAGCTGTGGGAGCCACATCTCGGGCTCGCGGACGCTCGGGGCGGCGTCCACGTCGATCTCGTTGAGCGACCCGGCCTCGGAAGCTTTCATCTGCATGCGTTCTGCTTCGCCCGGAGCGCGGTTAAAGGGTCGTCTCCGGGCAAACCGCCGACGCTCGCTCCACGCCGCCCTGGACGCTCCGGGCGGTCACTTAACACCCGACCGGGCCAACGGCGGGTATGCTCTCCGGACTCGCGTGGCTGGCGCTGGAGGTCAAGTCCCTCGACCGGGCGGTGGCGTTCTACCAGGACCATCTGGACCTGTCGCTCCGCCGCCAGGACGGTCGCGAGGCGGCGCTGGGCGCCGGCGAGACGGACCTGCTCCTCCGTCGACCCGCCGGGGTCCCGCGCGGTGGGCTCCACACCCACTACGCCTTCTCCTGTCCCGCGGACGCGTACGACGACTGGTGGGACCGCCTCGCCGCGAACTTCGGCCTCCACGAGGAGACCTTCGGCGACGTGCGGTCGCTCTACTTCTACGACACGGAGGGGAACTGCGTCGAGGTCATGGGTCGGGACTCCGGGAGCCAGACGGCCATCACGGGCCTGAGCCGGCGGACGCGGCTGACGGCGGGCCCGTTCGATCTCGAGCTGTGGGAGCCACATCTCGGGCTCGCGGACGCTCGGGGCGGCGTCCACGTCGATCTCGGCGCGTACGTCGACGATCCCGAAGCGGCCGCGGACGCCGTCTGGGGCCGCGCGGACCGCGTCGAGGACCTCGACGGCGGCGACGTCCGCGTCCGCGACCCGGACGGCCACTACCTGACGTTCGTCGGTGAGTGAAGCGGGGGGAACTTTCTCCGCTCGCCGCCAGCGGTGGGGCATGGCAGACGATCAGCCGGACCCCGACCCACTGGACGGCGACTACGAGTACGAACAGGTCGCGGTCGACGACCTGCCGGATGCCCCGAGCCCCAGCCGCGGCAAGCGCGAGGTCGACGAGGCCGTCGGCGGCACGCGGTTCGGCTACAACGTCTTCGTCGCGGACCCCGGCGAGAAGCTGCCGTGGGGCTACCACTACCATCCCGAGCACGAGGAGGTGCTCCACGTAGGCCGTCTCCGTCGGAGACGAGACGGCCCGCGTGGTCGCCGTCGGGGCGCCGAAGGACGCGGACGCGGCGGTCGTCGTCGAGGAGTGTTCGGAGTGTGGAGAGACGACGGGCCGCGACTTCGAGGCCGTCGAGGAGGACGACGAGACGGTGTACGCCCTCTTCTGTACGGGGTGCGGGGCGGAGACGAAGCGCCTCCACCCCGGACCGTCGTAGGGAGCAGCGGCTCCACCGTCGGTCGCGATGGTGAACAGGCGACACTGCGGGGTCGTCGGAGCGACCCCGTCCGCGGCGGGCCGGTCGTGTCGCGCTGGCCGACCCGTGACGCGGTTCGATACCCCGCACGGCTGGCCCGACCCGCCATCGCTGTCAGGTCACGGAGCGTCTGGTTCCGGCCCCGTATTTGAATCTCGGGGAACCCGACAGGCCGAGATTGTCCGGATAGTCGGGTCGTTTCGAACATAATGCCGATATTATAGGTTTCTACGCCTCATCCGGAGGTAATTATCCGGGTTCGCCAGCTCCGGGCGGTTCACACAGTAACGACACGTTTTCGGCCCCGGTACGAGAACCGTCAGGTATGGAAGAGAGAACGTACACCGCGGACGCCGAGCCGGGTGACCACGTGACGGTCGCCGGCTGGGCCCACGAGATCCGCGACCTCGGCGGCATCGCCTTCCTCATCGTCCGGGACGCGTCGGGCAAGATCCAGGTCAAGTTCGAGAAGGACGGGATGGACGACGATCTCGTCGAGACCGGCACGGAGGTCACGCGCGAGTCCGTCGTGCAGGTGACGGGTGCCGTCGAGGAGGAGGAGCGGGCCCCGACGGGCGTCGAGATCGTCCCGGAGTCCGTCGACGTGATGGCTCCGGCCGAGCCGGAACTACCGCTCGATCCCTCCGGGAAGGTCGACGCCGAACTCTCGACGCGGCTCGACAACCGGACGCTGGACGTGCGCCGCCCGGAGGCTCAGGCCATCTTCGGGATCCGGGCCGAGGTCCTGCGCGCGGTGCGTGACTACTTCCGCGGTGTCGGCTGCACGGAGATCAACACGCCGAAGATCGTCGCCACGGGCACCGAGGGTGGCACGGAGCTGTTCCCGGTCACGTACTTCGGGCGCGAGGCGTTCATGAACCAGAGCCCGCAGCTGTTCAAGCAGCTGATGGTCGGCTCCGGGCTGGAACGCGTCTTCGAGGTCGGCCCTATCTTCCGTGCCGAGGAGCACAACACGCCCCGCCACCTGAACGAGGCGACGATGATCGACTTCGAGTCGGCGTTCATCGACCACCACGAGGCGATGGACGTCTGCGAGGGCACGCTGCTGGCCGCGTACGAGGCCGTCGCGGAGAACTGCCAGGACGAGCTGGAGACCCTGGACATGGTCGAGCAGTTCGACGTGCCCGAGGAGGGCTTCCCCCGGCTCACCTACGAGGAGGCCATCGAGCGCATCAACGCGGCCGGCGAGCTGGACGAGCAGCTCGCGTGGAGCGACGACCTGCCCACCGAGGGCGAGAAGGCGCTCGGCGACGACGTCGGCGGCCACTACTTCATCACGGACTGGCCGGCCGAGATCAAGCCGTTCTACATCCAGGACTACGACGACCGGCCGGAGTACTCGAAGGGCTTCGACCTGATGCACCCCCGGATGGAGCTAGTCTCGGGCGGGCAGCGTGAGCACCGCTACGACCAGCTCGTCGAGGGCTTCGAGCAGCAGGGGCTCGACCCCGACCAGTTCGAGTACTACACGAAGATGTTCAAGTACGGCATGCCGCCACACGCGGGCTGGGCGTACGGTGTCGAGCGGCTCGTCATGACGATGCTCGGCCTCGCCAACATCCGCGAGTCCGTGCTGTTCCCGCGAGACCGGCAGCGGTTGAGCCCGTAGGGCGAGCCCTTGCCGGTGAGCGGGTGCTCGGCGGACGAGCGCAGCGAGTCTCGCAGGACCGCCAGCGACTGAGCCCGTAGGCGGACACTCCTCCCCACCCGCCGCTCTCGAACCCGCTTCGGAAGACGGAAACGACCGCCCTTCGAGCAACACCCATGCTGATCCGAAACGCCACGCTCCCCGACGGGCGTGTCCGTGACGTGCGCGTCGAGGGCGAGCGCATCGCAGCCGTCGCCGAGGGGCTCGCGGCGGAGGAAGGCGAGGACGTGCTTGTCGCCACCGGCAAGCGCCTCCTCCCGGGGATGATCGACGTCCACGTCCACTTCCGCCAGCCCGGGTTCGGCCACAAGGAGGACTGGACGACGGGGTCGCGCTCGGCAGCCGCGGGCGGGGTCACGACCGTCGTCGACCAGCCCAACACCGACCCGCCGACCACGACCGGCACGGCCTTCGACGAGAAGGCGTCGCTGGCACGGGCGTCGGCCGTCGACTACGGGCTGAACGGCGGCGTCACGGCCGACTGGGACCCGGACTCGCTGTTCGAGCGCCCCCTGTTCGCGCTCGGCGAGGTGTTCCTCGCGGACTCGACCGGCGACATGGGTATCGACGCGGACCTGTTCGACGACGCCGTCGCGCGGGCGGCCGCAGCCGACGTGCCCGTGACGGTCCACGCGGAGGACGCCACCCTGTTCGACGAGAGCGTGCTGCCACGCAGCACGGAGTCGAGCGGCGAGCAGGGCGAACCGGGGGACGAGTCGCTCGACCGACCGGACGACGACGCGGACGCGTGGAGCGCCTACCGGACCCCCGAGGCGGAGGCCGCCGCGGTCGAGCGCGCGGGCGAGGTCGCGGCCGCCCACGACGCGACGGTCTACATCGCCCACACCTCCACGCCCGAGGGGGTCGACGCCGCGGTCGACGCCGGCATGACCTGCGAGGTGACGCCCCACCACCTGTTCCTCTCCCGCGACGACCTGGAGGAACTGGACACCTACGGCCGGATGAACCCGCCCCTCCGCGACGAGGAGCGCCGGGGGGCGCTGTTCGAGCGGCTCGCCGACGGCACCGTCGACGTGGTCGCCACGGACCACGCGCCCCACACGCGCGAGGAGAAGGACGCCTCCATCCGGGACGCCCCGTCGGGCGTCCCCGGCGTGGAGACGGCGCTCCCGCTCCTGCTGGCGGCGGCCCGCGAGGACCGCCTCTCCTACGAGCGGGTCCGGGACGTGACCGCCGCGAACCCCGCAGACATCTTCGGCCTGCCGCGCAAGGGCCGCATCGAGCCGGGACGGGACGCCGACCTCGTGCTGGTGGACCCGAGCGAGACCCGCAGGATCCGCGGGCTGGAACTGCACTCGAAGTGCGGCTGGACCCCGTTCGAGGGGTACGAGGGCGTCTTCCCCGAGTGGACGATGCTCCGCGGGAGCGTCATCTACGACGGCGCCGCGAACGCCTTCGCCGAGACCCGGGGCCGAAATGTCCGGACGGCCGGGGAGTGAGCCGGCGCGCCGGCCGGACACCGACGAGCAGGAGGGTCGCCACAGCCACCAGCAGCGCGATTCCGATGCTCCGCCTCCGTAGACCCGATACGGCTCCGGTTCCTGGCATGCGGCCGCACAGCCCGGAGGTTCCGTACTGACCCTCCGGCGCGCCATCCGTGGGTGTTCAAACCGGCTATTGCCGGTCGACGACCTACTTTTCCACGACGAACGGGTTTTCATGCACCCGCCCCGGTGTGAGGACATGGACGACGAGACCGAGGCCGACGCCGGGGCCGGGCCAGTGACCGACGAGGGGCCGGACGCACCCGAGAGGGTCGCGCCGGAAGAGATTCCGGACGGGGCGACCGGGACCCACTGGAAGCAACTCGTCCTCGAGATGGAGGAGTCGGCCAGCCGGCACGGGAAGTCCGGCTGGGACACGCTCACGCTCCACCCGACCGCCAGCGGCGTCGTCGACGACCCGGAGTCCGGCATCGGCGTGGTAGTCGACCGCGAGGAGTTCGAGGGGCTGGACGCGCTCGTCAGCCGCCGGCAGGTGAACGAGTACGAGGTACTCCGCGCGGACCTGCCCGACGAGATCCAGGTGCTGGTCATTCTCTACACCGCGGACGCCGAGGCGGCGGTCTTCCTCCCGGCCGCCGTCGACGCCGACCGGCTGGACGACCTCCGGGAGCAGGTCGACGAGAAGCTGTTCACACACGTCACCCCCGAGGACGACGACGAGACGGTCTCGTTCACCCACGACGACCCCTCGCTGTTCTTCCCCGGGACCGAAATGCCACGGTCGGCAGAGACGCGGTCCGGACTCGCGGACGACCCCGACGACTCCGAGGACGGCTCGACCGACGAGACCGGCAAGACCGACGAGACCGACGAGGAGTCGTAGTCACGTTCCGGGACGCCGTCCGGGAGTCGGCCAGTCCCGAGCGTCGTGTAATACAGTAAGGCAGTATCAATTCTCCTGATTCCGCACTAATGACCCAATACCCGATATTCTCGAACTATTCTATCATTTCTGACCCAATCAACGACAGAGTCAACCAGCTGCCGAAGTAACGGGACAGCGGGAGCCGGTTCGAACGGACCGCTCCGCGCGGTCGCTGTGGTCAGTCGTCGGCGCTGGCGGGCTCGTGGTCGCTCTCGCGGCCGGCGTCGGCGGAGTCGATCTCGTGGCCGCACTCCGGGCAGGCGACGTGGTCGTGGCGGAGCGCCGCCGAGGACTCCCGGACCTCCCGCATCACGTCGCCGATGCGGTCCTCGGCGGCGAGTTCCTCCTCGACGGTGAGTTCGACGCCCTCCACCTCCAGCAGGAACTTCGCGACCTCCGTCACCTCGTACATCAGCTCGTCGAGCTCCTCGGCGGTGTAGAAGTCGCACATCGCGCCGTAGAGGAAGGTCGCGCCGGCCTTGCGGACCTTGTCCTTGAACGAACTGCGGGCCTGATTGACCGCCTGCGGCGAGTAGGTGTCCGTCATGAACGGGACCAGGTGCGGGAGGTTCTCGCCGATCTTCGTCATCTCGACGCCGGTCTCCGTGCGGAAGTCGGCACAGAGCCGCGCGATGGCCCACTCGCGGGCGGTGATGTAGGTCCGGTCCCGGAGGAAGTCGTTGGCGCGGTCGTAGGTGGCGCCGTCGATCTTCGTGAAGCGGTCGTACGTCCGGACGTCCTCGGGCACGTCCGGTGCCATCGGCGTCGTGGGGTCGTCTACCCGGCGGACGGCCGACTCCACCTCGCCCGGCTGTCGGGGCGCTGGCGTGGTGTCCGTCCCGTCACCGTCGGCCTCGTGCGGTGTGGGCGTGGCGTCCGACCCCTCGACGTCCGGCTCCCCATCCGGCCGCCCTTCGGCCTCGTCACTCATGGGCGGACGTGGGGGCGTGCCGCCCAAAGGGGTGTCGGCGGCGTCGGACGCGAAGATGACGGCCGGCCGACGCTGGCCGTGTCGTCCCGCTCGTCGGCCGGACCCGGGGGTTGAACAGGTCGGGCCGCGAGCGTCGGCCCGTGTTCACCCGCCCCGACCCCGACCCCGACCCCGAGCCGGTCGACGCGACCCTCGACCTGGAGCTGGGGTTCACCCTCCCGCACCGCGACGTCCGCGAGGCCGTCGAGTGGGCCGCCACCATGGGGTTCGACCACGTCGAGGTACTGCTCGACGGCCCGCACGCCCGCTCGCGGGCCGAGGCGTGGCAGGCGCCGCTCGCCGACGCGCTCGACGACACCGGACTCGGACTCGTCGTCCACCTCCCGTTCGCGCTGGACCTCGGCTCGCCGTTCGGTCCCGTCCGCGACGGCGCCGTCCGGGAGTGCCGGGCCTGTCTGAACCTCGCGGCGGACCTCGACGCGAGCAAGGCCGTCTTCCACCCGTCCTCGGACGCGTGGGACCTGGGCTGGACCGACGCCGAGCGGCGGGGGTTCGTCGTCGACGGGACCCGGCGCGTAATCCGCGCAGCCCGTGAGCGCGGGATGGCGCCGGTCCCCGAGAACGTCATCCACGGGCCGTTCGTCGCGCCCGAGATTGACGACCTGTTCGAGGCGCTCGGCGAGGACGACGCAGCCGAGGACCTCGGGACGACCTTCGACACCGCGCACGCCGTACTGGGCGACCCGTCGGTCGACCTGGAAACGCACGCCGCCGCAAACGCCGACCGTATCGACCACCTCCACCTCTCGGATACCCGTGGTAGCGGGGACGAGCATCTCCCGGCCGGCATGGGGGAACTGGACTTCGCGGGCCTGTTCACGTCGCTGGACGGCTGGTCCGGGACGGCCACGCTGGAGGTCGGGACGCGTGACTTAGAGACCATCGCGCTGGGCAAGCGCCACGTCGATCGGCTGCTCGGCCGGGAGCCGCGCTGATCAGCTGACCGGCACCGGGAGCGCGACGGACTCCGCACATGATGCGTCGGTGTGGGGACGACGGACCCCTCGACCCTTCCGGGACCCAACGTATTAAGTCGAATTCAGCGCTCGGGGCTATCGTGGAAATTACAAGCGTCGATGTGATCAAGTTTGAGGACGTATCACACGTGACGAGCGACGAGAAAGGGCACGCACACCCCGCGGAGGAGCCCGTCGAGACGACGTCGGCGATCACCCGCATCTCTGTCGACGGGGGACCGGACGGCATCGCCCGGGGTGGCGACGAGCAGCAGGCCCGCCACGCCGAGTCGTTCAATGTCACCTGCGAAGTCCACGGCGGCGGCCACGCCAACCTCCAGCTCG
>PXRM01000017.1 GCA_003020985.1 Halobacteriales archaeon QS_4_70_19 | reverse complement strand
GGCGAACGCGAGCGCGACGGGGAGGGACGTGGGTCCCTCAGAAGCCACAGCTGCTGCCTCCGGCGACGACGTTGTTCAGGATGAAGGCGATGATCTGGGTGCCCAGCGGAGCGACGATGACGCCCCAGAGCAGGCCCTGATTGCGGATCTCCTTCATCTCCTTCTTCCAGTCCGACCGCCGGACGAACGGCAGGGTGACGGTCGCACCCAGCGCGAGCACGCCGCCCAGCAGCGGCCCGCCGAACTGAATAAGCGTGAAGATGTTCTGGATTGTCTGGGCCATGTCCGTCTCGCAGAACGCCTCTCCCGGGGACTGTGCTGCCGCCGGTCCGACGAACAGGACCAGGACGACGAGCGCCAGCGCGACCCCGCGAATCGGAAGCGTGCGAACGAGCCGGGAGCTGATGGAGGGCGATGCGTCTGTCGAGGTGTCGGTGTTCTCCGTCATCCGTCGCAGCGTATCTCCGGAGGACATCGGCCGCCGCTGTCGAGGTGTCGGTGTTCTCCGTCATCGGTTGCTGTTCGAGGCCGCGTTCGTCTCGCCGGCGGACCGGGCACTGTACTCGCGACGCGCGCGAAGATGGGTCTCGTCGAGTGGGCCGTCGAGTCCCGCCGCACGCTCGACGTCCGCCCACTGGATCGGGTCGGTGAATCGCGACGGATGCCGCTCGAAGCTGGAGTCCTCGGGACCGATCGGCTCCGGCTCGGCGTCACAGGGACAGGCCTGAAGCTCTCCCGCGACGAGGGTGCTGATGGGCACCAACATGACAGGCTCGCCGCAGTGCGGGCAGTGGCCCGTCACGCCCCACACCTCCGGCTACCGGGTGCGAATTCCGGAACACACCCCACCCTTTTCAAGTGAGAATGTGTAATATCAGTAACATGCCGCCTCCCCGATTTGAACGGGGGACAGCTCGATCTTCAGTCGAGTGCTCTCCCAGGCTGAGCTAAGGCGGCGTACACTCGGTACGAGGACGATTCGGGACAAAAGGGTGTCGGAATGGCGTTAGGGCGGGGGTCCGAACCCAGGGGCGCCCCGGCAGTCGGGCGGGCGGTCCGTCGTCCGTACTCCCGTCCGACGACGCTACAGGAGGAACACGTCCGCGGAGTCGAACGTCCGCCCGCAGTCCCGGCACGTGTACTCCATCCCGTCCTCCGAGACGAGTTGTCCGCCACACTCCGGACAGCTGGACCCGGCCTGACCTGACATATCCGTCGTTCGGCGGCGGCAGACAAACGCCTTGCGCCGGCTCGGGGGCGACCGCGGACCGCATTCGACTCCCACTCGCTGCGCTCGCAGGTTCTCAGTGGGGCCGGGCGGATTTGAACCACGGTCGTTCCACTCCACTCCCTGGTTCAAACCGCAGGACGACTCGGACACGCCTCGCTTCGCTCGGCGGTCCTCGATGGGGCCGGGCGGATTTGAACCACCGACCTCTTCCTTGTAAGGGAAGCGTCATAACCACTAGACCACGGCCCCGCATCCGCGACTCGACGGGCGACCCGAATAACGCTTGCCTTCCAGTGGAACGCGATAATCGGCCACGTTTCCAGCGTACCTCTCGGACGAGACAGTAATCCCTGACGTACCCGATTCCAGTGGAGCATTTCCGAGATACCGGGCGCGATGGCGGTCCGGCACCCAGCCCGCAACGCTTAGCCCGTGTTCGTCCCTACGGGCCGATGATGGACACCCGTCGCGTGGCGCTGGCGGTCGTGGTCGGCAGCCTGCTGGTGGCGGTGCTGGCCGTCGGCGTGCAGGGCCTCGTCGGGCCACTGCTGACGACCGACGGCTACGACCCGCCCAACTCGACCGCCGCACCCGGGGGGAACGGGACGGCGAACGGGGCCGCCGGCAGCTCGACGCCGGTCAACTCCGACTACGAACACGCGACGGTCGTCGTCGAGGACGGGAACGGCACGGAACTGGGGCGGGTCCGTGCGGCCGTCGCGGAGAGCTACCAGCAGAAGTACACCGGCCTCTCCGAGACCGACTTCCTCCCCGCGGACCGCGGGATGCTGTTCCCCTACGACGAGCCCGACAACCACACGTACGTGATGCGCGGGATGGACTTCGGCATCGACATCGTCTACATCGACGCGGACGGGACCATCACGCGTATCCACCACGCCGAGGAGCCGCCCGAGGGGGCCGACGGGAACGACTACCGGTACCCCGGCTACGGCCAGTACGTCCTCGAGGTGAACTACGAGTGGACGACCCGGCACAACGTCAGCGTCGGTGACCGCGTCCGAATCGAGGGATACGACGGCTAGCCCCTGTGGCTGGCCGCCCCAGACCCCTCAGCGTGCGTACGTGACTCGATTTCAGGGAACGCTTATCCGGTCCAGTCCCGAATTCACGGGTGATGGACGTTGCTCCGGCCGACGAGGACGACCCGTTCGAGGAGCAGCGCGAGAACGCGGAGAACCCGATGCGCCGGCTGTTCAGCGAGTACGGCGCGGACAACACCGTCGCGTTCGTCGTCGGCGTGGCCTCCAGCATCCTCGCGCGGGTGCTGGACCTCCTGCCGCCGCTGCTGCTGGGACTCGCCGTCGACGCGATCTTCTCGCAGACCGTCGAGCGGGAGTACAGTCTCCTGTTCGTCCCGGACGCCTGGCTACCGCCCGAGAAGACCGGCCAGCTCTACCTCACCGTGACCCTCATCGCCGTGGCCTTCTTCGGCGGCGCCGCCTTCCACTACTCCCGGAACTGGGGGTGGAACTCCTTCGCCCAGCACATCCAGCACGACGTCCGGACGGACACCTACGACAAGATGCAGCGGCTCAACATGGACTTCTTCGCCGACAAGCAGACCGGCGAGATGATGTCCATCCTCTCGAACGACGTGAACCGGCTGGAGCGGTTCCTCAACGACGGGATGAACTCCGCCTTCCGGCTGGGCGTGATGGTCGTCGGCATCGCGGTCATCCTGCTGTGGATCAACTGGCAGCTCGCGCTGGTGACGCTGATCGTCGTCCCGGCGCTGGGCGTGTTCACCTACGAGTTCATCCGGACGATCCAGCCCAAGTACGCCGAGGTCCGGTCCTCGGTCGGCCAGGTCAACTCCCGGCTGGAGAACAATCTCGGCGGCATCCAGGTCATCAAGTCCGCCAACACGGAGGACTACGAGTCCGACCGCGTCGAGGACGTCTCCCGGGACTACTTCGACGCCAACTGGGACGCCATCGACACGCGAATCAAGTTCTTTCCCGGGCTCCGCATCCTGGCGGGCATCGGATTCGTCGCCACCTTCCTCGTCGGCGGCGTCTGGGTGCTCGACGGCCCGCCCGGACCGTTCACGGAGCGCCTGACCGCCGGCGAGTTCGTCGTGTTCATCCTGCTCGGCCAGCGGTTCATCTGGCCGATGGCCCAGTTCGGCCAGATCATCAACATGTACCAGCGGGCGTACGCCTCCGCCGAGCGCATCTTCGGCCTAATGGACGAGCCCTCCCGCATCGCGGAGAACCCGGACGCGGACGAACTCGTCGTCGGCGACGGCGACGTGGTCTACGACGACGTGACGTTCGGCTACGGTGACGACCCCATCGTCGAAGACATCTCCTTCGAGGTCGAGGGGGGCGAGACGCTCGCGCTCGTCGGTCCGACGGGAGCCGGCAAGTCGACGCTCCTGAAGCTCCTCCTCCGCATGTACGACGTCGGCGAGGGTGCCATCACGGTCGACGGCCAGGACCTCCGGGACGTGACCATCACCTCCCTGCGCGAGCACGTGGGCTACGTCTCGCAGGACACCTTCCTGTTCTACGGGACCGTCGCGGAGAACATCGCGTACGGCACGTTCGGCGCCGAGCGCGACGAGATCGTCGAGGCCGCGAAGGCCGCGGAGGCCCACGACTTCATCACCAACCTCCCGGACGGCTACGACACGGAGGTGGGCGAGCGCGGCGTGAAGCTCTCCGGCGGCCAGCGCCAGCGCATCGCCATCGCCCGGGCCATCCTGAAGGACCCCTCGATCCTCGTGCTGGACGAGGCGACCAGCGACGTGGACACGGAGACGGAGATGCTCATCCAGCGCTCGCTCGACCGCCTCACCGAGGACCGGACCACCTTCGCCATCGCCCACCGCCTCTCGACCATCAAGGACGCCGACCAAGTCGTCGTGGTCGAGGGCGGCCAGGTCGTCGAGCGCGGCACGCACGACGACCTCATCGACGAGGACGGCCTCTACGCTCACCTCTGGGGCGTCCAGGCCGGCGAGATCGACGAACTCCCCGACGAGTTCGTCGAGCGGGCGGCCGAGCGCCGGGCGACGGTGGAGAGCGACGACTGATCCGGGCTTTTTTCCGCCTCGGGTCTCCTCGCCCGGCTTCGCCGGCGCTGCGGGGCCCGGCTGGCCGGCTTGGCCGGCCAGCTATTCGTTCGTCGGCGGAGCCGACGAACCACTCGCCGTCGTGGAATCGCTCCGTGATTCCACGGGCAACCAGAACGCGGAGCGTTCGTGGCCATACTGTGGGAAAGAGAAGGTAGAAGAACTCCTGGAGACATGGAGCCTCTGCGGGTTCGCAACCCCCCGCCTATTAGCCTGTTCCCCCTCCACGTCCGGGCATGAACCTCGACGAACACACCTGGACGGACGTGCGGGACGCGAAGACGGACCTCGCGCTCCTACCGGTCGGCTCGACCGAGCAGCACGGCCCGCACGCGCCGCTCGGGGTGGACCACGCGACCGCCGAGGCCATCGCCGAGGCGGCAGCCGAGCGCTACGCCGACGAGCACGACGAGGAGCCCGTGGTCGCGCCCGCCATCCCGGTCGGCGTCGCCGAGGAGCACCGCGCTTTCGACGGGACGCTCTGGGTCACCGAGGACACCTTCCGATCGTACGTGGCCGACGTCTGCCGGTCGCTCGCCCACCACGGTTTCGACCGCGTGGTCGTCGTAAACGGCCACGGCGGCAACACGGGCGCGCTCCGGGAGGTCTGCGGCCGGCTCACCCGGGACGGCGACTGCTACGCGGTGCCGTTCACCTGGTTCGACGTGGTCGCGCCGGAGTTCGAACTCGGCCACGGCGGTCCGACCGAGACGAGCCTCATGCTCCACCTCGCGCCCGACCTCGTGCGGGAGGACCGCTACGACGAGGCCGCCGCGGGCGCGGGCGACGACTTCGGCGTCTTCGTCGACGGCACTAACCTCGCCTACGACTTCGACGAGTTCTCCGACAGCGGCAACCTCGCCGATCCCATCCCCGCGACGGCCGCCGAGGTCGAGCGACTGCTCGCCTCGTCGGCGGACGCCTGCGTCAGGGTGCTGGCGGCCGTCGAGGAACGGGAACGGTAGCTGTAATAAATTGACTGTATTGCGAATTATTTGAGAGTAACCGAGAATGAGCTATAGTACCCTACAATTTATTCTAAATAGGCCCTTTATTCATATACTATTATGAATGAGAGTAGTCTAGCCTTGTCGTAGTCGAACCTGACAACACGACGAGTAAGGACCGGAGGCGATCCTGACCGAACAAGAAGATTATTTACCCCAGGTTGGATCACCGGCTCGTCAGTAAGAATATACGTCAGAGGAGCGTTTCATGATTCCCGGTAGTCCCCCTGACCGTGATACAACCCCAGCAGACCGCACAGAACTAGTGCCGCCCCACCTATCATTGCCATCCAGTTGATACTTGTTGAGCAAGCGTACTGATTGTGCGACGGGTTCAGGCCGTATCTGATCGTGTTTGACCAGAGATGAAAAGAGAATCCCCAGGGTGCGTTGGTGTATCCGACCAAATCACAGGTTCCTGCTGATGTACTGTTCAAGAAGAGAAGCGATCCTCCTGTAGACGTGATTACAGCTATCCGACTTATCCACGAAGTACGGATTGACACCAGCAAAGTCATTACTACTATCAAAATAGACGAAATCCGGACCAGATTAGCCGAGTTTCCCCACTCGGTGGCAAAGTTGAGAAACAATATTGATGAAAGAACGAATATACTTGACGCGAACACAGAAGAAATATAGATCACATGGTGTAGATCGCTGTCGAGTTTCATTACCGATCTCTTTATCAACCGGCTCATGTAGCTGTACATTATAGCCCGTTGACAAATATCTACTGACAAATATTCCAAAACATGAATGTTTGTTTCGTCTATGTATCGTGACTGAGAAAATCAGTCGAAGGCGAGTATTACAGTCCGGTGCACCATTGAACTGGAAGGACAGATTCGGTGGGGATGAATAGGCGACGCAGCGGGGGGCGATAGTGGGACTCCAGTATTCGATAATTACTCAACGACAGGTTGGAAAATACTCGGACTGGTTTCGTCCGGTAGGGATGAATCAAAGTTTGGTTTCGACAATGGCTACATATTCGGCCCAGCAGGGTACGAAATATATGAACGGAGTGGGGAGAGGTTCTACTTCTCAGATGAGGGCTGAATATATGGGTTATCTTTCATTTTCGTGTAATAGATTATTGTTCGCGGTTCCGTGGTCTCAGCCTGATCAACAGGATACCCCGCTCGGCTTCAATACTGTTCTGAAAGATCGTATGATCAAGCTCCGTTACGACAGAAACCGTTGGGCCTCGATCAGCAGTTCCCTGCCGGACGCTGGTACTCTATCACTCTCCTCCCTCCTCGGCGGCCTCGTGTGCGTCCTCCAGCGCCGACTTGACCCCTGGGACGATCGACGCGAGGTCGGAGACCTCCTCGTGGGCGGTCTCGATGTCGCCGAACAACTCCTCGACCTCGCCGATCTCCTCCTCCAAGTCGTCGGCGTCCTCGAACGCGTCGGCGCGCTGGCCGAGGACGAACTGTTTTTTCGCCTCGCGGAGGTGCTCCTCGGCGTCGCCGAGGTCGAGCGCCCCCTTCAGGGCGTTCAGGACGCCCAGCGTGTTGTCGGCCTCCGCCTCCCAGATGGAGTCCGGCTCCGGGAGCGCGGCCTGGGCCTCGGCGAGCGCCGCCTCGACCTCCTCGCGCATCTCCATCGTGGCCTCGTCGAACAGCTCGTCGTCGTCGAAGGTGGACTGGCTCATGGCCCTGGTTTGCCCCGGACGGGATTTAAACGAACGCCGGGAACCGGAAGTGAAACCGGGAACGAGCGACCGTCACTCCCCGCCCTGTGGCGCTGCTCGTTTCACTTGCGCCCCAGTACCTCGACGCTCCCGTCCGTGACGCGGACGTGCAACAGCACGTCGGCCTCGGCGTCGGTCACGTCGCCGAGTTCCGGCGCACAGCCGTGCATTCCCACCTCGGTGAACCCGCAGGCGTCACACACGGCGTCGTCGGGGAGCGGGTCGTCCCCGTCGTCGGTTTCGGTCGCGGCGAGGTAGCCCGATTCGATGGCGTCGCCACACACCGCGCAGTCCAGCGTCTCGGGTTCGGTCACGAGCGCCATACCCGATGGTGGGTGCCGGAGGACAAAGAACCGCGCGTCCGTCTCGGCGACGGGGATGGGCGACCCTCAGGTCCCGTGGTCCCAGGAGTCCATGTATTCGGTTTGTTCGTCGCTCAGGGCGTCGATGTCGATGCCCTCGGCGTCGAGTTTCACCTCCGCGACCTCGCGGTCGAGGTCGTCCGGCACCTCGTGGACCCCGGGACCGTACGTGTCGGGGTTCTCGACGAGTTCGCGCACGGCGACCGCCTGCACGCCGAACGACTGGTCCATGACCTCGACCGGGTGGCCCAGCGCGATGGGGGCGGCGAGGTTGACTAGCCGGCCCTCGGCGAGGACGTTGATGCGGCGGCCGTCCGGGAGCGTGTACGCCTCGACGCCGTCCCGGACCTCCTCGCGCGACTCGGCCATGTCGTCGAGCTGGTCGAGGTTGATCTCCACGTCGAAGTGCCCGGCGTTCGCGAGGACGGCGCCGTCCCGCATCATCTCGAAGTGCTCCCGGGTGATGACGTCCCGGTTGCCGGTCGTCGTGAGGAACACGTCCCCCTCCGCGGCCGCCTCGCGCATGGGCATGACCTCGTACCCCTCCATGTGCGCCTCGAGCGCGCGCCGGGGGTCGACCTCCGTGGCGACGACGGTGGCGTTCTGGCCGGCGGCCTTCTTCGCGACGCCGCGGCCGCAGTAGCCGTAGCCCGCGATGACGATGGTCTTGCCGGCGAAGGAGAGGTTCGTCGTCATGGCGATGTTCGACAGCGAGGCCTCGCCGGTGCCGTGGACGTTGTCGAACAGCCGCTTCATCGGCGTGTCGTTGACGGCGAACATCGGGTAGTCGAGCGCGCCGTCCTCGGCCATCGCGCGGAGGCGGTGGACGCCGGTCGTGGTCTCCTCGCAGCCCCCGACGATGGACTCGACGAGCCCGGGATGTTCCTCGTGGATGCGGAAGACGAGGTCGCCGCCGTCGTCGACCGTGATGGTCGGCTCGTGGCCGACGACGGCCTCCATCGCCTCGTAGTACGCGTCGTCGTCGACGCCGCGCTCGGCGTAGGAGGTGATCGAGGGGTGGGCGTTGAGCGCGACGCTCACGTCGTCGTGTGTCGAGAGGGGGTTGCAGCCCGTGATGGCCACCTCGGCGCCGGCCTCGGCCAGCGTCTCCGTCAGGACGGCCGTCTTCGCCTCGACGTGCATCGCCATCCCGACGACCTGGCCGTCGAGCGGCTGCTCCGCCGCGAACTCCTCGCGTAGCGACTCCAGGATCGGCATGTGCTGGCGTGCCCACGCCATCTTCTGCCGGCCGGACTCGCGGGCCGCCTCGGGGTCGTCGACCCGCGTGGTGATGGACTCGGTCACGTCCGCCCGGAGGGGGAGTGGGCGGAAAACGCTACCGAACGGCGGCGCAGCGGCCGCCGGGACGGCCCTGCCGCCGCTGGTCGTGTGGGAACGCAGTGAAAGGAGAGACAGCCGTCAGTTACCCGCCCTGGCGCCGCCGTTACCGCCACCGTTGCCACCGCCGTTACCGCCGGCGTTGGCGCTACCGCCGCCGCCGTTGCCCCGATCACCGTCGGGGCCACGGTCATCCGGCGGCCCCTGCGACGTGTTCGTGTCGCCCTTGTCCGGGCCGCGGTCGGCCGGCGGGCCCCGCGTGGTGTTCGTGTCGTTGCCGTCGTCCGTGACGAACGCGGGCGGCCCCTGCGTGTCGTTCGTGTCGTTGCCGAAGACGAACGCCGGCGGGCCGTTACCCTGCCCGGGGTTGTTGGCGGTCACGAACGCGGCGACCTGCAGGCCGATGGGTTCCGTGCTGTTCGTGCTGTTCTGCTGGGTGAGCTCGCTGACGAACGCCGAGACGGTCTGCCCGAACGCGTCGGACCCGTTGCCGTCGGTCTCGTTCGTGTCCGTCTCGTTGCCGTCGGTTTCGTTCGTGTCACCGTCGTCGGCCATGTTACCGCCGTCGGCCATGTTGCCGCCGTCGTCATTGCCTGTCTGCGTGGCCGCTGCCGCGGCTGCCGCCGGAGCGAAGGCCGTCAGGACCATTGCCACCACCATGCCGACCGCGAACAGTTCGTGTCGAGTGCGGGTCATCTTCACTCCGGTCAAAGCGCTATCCCCCGATAAACCGGGGTCGACGTTCGTTCCGTTCACCCAGTTCAATCGGACAGGTTCGATTCGAAGATGTAGGCGCAGAACCGTTCGAATCGTTTATGTGGCGCTCTCGACCGGTCTCGCTGTCGGAATCCCCGGTCGGTTGCGGCCGGACCTTCCCGGTCCGGCCGCCCCTCGCGGTGGCACGAAGCCTTATCCATCGGTCAGTCGCCCGTCGCCTCGGCGCGGTCGACGGCGTCGCGTGCCCGGCGGCGGGCCTCGCGCTTCGTCGCGGCCGCGTCGAGCGTCAGTACCTCCCGGTCGCGCATCAGGACGCGCCCGTCGCAGACGGTGTGACGCACGTCAGCCGCGGTCGCGGCGTACGTCAGGTGGCTCACGAGGTCGTGGGCCGGCGTGAGATGGGCGGCGTCCAGGTCGAGAACCGCGAGGTCGGCGGCCGCCCCCGGTTCGATCCGGCCACCCGGCAGCCCCAGCACGTCCGCGCCGCCAGCGGTCGCCATCCGGACGGCGGCCCCGGCGGGCACCGCGCTCGCGTCGTCGGCCGCGAGCTTCCCCAGCATCGCGGCGTCGCGCAACTCGTCGAACAGCGAGAGGTCGTTGTTCGAGGCCGCCCCGTCCGTGCCGAGCGCCACGGGGACCCCCCGGTCGAGCAGCGCCTGGACCGGCGCCATCCCGCTCGCGAGCTTCATGTTCGACGCCGGGCAGTGGACGACGCCAGTCCTCGTCTCGGCCAGCAGGTCCAGCTCCGCGTCGTCGAGGTGGACCCCGTGGGCGAGGAAATCGTCTGACTCGAGTAGCCCGTGGTCGCGGGCGTACGCCAGCGGCCGCTGGTCGTGCTCCTCGACGACGGGTTCGACCTCGTCGCGTGTCTCGTTCGCGTGGAGGTGGACCGGGACGCCCGCCTCGCGCGCCTGCGGGACGAACTCCGCGAGGTACTCCGTGCCGACGGTGGTCAGCGAGTGGGGCATCACGGCCGTCCGGATGCGCCCGTCCGCGGCGCCGTCGAGGTCACGCGCGACCGCCACCGACTCCTCGAAGTCCGCCCGCGCCTCGGCCTCGTCCTTCCCGACCGTGACGACCCCGTGGCCCAGCCGTGCGCGCAGACCCGCCTCCGCCACCACGTCGGCCACCTGCTCGACGTGGAAGTACATGTCCGCGAACGCGGTCGTCCCGGCACGGATCATCTCCAGCACGCCCAGGCGGGCGCCGGCGCGCACGTCGGCCGGTTCGAGTGCCCCCTCGACCGGCCAGATGTCCTCGCGCAGCCAGTCGTCCAGCGGCTTGTCGTCGGCGTAGCCCCGGAGCAGTGTCATCGCGACGTGGGTGTGGGCGTTGACGAGGCCGGGTAGCACGAGGCAGTCCTCGGCGTCGAGCGTCGACTCAACCGCGGGCAACTCCTTCGGGTCGCCGACGGCCTCGACGACCCCGGCCGAACGGTCGACGAGCACGTCCGCCCGCTCGACCCGCATGTCCGGTCGGAGGACGCGCCCGCCGGCGACGCGGTAGGTGTCCGCCACTGGCGTGGTCATGCCTCCGCGTTCTCGGGTCGCCCGGGTGAACCTGACGGAGCCGTCCGTCCGGGCCGCCCCTGCGGCGGACCGCGACTGCCCGTGCCGCCGCTCGGACGCGAATTACCGCGCTGTAGCGTGGATTATCCGAAAACGAGTTCCCCATCCGAGAAACGAGCGAATCGAGGAGAGAATCCGGGAGATTACCGGGCTGCAGCCGCGACGCGCTCTTTCTCCTCCTTCTGGGAGACGGCGTACGTCTGCAGGTCGTAGTCGGCGGCGCCGATGAGCTGCTGGGCGAGCGCCTCGGCGGCCGTGGTCTTCGTCTTGTAGGAGTTCTGCTCGACGCCCTGGGCGATGAACTTCAGGGCCTGGTCGACGCGGCGCTGCGGGGCGACGTCGACCGCCTTCGGGACGGAGATGCCGCCGTACTTCAGGCGGACGGTCTCCTCGCGCGGGCCGCTGTTCTCGACGGCCGTGACGAGGGTCTGGACCGGGTTCTCGTCGGTCCGGTCCTCGATGGTGGCGAACGCCTCGCGGACGATGCGGGTCGCCATCTGCTTCTTGCCCGTGTTCTCGTCCGTCTGCATCAGGCGGTTGATGAGCCGCTCGACGATGGAGATCTCGGACTTCTTGAACTGCTTGTTCGCGTGGCGACCCATCGTGTGCGCGACCGGCGTGACCGTGATGTAGCGGCGGGTCGAGGGGTCGTCGTACTCGATGTCGTCGACGGAGTAGCGCTCGAACAGCAGCGCGGAGACGCGCTCGTCCTCGGTGTCGGCGGGCGCGTCGGGGTCGGGCTGTTCCGCGCTCATCGGACTGGCTTCTCCGCGTTCCCGCGGACGAGTTCGATGAGGGAGACGCCGTTCACCTTCTCGACCTTGTAGTTGACACCGGAGAGGTCGCCCATCGCGCGGCCCTTCGCGCCGCCGATGCCGGCGATGGTGACCTCGTCGTGCTCGTCGATGAACGAGATGGCACCGTCACCGGGACAGAACGCGGTGACCTGCTTCCCGTTCTTGATGAGCTGGACCCTGACACACTTCCGGATGGCCGAGTTGGGCTGCTTCGCCTCGATGCCCACCTTCTCCAGTACGATACCACGACCCTGCGGGGCGCCTTCGAGCGGGTCGGACTTCTTGCCCAGCCCGCGTGCCCGCCGCGCGTAATCCGAGTCGGACCACCGGTGCTTCTGGCGGTCCTTCTTCAGCTTACGGGCGGCGTACTTGCCGTTCGCCATAGTGCACGTCCGTTTACGATGGAGGGACTTAAGCGTCCCTTTTCGGTCCGCCCCCGCGAGAGCGTCACGTCACCGAGACGCCCCGCGACGACCGACCCGGGTCACTCGGTGGCGAGTTCGCTGTCGCTGGACACGTGGACGTTCGGGTCCTGCGGGCGGGCGATGAGCCGCCGGAGTTCGAGCTGCTCCATCGCCTCGTCGGCCAGCGCCGCGAGTTGCCACCGCTCCCCCTTCGACAGCGGCGCCGACCGGGTCCCGTCGTACACCGCGAGCGTCCCGACCGGGTGGCCGTCGGGCGCGACCAGCCGGGCGCTGGCGTACCAGCGGGCGTCGTCGACGGGGACGAGTGCCCCCCACTCGTGGTCCTGCAGGTCGGGGAGGCAGGTCACGCCCGATTCCAGGAACGCCCGGGCGCAGATGCTCTCGCGCCGTGGCTGGGTCACGTCCGGCGTCCCGTACGCCGCCAGCGCCTGGTAGCGCATCCGGTCGACCAGTCCGATCAGCGCCGCGTCCACGCCCAGCGTCTCGGCCGCCAGCCGGCAGAGCCGCTCCAGACTCGCCCGCGCCAGCAGCGGCGCCATCCCGTACCGGTCGGCCGTGGCCGACCGCGCCTCCTCGTCGTCGGCCAGCGGGTAGTCCGCCTCCTCCGGGCGCACCGCCTCGAGCACGCGGTCGGCCAGCCGCTCGAACTGGTCGGACTGGGCCTTGTCGACGTGGCCCGTCACCTCCGGGCGGTCCGCGATCGACGGCCGGCCGGTGGAGAACGTGATGGCGGTCACGTTCCGCTCGGCGGCCGCCCGGAGCGTCTCGTCCCACTCCTCGTCCTGTCCCACCCCCGGTTCGAACACGAGGACGTCGATGTCCTCGCGTTCCAGGGTCGCAGTCGCCACCCGCGGGTTCGACGCGTCGAGCACCTCCACCCCGTCGGTACGCATCTCCAGCGCCAGCCCCGTCGCCTCCGCCGTGGGCCCCCATCGGCGCAGAGCACCGTGATACCCGTTTCCATCATCCAAGACGCTCGCGCGCTACTACTTCAGCGTTCCGCGGCCGTCGACGGGCGTCGTCGCTCGCCCCGGGCGGTGGTGGGGGGCCCCGCGTCAGTCGTCGCTGGAGACGCCGGTCGCCTCCTCGCCGACGAAGCCGGCCTCGTTGGCCACGCTGGCGACGTGCGGCTGGAACACCCACGCCGTCAGCAGGACGATGGGGATCATCGACGCGCCGACGATGGCGTAGCCCAGATGCAGGTTCGCCAGGAACGGTGCCGAGTAGACCAGCGGGTAGACGATGCCGCCGACGGTCCCGACGCCGCCCACGACGCCGGCCACGGTCCCGGAGCTGTTCGGGAACATCGCCGGCACCTGTGCGAAGATGGCCCCTTCGGCGAACGCACAGCCCATCCCGACCATGAAGCCGGCCCCGACTGCCAGCAGCACCTGGCCGGTGAGCCCGGCCAGCGTCATCCCGAACATCGTCAGGATGACGAAGCACAGCGCGACGAACGTCCACTGCTCGCGGTAGCGGCCATGGAACACGGGCAGGATGTCCGTCTCGTCGCGGGCCAGCCGGTCGCTCACGTAACCGCCGATGGGTCGGAGCAGGCCGGCCGCGACGGAGAACGTCGCCGCGAACGTCGCGGCCAGCGTGAGGTTCTGCGTATCGAACCCCTCGCGGTAGTAGGTGGCGAGCCAGCCGTTCATCGACAGCTCCAGGCCGAACGTCATCACGTACGCCAGCGCCAGCACGACCGTCCCGTAGCGGGTGGCGGTGCGGAGCCAGCCTTTGAAGCTCGCCGACTCCTTCGTGGCCTGACGCTTCTCCTCGGTCTTCGCCGCCTCGCCGAGCGTGTAGTAGACCACGGCGAGGCCGATGGCGACGACGCCGGTGTAAAAGAAGGCGGCCCGCCAGTTCGTCGAGAACAGTGGTCCGTTCCAGCCGGTCGGGAAGACCCGCGGGAGGATGAGCGCCCCGCCCGCCGCACCGGCGTTCCCGACCCCGGCGTAGATGCCCTCCGCCGTCCCGAGTTCCGCCTCGTCGAACCACTCGGCGACGTGCTGAATGCCGATGACGAAGGTGATGCCCGCCGTCGCGACGATGAGCCGCTCGACGAAGAACACCTCGTACGACTGGGCGAACGCCGAGGCCATCGAGAACACCCCGACGTACGTCAGCACGATGGCGAACACGGTCGGCGCGCCGTACCGGTCCGAGAGCCAGCCCGTCAGGATGCGGCCGAACGGGGCGAGCCAGATGGCCGCGCTCGCCAGGATGCCGATCTCGGTCAGCGAGAGGCCGAACTCCTCCGCCATCGGCCCCGTGAACGGGGCGAACGAGAACCAGATGAGGAAGGAGAAGTTGAACCCGACGGTCGCGAGCAGCAGCGTCCGGTACTTCGTCATCCGGATCAGGCCCATGCAGCCACCTCCGCACGGGGACAGGCACCGTCGCAGCTAGATTCAACATGTTCGTATACCGATTCCGAATTTCCTTGGACGTTAGTCCATCCCATCTCGGTCAGTCGGGATGCATGGCAGTTTGATAAGCACTTCCGTTTACAAACCTGTGATAATGGAGAGATAGCTGGACGAGGGTCCGGAATGGGGACGGGTATTACGAATTTAAGGCCGTTCGGTGTCCAGAAATCGACCGGGCGCGCCGCTGTTTCTGGAGACACGTGCGCGGCGCGAGCCGGTGTCCGGGACCGCTCAGGTCAGCTCCACGTCGTCGATGTCGAAGTGGCGCCGTGCCAGTTCCCGGGCCCGCTCGATGGTCCGGCCCTCCGTCCCGATGGCGACCCCGCGGTCGGCCGAGTCGACCTCCGCGTACGCGACTCGGTCGTCGTTCTCGCTGACGGTCACGTTGTACACCGCCGCGGGGGCGAGCGCGTTCGCGACGAACGTCTCGGCGTGGTCGGCCCCCTCGACGAGTTCCACGTCCTGGCCCAGCCGGCGCTCCATCCGTTTGACGTGCTGGCCGTCCGGCCCGATGGCCTTCCCCATCTCCGCCGCGGGGACGACGAACACCACGCGGTCGAACTCGTCGTCGACGAGGCAGTCCCGAGCCGCGACGCCGGTCTCGTCCTCGAACAGGGCGACGAGCCGACGCGCCTCGTCCGACAGCGTGACGCGCATATCCGAACGTTCGGCGGGCGTCCGGATAAGTTCGCCGTCCCCGGTGCTCGCGTGGCCGGAACCGGCTAGCACGGCCCCCCGGCGCACCGAAGAAGTGACCTTCGTTCGTCTCTAGGTTCCCCTAATGGCAACGCAGGACATCGACCCGCTGGATGTCGAGCGCGTCCGGGCCGATTTCCCCATCCTGGAGCGTGAGATCGACGGCCAGCGACTCGTCTACCTCGACAACGCCGCCACCTCCCAGACCCCCGAGCGCGTCATCGAGGCCATCTCGGACTACTACCGGGAGTACAACGCCAACGTCCACCGTGGCATCCACCAGCTCTCCCAGGAGGCGAGCATCGCCTACGAGAAGGCCCACGACCGCGTGGCGGAGTTCATCGGCGCCGACGGCCGCAAGGAGATCGTCTTCACCCAGGGGACCACACAGGCGATGAACACCGTCGCCTACGCCTGGGGGCTAAACGAGCTCGGGCCCGGCGACGAGGTCGTGCTGACGGAGATGGAGCACCACGCCTCGCTGGTCACGTGGCAGCAGATCGCGAAGCGGACCGGCGCCGAGTGCAAGTACGTCCCCATCACCGACGACGGGTATCTGGACGTGGACGCCGCCCGCGAGCTGATCACCGACGACACGGAGCTGGTGAGCATCGTCCACGTCTCCAACACGCTCGGGACGGTCAACCCCGTGAGCGACATCGTCGACATCGCCCACGACCACGGCGCCTACGCCTTCGTCGACGGCGCGCAGTCGGTCCCGCACCAGCCCGTCGACGTGGGAGACATCGGCTGTGACTTCTTCGCGTTCTCCGGCCACAAGATGTGCGGCCCGACCGGTATCGGCGCGCTGTACGGGAAAGAGCACGTCCTCGAGGAGATGGAGCCGTATCTCTACGGCGGCGACATGATCCTGAAGGTCACCTTCGAGGACTCGACCTGGAACGAGCTCCCGTGGAAGTTCGAGGCCGGCACGCCAAACATCGCCAACGGCATCGCCTTCGCGGAGGCGTGTGACTACCTCGACGACATCGGGCTCGAACGCATCCACCGCCACGAGCAGCAGCTCGCGGAGTACGCCTACGACCGGCTCACGGAGTACGACGACGTCGAGGTGTACGGTCCGCCGGGCGACGACCGCGCCGGGCTCGTCGCGTTCAACCTCGAGACCACGCACGCACACGACCTCTCCTCCATCCTCAACGACCACGCCGTCGCCATCCGGGCCGGCGACCACTGCACCCAGCCGCTCCACGACGTGCTCGGGACCGTGGCCTCGGCGCGGGCCTCCTTCTACCTCTACAACACCCGCGAGGAGGTCGACGCGCTGGTCGAGGCCGTCGACGACGCGCGCCAGCTGTTCGCCTGAGCGCCGCGCACCCTACAGCTCCGCGACCGCCGGGAGCACGGCCGCGAGCACGAGACCGTAGACGGCGTGCCACAGCAGGCTCGGGAGCGCGAAGTTCGGCAGCGGCGGCTGGGCCGGCGAGCCGACCGCCGACAGCCAGACCGGCATCACCAGCGCTGCCAGGACGACCCAGACGAGGACCCCCCAGGCGAGGCCGGCGCCGAGCAGTTTCGGCCGCGAGTCGACGATGTCCGCCGCGTCGACCGACCCGGCGAAGAGCACGCCGAGGACGGCGCCGTGCGAGAGGTGGACGAACACCCCTGCGGCACCGCTGGCGGGGGGTGCCAGCCCGTAGAGGCTCGGGATGGCCACCTCCAGCGGGGCCGGGTTCATCACGACCATCAGGGCCGCCATGGCGGTGCCGCCGGCGAGTCCGGCCACGACGCCACCGAGCCACGATACGTCCGTGTCGACCAGTTCGGCCGCCGCCGCGGTTCCTGTTTCGCTCATCGACCGACGCTTCCCGCGCCCCGGGATTAGTCCCGGTGCGGATACGTGGCCGGGCGCCCGGACCACACGACCGCACAACTCCGGGAGGTGAACCGGAGGTAACGACGGGGTTTATTCCGGTTCCGTGGGTACGTTCGCCCGTCCATGAACACCCCCTCCTCGGACCCCGACCCGAGCCGGTTCCGCGAGTTGATGATCGACGACGAACCGGGGTTCACCGACGTGATGGCCTGCGTCTTCGGCGTCCAGCGCCACGAGGCACGGACGTATCTCACGCTCCTGGAGAACCCGGGGAGCACCGTCGCCGAACTCGCCGACGAACTGGACCGCGACCGCTCGAACGTCAACCGCTCGTTGACGACGCTCCGGGACAAGGACCTCGCCACCCGCGAACGGCGGCTGCTCGACTCCGGCGGCCACGTCTACCAGTACACCGCCACGCCGCTCTCCGAGGCCCGCGACCTGATGCACGAAACCCTCGACGAGTGGACCGCGTACGTCCACGAGCGCATCGACGAGTTCGGGACGGACGACGACATCCCCTGACTCCCCGACCGTCCGGACCCCGGTGGCGGTGTCCCCGCTTGCTCGCCGGGCCTACGCCGCGGTCGCGCCCAGTCGGTCCAGATACAGCGCCGTGAACCGCTCGGCGGCATCCCGGTCGGACTGCTGCTGGCTGTAGCGGGTGACCGGTCGGACCTCGCCATCCAGCGTGGCGACGCCGAAGCCGACGCCGAGCGGCATCATCGACGGCGGGGAACAGGTCCGCCGTGTCCGCCTCGCCTCCGGGCGCCGGGACCTCGGGGACGCGACCGAGGTTCGAGACGACGGCGCTGTCGACGAAGCGGTACTGGGTCGCCCCCAGCAGGCCCGGGACGAGCCGCCCGGCGCCGATGGGCAGACCCGAGGACGGCGGCTTCAGCGCGTCGATGACCCAGCCGGCACCGTCGTGGGATTTCAGTCGCGCCGTCTGCTCGACGACCTGCTCGACGGCCGCCCCCGGGCTGGAGCGGTGGCGCGGCTTCGTGTCGACGCTGACGAACGGTGCGTACATCCCCATCACTCGCAGATTCGACGGCGGCTCCCGGGGCAGCGAACGGCAGGACCAGCGGCGGCCCTCCGGGACAGTGTCGGGTGGTCGGTTACCGGCCGGTCGCGAGTCCGGTCTCGACCTCGTCGAAGAGGTCGGCGACGAGGCCCTCGATCTCGTCCCGAATCTCGCGGACTCGCTCGATGTCCTGCCCGTGGGGGTCGGGCAGCGCCCAGTCCCGGACCTCGGTGTCGGCCGAGAGCGACAGCGTCGAACAGCCCATCGTCGCCACCACGTCGCACGCGGCGAGTTCGTCGTCCGTCACGGCCCGGGGCGTCCGGTCGGAGAGGTCGATTCCGAGTTCCTGCATGGCCTCAACCACCTCGGGGTGGACCGCGTCCGCGGGGTCGGTGCCGCCGGTGACGAGTTCGACCTCGTCCTCCAGCCCCCGTCGCGCGCGTTCCCGCTCGGCGAAGGCGGCCGACATCTGTGACCGGCCGGCGTTCTGCACGCAGACGAACCCCAGCGTCGTCATGCCGGCACCTCCCGCGTGGTGTCGAGCGCGTCCAGCAGTTCGACGGTCCGGTCGGTGGCGCGGTAGTAGCGCCAGCGACCCTCCTTGCGGCGCTCGACCAGGCCGGCGTCGGCCAGCGTCGAGAGCGCGTGGCTCACCGCCGACCCGGAGACATCAACCAGCGGCGAGAGCTCGCAGACGCACCGCTCGCCTCCCGCCGCCAGGAGCCGGGCCAGCCGGTAGCGCGTCTCGCCACCGAGCGCTCGCAGGGCCTCGAGGTCGTCGTCGGGCGTGGCGGTCTCGCGCTCCAGCGCCCGGAGCTCCGCCACGCGCTCGTCGACGTCCTCCTCGCAACAGTCGGCCAGCTGGTCGCCGAGCAACCGTTGGAGCCGGTCGGTGTCGATGTCCAGGTCGGTCCGGGCCATACGGACGGATGAGCATATGTTCAGATGAATCTTCCGGCCCCGGGGCCCCTCCCGGGACGGGTGGCGGGCCAGCACGCGGCGCTGGCGGTGAGAGACTGCCTGCGGTCGGCCCCCGGGGAACCGAGCGGGAGAACTGCCTACTTGCCGCGGCGCCGGTCGGCACCGAGGCTGGGTTTCGTGTGCTCCGTGCCCTTGCCACGGCCCTGCTGGCCGCGGTTGGACTGGCCCGCGGAGGTGCGCCCGCGGTAGGTGCGTCCGCGGTGGGCGTCGTCGCAGATCCAGTTCAGGTCGTCGTCGTTCTCGATGGCGGGGTGTTCGGGGTCCACGAGGACGACCTCGTGCCACTTCTTCGAGCCGTCCTCCCCGACCCAGTACGAGTTCAGGACGCGCAGGTTCCGGAACTTCCGGCCCGCGCGCTCCTCGGCGATGCGCTGGATGGACTTCCGGCGGGTGATCTTGTTCACGCCCTGGCGCTTGGAGCGCCGGCCGGCCCTGAACCGCTGCTTGCGGGCCCCGCCCTTCCGGACGGCGACCCGGGCCACGACGATGCCCTGCTTGGCCTTGTAGCCGAGCGAACGGGCCCGGTCGAGGCGCGTGGGGCGGTCGATGCGCTCGATGGCGCCCTGGTCGCGCCACTCCTGCTGGCGCTGCCACTGCAGTTCGGCGAGTTTCCCCTCCTTGGGGGACTGCCAGGCCTCCCGGATGTGCGAGTAGAAGCTTCGTGTCATGCTTTCACCGCGGGCGTTGCGTGGTTCAGCCGGAGTCGTCCGCGTGGACGCCCAGCCACATTCCATCCTGCCGTAGCAGGTGCCCGCCGGTGCCCGCGACCGACGAGTTACACGTGCTTCTGTGTGAGCGCTTCTAAGGGCTTCGGAACGCGCGCGGGAGCACGAGGCCCCGACGGCTCCAGTTCCGGCGAGTCCACTCCACTTACTTCATTCCCTCGCCGACCTCCCGCTCGCTCCGCTCGCGGGAGTCCCGACGAGTCCATCCCTCTACTCCAAGACCACCCCGTCAGCGAGTGCTCCAATCCCGGGTGATGCGGGTGCTGAAACGACCCAGTTCGACCCCTTCCCCGCTGCCAGGGCGACCACCGACGCCAACTATGCCGTCCGACGGGCTGTGACTCCGCATCGTCCCGTTCGGTCATGATACAGATATCACTATTGTCTACGAACCCAGTCAGATATCTTCCCTCTATCCGGTCAAATCATGCATACATACGTGTAACGCTCGTGGCTAAATAAGAAAATGATGCATTGTGACGCTATGTCCTGCGGAATCTCCGTCTACCAGCTCCTTCACGGAGGAACACTCGAAGAACCCCCGTGCCGGACGTGTTCCAGCCGATATCGGGGCACCAGACTCGTTGTTATCGAGAAGGTGGCCGATGGCGATGCTACCCGTCACACGCACTCCACCCGGGCCACCATCTCGCTCGAGAGGAGGTTGCCGCCCTCCCGGAACACCTCAAAAAGCCCCCGGCAGAGCCAGCCACCAGGTCTATTCCACCAGAGACCATTGTATGGTGCAGAGTGTCCACGAATGTTCCCAGGAGGGCGGACGACGGATCGCGGACCGCCGCCAGCCCCGCGAGCGAGGTCTGTGACGTCTGTGGCGAGGCGATTCTGCCCGGCCCCGGCGAGTCCCGGTTCGAGGCGACCGTCTCCCACTTCGAGCGCGAACACGTCGACCGGGCGTGAGCGACGACCCGGCTGCCCCGGGTGACCGACAAACTCGGGCAGGTTGGCTACCCGACTCGTCCGTGGCCGAGAACGCTGGCCCGACCGAGTACCCCCGGCGACCCCCCGAGGGGACGGGGAGGCGGCCGCTCTCGGCGCGGTAGACAGCTGTTGTCGGCAGCTATGCGACCGATAAGAAAGGACCTCCAGTCACTGGTCCGACCGTGGAGCGTCTCAGGGGCGTCCTCGAATCGCAGTCGGCCCGACTCGACGGCCACGAGCGGGCGCTCTGGAGACTCGTCGCGGTCCTGCTCGTCGGCGACGTCGGCCTGACCGCCTGGGGTCGGTCGCTGGGACTCGTCGAGCTGAACCCCGTGGGCGTCGCGCTCCTCACCCGGTTCGGAACGCTCGGGCTCCTCGTCGCGAAGCTCCTCGTGGCGCTCCCGGCCCTCGTCTGGTGGGTCGGCCTCCCCGACCCGTACGCGCGGGTCGTCCCCCTCCTCCTCGCGATTCCGTGGGCCGTGGCCTGTACGGTCAACCTGACCCTGGTCGCCGTGGTGCTCCTCTGACGCGCCGGCAGGGACTAAAGTGGCGCGGACCCGAAACCGGGGTGTGAGCGACGGACCGCGCTGTCGGCGCTGTGACACCGAACTGGTCGTCGGCCTGCTGGCGACGTCGTGGCGGGCGTGCTGCCTCAACGCGACGCCGATCGTCGGCTCCTGTCCCGAGCACGGGCCACTGGGACCGCACGACGTCGTCAACCCCGGCGACGCCGGAAGTGGCGACTGAGTGGCCGCCGGGGAGGGGGTACCCCGCCGCTGGCCGGCCGAACGACACGGGTCGCTCCGCTCGACGTGTTCTGGTGGCCGGAGCATCGCACCGGAGAGAAATGCAAAGAGCGGCTGTGTCGTCGGAGACGGGCCGACGAAGCGAGACGGGGGAATCGTCCGACCGGCCCGGTCGACCGCGTCAACCCTCGGTGATGTGGACGTCCTGGAGGTGGACGCCGATGTCCTCGAAGTGGACGGTGATGCGACAGAACGTGTACTCCGTCCCGTCGTAGGTGACGTGGAAGCCGTCGAACCGTAGCGTCGAGTCGACGGCGTACGTCCGGTCCTCGATGTGGTGCTCGCCCAACCCGGGGCCACGGATCGTCGTGTCGGAGATAGTGAGGGTGCCGTCGTCGATGACGATCTCCTCGTCGACGATACGCACCTCGTCCGCGGACGTGCGCGCGTCGTCGCCGGTCGGCTGCGCCAGCCCGCCACCGACGGCGACGGTCCCCACGAGGAGGACCGAGATCGCGAGCACGATACCGCCGAGCTTCGTGTTGGGTAACATGATCTGTATCCACCTCAGCGTAGTGGCAGTTCCAGCATAAGGGGTCGAGATGGTTCTGGACGGTTCGCCCGTCAGTGAACCGTTGGGAACCGCTGCAACCGTATCGAACGGAGACAGCATCCTCCTAAAAACAGACTATCAGTCTGATACGTCTACGCCCTACCGCCACCCGCGAGGACCCCCGACGGCGACCGGACCCGCGATCCCGAGGGACCCGGTGACGCCGGGACCTCCCAGCGGCCCCGCGGGCGGCGAGGGCGTGCGTCGTCAATGTCGGAAGGCGACCGGTGCGGTCGCTCGAACCGACCCGTCCGAATCCCGGCGGGGGTCGGCCGTGGCTCCCTCACGTCCCGATCCGTTCGGGATCGGTCACCGAACTCGGGTCGCGCAGCATCGCGACACGCTGCTCGCACGGCGGCTCCTCGATCGTCCGGTCGTAGCTCCGCATGCCGTAGGAGGACACGCCCCGTGTGTCCCGGTTCCACGGCTCGCATTCCCACGTTGATCGTCCCGCTCCGGTTGGAAGCCTAATTTTTCCCGGTACTGGTGAGATATATTCGGTCAGTGCGGGAATTCGACCGTAATATCCGCACTATTGCGGCCGAACGATTCGTATTTCGGACTACTATCGGAAACGTTCTACGAGCGTGTCGGACGGCGGCGGAGTGGGCCGCAATCGTCGGCGACCTACTGCGAGCGGCCGGAGCCGGCGAGCGTCAACTCGCGCTGCCAGTAGGGGGTGAACGAGAAGGGGTCCTGCGCCCGGAGGTCGGCCATCGTGAGGTCGCCGCGCGTCTGCTCGTTCTCGCCACTCGACCAGTGCGGGGGCGCCGACTCGCTGTAGGGGCCGGTTCGCAGGACGACGGTCTGGTCGGGGGTGAGGGCGCTGCCGGAGAACAGTCCCGTCCCGCCGGCGGTCACGTCGGCGTAGCCGTCCATCGACCGGACGAGTTCGATCTCGTCGGCGACGGTGGCGGCGTCGTTGGAGCCGGTCCGGTCGCTGCCCCACACGATGCCGGTGACCGGCGCGACGACGCTGTCGCTAAGCGTCTCCATCGTGCGCTCTAGGCGGCCCCGGTAGACGTCCAGGTCGCTCGTGTAGATCTGCGGCGCGTAGTAGGGGAGCCACCCCTCCGCGGACCACGTCGGCCAGTTACGGCCGCGGGGGATGTCGAACTCCGGGAGCCAGGACCCGTTGTACGAGAGGGCGCCGGCGGCGTCCCGCGAAACCCACCACTCGTAGAGCGACTCGGCGAACGCGTCCGTCCCGGCGCTCTTCACCGGAATCGCCATCTCGTCCTGGAAGTAGGGGTCGCTGGTGTCGTAGATGTGGTCCAGGTAGTTCTCCGGGTCGTCGTCGTAGAAGTCGGCATACAGGCCCCGACAGCGCGGACAGACGCACTGTTCGGCGTCGAGATAGCCCGGCTCCTCGATGTGGAGGCCTGCCAGTCCCGGATAGCGCTCGAACACGCGGTCGAGCACCTCGAGTGCCCACGCGCGGGCCTCGGGCTCGTTCACGCAGAGCGCTCCGGCGTCGACAGTCGTCGAGTCCTCGTGGCCGTCCTCGTACTGGCTTTTGCTGAGTGCCCCCCAGTCACGGCCGCCCGTCGGGAGCACCTCGAGATTCGGGTTGAATTCGGGGATCGGGAGGGCCGAGCGCTTGTACCGGACGAACGAGTACCAGAGGTGGACCTCGATGCCACGCCGCGCGGCGCCGGTGATCAGCTCGCCCAGCGGGTCCCAGCCCCGGTCGGGGTTCCAGAAGTCGTACTCGTCGGACTCCGCGTAGGCCGGCTCGCCCAGCAGCGAGGCGACCCCGTCGCTCTCGATCCAGGCGTAGATGACGTTCAGCCCAGTCTCCTCGACCCGGTTGAGGAACTGGCGCATCCGCGCCCGGTTCGTCTCTACCCGCTCCCCGTCCCAGTACCATTTCGGCATCGCGTAGATGGCCCGGACCTCCGGGTCGCCGGTCGAGAGTGTCGAGTCGAGCGTGCTTCCGGCCTCCTCACCGGCGGCGGTCACCTCCCCGGCGACCGTCGCGGTGCCGAGAACGGTCGCGCCGCCCCTGAGAATCCGTCGTCGCGTGTGTACCGAGCGCTCGGCCCGGGAACTGTCTTCGGCCATGTCGATACCAACCCTGTGGCGTCCCTCGTCAAGTCGGTTTTCTACGACAGGACGTAATTCTCCGGTCGAACAGAACGAGTGTCCAGCGCGGCACGGGTGACGGCATCGGGAAATGCAGGCCGCCCGAAGTGGGACCGACCACGGGCGTCGACGCGAGTGGGGCGAGACGGCGTTCGCTCCGGCCGAGAGGCCGTCACTGCGACGGCCGTCGAACGGTGCGTCCGAGCGTGGCAGGCAACTGCAAGCGACGCTGGCTCCCGGCTGCCGACCCTGGTCACACACGATGTCTTCCACAGAAGGAGAGACGCTGGCCGAAGAATCGTACGTAGATGGGAACTCCGGGTCCCGGTCGAACGGGGACTCGTCGCGACCGAGCGAGCTGGCAGAGCAGGCGGACTCGCCGGACCTGCCTGTCGCGCTGGCGGCCGTCGCGTCCGTCCTCTACTCCTGGTACATGTTCTACGTGCGCGAGGACGAGCTGTACGGCCTGTTCGTCGGCCTGTGGCCGCCGACGCTCCTCGCGTTCGCGAGCTACCTCCGGACCCAGGAAGCCGACGAGTCCTCCTGAGGCGACCCCCGAGGACCCGTCCCGACGACCGGCCCGGCACCGACTTCTGACGAGGCCTGCTCCCCAGCCCGGGGAGACGGCGCCGCTCAGAACGAGTCGACGACCGGAATCCCCTCCGTGTCGAAGTCGGTCATCGCCGCGAGCTTCTCGCTGACGTCCTCGAGGCCGACCGTCTCGCTGACGACGGCGCCGGGGTCGATCTTCCCGGTCGCGACCATGCGGAAGATCTCGTCGTAGCGCGTCGGCGGCAGCCCCAGCGAGCCGACGAACTCGATCTCCTGCATCACCATCAGGTCCGACGGGATGGAGAGGTCGCCCTGCTCGGCCTCGGTCGTCAGTCCGATCTGGACGTGGGTGCCGCGCTTGCCCAGCCCCAGGATGGAGTTGCGGCAGGTCTCCTCGACACCGAGCGCGTCGACCGAGACGTGACACCCCCCGTCAGTGAGCCCCTTGATCTCCCGGGGGACCCGCTCGGTCTCGCCGGCGTTGACCGTCTCGGTGGCGCCCAGTTCGGCCGCCTTCGAGAGCTTGTCGTCGTCGAGGTCGACCGCGACCACGTTCGCCCCCAGCGCGTCCGCAATGTGGACCGCCGAGAGCCCCACGCCGCCGCAGCCGTGCACGGCGACCCAGTCCCCGGCAGCGACGGGCGCCCGGTGTGCGAGGCCGTGGAACGCGGTCATGAACCGGCAGCCCAGCCCCGCCATGTCCGTCGAGGAGACGCCCTCCGGGAGCTGCACGGCGTTGTGGTCGGCGTGGGGGACGTGCAGGAGTTCGGCGAACGCGCCGGGCGCGCTCTCGACGAACCCCAGCGGCGTCGTGTTGTCGCAGGTGTTCCCGCGGCCCGTGCGGCACTGTTCGCAGGTGCCGTCACCGAGGTTGAACGGGACCGCGATGTGGTCGCCCTCCCGCACCCGCTCGACCTCCTCGCCGACGGCGATCACGTGCCCCGCGGGCTCGTGGCCCAGGATCTGCCCGGGCGAGGTCTCGAGACCGAGCCAGCCCCAGTCGCCCTGCCAGCCGTGCCAGTCCGACCGGCAGATGCCACACGCCTCGATCCCGACGACGACGCCGTCCGGGTCGGGTTCGGGCGGGTCGACCTCGGTCACGTCGAGCGGTTCACCGTGTTCCCGCAGCACTGCTGCGCGCATGGCGTGGCCTCGTGGCTCGGTCACAAAGCCGTTCGGATGCGCCCGACGGGGGCTACGCCGGCCGGTGCGGGACGGAGGTCCCGACCGCGAGCGTCCCGACCACCAGCAACACGAGCGCGAGCAGGGCCGTCGCCAGCTCCACGAGCGCCTGGTCGCCCGGCAGGAGCCACAGGAGCACGATGCTGGCGGCGCCGCCGGCCACCGCCAGCGCGCCGAACTGGAGCCGTCGGTTGTCGGCCGGTCCCGCCGTGGTGGGGGTCTCGGACATGTCGCGTGCTCGGAGAGCACCGCCTCTGGCGATGTCTCCGAACATCATCGGGGAGTCCGGAGGGGGCCCGTCTGCCGCGCGGGCTCTACGCTCGAAGGGGGGAGTGGGGGGCTGTCGCCCGCGTCCGCGGCGTCCCTTCACCGGCGAACGGAATTGTTATGTGGGCGTCGCAGTGACTTCCGGGCAAGAATGCTCCCGTTCGCACCGTTGCAGGTCATCGACAGTTTCCTGCTCCAGTACAACGTGGGGCAGGCGATTCTCGCGCTCTTCATCCTCACCACGCTCGGTGCGCTCCCCCTCAAATCACGGAAGATCATCGGCCTGAACACGGTCGCCTTCGGCCTGCTCTTCCTGCTCACGCCGACGCCGAGCATGCAGCCGGTCCACTTCCAGTTTCTCGGCATCGCGCTCATCTTCGTCGGCCCGTTCCTCGTCATCACCGGGCGCCAGTGAACCGAGCGGGCGATAGCTGTCGAAAGTTCCGTATTATCCACGGATTCGACACACATTCGAGTAATCTCGCACGTTATCACGGGACCGAAGTCGAGCGACCGCTCCTGGAGGGACCGATGGCAACCGCAGAATCCGAGGGGAGCGGGTCGCGGGCGGTCAGGCGCGTTCGGGTTCCTCGTCGTCCGCTTCGCCCCGTGCCCGTTCGCGGGCCAGTTCGCGGTCGATGGCGTCGTCGCTGCCCAGGCCGGAGAGCGACTCGACGGTGAGCACGTTCCCGCCGCCCGGGTCGACGACGATGACCTCCTCGCCCTCTTCGATGACGCCGTCGACCGGGCGGGCCTGGAAGTAGGGGTTGAAGCCGCCGCCCTCGGCGAGCTTCACCTCCCCGCCGTCACGGGTGACGCGCTCGGTGACACGGCCGGACCGGCCCCGGAGCGAGGAGGAGTCGGAGGTCCGCCCGCCGTCGCTCTCCCCGTAGATGCCGAAGTTGCGGTAGGCGTACAGCGAGCCGGCCCCGGCGACCAGCACGACCGCGGCGAGCAGCAGCGGCGTCAGCGAGCCGAGTGCCGGGCCGAGGAACGTCCCGACGAGTCCCGCGGCCAGCAGCGCCACGCCGACGACGATGAAGTGAGCACCGGGGGCCAGCGCCTCCAGCACGATGAGGCCGGCGCCCGCCAGCAGCAGTACCAGCGAGAGCGGGAGCCCGAAGATTTCGAGTCCTCCCTGGAGGGGCACGGCGAGGGCGTCGAGCATACGTCGACTACGGCGTCACCCGGAATAACGGTTGGCCTGTCCGGAACGCCGACGCTGGCGGGGGGCATCGCTCGCCAGCGGCCGGCGGTGGGGACCGCTAGAAGCCGACCAGCCGTGCGAGGACGACTAGCGTGAACACCACGCCCAGCAGGACGAACAGGGCCCCCTCCAGCGTCGGCGTCTCCGGCTCCACCGGGCCGAGGTCGCTCGTCGGCGCGGCGCCCGCGACGTTCCCCCCCTCGTACTCGACCCCCTCCACGTCGCCGACCGTCGACTCGACGGTCTCGGGGTCGTACGCCCCGTCCTCGGGCCCGTACGTCCGGTCCTCGGACTGTGTCCGCGCCGGGTCGGTGGCCCCGTCGTCCCCGTCGCGCTCGGTGGGGGTGGTGCGGTCGTGGGAGTCATCCGACTCGTCCATATCCGAGGCAGGGACTCGACGCTGAAATGGCTGCCGTCGCTTCCCCACGCCGGCACTCCGGCGCCCGGCCGCGCTCTCACACCGGGTCGGGGGCGGGCGGCATGTGGCGCTTGTGCTCGCTCCCCGCGACGAGGTTGACGACCCGCTCGACGGCGGACTCGGGGACGTCCAGCGTCCGGACGGTCGCGGACTTCGAGAACGGTCCGTCGACGTGGAGCGCGAGGATGGCGTCCAGGGTGTCGTAGCCCAGCCCCATCTCCCCCTCGTCCGTCTGCCCCTCCCACATCTCCGCGCTCGGCGGCTTCTCGACGAACTCGTCGGGGACGCCGACGTGGCGCGCCAGCTGACGGACCTGACACTTGTAGAGGTTGCCGATGGGATTGCAGTCGACCGCCTGGTCGCCGTACTTGGTGAAGTAGCCCGTCATCGCCTCCGAGCGGTTGCCCGTCCCGAGGACGACCCGGCCCTCGGCGTTGGCGACGAAGTAGTTGATGACGGCGCGCGTCCGTACGCGGACGTTGCCCAGCGCCGTCCGGTCGTCGGCGGCGTGGCCGGGCGCGGCGTCGACGAACGCGTCCACGACCGGGTTGATGTCGATGACGTCGTACTCGATATCGAGCAGCCCGGCGACGCGCTCGGCGTCGCTCATGTTCCGGTCCGTGTTCACGTCGCTGGGCAGCACGAGCCCGTGCAGCCCGTCCTCGCCCAGGGCCTCGACCGCGAGGTGGGCGGTCAGCGTCGAGTCGATCCCGCCCGAGAGTCCGAGGACGGCCCCCTCGGCCCCCGCGCCGGCCACGACCCGTTCGATGAACGCGGTGATGTGCTCGCGTTGCGTCTCCAGCTCCGCCTCCGAGAGCAGCAGGTCGACGTTCGTCCCCTCGAGCAGTGCCGTCGGTTCTGTCATCACCGATTCCAGGGCCGCGACCGACTAATACCTCCTGTCCGGCCGACGGAACTGGACGTGCGTCCGGCCGAGTCGGCTCAGTCGTCCTCGAAGGTCTCCTCGGGCGGGACGAACGTCCCGATGGACACCGTGTACAGCGAGACTGTCGCCACCCGCAGCAGGGAGGAGACCAGCACCGCGAGCGGCGAGAGGATGATTGCGGTCGCGACTGTCACCACCAGCGGCATGAGCGCCGGGTCGATGGCGGTCGGCACGCCCGGGGTGGTGCTGTAGGTGGCCGACAGGAGGTACGCCACGAGGACCGCGGGCACGCCGGTGTAGATCAGCCGTCGGGAGAGCAGGGCGAGTTCCTGCTGGAGGACGAGCGTCTTGAAGAACTGCCGCATCGTGGCAACCGCCTTCAGGAGGCCCATCACGTCGTCGAGCGCGGCGGCCGCCTCGTCGGGGAGCGCCTCCCCGTCCCTGCTCCGGAGCCGCCGCGTCGTGTCGAGGTGGTCGGCGTACTCCGTCCCGAGGGTGACGACCAGCGTCTTCAGCGGGTCGTCGAGGTCGTCGGCCGACGAGAGGTGATCCGCGAAGCCGGAGACAGCCGCGGCGTACCCGTCGACGTCGCCGACGTTCACGGCCGCGCGCCCGACCTCGCGCCGGAAGTCCTCGACGCGTCCGTCCAGGGCCTCGGCGAGGAGGCCGAGGAACGCGCCGGGGTCGTTCGGGCTCGCGGCCACGTCCGCAATTCCCTCGACCGTCCGGCGGTAGTCGAGGGTCCCCTCGAGCTGGTCGGAGAGGTTCCCCGCCGACCCGAACAGCCGGGAGAGGATGAGCTGGTTGATGGAGAGGACGACCGTGAGGAGCGTCAGTAGTCCGGACAGCAGGCCGCTCGACAACGCCGTCGAGAAGTTGCTCCCGCCCCCGACGTAGACGAGCCCCCACTCGATCACCAGTGCCGTCAGGGCGGCGAAGGCGGCCGACAGGAGGGCGGCCACCGCGAGGCGGTGGCCAGTGAGGAACAGCCAGCGGGTCACCGGGTTATCGGTGTCCCTCGTCCACGACGCGGTCATGGGGCTAGCTGTCCGCCGGGGAACGGGGAGGTAGGCGTGCCCGTCATCGTCACATCGAGAACGTGTTTTCCCGACGCAGGTACAGGACGGCGAGTCCGACCGGGAGCAGCTCGACACCCCACCGGACGGAGTCACCGGGCAGGACGGAGAGGAGGAGCGTGGCGATGCCGGACGAGAGCTCCGACCAGCCGATCGTCGTCTCGTAGGTCATGTCGTGACCACACCCCGGAGACGGTTAAGCAACGTCCTCGTCGAGACGGATAAGTGTCGAATTTTTCCCTGTTCCCCGGAAACGACCCACATAACGTTATCAATTCCGGACCAGGCTGCCCCGTTCTGCCATTGTACGGTATCGTCTGAGATATACAGATGATCCGGATACAGCCACGGAGGGAGCCACGGGGTGTCCGAGCAGGGACGAACCGAGCGGTGGACGCTGGGCTCCCGGCCGGCGCAGAGCACTTCGCAAGGATTTAAGCGGGCAAGTATGTTAGTCCCGACCGTGGGACGGAGCCGTCCGGCCCGAGCGGAAACCACACCACGACGCGCGCCGTTGGTCCAGTGGTAGGACATAGCCTTCCCAAGGCTAGAGCCCGGGTTCAATTCCCGGACGGCGCATGTCTCGAACGCCAGTGAGAGACGTCGTCGAGAGGGACCTGTCAGTCGCAGGCCGCAGGCCGAGCAGGAGTCTGGCTCCGGTTCACGCTTCCCGGATGATGTGGCTCCCCGCGGAGGTCGGTCAGGGCGAGACGTCGCTGTGACGGGCGGACGGGAACCTGACGGGGGCCGGGCGGCCATAGATACTTTGCCGACGCGCCCCTAGCTGTGATAGGTGTGGGTACGCTCGTGACCGACATGTCGGAGACGCTGGCATCGTTCATCGACGAGGTCCCCGAGTCGGAGACATCGCTGATGGTGGTGAACCGGACGGGACCGAAGCCGCTCGTGGACCTGCTGGAGGAGGCCTTCGACACGCAGACGGTGACCGTCGCGGAGCGGCAGCTCCCGGAAGGGACGGAGGACGTGGTGCTGCTCGTCCGCGACGGTAAGGTGGCCACCACCACGTCGATGCAGCGGCTGCAGGACGCGTTCCTCCTCGTCAACGCCGACCGCTACCGGACCGGCGCGCACGGACTCCAGGAGTCGGACATGCCGGCCGTCCTGACTGGCCTCGACGAGGTCGAGTTCCACGTCCGCGGGTTCCCGGAGTCGAACAAGGAGAAGCTCCTGCTCGTCCTCATCTCGCGGTTCATCGAGGGGCGGGCCCTCCGGACCGGGGACGGCCGGTTCGACGTCTCCTTCCAGCGGCTCTCCCGCCTCGACGACGAGTACGGGACCCGGAAGGTGTACGACTGGCTCGGCGACACCGACGTCGACGTGCACGTCTACGGGGTCCGCGACCAGCCGGTGCCCGGGGAACTGGACGTCACGGTCCACGCCGGGAGCCACGAGGAGTACCGCCGTTCGTGGTTCGTGGTCTTTCGCCCGCCCGCGGGCGAGGCCGGCCACATCGCCCTCGTCGCAACCGAGACCGCCGACAACGTCTGGCGGGCGATGTGGACCTACGACCCCGACCGGGTGGACCGCGTGGGCGAGTACGTACAGAACAACTTCTGAAATCTCCACCTTCTATAGTTGTGTCGATATTCTACCGGGAATTTCGAATATAACCCGATGATCTCGCCGGGAGGAGCGCCTACAGCTCCTCGACCGCCCGGGTCCGCTCGCTCTCCGTTTCCCCAGTGTTGCGGGTGCCCGCCGGTTCGAACAGCAGGACGTGTGCCTCGTCGTCGTCCGGGCCGACCCCCGTGTCCCCGGGGACGACGGGCCGATGTTCGACGCCCGCGGGGACCACGTGGAACTCGTCGGCCCCGAGGTGGACGTCCGGGGCGTCCCGGCGCTCGATGTCGAGCGCGCCCGCGACGACGAGGAACAGCTCGTCGGCGTGGGCGTGGTGGTGCCACTCGAACGCGCCCTGCAGTTTTGCGAGCTTTACGTGCTGGCCGTTGAGTTCGGCCGCCAGCCGCGGTGCCCAGTGCTCGTCGATGCGGTCGAAGGCGTCGGTCAGCGAGACGGTGGGGTCGCTCTCGGACTCGCTCATACCGGCCGGTGGGGTGCCCGCCGCAAGTCCGTGGTGGTCAGTCGTCGAAACAGCGCGCCCACTCCCGCGTACCGTGGATGTCGAGCAGTTCCTGCGTGGCGTCGTGGTCGAAGCGGAGCGGCCGCCGCCACCAGGGCCCCTTCCCGGAATCGGCCGACAGCGCCGTGACGAGGCGGTTCGCATCCACGCCGGCCTCGCGGGTCGAGAGCGGGACCGCGGCGTCGTACAGCTCCGACCCCCAGGCGTCACCCTGGACGAGCACCTGGGCGTCGAAGCTTTCGCGCTTGACGTGGGCGTTGTTCGCGAAGACGTCGCGCGTGGCTTCGCCCGCCTCCTGGTACGCCTCGGGCCCCAGCGGGTCCCGCGCCAGCCGGAAGTGGCCGACGAGGAAGGCGCCCCAGTCGGGCGGCTGCCAGTCCGGGCGCCCCTCGCTGGGCGTGTCCAGCGTCGCGTAGAAAAACAGGAAGTCGCCCGCCTCCAGCCCCGAGATGGGGCCGGCCTTCGCGCCGTACGGGTCGCCGTAGGTGTACCCCTCGCAGAACGGGTACCTGTCGAACGTCGGATCGAGGTGGACCGGGATGTCGGCCACGTCGCTCACGCCCACCGCGAGGTCGAGGTGCTCGTCCAGTTCCCCGTAGGTCGGGACGTGGACGTCCTCGCGGGTCGGCTCCGGCTCCGGGATGGGCACGAAGTCGAACTGCCCGTCCCCGTCGACGGGCGCGCGGAACCCCGGCTCGTTCGTGTTCGCACCGACGTTGATGGCGACCCCGCGCATCGATGAGCGAGTACCGGGCGTCGGTACATCAATCCGCCGGGAGCGGCCCCCGGAGCGGACCGCGAGAGGAGTGCGGCCGCGTTCAGACGTCGTCCAGCACGAGGTTGCGGAGGATGTCCCCGTAGGCCGGGCGGGTCACCAGCACGCCCAGCAGGACGCCGACGATGGTGACGATGGCGAAGCCCTGCAGGTCGCCCAGCGACAGCACGGCCAGCGGCGACATGGCGATGATGGTGGTCGCCGCCGCGGCGCCGATGACCCAGAACGCCTTGCGGAAGCGCGACTCGAACACGCGGGAGGTCTTGATCTCCCCCGACTGCAGGATCTCGTCGGCGATGATGACGAGGTCGTCCACCCCCGTCCCGATGACGGCGATGAACCCGGCGATGTGTGAGAGGTCGAGCGCCAGTCCCACCGCCGAGGCAAAGCCCATCAGCAGGAACACCTCGGCACCCGCGGTGAGAATCATCGGTGCGGCCACGCCGGGCTCACGGTACCGCAGGAACACCATTCCCGCGACCGCGAAGACGGCGACGACGGCGGTGATCAGTGAGAACAGCTTGAACTCGTTGGCCAGCGACGGCTCCAGGAAGTAGGTGGTTCCCTCGCCCTCGATGTCGAGCGTGGTGGGGAGCGCACCGGCCTGCAGGTCGATGGCGAGCTGCTGGGCCTCGCTGTAGTTGCTCGCCGTGATGACGAACGTCGGGTCCTGCTCGAAGTCGCCGCTCCGGATGGTCCGCGCGAGGTCGGGACTCATCGAGGCACCGTAGACGACCTCGCCGTCCCGGACCGTGTAGAGACAGTAGCCCGGGTACGTGTCGGGGTCCTCGCCGGACTCGGGGCGGTAGCCACACTGGTCGATCCCCTCGTCGGTGAACCCGAACGTCTGCATCGCGTTCGAGAAGTTCCGCGCGGGCTCGTCGCGCAGGGCGACAGGCACGCGGGCCGGCTGGTTCCCCTCGGCGGGCTGGGCCTGGAAGTTGCTCGTGGAGAAGTCCTCCTGCGTGAGCAGCGAGACGTCGCGGTAGACGGTCTCGTTGTCGCGCTCCTGGGGGAAGTGCGCGACCAGCTCCACCCGGCCGCGCGAGGTGATGAGGTCGAGCACCTGCGAGCGGTTGGCGTTGGGCACCTCGACGAGGACGAACGTCTCGCCGGTCGGCGTCCGCGTCGTCGAGACGGTGCCCCCGGAGAGCCCGACGCTGTTGATCTTGTTCTCCAGCACCTGGACCGCCGTCCGTCGGGTGTCCTGGGTGACGCCGCGCCGGATGTCGTCCTCGCTCGCGTCGACGTCGGAATCCCGGAGCGCCGCCGCGAACTCCGCCCGCGTCACGTTGCCGTTCCGTTCGTTGGCGAACACCTCCACGGTGTCCTGGCCGTTGCGGACCTGCCGCACCTGGACGTCCGTGCGGGAGACGTTCAGGTTGCTCGAGAGCGAGGCCTCGATCCGGCGGTCGGCACCGTCGGGGACGTCGACCTCGGCGGTCATCCCGACCAGCGGCGCCCGCACCCGGGTGCCGCCCGAGAGTTCCAGCCCGTACTGGAGGTTGGTCGGACCGTCGGCGGCGGCGCCACCGTCAGCCCCGCCAGCGCCGCCGAGCGGGGCGAACACGGCGACGGCGCTCACGAGCAGCAGGACGACGAGCAGGTAGACACGCCAGTTCTCGCGCGGGGAGAGGTTCATTTCGCCACCCCCTCGTACTTGTAGTAGCGGAGCAGTGTCACGTTCAGCAGGTAGGTGTTCATCAGGTCGGCGACCAGGCCAAAGACCAGCACCGTGCCCACGGCCGGCAGCAGCGGAATGCCGAACAGGAACGCCACGATGGACATCACGGTCATCGCGGCGATGGAGGTGAGCGTCATCGTCACCCCGGTCCGCATCGCGCGGTAGGTGGACTCGTAGAAGCCCCCCGACCGCCGGAGGATGTGGTTGTTCAGCAGGAGATCGGAGTCGACGGAGTACCCGATCAGCATCAGCAGCGCCGCGACCGTCCCGAGGGTGAGCTCCATCCCGAAGACGTTCATCAGGGCGAGCGGGATGACGATGTCGGAGAAGGCGGAGGCGACGACCGCAATGGAGGGAATGAACGTCCGGAAGAGCACGAAGACCAGGACGGCCATCCCGCCGAAGGCGGCGAGAAGTCCGAGGACCGCCTGGCTCTGGCTCTGCGCGCCGAACGAGGCCGACCGCCCCTGGATGGAGTCGACGTCGTACCCGGCGCCCTCGGCCGCCTCCTGGATGGCGCCCGTGTCCGTCGACTGGAAGGTGACGATGTAGGCGTTCTCCTGCGAGCGGATGGGCTGGACGGACTCGACGTCGAAGTCCTGGGCGGCGAAGGTCGACTCGATCCCGCCGGCCGAGTCCGCCGTCGTGATCTGGAGTTCCGTGCCGCCGGTGAACGCCAGCCCCGGCTGGACGGGCGCTCCGGTGAGCACGTAGAAGACGCCGATGACGGCCAGTGCGAGCGCGAGCACGACTATCGGGATGATGACGAGCTGTCGGTTCGTGTACTTCTCGTAGTCCACGTCGGGGAGGTCGAACGGGAGGTTCCCGGTGGCGTCGGCCTCAGCCACCGGCGCTCACCCCCACGTGCGCGGAGTCTGCCATAGCCACGGGTCGGAAACGGCGGCGAATAAGCCTTCTCACTTCGGCGTTCGCGGGTTCTGTCCACCCCCGACTGCCGGCTTCGGACGCCGTCGCGGGGGGCTCCCGGGGGACACGACCTGACTCGGGGGACCCGGTGGAGAAGGGGAAGCAAGCCGTATTTTCTCATTTCTCGCCCTCCACGACACAAATTCGAAATATACAGATATTATTCCGCATACATGTGATGAACGACCCTAATAATATGACTATCCCGATACCTCCGTTCGTCCGGGATGCCTATGGTCGACGGCGGCCAACGGCCGACCGATGCCCGCCGAACCGGTCGAGACGGTGCTGTTCGACCTCGACGACACGCTGTGCGAGTACCGGCGGTCGTCGGACGACCTCATCGACCTGGCCTGCGAGGCGGTCGGGGTGGAGCCGTTCTTCGGGCAGGCCGAGTACGAGACCCGATACCGGGAGTTCGCCGACGAGAGCGAGAGCGTCCGCGACCTCCGCGAGCGTTGCTTCGCCGCCATCGCCGCCGACCGCGGCCGGGACCCCGCCCTCGGCCGCGACATCGCCCGCGCGTTCGCCGGCGAGCGGGACCACGCGAACGTCCGGCCGCTCCCGGGTGCGCAGGAGGCCGTCGAGACGCTCGCCGAGCGCCACCGCGTCGGCGTCGTGACCAACGGCGCGCCGGGGATGCAGCGCCAGAAGCTCGCTGCGCTCCCGTTCGCCGGTGCGTTCGAGACCGTTGTCCACGCGGGCTATGACGCGCCAGCGAAGCCCGCCGCCGACCCGTTCCACGCCGCGCTCGGCGACCTGGACGGCCACCCCGACCGGGCGGTCCACGTCGGCAACTCCCTCTCCAGTGACGTGGCCGGCGCGCACAACGCCGGGCTCCGGTCGGTGTGGCTCCGCCAGTCCGACGGACCCGGCGACCACCGGCCGCATTTCACCGTCGACGGGCTGGCCGAACTGGCGACGCCGCCCTGGGAGTGACGCGAGCGGGACGCCGTGCCCCCGCGACCACGCGAGGGATTAATCGGCCTGCACCCGAAGCCACGGGTAGATGACGGCAGTGGAGGCGGTCACGCTGGACATCGACCGGACGCTGTGTGAGTACCGCCGCTCCACCGAGGACCTGCTCGCGGCCGCGTTCGACGAGGTCGGGGTGGAGCCGTTCTTCTCCGCCCGGGAGTACCGCGACCGGATGTCCCGCTACGTCCCCCGGACCGACACGAAGGCCGAACTCCGGGAGGCGTGCTTCGCGGATCTCGCCGAGGAGCGCGGCCACGACCGCGCCGTGGGCCGGCGGGTCGCCGCGATGCACACGGGGCTGCGCGACCACCGCGAGGTCGATCCGGTTCCGGGGGCCCGGGAGGCCGTCGCGGCGCTCGCCGAGCGCTACCCGCTGGCCGTCGTGACCAACGGCGCGCCGGAGATGCAGACGCCGAAGCTCGACGAGCTCGGGCTGGCTGACGCCTTCGAGACGGTGGTCCACGCGGGCTACGATACGCTCGCGAAACCCGACCCCGCGCCGTTCCTCGACGCGCCGGACGCGCTCGGGACCTCGGCCCCCGCGACGGTCCACGTCGGCGACGGCCGCGACGACGTGCTGGGCGCGGACGCGGCCGGGATGCGGACCGCGTGGCTCCGCCGGGGGGACGAGGCGGATGCCACCGGCCGCCCCGGCGCCCGCCCGCACTTCGAACTCGGGTCGATGCACGACCTGGTCGAGCCACCCTGGGAGTAGACCCGACCCCCCGTCCGCGGACGGCGCCTCCGGGCCGGCTGTAGGCCGTCCACGCCGTGACACCACGCCACGGGGCCGCAAACAGTCGGGACAAGGACAACGATTTTGAACGCCAGCGACGGAGGGGACACATGTTGATTACCATCTCCGGCCCCGCCGGCAGTGGAAAGAGCACTGCCGCGGCCGGACTCGCCGAGGCGCTCGGCTACGACCACGTCAGCGGGGGTGACATCTTCCGGGCGCTCGCCGACGACCGCAGCGTGACGCCGCTGGAGCTGAACCGGGCGGCCGAGGAGGACGACAGCATCGACCGCGACCTGGACCGGCGGCTCCGCGAAACCGCCGCCGAGCGCGACCACCTCGTCCTCGAGTCACGGCTCGCGGGCTGGATGGCCGGCGAACACGCCGACTTCCGGATCTGGCTCTCCGCGCCGCTGGAAATCCGCGCCGAGCGCATCGCCGAGCGGGAGGACAAGTCCGTCGAGCGCGCCCGCGAGGAGACCCGTGCCCGCGCCGCGTCCGAGGCCTCCCGCTACCGGGAGTACTACGGCATCGACATCGAGGAGCTCTCCATCTACGACCTCGTGCTGAACACCTCCCGGCTGGACCCGGACGGCGTCGTCGAGGCGCTCCGCGCGGTGGTCGAGTCCTACACCCCCGAGGCCGACGAGGGGAAGACGCCCGTCGAGGGCGTCCGGTACGAGTTCTGAGATGACGGCCGCCGACGCCCCGCTCCGGCCGGCGCCCGACGAGCGGTCCGTCCCGGAGCTACTGGCGTTCGGCGTCGTCAACCTGGACAAGCCCCCCGGCCCCTCCGCCCATCAGGTCGCGGCCTGGGCGCGGGACCTCGTGGCCGGCGCCCTGACCGCGACGGACGCCCCGACGCGGGTCGACCGCGCGGCCCACGCCGGCACGCTCGACCCGAAGGTGACGGGGTCGCTTCCGCTCCTGCTGGGTGACGCGACGCGCGCCGCGCAGGCGCTCGACGACGCGCGAAAAGAGTACGTCGCCGTCCTCGAACTCCACCGCCCGGCGCCCGCCGACCTGGACGCGACCGTCGCCGAGTTCGAGGGGCCGCTGCTCCAGAAGCCACCCCGGAAGTCCGCGGTGAGCCGGCGGCTCCGGGTCCGGACGGTCCACGACCTCGACCTGCTGGAGCGAGGGGACCGTCGCGTCCTCCTGCGCATCGGCTGCGAGGCCGGCACCTACGTCCGGAAGCTCTGTCACGACCTCGGGCTGGCGCTGGGGACGGGCGCGAACATGGGCGACCTCCGCCGGACCGCGACCGGCACGTTCGACGACACGACGCTCGTGACGATGCACGTCCTGACGGACGCGCTGGCGGTCTGGCGCGAGGACGGCCACGAGTCGCCCCTCCGCGAGGTGGTCCAGCCGGCCGAACGGGCGCTCGAACACCTTCCCCGCGTGACGATCGCCCGGAACGCGGCCCACGAGGTCGCTCAGGGCGCACCCGTCTACGCGCCCGGCGTCCTGGGGGTCGACGCACCCGAAAGAGGGGGCGGCGCAGGGGACAGCCCGGCGCCGGGCGAGGGCGAGGACGCACCGCTGGTGGCCTGCACCCTCCCGAACGACGCGGCGGTCTGCATCGGCCGGCTCGTCGGCGACCCGGACGCCGACCGCGGCGTCGTGGTCGACCTCGAACGGGTCCTCGTCTGATTGCTCTGGACAGGCCCATACGACCTCCGAACCCCACCGATTACAGACAGGAAAGGACGTTTCGACTACTGATCCCGCCGTTCGTCAGTCGTTCGCGGGTACCTCGGCCCCCGCCTCGTGCATCTCCACGTCGATACCGCCGACGAGTTCCTGGTGGGGATACGGCATGTCGATACCCTCCTCGTCGCAGCGCTCCTTGGCGGCCTGGACGTACTCGGAGCGAATCCTCGCGAAGTCGGCCCGCGACGCGGCGTCGATCCGGAACCGCGACTGGATGCCGACGTACGAGTCCGCGAGTCCGGTCACGCGCGTCGATGCCGCGGGCTCGTCGAGGACGTCGTCGTGGTTCTCGGCCTCCCCGATGATGACCCGCTGGGCGTGGTCGAGGTCGCCCTCGTAGCCGACGCCGAAGGGGGACGTGATGCGGAGCTCGTCCCTCACCACAGGGTTAGCGATGGCCGTGTTCGCCAGCTCCGAGTTCGGGACCGTCACGAACTCGCTGTCGAACGTCCGGACGCGGGAGACGCGGAAGCTGATGTCCTCGACGATCCCCTTCCGGTCGTCCCACTCCACCCGGTCACCGATGCGGGTCTTCGGGTCGGCGATGAGGAAGACGCCGGCGACGGGGTTGCCGATGACGTCCTGCGAGGCGAAGCCGATGGCCAGCGTCAGCGCCGCGGCGATGGTCGCCAGCGAGGTGAGCAGGTTCCCGAACCCGGCGATGGCGAACCCGACCGCGACGGCCACGAACACGACGGCCGCGAGCGTGAGCTTCTGCGCGGGTTTCGCCAGCGTCGGCTGCACGTTCCGGGCGTCCAGCAACCGCGTGACGACCGGGACGACCACGGTACGCCCCAGCAGGCAGAACACGACGACGGTCAGGACGAAGACGATGAGGTCCCCCGCGAACGCGACCGCCCCCGCGACCGGATCGCTCACCAGCGTCCCGATGTGTTCGTTCGGCGTCTGCAACGGCAGGGCAGCATATGCGCAGGACGACTCGCGGCTGGCCGTTGACGCTGCCGGCCGTGGCGACCGAAACGACACCCTCTTTACCCGGACCGCCGTTCGCCGGATTGCAAGGGACCGTGGGGTAGTGGTATCCTCTGCGGATGGGGTCCGTAGGACCCGAGTTCAATTCTCGGCGGTCCCGTACCTCGTTCGGGAGCACGGGCCACGGCACAGCCGTGTCTCGTCGGCTCCGTTCTCGACCTCGGAGGCGGATCCGCGAGGACGAGCAGAACGAGTCCTCAGCGGTGTAGCCGCGAGCGTCACCGGGTGAGGGCCCGGTCGCGACGACACTGGACCTCTCCGGCTGGTAGTGATTTCGATTAAGTGCCTGACCCCGCCTCGTCCACGTGTAGCGATCGGGCGTGGCCGCCTGCCGCGATCGCTACGGGAACGAGTGACCACACTGGCAACGGGATTCCCCTCTCCGGGGACTCCTCTTCGAGCGTGTCAAAGGGACCTGCCCACGCCACGGGGGAGGCTGTGGATCAGTACGCTAGCCGCGGTAGCTGGCTGGGCCGTCGTGCTTGAGAGCGCACCGCACGGATATACTTTCATATCGTCCATGACAATATTTATGCGGGAGTTCTCTCTTGACCACCGCATGGACGAGGCGACGGTTCGGTGTGTCGGCCCCGAGGGGTCCATCGGCCGGGGAAGCCAGCGGTCCGAACGGGACGGCCGACGGCACGGGAAGTACCGGTCCGGCGGCGACAGGGGCCGAGCATGAGGCCGGACTCCGACGAGGAGGGCCACGCAGCCTACGGGTTCCCGCCCGGCCTCCCCGTCAGTCAGGCGGCCCCGGGGACGAACCTCCTGGTCAGTGGGCCATCGGGGGGTGGTGCGCACGAGGTGGCGCTGAACCTGCTGGCGTCGGCCGGCAGACGCGAGTGCGTCCTGCTCCTGTCCGCCGATATCAGCGGGCGAGCGCTGCTCCAGCGACTCGACGACTCACCGTGGCCCGTCACCCGGTCGATGCTCGGAATCGTCGACTGTACTGGGACGGACGACCACGAGGAGGAACGGTTCACGACGCACGGGGACCCGATCGACGGCCCGGGCGACCTGGCGGCGATCGAGATCGAGTTCTCGCTCCTCTACGAGAAACTCGCGGCGCGGGAGCCGACTGGCGTCCGCATCGGCCTGCTCTCGCTCTCGTCACTGTTGGCCGACGCCCCGCACCGGGAGGTGACCCGGTTCGTCCACCTCCTCACGGGTCGGATCATCGCGACCGACGACCTGGGCGTGTTCGTGGTCGATTCCAGCCGCGTGGCGCCCGGGACAGTGGCGGCACTGAGCCATTTCTGCGACCGTCACGTCCGGGTCCGATCCGATGACGACCGGCTGGAGATCAGTGTGGACGCCGACTCGGAGTCGGAATCGTGGACACCTGTCGACTACGACGTGGCCGTCGAGGAGTGGCTGGACGGTCCGGCGACACGGTAGGGACGACCCTGCGCATTTGGCCACTTTATTTAAATGATCAGCCCTCTTCTCCCCGGTTGCCCGACTTGTCGGGCGAATCCCCACCCCCCCCCCCCCTTCCGTTTCCACCGTCGGTAGCGACAGCAGTCCGCCGAGAAGTTCCCCGCTGCGCGCCGGGGCCGCGAGCGCTCCCGAGGCACGAACGCGCCGCTCGGCGACACACGGGCGTGGTACGATGAAGAGTAGTGAGCCCCGGAGGGACGGGACCGCCCGGGCTCCGGGCGATGCAAGAGAGGGCAAGACAGTGCAACGTTCGAGCCGTTTTATGTACCGACGCGGGATACGCCGGACCGGGTCCGCAGTTGCGGACCGTGCATTCCCCCCACCCCCCACCCCATTCCGTTTTCACCCCGTCAGCGGCATCTGTCGGCGACTGCGTTCTCACCGTCGGAGAATCACCTCGCCAGGACCACGGCGAGGGGGAGCTGCTCAGTACGAGTCCGGGCGGTCGCCGTCGTCGGCGGGGTGGTCGTCGGCGTGCGCGTTCTCCTCGGGGGTGGCGTCGTGTCCGATGCCCGTGTCGCCGACGAGTTCGAGCTTCTGTCCCCAGACCAGCCAGACGATGATCACGGTCCCGGCGTAGCCGACGGCCCAGGCGAACGTGCCGAGGGTGGCGTAGCCGGCACTGGACAGTGCGAAGTCGGCGAGCCCGGAGATCGCGACGCCGACCGCGAGGACCACGAGTAGGCGGGCCCACCCGGGGAGCTCCACGTCGTGGTCGGCGCCCGAAGGAATCGGCATGGTCGTCGGTAGGCGCGCGACGCGCCTGAACCTGACGGTCACGGGTGGGGTGAGCCGGGAGGAAGCGTCCGGGTCAGGCCTCGTGTTCGGGCGGCGCGGAGACGTCGTCGGTCTCGCTAGCGAGCGCGCGGACGCGCTCGGCCAGTTCGTCCAGGCCGTCGTTGATCTCCGCGACGCGCTCCTCGATGTCGTCGGCGGGGACGGCACCCTGCTGGGTCGGGTCGACGAGCCCGTCGTTCTCCAGCATCCGCAGCGAGTAGCGCACCTTGTGCTCCGGGATGCCGGTTTCCTTCGAGACACGGACGATACCGATCGGATGATGGTCGATGACGGCCTGCAGAACCTGGAGGTCGCGGGACTCCTTCTCCACCTGGTCGACGAGTCGCTCTATCATTACCCCTTGCTAGCGGCTCCCGGGGCAAAAGGGTACCGGTATGATACCATCGAACCCCATCTCGGACCATCACACGACACCGAATGGAGAACATCCGAGGGCGCTCAGAACGCGCCGAGGAAGTGGAGCACGTCCACGACGATGACGACACCCAGGAGCACGAGGGCGATCAGAATCATCATCATCATCTTGACCGCGAAGGGGATCCCGCCGTCCGTCCGGGCGCTGCTGCCGGGCTGACACCGGCACCAGTACCCCCATAGATAGCTACTTTCATCTACTACCACGCTATCTAAAGATATATGTCAGCTTTTTCTCGATAGTAATCGTATTTGGATAGATATCCGCAGCCTGAAGCCCGACGCTCCATCCCGATCACCTCCCCCCACGCACCGTCCGGGCGTCGGCGGCGCGCCGGACCGGTTCGGCGGGCAGCGGACCCCGCTGCTGCCCGTCCGTGCCCGGCGGGGCGGAGTCGCAGGCGGCACGGCGACGGGCGCCGCGCCGTCACCACCAGTCCCGTCCCGGAGAAAGCTACTTGCCACCGGCCGGCAAACGACCGGGTATGCGATTCGTTATCGTCGGAGCCGGTCGCGTCGGGATGCGGACGGCGCGGGTGCTCCGCGAGGAGGGCCACGACGTGGTCATCGTCGAGCCGGACCGAACGAAGGTCGAACGCCTCCGCGAGGAGGGGTTCGCCGTCGTCGAGGGGGACGGCTCCCGCGAGGAGGTACTGCTCGATCTCGATCTGGAGGAGTTCGACGGGCTCGCGGCTCTCACGCCCGATCTGGTCGTCAACTTCACCGCCTGTATGATCGCCGACCACCACGGCTGCCGGACGGTCCTCCGGGCCGACGACGACTACCGCGAGTACGTCATCCGGAAGTACGCCAGCGACGTGGACGAGGTCGTCTACCCGGAGCGGCTGGGGGCGGTCCTGGCGAAGAACGCGCTGCTGGGCGGGAACAGCCGCGCCATCGCGGACGTGGCCCAGGAGGTCCAGCTCGTGGAGCTGACCGTGACCGAGGAGTCGCCGATGCGGGGGTACACGCTGTCGGAGCTGGAGATGCCCGCGAACGCGCGGCTGCTCGCGTTCGGGAAGGCCGGGAGCCCGGTCGAGATCCCCGACGCCGACCAGTCCCTCGAAGAGGGCGACCGCCTCGTCGTCATCGCCGGGTTCGACGTACTGGGCGACGTCCGGCAGCTCATCGTCGGGGGCGACAAGGCGCCGATGGCCACGGCGGCCGGGGGTGAGTGACGATGGTGCGCGCCTACGTGATGGTGAAGGCCCACACCGGCGAGGCCGACCGCCTGCTCCGGGAGATCGAGGCCATCGGCGGCGTCGTCGACGCGGCGGTCGTCGCTGGCGACGTCGACCTCATCGTGAAGCTGGACGTCGACTCGCCGGCGGACGTCAAGACCATCTCCGCGGACGCCATCCAGAACATCGACGGCGTCGAGGACACCCACACCTACGTCGCGATGGGGTGACCGGCCGGTCATCGTCGGAGGGAGGCCCCGCGGGACGGTCCAGACCCTCTCGACACCGGACACCACGGTTCGCCGGAGTTCCGGGACTACCCGACCGTCACGCATATGCGCGGGGACGCGTACTCGGCGTGTATGAATCGCCGTCTCGCGGTTCCCGCGGTCGTTCTCCTCCTCTCGGTGGCCCTGCTCGTCGGGCAGGCCGCCACGGCACCCCCGTCGTCCGGCAGTGTCGACGCCCCGCAGGGCGGCGAGGGTGCCTACCCCGGTGAGACGCTCATCAGCGTGCAGGCGTACGGCTGGTTCGACGAGGACAACGGCCAGGCGTTCACCGTCGACCGGAACGGCACCCGGACCTGGACGTACGACCCGCCCAACGCCTGGGTGTTCGACGCCGAGGCGCTGGACAGCGGGAACGTGCTCGTCTCGTTCGGCCAGAACCCGAAGGCCGAGAACGTCCGCTGTCCGGACCGCTACTACAGCGGTGAGCGCCCGGCAGGACAGAACGGCTGCATCCTGAACCGCGTCGTCGAGGTGGACCCCGACACGAACGAGGTCGTCTGGGAGCACTCCTGGTACGACGCCTTCCCGACCCACCACGAGGTCCACGACGCCGACCGGCTGGCGAACGGCGAGACGGTCATCATCGACATGGGCAACGACCGGACGTTCACCGTCGACCAGTCCGGCGAGGTGACCTGGCAGTGGAACGCGACCGACCACCTCACCCCGGGCACGCCGTTCTGGGAGGAGTACGTCGCGCCGCTGCCCGAGGACGAGCAGGACGCGTTCCGCCGGAGCGGCCCGGAGAGCGACTGGACCCACATGAACGACGTCGACCGGCTGGGGAACGGCAACTTCCAGATGTCAATCCGCAACTTCGATGTCACCATCGAGGTCGAACGTCCCTCGGGTGAGATCGTCGGCGTCGTCGGCGCGCCGACGCGCCACGAGGTGATGGACGAGCAGCACAACCCCAACCGGCTGGAGCGCCACGACACGCTGCTGGTCGCGGACTCCGAGAACGACCGCGTCGTCGAGGTCCACACCAGCAACGGCTCCGTCGTCTGGGAGTACGACGGCACCGGCTCGGGGGCGAAGCTGGCGTGGCCCCGCGACGCCGACCGGCTGCCCAACGGGAACACGCTCGTGACCGACTCGCGCAACTTCCGCGTCATCGAGGTCGGCCCCAACGGGAGCGTCGTCTGGTCGTACTCGCTGGCCGACCGCCAGGGCATCGTCTACGAGGCCGACCGGCTGGGCCCCTCGGACGACCCGCTCGCCGAGGAGCCGGACGACGTCCCCGCCGGCGGCGAGCTGGAGGGCCGCTCCTCGAACAGTGGCCCGCTCGCGACGGTCGACTCGTGGCTCGGCTTCGTCTTCCCGCCCTGGGTCGGGGTCGGCGAGGTCCTCACGGGCCTGGTCGGCCTCGTCGCCGGGGTCGCGCTCCTCCGGGAGGGGTACCGCGAGGGCTGGTTCACGAGCGGCTGAGACCCCACCACAGACGGACTGAGACGAGAGTGAGTGGAGCCGGAGGAGGGGGCCGTCAGTCGTCGTCCGCCGTCGCGTCGGCGTCGGGGCGGTCCGGCGGCTGGAGGTCGCGCTGGAACTCGTCGAACTGCTCCAGGTCGTCGGGCAGGTCGTAGGGGATCTCGCGGTCGGCCTTCCCGGACCCGTGCTCCGCGTCGACCGGGTCGGCGACGGACTCCCAGCCGGGCTTGATCTTCACGCTCTTGGCGGGCGTCCCGACGGCGATGTGGTGGGCCGGGATGTCGTCCTTGACGACCGCCCGGGAGCCGACGACGGCGTTCTCGCCCACCTTGCTGCCCGCCTGGACCACCGCGTCGTAGGTGAGGCGGACATCGTCCTCGATGATGGTGTGGAAGTTCGTCACCCGGGTCTGGTCGACGATGTCGTGGTCGTGGCTGTAGATGTGGACGCCGTCGCTGATGGAGACGTGGTCGCCGATGGTGAGCGTGCCACGGTCGTCGAGGTGGACGTCGTCGTGGATGACGACGTTGTCCCCCACCTCGATGTTGTGGCCGTAGGTCATCGAGATGCCCTTGAAGAAGCGGCAGTTCTCCCCGCAGTCGGCGAACAGGTGATCGGCGAGCATCCGCCGGAAGCGGAGCGCGAACTCCACGTTGTCGGCCATCGGGGTGGCGTCGAACTGGCGCCAGAGCCACTGGAGGTACTTCGACTCCTGGAAGGTGTCCTCGTCCTTCTCGGCGTAGTACTCCGACTCGAGGGTGGCGTTGCAGGGGTCGTACCCCTGGAGCCGGACGCGCTCGGCGGGGGAGACCTCCTCGCCGGCCTGCCAGCGGTCGTAGGCGTCGCGGTCGCCGAACAGGTCGACCAGCATCTCCGTGACCACCTCGCAGGTGTCCTCGTCGGGGTCGCCCAGCCGCCGGTCCACGTCCTCCAGGAACGCCTGCAGGCCCTCCTCGGCCTCCACCGGCAGACGGACGTGTCGTTTCGTCATACCCACCCGGTAGATGGCGTGGCGTCATATGGGTTGCCGTTACGTGGGTGTAACCGCGCTGCGGCGACACGCCGGGGGGCGGGTCCCGCTCGCCGGGAATGACCGCATCCGCTAAGTGCGCCCGCTCCCGAGTGGAACGTATGCAACACCGAGAACTCGGCGACTCCGGCGTCGAGGTCAGCGAGGTCGGCTTCGGCGCGTGGGTCGTCGGTACGGACTGGTGGGGGGACCGGACGGAGGAACAGGCCGTCGAGATGGTCCAGCACGCGCTCGACCGGGGCGTGACCTACTTCGACACGAGCGACGTGTACGGCCACGGCGACTCCGAGCGCCTCCTCGGGCGGGCGCTCGCGGAGCACCGCGACGAGGTCGTCCTCGGGACGAAGGTCGGCTACGACTTCTACGACAACCCCCAGGCCGGCCACGGGGAACTCCCGAAGGAGCTGCACGTGGACTACCTCGACGAGGCGTTCGAGAAGTCGCTCGACCGGCTCGGCACGGACCACGTCGAACTCCTCCAGCTCCACAACGCCAACGCCGACGAGGTGGACGCGGACGTGCTGGAGTGGCTCGACCGGCAGCGCGAGCGGGGCCGCGTCGAGGCCGTCGGCTGGGCGCTGGGCCCCTCCATCGGCTGGCTCGCGGAGGGTGACGCCGCCGTCGCCCACGAGTTCGACGTCGTCCAGACCGTGTTCAACGTGTTCGAGCAGACGCCCGGCCGGCACTTCCTGGAGACCATCCGCGCCGAGAACGCCAGCACGAGCCTGATGGCGCGGGTCCCGCACTCCTCGGGCCTGCTCAACGAGCAGGTCACGCCCGAGACGGAACTGGCGGAGGGCGACCACCGCGGCCACCGCCCCACCGCGTGGTACGAGGCCGGCTGGGAGAAGATCGAGAACGTCCGGTTCCTCGAACGCGCCGACGAGGGAACCTCGTCGAGCTCCCGGACGCAGTCCGGGAACGGCGGCGAGCGGACGCTCGGCCAGGCCGCCATCCAGTGGCTCCTCTCGTTCGACGAGATGGCCACCGTGACGCCGACGTTCCGCACCGCCGCGGACATCGACGAGTGGGCCGCCGCCCCCGACACGCCCCCGCTCTCGGACGCGGAACTGCAGCGCGTCGAGGAGCTCTACGCCGAGAACTTCGGCGCCACCGAGGACGACGGCATGAGCGCCGAGGACCTCCGGACGAGCGTCGGCGGCGAGGACCTGCGCGACGCCGGCGTGCTGTCGAGCGCGGCTGGAGACTGAAACGACTCTCTTCTCCGCGCAGAAGTATAGAAAATCTGTTGTAAAATTCCTGTTCGCCAATTTTTGTAACTACCGCGTATTCATTTCAGTTCTATAGCCGTCCACGTTCCGTTCACACGACCTGACACAGGTAGGGGAGGGGTGAGGGCGGACCGGGGGCCGCTCCTCCACGAGCATCACCCCGTTCACTCGGTGCTGGATACGGAAGGGTCATCCAGCGGGCGATTCCACCGGACGGGTGTGCAGTGCTCGTCCGGTATCCCGTACAGAGTGACCGAAGGGGGTGATCTCGGCGGTGCGCCATCTCTCGGGAACACGTGCCCGCAAGAACGCACGCTCACCGCCCGATGTCGAACTCGGCGAAGACGGCGTCGATGTCGTCGACGAACTCCCGGAGCATCGAGCGGTCGACGTGGGGCATCATCACGACGCGGGCCTCGTCGGTTCCGGTCCGGGAGAGCCGCCAGCCGCGGTCCCGGAGCGTGTGGATGAGGCGGTCGGGCATGTCCGCGGCGACGATGGGGAGGACGGGCGGCACGACCTCGAAGCCGCGCGCGCGGAGCTTCGCCGTCAGCCACTCCGCGTTGGCCCGTGACTCGTAGTACTGCTCGCGGTAGCCGTCCGGCCAGAGCGTCTCCATGGCCGCGACGGCGGAGGCGACCCCGGCACCGGAGCGGGTACCGGTGAGGGTGACCTGGGAGGTGGATTCGAGGTAGGGGGTGTCGATGGCGAGCTCGTCCAGCAGTTCCGGCCCGCGGGCGAGCAGGCCGCCGGCCGGGACGGCGGCCTGGCCCATCTTGTGCGGGTCGATGGTCATCGTGTCGACGTCGGCGGAGGCGAAGTTCCAGTCGAAGCTGGTGAACGGGAGCACGAAGCCGCCCCACGCGGCGTCGACGTGACAGAGCGCGCCCACGTCGGCGGCGATGTCGGCGAGCGCGGGGATGTCGTCGACGCGGCCGTACTCCGTGGAGCCGGCGACGCCGACGACCGCGACGGTGTCCCCGTCGACCTGCTGTTTGACCGCCTCCAGGTTGGCCGTGTGGTTCGAGAGCGGCGCCGTCCGGAGTTCGACGCCGAGTACGTCCGCGGCCTTCCAGAACGAGAAGTGGGCGTGCTGGGGGGCGACGACGTTCGGCGTGCGGGTGTCGGTCTCGAAGCGGTTGCGCGCGATGCGGACCGCCTGGATGTTGGCCTCCGTCCCGCCGGAAGCGACGTAGCCGGCGGCGTCCGGCAGCCCGACGATCTCCCCGAGCAGGTCGACCGCCCGGCGCTCGAGTTTGGCGACGGTCTCGTACGTCCCCGGGTCGCCGGGGTTCGTCGCGAGGAACCGCTCGGCCGCGTCGCGGGCGGCCGGATGCGGCTCCGTACACATCGACGAGAGAACGCGCCCGAAGTCCTGTGGCTGCTGTTCGACCCGCTGCATCTACACGCGTCACAGTAGAGGCGTTCTCTTAGGTATTGCGCCACGGAGTGACGGCGGATATACAACTGCGGATGCGGGACACGCGTCGAACCGCCGGCGGGCGGCGGCCCGAGCGCCCGGCGTCACCCCTCCCCCGCCGGGTCCACACCGGGGCCCGGGGGCGCCGGTCAGGTGCTGCTGTTCGCCAGGGCCGCCCCGACCCAGTCGGGCCGCTCGACCGTCGGACTGTCGAGCCGCTGCAGACTGTAGGTCACGTCGAACGTCCGGGCCTCACCGCGGAGGTCGTACGTCCCCTCGACGACGAGCCCGTGGACGCGTCCCTCCGTGTCGACCACGAAGCGGGCGCGGTAGTCGCGGACGTTGCTCCCGTTCGCCGGCAGCCCGTCGCGGCTGCTCGGCAGCGTCGTCGTCTCGAACGTGACCAGCGTCAGGTCGCCCTCCTCGCTGACGTTGACGGCGGTCGCGTTCGAGACGTTGATGTAGTTCCGGAGCAGCGCCGTCCCGGTGAGGCGCTCGGTGGGCACCTGCTGGTCCCGGACCTGGTAGCGGGTGGTGTCACCCAGCCGCCCGCGGACGACCCAGACCGACTCGTTCCCCCAGTGGTCGAACTGGATGAAGCTGCTGTTCTGCCCGTTGACCGTCCGGTACTGGAACTCGCTGCGACCGGGTTCGACGACGGTCTGCTGGCGCCGCTGGACCTCGACGACCTGGTCCTGCTGGACCACCGTCGCGTTCACGCGGACGTCCGTCTCGAAGCCGGACTCGACGAGCGCGCGGTCGTGCGCCGCGAGCAGCGCCGTCGCGTTCGTCACCTGTCCGTTCTCGACACCGGGAACCGAGTTTGCGGCCTCGGAATCAGCCGGGTCGCCGCCGCCGTCACCGCCGAGTGCCGGGCCGTTACAGCCGGCCGTCACCAGCAGCACGGCGAGCGCGACCACCGCGATGGGGGACCGTTCCATGCCCGCCGGTGGGCGGTGGCCCGATAAAAGCCTCGTGGCTTGGGGTCGTCGTGTCACGTTTCCGGGACCCGACCGCGAGCCGGACGGCGGAGGGACGGGAGCGGCCGGTTTAGCGAACCGAGTCCAGCAGCAGCTTCTGCTCGACGCGCTTGACCTCGTGCTGGACGTCCCGGACCGCGTCGATGTTGGCCGAGATGGAGGAGACGCCCTCGTTGACGAGGAACCGCGCCATCTCCGGCTTCGAGCCGGCCTGCCCACAGATGCTGGTCGCCACGTCGTGCTCGCGGCAGGTCTCGATGACCTCCGAGATGAGCTCCAGGACCGCCGGGTGCAGCTCGTCGAACCGGTCGGCGACGTTGCCGTTGTTCCGGTCGACCGCGAGCGTGTACTGGGTCAGGTCGTTCGTCCCGAAGGAGGCGAAGTCGATGCCGTGCTCGATCATCAACTCGATCGTGAGCGCGGCGGCGGGCGTCTCGATCATCACCCCCCAGTTGCGCGTCTCCCAGTCGATACCGGCCGCCTCCATCAGGTTGCGGGCCTGGATGACGTCCTCCGCGTCGTTGACGAGCGGGAGCATCAGCTCCACGTTGTCGTAGCCCATCTCCCAGAGCTGGCGGAACGCCTCCAGTTCGTGGGCGAACACGTCCGGTCGATCGAGCGAGCGCCGGATCCCCCGGTAGCCCAGCATCGGGTTGTGCTCGTGGGGCTCGTCCTCGCCGCCGTCGAGTTCGCGGAACTCGTCGGTCGGCGCGTCGAGCGTGCGGACCCGGACGGGCCGGGGGTAGAACTCGTCGGCCACGCCGCGGATGCCCTGGATTATCTCGTCGATGTAGGCGTCTTCGCCGTGGTTCTCGATGTAGTGCTCGGGAGTCTCGTTGGTCGAGAGGATCATGTGCTCCATCCGGAGCAGCCCCACGCCGTCGGCGCCGGTCTGGGCCGCGCGCTCGGCCGCCTCGGGGATGGAGACGTTCACCTTGACCTCCGTCCTCCAGCCGGTCCTCCTTGGTGGTCTCCTCGTCGGCGGACCCCTCTCGGATGGTCCCCTTGTTACCGTCGATGGTGATGAGCTGCCCGTCGCCGAGGATCTCGGAGCCGTTGCCGGTCCCGACGACGGCCGGGACGCCGAGTTCGCGGGAGACGATGGCCGCGTGGGACGTCATCCCGCCTTCGTCCGTGACGATGCCGGCCGCGCGCTTCATCGCGGGCACCATGTCCGGCGTCGTCATCTCGGTCACGATGACGTCGCCCTCGCCGACCTTGTCGAGGCCGTCGAGCTTCCGGACGATGCGTGCGGCGCCGCTCACGATGCCGGGTGAGGCGCCGAGCCCCTTCACCAGCACGTCGTCGTCGTTCCCGCCGCCGTCGCTGGCGGCCACGTCCGTGTCCGTTCCCGCGCCGGCGTCGGCGTCGCTGATCGTCGTGATGGGACGGGACTGGAGCATGTACACCTCCCCGTCGACGATCGCCCACTCGACGTCCTGTGGGTCGTCGTAGTGGTTCTCGGCGCGCTCGCCGATGTCGATGAGCTGCTCGATCTCCGTCTCGTCGAGCACCTGCGCCTCGCGTCGCTCCTCCTCGACCTCGCGCTCGATGGTCGACCCCGTCTCCGGGTCCTTCTCCATCATCGTCTTCTTGTCGGCGATGGTGGCGTCGAGGATCTCGCCCGTCTCCCGGTCGATGACGTAGTTGTCCGGGGAGACCGACCCGGAGACGACGGCCTCGCCCAGCCCCCAGGCGGCCTCGATGATGATCCTCGACTCGCCCGTCGAGGGGTGGGACGTGAACATGACGCCGGACTTCTCGGCGTCGACCATCTTCTGGACGACGACTGCGATGTCGACCTTGTCGTGGGCGAAGCCCTGCTCCTGCCGGTAGTAGATGGCGCGCTGCGTGAACAGCGACGCCCAGCACCGTTTCACGCGGTCGATGAGGTCCTCGCCGGTGATGTTGAGGAACGTCTCCTGCTGGCCGGCGAAGGAGGCATCCGGCAGGTCCTCGGCGGTCGCCGAGGAGCGGACGGCGACGAACGCCTTCCCGTCGTCGAGTTCCGCGTAGGCGTCGCGGATGCCCTGCTGGATGTCCTCGGGCATCTCCGTCTCCAGGATGAGTTCCTTGGCGTGGGCCTCGGCCTCGGCGAGTGCGGTGGAGTCCTCCGCGTCCACGTCGACGGCCTCGAACAGCTCCTCGTCGATGCCGGTCGACTCGATGAACTCGCGGTAGCTCCCCGCGGTCACCACGAACCCCGGCGGGACGGGGAGGCCGGTGCCGGTCATCTCCCCGAGGGAGGCACCCTTCCCGCCGACCAGGTCGAGGTCGTCGGACCCGATGTCGTCGAGCCACATGACGAACTCGCTCGCACCCGCGTCCGGTGTAGCCATTTGGTCCGAATGTCGCCAGCCCCGGTCATAGGTGCTTCGTTACCGGACCGTCGGTTGTCTCGGCCTAAACCGCAGAGAACGGCGGAACGAGGGCTCGAACTCCCGTGTCAGCCGGTCGAGGAACCGGGGTCCGGGGCTCGCTCCCGGCGTAGCTTCTCGGCGGGCGTTAGGGCGAAAATAACCATTCCCGCTCCCCCGTCATCTCTCCCGGACAGCCGTCTCTCCGTCCGTTCCTCAGTCGAGTCTCCCGCCGACCAGCCGCCGGAGCCGACCGCGCGCCAGCCACGCCTCGACGCCGCCCCAGCCCAGCGCCAGCAGGGCCGCCGCCGAGCAGAGCAGGAACGCGCTGCCGGGCATCCAGACGGGGCGAAGCCACGGCAGCACTCCCTGGACGAGGTCGGCCGTCGCGACGGCGGTGTCGTAGCCCGGGAGCGCCGCGAGCGCCGGCTCGTCCTCCGGGTCCGGGGGGGCCTCCCCGGAGCCGTGGACGGCGTACGTGCCCGAGACGTTCAGGTCGTGCATCGTCGGGCCGCCGGCCTCCCGGCCGTGGACCGGCCGCTCGGCGTCGTACGGGAGCCAGGGCGCGTGGTACTCCCAGACCACCTCCCCCCGGGGCGTCACCTCGACGACCCGGTGGTTGATGGTGTCCGTGACGAGCGTGTTCCCGTTCGGCAGCCGATCGGCGTCACGTGGCCACGCGAACCCCTCGACGGCCCAGGTCCGCTCCCAGTCGCAGTTGGGTTCCACGTCCCCGTCCAGCAGGTGGGCCGGGTCGGCCCGGTCACAGGTGTACTCCACGACGCGGTCGTTCTCCGAGTCGGCCACGAGGAGGACGGGCGCACCCGCCTCCGTCTGCAGGTATGAGGGGTTGTGCTGCTCGTCGAGCACGGAGTGGTTCCCGTCGGCCCCCAGCCGCAGGGAGACCTCGTCGGTCGACCGGTTCACTACGATCACCTGGTCGAAGTTCCGGGGGGAGACGAGGTAGCGTCCCTCGGCGAGCACGTCCACGTCGTTGACGTGCGACCAGTCCGCCGCCGAGACCCCCGCGTCCGTCTCCGCGGGGTAGTGGTCCCGGAAGCGCCACTCCCACTCCACCGCCTCCGTCGTCCGGTTGTAGACGAACAGCCGGTCGTCGCTGGTCCCGTTCGCCGTGTTCCGCATGTTCGCGACCAGTAGGTTCCCGTCGGCGGTCAGGGTCACGTCGTGGGTGTCCCACAGCGGGAGTTCCTCGGCCCACTCCACCCGGCGGGTGGCACGGTCGAGCCGGTAGACGACCGTCCGCCGGTCGACGGTCCCCACGACCAGCAGGTCACCGCCGGGCAGCGGGTCCACGTCGTAGAAGTAGGTGGCGTCCAGCGCGGCCTGCTCGATCCGCCAGCGCGCCTCGCCACGCGGGCCGACGCCGACGAGCCGCGCGGGCTTGTTCGGGTTGACGTCCCCGCCGATGTTGTCCCCCTGCACGGAGATGACCGTCTCCCCTGCAGCGGGCTCCTGGACCGTTCCGGACTGGAGGCGGGGGCGGTCGTAAGCCGCGGTGTCGGCCGCGGCCACGCCGACCAGCGAGCAGACGAGCAGGACGACGACGAGCCGTGCGAGGTTCCGACGGCCGTCCGGGAGTCCCCGACGGAGGGCATCGAGCGACCACGGAGAGGGCATCGGCGTGACGGGGAACCGCCGCCGGCAAAAACCATCCGGTCGCCCGTACCGGCTCGCGCCGGCGCGGCTCAGGCCTCGATGATGTCGTCGTCCTCGGCGGCCGGGACCCGGATCTCGCCGTCGAGCGCGACGACGGCCTCGCCACCGACACGGACGCGCCCCTCGGCCGTCGCGTCGCTCGCGTTCACGTGGACGAGGCCCGGGCGGTCGACGAAGTGGCCCTGCTCGAAGCGCATCCGCTCGGGCGTCGGGTCGAGCGCGCCGAACCGGTCGAGGTACGCCCCGCACGCACCCGACGCCGTCCCCGTCACGGGGTCCTCGGGGACGCCCGCGCCGGGCGCGAACATCCGCGCGTGCAGCGTCGACTCGGCGTCCAGCGTGTCGAAGGTGAACGCGTAGACGCCCGCGCAGTCGTACTCGTCGCTCACTGCCTCGATGGCTGCCATGTCCGGCTCCATCTCGCTCAGGTCCGCGAGGTACTCGACGGGAATCATCACGAACGGGAGCCCCGTCGTCGCCCGCGCCAGCGGCAGGTCCGCCGAGAGCCCGCGGAGCCCCTCCTCCCGGGTCCCCAGCGCGTCGGCGACGGTCCCGTAGTCGAGGTCGTCCAGTTCCCGGATCTCCGGCGGGTTCTGCGTCATCCACACCGTCCGCCCGTCGATCTCGATGTCGAGGACGCCGACCTGCGTCTCCAGGGTGTGCTCGCCCTCGTCGAGTTCCCCCTCCATCGCCAGCAGGGCGTGGCTGGCGACGGTGGCGTGCCCGCAGAGGTCGACCTCCTGGCTCGGCGTGAAGTAGCGGACGGCCCGGTCGGCGTCGTCACTCGGCCGCAGGAACGCCGTCTCGCTCGCCCCGAGTTCGGCCGCGACCGCCTGCATCTGCTCGGCCTCGAGACCGCTCGCGTCCGGGACCACGCCGGCCGCGTTCCCCGCGAGCGGGGCGTCCGTGAACGCGTCCACCAGCAGCGCGCGTCGGCTGTCGTAGTCGGGCATGCCCCGACCGTCGGGGGGAGGTGGGAAAACTCCGGGTGGTCGTCCGTCAGCGCCTCCCACGGTCGGCGCCCGGCGGGGATGTTGCCGCCGTCCAGGCGGGGCGTTGATCCTCCTCGCTCGGTAGTACCGCACGAAGAACGACAGTTCATTCCCGTTACGGCATATGATTCTACAATTTTTACCATTCCCCAATAACATCGAAGTTTGACGGGATGTCTGCTAGAATTGGCCAGGCCGCCACGGTGCCGAACGTTTACGCCGACCCGCCCACCACAGGGGATATGTTCGAGAAGTCGACGTGGATCCGGCTCCCCCGGAACGTGGTCGTGGGCCACGGCGTTCTCGACCGGGTGGTCGAGGCGGTCGACGACCTCTACCTGGCGGGGCGGCCGCTGCTGGTCACGTCGCCGACGCCCGACGAGATCGCCGGCAAGCGGGTCGCCGCGCAGTTCGAGGCCGCCGGCGTCGAGCCCGCGACGACGGTCGTCGAGGACGCCTCGTTCAGTGCCGTCGAGGAGGTCATCGCGACCGCCCGCGAGGCCGACGCGGACTTCCTCATCGGCATCGGCGGCGGGAAGCCCATCGACATCGCGAAGATGGCGGCCGACGAACTCGACCTGGCGCTCATCTCCGTCCCGACGGCGGCGAGCCACGACGGCATCGTCTCCGGCCGCGGGTCGGTCCCGGAGGGGGACACCCGCCACTCCGTCGCCGCGGACCCGCCGCTGGCGGTGGTAGCGGACACGGAGCTGCTGGCGGCGGCACCGTGGCGCCTGACGACGGCGGGCTGTGCGGACATCATCTCCAACTACACCGCCGTCAAGGACTGGCAGCTGGCCCACCGGCTGAAGAACGTCGAGTACAGCGAGTACGCCGGCGCCCTCTCGCGGATGACTGCCGAGATGCTGGTCGAGAGCGCCGACTCCATCAAGCAGGGGCTGGAGGAGTCCGCCTGGATCGTGATCAAAGCCCTCGTCTCGTCGGGCGTGGCGATGTCCATCGCGGGCTCCTCGCGGCCGGCCTCGGGCGCCGAGCACCTCATCTCCCACCAGCTCGACCGCATCGCGCCCGGGGCGGCGCTGCACGGCCACCAGGTCGGCGTCGCCTCGCTCGTCACGGAGTACCTCCACTCGGGCGCCGACGGGGAGTGGCGCTCGGTCCGCAGCGCGCTGGAGAACCTCGGCGCGCCGACCTCGGCGGCGGCGCTGGGCATCGACGACGCGGACTTCCTGGAGGCGGTGACGACCGCTCACACCATCCGCGACCGCTACACCGTCCTCGGCAACGGCGTCGACGAGCGCGCCGCCTACGAGGCCGCGACGACCACGGACGTCGTCGAGCGGGAATAGCGCGGCCGGGCCCGGGACGGCGTGGCGGACAGCCGACCCCCGGGCGGTGTGCAGCCGATTGCATCGGCCCCCGGGCGGCCCGTAGCCGACTGCATCGGCCCCCTCTCAGGCGTCGGGGTACGACCAGGGGTTTGCGGCCTCGTAGGCCGCTGCCAGCGAGAGCAGGCGCTCCTCGTCGTAGCGGTGCCCCACCAGCTGCAGCCCGACGGGAAGCCCGTCCTCGGTCAGCCCGGCCGGGACCGTGACGACGGGGTGGCCGCTCATGTTGAACGGCCAGGAGAGCATCCAGTCCATCGGCAGGCCGGAGACGTTCTCGCCGTCGATCTCGGTGGGGAAGTCGGCGTCGTTCGGGAGCGGCGGTGTCGCCAGGACGGGCACCGCGAGCGCGTCCCGTCCGTCCAGCGCGTCCTCGACGGCGTCGTAGAACGCCGTCCGGCCGACGTTGGCGTCCATGTAGTCGTCGGCGCCGTGCCCCCGTCCCATCCCGAGCGTGTTGAGCAGCGACGGCGACACGTCGCCGGCGTGCTCGCCCTCGATGTCGAGGTCGGGATGCTCATCCTCCAGCCGGTCGACGATGGTGGCGAAGTAGACCGTCGCCTGCTTCCCGTAGTCGAAGGTCATGTCGGGCTTGGAGGGACCGCCGACCTCGGCGTCGGCCACCTCGGTACCCGCGTCCGCGAGGGCATCGACCGCCTCCCGGCAGACCGACCGGACCGACCCCTCAACGGCGAACCGGTCGAGGTCGGGCGTGTAGCCCACCGTAAACTCGTCGGCCGGGACGCCGCCCGCCGCGGCCGCGGCGTAGTCGCCGTCGCTCGGCACGGAGAACGGGTCCACGTCGTCCTGTCCGGCGAGCACGTCCAGCATCAGCCCGACGTCCGCGACGCTGCGGGCCATGGGTCCCAGCACGCCGAACGGGGAGTGCGAGTAGAACGCGTCCGGCCGGATCTCCTTCGGGACGAGGCCGAACGAGGGCTTCACCGAGACGACGCCACAGCAGGCGGCCGGGTTCCGGAGCGACCCGCCCACGTCGCTCCCGGTGGCGAGCACCGCGAGACCGTCCGCGAGCGCGGCCGCCGACCCGCCCGAGGACCCACCGGCGTTCCGGTCCAGGTCGAACGGCGTCGACGTCGGCCCCTGGAGCTCGTTGTACGTCAGCGGCGTGTGGCCGAGTTCGGGCGTGTTGGTGGTGCCGACGACGACCGCGCCGGCTACTTCGAGCCGTCGGACGGTGACGGTCGTCGCGCCGGCGACGTTGTCGGCGAGCGGCTTCAGCCCGTACGTGTGAGCGACCCCCTCGATGCTCTCGGTGAGGTCCTTCACCGCGAGCGGGACGCCCGCCAGCGGACCGGGGTCCTTCCCCGCGTCGACCTGCTCGTCCACGGCAGCGGCCCGCTCGCGGGCGCGCTCGTCGAGGACGGTCACGAAGGCGCTGGTGGGGTCGCCCCCCTTGGCGATGCGGTCGAGGAACGGCTCCACGATGTCGACCGCCGACCGCTCGCCGGCACGGACGGCGTGCGCGATATCGGCGGCTGACTGGAAGGTCACCGTCATGGCCCCGCTTGCGGGCGGTCGGGGCTTATGTCTAGGGCCCGTCACCACGGCCCATCGAAGATCCCGTCGGCGGAAGGTGGGCCGGCGGGCACCGGGGGGTCGGGGCTTCGTCCGCGGGCACCGGGGAGTCGGGCGACCGCTCAGAAGAAGCCGGGGGCGACGATGGTTCCGTCGGCGATCAGCGTCCCGCCCGCGAAGAAGATGCCGGCGGCACCCAGGCCGAACACGAGCAATAGGAAGATGACGATCCACGTCGTGCTGATATCGGTGTTCTCGGGGACGCCGGGGTCGGAGGTGGACATACCGGCGCGTCGGGTAGGCGCGAATAAAGGGGTTCCGTGTCAGGAATCCGTCCCGTGGGCGGTCCGTGTCAGGAATCCGTTCCGTCCCGGACCTTCACCGCCATCCCCGTCTTGAAGTCGATCATCCCGGATGCCGGCTGCTCCGCACGCCCGACGGCCAGCAGCCGCTCGTCGGCGTCCGCGCCCGGCTCCGCGGGCGCGCCCGCGGCGTCGAGGTCGACGCCCTCGCCCACCGTGGGACCGCCGTGGACGACCAGCACCTCGTCGCCCGGACGGATTCCGGGGTCGACGCCGACGACGAACTTCGCGAACGCGTTGCGCTCCTCGGCGACGAACGGGACCGACTCGGCGTTCACGGCGACGCGGTTGGCCGGCGCGTCGAGCCCCTGGAGGCGTCGGCCCCCGGCGACGCCGAGCGTGAACCGGCCGTCCGTGCCGAACGTGACGAGTCGCCGCCCCTCGGCCGTCGCCACCTGCCGCGGGCGCCCGGAACTCGTCCGCTGGACCCCCTCGTCGCCGGTGAACAGCCGCTCCGCGCCGGCGCCGAACTGGTAGGCCGCGATGGTCCGCAGCCGCGTCAGTTCGTCGTCGGCGATGGACGAGTCGACGCCGACGCGCTCGCCGGGCGCGACCGGCCCGGCGTCGTCCCCGTCGGTGTCAGCGTCCCCGGTCATACCACGAAGGGCGCCCCGCCCGGGCAAACGCCTTTCGACCCGGTGGCGCTCCCCCCCAGCACCCGGCCCGGAGAGCGGGACTTATGCTCCCGAGACCCCTGCGACCGCGTATGGCTTCGGACTGGCGGAAGGTCGCGCTGGGCCTGCTCCTACTCGCGGTCAGCAGTGTCGTCGTGGTCGGCTACGGACTCCGGGACGGCCCCATCCCCCCGCTCGCGGCGGCCGTCGGCGCGGTCGGCGTCGTCGCCGGCACGCTGCTGCTGGGGCTGTCGGAGGAGGACGCGAGCGTGTAGTTGAGAAACCACGCTGTCTTCGGTTCATTATCGAATTTTTTCGAACTCATTGGAAAAATAACCAACGTGTAACGGTACTAATTTTATAATACTGCATCCGTGCGAGCAGGGCGGGACTCCGTCCCGCTTGCAGTCGGGTCTCCGAAAATCCGGAGATTTTCGGGATGACGAGAATCGCTCTGCGATTCTCGGACCGCGTCGCCCGACAACGGAGCGAGCGCGGTTCCCCGGCACGAGGGCGCGCAGCGCCCGAGTGCCGGCATTTTCTCTGAGCGTTTTTCGCGCGAGTGGTTCGCCGGCAGAGCCGGCCAGCCGGTTCCCGCAGCCGGCGCCTTCGGCGCTGCCGAGGAAACCCGCAGCGCGAAAAAGCTCGTCAGAGCAGGAACTTCTCCTCGTCCTCGCTCATGTCCACGAAGGAGTCGGCGGCGTCGATGAGTTCGTCGGCGGTGGACTCGCCGAAGCTCATCACCTCGACGCGGGTGCCCTGGTGGCGGACGTGCGAGCAGAGCCGGGAGAAGTCGCCGTCGCCCGACGCGAGGACGATGGCGTCGACGTGTTCGGCGAGCGTGATGGCGTCGAGCACGATGCCGACGTCCCAGTCGGCCTTCTTCGAGCCGTCGCCGAACGTCTTGATCTCCTTGATCTTCGTCTCGAAGCCGATGTTCCGCAGCGCGTCGAAGAAGTCCTCCTCGGCGGGCGAGTCAGCACGGATGACGTACGCGATGGCGCGCACGAGTTCGCGGTCCAGCGTGGCGCCCTTCAGGAGGCCCGTGTAGTCGATGTTCCGGGAATAGAGGCTGTGTGCCGTGTGGTAGAGGTTCTGCGAGTCCGCGAGTACGGCGACCCGCTGACTGCTGTGGATGGGAGACATACCGGATGGTCGTGTGGGCGGGGACGAAAGCGTGTCGGGACGGCTACCCGGTCGCTCCCGGGAGGACGGGGCGCCGCCGGGGTGCCACGAAGGGGCCGTACGTGTCGGGGCCGCCGGGGTTTTGAGCCCGGGCGAACACGGAGCGGGTGTGACCCCGCTCGAGATCTCGCTGCGCCTCGTCGCCGGGGTGTTGCTCATCGTGGCCAACGGCTTCTTCGTAGCCATCGAGTTCGCACTCACCCGCGCCCGGCAGTTCACCGAGGAGGAGTTCGTCGGCGACCGGTCGGCGCTCCAGCGCGCCTGGCGGATGACCGACGACCTGGAGCTCTACCTGACCACCTGCCAGGTCGGCATCACCGCGTCCAGCATCGCGGTCGGTATCGTCGCGGAACCGGCGCTGGCGGCGCTGTTCGAGCCCGCGTTCGCCGGGAGCCGGCTCGCCGCCATCGGTGCCGGCTCGTTCATCGCCTTCCTCATCATCAACCTGGTCCACCTCACCCACGGCGAGCAGACACCGACCTACCTCGGCGTCGAGCGCTCCCGGCAGGTCTGCCGGTACGGCACGACGCCGCTGTACTACTTCTACCGGCTCATCTCGCCGGTCATCACGCTGGGTGACTGGGTCGCCAAGGGGACGCTGAAGCTGTTCGGCGTCGAGATGACCGGTGCCTGGCTCGAGACCGAGGAGGACGTCATCGAGTCGCGGGCGGACCTTCGCAACCGCCTGGGGAGCGTCCTGCAGGAGGGGAACCTCACCGAGGAGCGCCGGGAGGAGGTGCTGAACGCGCTCCGCATCGGCGAGCGTCACATCCGGGAGGTGATGGTGCCGCCCGGGGAGATCGTCGCTCTCTCGACGGTCCGCTCCGTCGAGGAGAACCTCGAACTGATGGCCGAGCGCCCGCACACCCGCTACCCGCTGGTGGGCGAGGAGCTGACCGACTACGAGGGTATCGTCTACTTCCCGATGCTGGCCCGGCACCGCGAGGGACTGGCCGCGGGCGACATCGACTTCGCGGAACTCGCGGCCCCGCCTGTGACGGTCTCGCCGGACACGGACGTCAGCGACGCCGTCGACCAGTTCCAGATGGAGGGCCAGGAACTCGCCCTGGTCGTCGAGGACGGCGAGGTGGTGGGGATGGTGACCGTGACGGACCTCCTGGAGGCGGTGATGGGCGACATCGAGGACCCGCTCGACCGCGAGGAGCGCCCGGAGACGGCGGCCGGCGACCACCGCCCCAGCGGGGTCTGACCGCCGAGAGGGAGCGCCGACTACATCGACTCCGGCGCCGCGACGCCCAGGAGCGCGAGCGCGTTGGCGATCGTGTGCCGCGAGGCCGCTACCAGTGCGAGCCGTGCCTCGCGGACCTCGTCGTCGGCCCCGAGGACGGGACACTCCCGGTAGAAGGCGTTGAACGTCTCCGCGAACTCGCGGGTGTAGGTGGCGACGCGGTGGGGTTCCAGCGCGTCGGCGGCCTCCTCGACGACGCCTTCGAGCCGTGCGATGGTGTGGAGCAGCGCGCGCTCCTCGGGCGTCTCGAGTGCGCTCGCGTCCACGTCGCCGACCGGGGTGTCCTCGATGGGGAGGCCGGCCTCGTTGAGGATACCACAGCAGCGCGCGTGGACGTACTGGACGTACGGTGCGGACTGGGCCTCGAAGTCGAGCGCCCGGTCCCACTCGAACGTGATGCCCTTGGTGGGCTGTTTGGAGACGATGTCGTAGCGGACGGCACCGATGCCGACCTGCCGGGCGATGCGCTCGATGTCGTCCTCGTCGAGGTCGTCGTCGCGGAGCCGGTCGGCCATGCGGTCCTCGACCTCCTCGCGGGCCCGGGCGACGGACTCGTCGAGCAGGTCGTCCAGATCGACCCCCGTCCCCTTCCGGGTGCTCATCCCGCCCTCGGGCAGGTCGACGTAGGAGTAGATGACGTTCCGGAGCTGGTCGACGTCGTCGCCGAGTAGGTCCAGCGCGGCCTGCAGCTGCCCGGCCTGGAGCTTGTGGTCCTCGCCCAGCACCGTCACGGCGCGGTCGTAGTTGGCGAACTTCCACTCGTGGTGGGCGAGGTCGCGGGTCGTGTACAGCGAGGTGCCGTCCGAACGGAGGAAGACGAGGGTCTTCTCGAAGTCGGGGAGGTCCAGCTGCCAGGCGTCCTCGTCGTAGACCGCACAGTCCAGTTCCCTCAGCCGGGCGACCACGTCGTCCGTGTCGCCGTTGCGCATGAACCGCGTCTCCTTGACGAACTCGTCGAACTCGGCGGGCAGGCGGGCGAGGCACTGCTGCATCCCGCCGAGCACGGTGTCGACGACCTCGCCGACGCGCTCGTAGGTCTCCTCGTCGCCCGCCTCGAGCCCCTGCAGGATGGCGTCGATCTCGGCCTCGGCCGCCTCGACGGCCTCCGCGTCCGCGTCCTCCAGGAACTGGTTCCCCTTCCGGTAGTAGCGGACCATCTCGTACTCCGCGCGGTCGCGCTCGGGTTCGGGGAGGTCCCCCTCGCCGAACCGCTCGTACGCCCAGGTGAAGACGGCCATCTGCCGGCCGGCGTCGTTGACGTAGTAGTGCCGGTCGACGTCGTACCCCGCCGCATCGAGCACGTTCGCGACGGCGTCGCCGATGATGGGGTTGCGCGCCCGGCCGACGTGGACCGGGCCGGTCGGGTTCGCGGAGGTGTGCTCGACGACGACCGACGTGTCGCGGTCGGGGAGGTGGCCCCAGTCCGGGTCGGCCGCCGCGTGGAGAGTGTCCGCGAGGTAGGCGTCGTCGGTGAAGAAGTTGAGGTACGGCCCCTGCGCGCGGACGGCGGCGACGTACTCGTAGTCGGCGGCGTCGACCGTCTCGGCGAGTTCGGCGGCCACCTGCGGCGGGGGTGCGCCGGCCTCGCCGGCCAGCCGGAAGGCGACGCTCGAGGCCAGCGTCGCGTCCACGCCCTCGGGCGGGTCCTCCACCCCCAGGTCGTCCGTCGGGTAGCCCGCGGCGTCGAGCGCGTCCGCGACGGCCTCGCGGACGGACTCGCGGAATGCCAGGTACATGGGCAGGGGTACCGCGAGCGTGGGTAAATGGGTTTCCGAACGGAGGTAGTATTCCAATAATCAGCCGGTTCAAAATATTACCCCGGATTATTATGTATCGTGATAACGATACGGATCGTGGATGATAATTATACCGAATAACCATTTGATAAACAAAATACCTGCATTCTGTGCTGTAATTTGGTGAACCGTACGAACTGTCTCGCCCGTTACGCTAGTTTCACCTGCTCGCGGAGCCGCGCCTGCCGTGACGCGGTAGCGGACAGTCCGTCGTCACGGAGCCACGAGGTCACCGAGACGGCCGCCGACGGGCCGTTCGAGTGGTCGAGGTTCGATGCCGACCCGCCGGAGCCGGAAAGAATCCCCGACACCCCTACCGCAGGTTCTCCGCGCCACCGTCGGCCGCAATGGCGTCGAGTCCGTCCTCGATATCGAGGTACGCACCGTCGACGTAACACGGGTAGAGGCCGGTCAGGTTGCCGTCCCGTTCGAGCGCGAGACACGCCGCCGGGAAGCGGATGGTCCGCGAGCCGTCCTCGTTGGACCGGCACTCGAAGAACGGGTCCACCCGGACGCCGCGTATGCCGGTGACGGCCCGGAAGCGGTCGAACGCCTCGGCCGCGGCGGACTGCTCCTCGTCCGGGCGGTCGGTCACACACGCCGGCCACGTCCGCACGCTGGTCTCCAGGCCGGCCGCCCGGAACGCGGCGAGACGCGTCTCGACGTGGTCCTGTCGTTGCTGGGCTACCTCCGGGACCCGTTCCCGGAGCCAGAGCGTCGCGGAGACGGCCCCGGAGAGCGCCGTCGACTCGGGCTCGACAGCGCCGTCCCGCGAGAGCAGCACACCTCCCTCGTCAGCGCCACTGTCCATCCCCATGTGCGGACGGACGAGTGACAGCCACAAATAATCCATTTACTGATGAGAATATTCATTCAATACGTATATTCGAGTCAAACTACACGAAGGTCGTATATTACCGTCGTAAATCCGTTGTTGCTTGAATAATTGGAACCGTCGACGCACCCCCGATCGCTCGTGTCCGCCGGTCCCATTCCGGACTCCTGGCCCGTGAGGAGGCGTGCTGGGACCGACTGAGACGGCGGCGACGCCTCACCGCAGGTTCTCGGCGCCACCCGCCGCGATGGCGTCGAGTCCGTCCTCGATGGCGACGTGCTCGCCGCCGTCGTAGCACGGGTACAGCCCCGTGAGGTCGCCGTCCCGTTCGAGCGCGAGGCAGGCGACCGGGAACCGGACCGTGCGCGACCCGTCCGGGTTCGACCGGCACTCGAAAAACGGGTCGAGTCGGACGCCGCGTATCCCCGCGACGGCCCGGTAGCGGTCGAACGCCTCGACGGCCGTCCGCTGGCGGTCGGTCGTCGGGTCCGTCACGCGACTGGGCCACTCTCGGATGCTGGTCGGGACGCCGGCGTCGTCGAACGTCGCGACCCGTCTCCGGATGCGGTCCTGGCGTTCCACCGCCACGTTCGGGGCCGACCCGCGGAGCCACAGCGTCACCGAGACGCCCTCCGGGAGCGACGGCGCGACGTCCTCGACAGTTGAGTCGGCCACCGGTGGTGCCATCCGCTCGCGATCTGTCGACATACGTGGTGGGAGAATGTACGGCCACTAATATCTACCCTTGAGAGACATATGCTGCACTTCTTCGCCGAATTACCAATCAATCGTTTACTATATAGATATATAACCGACCAGAGTGCTGCACGGCAGATTCGAGATACACATATACCGTCGGCGGGCGGAGGCGCCACTATGAGTGAGTCCGACGCCGGGCCGGAACCGCTGGTCCGTCGCGCCGACGCCGTGGAGTACGAGACGGTCGACGCCGCCGAAGGGATGCACAAGGGCGTCCTCGTCGACGAGGCCGACGGCGCCCCGAACCTCGCCCTCCGCCGGTTCGTCCTCGACCCCGGCGCCAGCGTCCCGAGACACACCAACGAGATCGAGCACGAGCAGTACGTGCTCGCTGGCGAGTACGTCGTCGGAATGAGTGGGTCGTCGGAGACGGCCCCCGAGGGCGGCGAAGCCGCCGGCGGCGAGGAGCACGTCGTGCGCGAGGGCGACTCCCTGCTCATCCCGGCAGGGACCGTCCACTGGTACCGCAACGAGGGCGACACGGAGGGCGCGTTCATCTGCGCCGTGCCGACCGGCGACGACAGCATCGAACTCGCGGAGGAGTGAGAGCCGGGGGCGCTGGGCGCGGGACGGGTGCGGGCGACGCCCGCGTACGGACTCCGAACGCTGAAATCCCCCCTTCCCCTACCCGATATCGTGTCACAGCAGGTCGCGTCGGTGGACACGCTGTTCTGCCACCAGCGGGGCGGCGACGACTTCACCATCGCCGCCATTCGGGACGGCGAGCGGGTGTTCCGCGGCCGGCTCCAGCTGAAGGAGACGGACGCGGGCGCCCGGCCGGGCCGGTTCCGCGTCGTCCGCGGGGACGACGAGGAACCCCGCTCCCCGGACCAGTTCGTCGACATCGCGCGGCGAGCGACGCGCATCCGCATCTCCGAGCAGACCGCCCCGGACGCCCGCGAGCGGCTCCGCGAGCTGTTCGCCGGCTACCAGCTCGACGACAGGACGAAGGCGGTCCGCACCTGCCGGAAGTGCGCGAGCGCGGGCCGGTACTCCCCGCTCACGAGCGAGCGGCAGATCGAGGCCAACGACGAGCACGTCTGCCCGGACTGTGCGATGCGGGAACTGGAGCGGGAGGCCGAGTACCGCGGGCTCCGTTCGGGCGCCCGGGACCGGCTGGAGGAGCTCCTCCTCGACGTGGGCGACCTGGAGCGCATCCGGAACCTCCTGTCGGGCAACCTCGACCCGGACCTGACGAAGTTCGACGAGATCTCCGCCACCGTCGAGGAGGTCGACCCGGTGCCGACGTCCTCGCTCGACCTCCACCCGGGCATCCAGTCGAAGCTGGAGCCGCGGTTCGAGACGCTGCTCCCGGTGCAGTCGCTGGCGGTCGCCAACGGCGTCCTCGACGGGCAGGACCAGCTCGTCGTGAGCGCCACCGCGACCGGAAAGACCCTCGTGGGCGAGATGGCCGGCATCGACCGCGCGCTCGACGGGAAGGGGAAAATGCTGTTTCTCGTCCCGCTCGTGGCGCTGGCCAACCAGAAGTACGACGACTTTCAGGACGAGTACAGCGACGTGGTTGACGTGACGCTCCGGGTCGGCGCGTCCCGCGTCAACGACGGCGGGAATCAGTTCGACCCCGGCGCCGACGTCATCGTCGGCACGTACGAGGGCATCGACCACGCGCTCCGTACCGGGCGCGACCTCGGGGAGATCGGCACCGTCGTCATCGACGAGGTCCACACGCTCGGGGAGGAAGAGCGGGGCCACCGCCTCGACGGCCTCGTCTCGCGGCTGAAGTACTACACCGAGACGCGGAACCAGGACACCCAGTGGGTCTACCTCTCCGCGACGGTCGGGAACCCGGAGTCGCTGGCGGAGTCACTGCAGGCCACGCTCATCGAGTTCGAGGAGCGTCCGGTCCCCATCGAGCGCCACGTGACCTTCGCCGACAGCCAGGAGAAGGTCGACATCGAGGACCGGCTGGTGAAGCGCGCGTTCGACACGAAGTCGTCGAAGGGATACCGCGGGCAGACCATCATCTTCACCAACTCCCGGCGGCGGTGTCACGAGGTCTCCCGCCGGCTCCAGTACGACTCGGCGCCGTACCACGCCGGCCTCGACTACAAGCGCCGCAAGCGCGTCGAGCAGCAGTTCGGCGACCAGAACCTCGCGGCCGTGGTGACCACGGCGGCGCTCGCCGCCGGCGTCGACTTCCCCGCCTCGCGGGTCATCTTCGACTCGCTGGCGATGGGCATCGAGTGGCTCTCCGTGCAGGAGTTCTCCCAGATGCTCGGCCGGGCCGGCCGCCCGGACTACCACGACAAGGGGACCGTCTACCTGCTCGTGGAGCCGGACTGCAGCTACCACAGCTCGATGGAGATGTCGGAGGACGAGGTGGCGTTCAAGCTCCTGAAGGGCGAGATGGAGCCCGTCGTGACGACGTACGACGGGGCCGCCGCGGTCGAGGAGACGCTCGCCAACCTCGTCGTCGGTGGCGACCAGACCCGGCGGCTCAACGCCCGGATGGTCGGCGAGGTGCCGACGAAGCACGCGCTCGGGAAGCTCCTGGAGTACGGGTTCATCGACGGGCTGGAACCGACGCCGCTCGGCCGGGCCGTCTGCCGGCACTTCCTCGCCCCCGACGAGGCGTTCACGCTGCTGGACGGCATCCGGAAGGGGCGCTCGCCGGACGGGCTCGTCGCCGACATCGAGCTGATGGACGAACACTGACGGCGAGCGGGCGCCCGCGCACTCGGGCGGTTCTGCCGCCGCGCCGGGGACGGATTCAAGTCCGTCCCGCCCCACGCTAGAGCCACACATGAAGTTCTGTCCCTGCACGTCGAGCAGCGACCGCGGCGCCCGCTACGGCGCCCAGACCGGCGCCTCCCTCGGGACGAAGGTGGGCGCGAAACAGGGCGGCCCGTTCGCCGTCGGTTTCAACGCCGGCCTCGGGAGCGCCCTCGGCTACGTCGCCGGGAGCGTCCTCGACGACGTGAAGCAGCGGGCGAAACCGACGATGGTGCCGGACGGCGGCGAGGTCGGGGCCGAGAACGACCCGGACGGCCCGACGGAGATCCCCGTCACCGAGGAGCCGCTGTTCGAGTAGGCGAGCGCAAGGGCTTCGGCGGTCGCGGTCCCAGGACGAGGCGTGTCCGCGGCCCCCGACCCGCCCGAGTCGTTCCGCGTCGCCGCCGAGCAGGTGGTCGAATACTGGGACGACTACCCGCTGGACTTCACTCCCGGGTCGCTGCGCCACCTCGACTCGCTGGTCGACACTTACTACGGCCCCGACGACGTGGACAGCGACCCTGATGCACTCTCGGGCGTGGCGGTCCAGTTCGGGAGCTACTTCGGCGAGACCCTGGTCCGGAGCCTGGACGGCGACTGGCAGCAGGGCCGACTCAACTGGTCGGTCGCGCTGACGGGGCCCGAGGGCGAGGCCACGGTCGACGTCTTCGGCGTCGCGGCCGGCGCGCTCGCGGAACCCGCCGCCTTCTACGGGACCTACGCGGAGGTCGCGACGGAACTGGGGCTGGCGTAGCGTCAGACGAGGATTTAATCCTCCGTGATATGAAATCCGCGCATGGGGCACTGCATCGCCTGTGGCGAGGAACTGGTCGAGGTCGTCGAGAGCGACACGGACGCGAAGTTCAGCGACGCCGCCGTCCGGGAGTGCGACGCCTGCGGGGCGATACTCGGCGTGACCGAGTACGGGGTCTGAGCCCGCCGGTAGCGACGCGGCTAAACCCCCACCACCCCAACCGGGCATATGCCAACGCTGGGGGACGCGCTCCTCTCGCGGTACCCGCGCTTCTCACTGTACAATTCCCCGTACCCCGCACACGCCCGCGGCTGCGCGGTCGACCTCTACCCCGACCGCGACGACGACCGGGCCCCCTCGCCGGTCGCCGGGGAAGTGCTCGAGATTCACGAGCGGCGCGTCCCCGCGAAGGCGTACGCCGAGGCCACCGACACGGTGCTGCTCATCGCGGTCGACGCCGAGTCGACGCCCGGACTCGCACTGCCCGACGACGGGGCGTGGGTCGCGCGGGTGCTCCACGTCGACCCGACCGTCGCGCCGGGCGACCGCGTCGACCCGGGCGAGTCGCTGGGTCGGCTCGTCCGCTCGGGCTTCTTCGCCCCCTGGGTCGCCAACCACGTCCACCTCGAACTCCGGCGGCGGGACGCGAACCTGCTCCGGGCGCAGGGGTCGCCGCGACTCGCTCTCGGCAGGGACGTGACCGTCGACCCGGTCGCGTGGGACGGCCGCGGCACGGTGGTCGAGACCGGCGGGACGTACGTCCGACTGGATGACCCCGCGCACCCCGGCGACGGCTGGGCCGCGCTCGCCGCCGACGACGGGGCCCCGCTCGACGGCGGGCTCCGGCATTACGCCGGCGGGGGTCGTTTCGGGTCGAGCAGAGGTGCTGACGCGAACGCGCTCCCGGACGGCCCCGTCTCCCTGTTCGGGCAGCGCGTCGGCGTCGCCGAGGGCCGGGACGTCCGCTGGGGCGACGTGGCGGTCCGGCTCGACGGGGAGCCGGTGACGGGGCTGTCGCTGTTCGTCGGGCGCAGGGAACTCGGTGCGAAGGTGGTCGTCCGGGACCACGACTACGCCGTCGGCGACGCGGTGACGGTGGACGTGGTGCCGACGGAGAATCCGGTTCGACTGGGATGACGTGTCGAGAGCGCGAGTCTCCCGAGATATCCGCGGTATGTTCCAGAAAATTCCGGCTCTCTCCGGTACTCCTCATCCGTACGCTTCCGTCCACTCGGCCTTCCGCTGCTGGTACGCCTCGTCGTCCCTGACCGCGTCCAGCGCCTCCCTGTAGACCAGTGCGATCTCCCGCTTCTCCTCGTCGTACCACTGCTGGGGCTCGCGCTCGACCCGCTCGCCGTCTCGCTCCTCGTACTTCTGCCCACCGGGGTACTTGGCGTAGCGCATCGCCCGCGTCCAGCCCATCTGGAGGTACTTGCGGGCCATGTCCATCCCCGGGAACTCGTCGTCCTCGCGGTACTGCTCGAACCGCTCGCGGATGGCGGCCGCTCCCTCTTCGGCCTCCGCGACGGTCTTGATGCCCCAGAGCGGGAGGAGTTCGCTCTTGTAGGGTTCGACCTTGAACACGTCCTCCTCCCCGCGGCCGACGCGGTACTCGGTCGGGTGCTCGCGGAAGTCCGTGTCGTACTCCGGGCCGTCGTCGCTCACGGGGGACCGTCGGGGCGCGAGCATCCTGAACCCCGGGCTGGCGGCACGGCTCGCCCCTAGTCGTCCGCGGGTGTCGTGTCCTCGCTCCCGCCCGCGGGCCCGTCGAGCGTCCGGATTTCCGTCGACAGGCGGTCGAGGTCGTAGTCGGCGGGTACGACGCGCGTGGCGAGGGCCGCCAGGCCGAGCGAGACGACGGCCGCGCCGGAGAAGGCGGACAGGAACGAGGGGGTAGGCAGCGCGCCCGCGACGGGCAGCTCCGCCAGGACGCCGCGGGCCAGCGGGAAGAACACCAGCCCGACGACGAGTCCCGCGACGCTGCTGGCCAGCATCGCGCCGCCGGAGAGGCGCCGGGTGTACAGCCCCGCGAGCAGCGGGCCGAACGTCGCCGCGGCCAGCAGGTCCGCCGTGAGGAAGACCGCGAGGACGCTGTACTGCTGGGCGCCGACGAACGTCGCCGCGAGCGCGACGACCGCCGTCAGTCCGCGCGCGGCCGCCGTCAGCCGCTCGTCGGAGGGGTCGTCCAGCAGCCGCGGCAGGTCCGAGGTGACGAGGCTGGCGATGGCATTGAACAGCGTGTCCGCCGAACTGGTCACCAGAAGCACCGCGACCAGCACCACCACGAGGACGACCCAGTCGGGGAACGACTGCTGGAGCAGGACGAAGAAGGCGATGGAGGCCTCGCCCTCCGCGAGCGCGCCCGTCCCCGCGGCGAAGACGCCGAGCAGCCCCGCGAACAGCACCATCGGGATCACGAGCGCCGCGCCGAGGCCGAAACCGCGCCGGAGGCTCCGGTCGTCGGCCGCGGCGTAGATGCGCTGCCACCACGCCTGGTTGACCAGCTCCGCGCCGACGATGGCGACGACGACGTAGACGCCGAACTCCAGGCCGGGGAGGAATCCCGGGTCCAGCAGGTCCGGGTTCGAGGCGGCCGTCTCCCGGACGAGTTCGCCGGGGCCGCCGAGGGCGACGACGGCGCCGACGAAGCCGACCGCCACGAGCGGCAGGAGGACGACCGTCTGGACCGTGTCGGTCACGATGCTCGCCCGCAGGCCGCCGTACCCCGTGTAGAGAAGGACGAACCCGCCGACGAGGGCGGCAGTCTGCCAGGCCGGGACGCCCGCGACCAGCGAGAGCGCCCCGGCGATGCCGGTGAACTCCGCCGCGAGGAAGACGAACATGTACGCCACGCTCACCGCCAGCACGTACGCGTACACCGCCGGCCCGTAGCGGACGTAGGCGTACTCGGTCAGCGAGTGTCCTTCCGGGATGAGGTCGCAGATGCGAGGGCCGAGCCACACGTACGCTAGCAGTGCGAGCGCGCTCCCGGCCGCGTACCCCGCGACGGCGCTGACACCGCCGAACGCGGCGCCGGCCTCCGCCGGCGAGAAGAGGATCCACGCGCCCATGCTCGACGCCAGCACCGTGGCGCCCATTCGGTAGCCGCTGACGCTGTCGCGGGCGGTGATGAACGACTCGACGGTCCCGTCGCCGCGCCCGTACCGGAGGCCGATGGCGGCGAACGCCGCCAGCGTCACCACGGTCGCCCCCAGCGCGAGACCGGTGCTCACCATCCCCGCTCCCCTCCGTTCGTCGCCGGACGGCGTCGCTGCATGGGCGGCCGTCCGTGACCCGGAGGCTAAAATCTGGTGATATAACTGGATTGTATCAGGCGTCGTCGAGGTCGAACACCGCGCGGAGTTCGGCCTCGATCTCGGCGACGAGGTCGTCGAGGACGGCCTCGAACGCGGTCTCGTCACCGGGGCGGCCCGCCAGCTCGCAGAGGTCCGCGGGGAGTTCGACGCGGAAGGTCCCGTCGCCCTCGTAGAACGGCTCGCTCTCGGCCAGCACCCGCCGGTCGATGGCCCGGAGCAGCTCGGAGTCGCGCTCCCCGTGGAGCGACTGGTAGGCGTTCGAGTACGCCGCCTCCAGCTCCTCGAAGCAGTGGACGTACTTCTCCTCGAACTTCCCGGGGTCGAACTCGGTCATGGCCGGAGGGAGGCGAAGGCGGCGGGAAACGGTTGCGGAGGGGGCGCGTTCCGCCAGGTCCACCCGGCCGGTTACCGGCCGAACCGCCGCTGACGGGCCTGGAAGTCCCGCACCGCCCGGAGGTAGTCGCGGTAGCGGAAGTCCCGCCAGTTGACGTCCGTGAAGTAGAGCTCGGAGTAGACGGACTGCCAGATCATGAAATCGGAGAGGCGCTCGGCACCGGTCTTCAGCACCAGGTCCGGGGACTCTGGGAAGACGAGTCGGTCCTCGATGTCGGCCTCGGTCACGTCCTCCGGGGCCAGGTCGCCCTCGCGGACCTCCTCGGCGACGCCGCGGGCGGCGGCGGCGAACTCGTCGCGCCCGCCCAGCCCGATGGAGACCCGGATGGGCGCGTGGGCCCGCTCCTCGTCGCCCGGGCCCCGGATGGCGGCCTCGCGGGGGGCCTCCATCTCGTCGAACGCCCGGCGGAGCGTCGGCACGGCCTCCTCGTCGAGCACGCTCACGTACACCGTCACGCGCTCGGCGCCGAGGTCGAACGCCCACCCGAACAGGTCGGCCAGCGTCCCGTAGGCGCCCGGCTCCAGCAGGTCGCGCTCCGTGATCACCAGCGCGACGTGCTCGGGGCGGTCGGCGTCGCTCGTCCGGATCCGCGCCTCGAGGTACCGGTCGTAGATGCCCACGGGCGCCGGTTGACCGCGGAGGGGTCTAAACCATGTGGAAGCGTGGCTCGCTGGCGGCCGCCCGTGCAGCGGGACCGCCCCCGCCGCGGCGACCGGAGCGACCGTCCCTGCCGGGCCATCGAACCCCGGACGGACCACCCCCTTCGGGAGCGTTAAGTACGCGTCGCGGGAAGCAGGGGCCGTGACCGGGAACGTGCGGCGGGCCGGAGCCTACGCCCTGATTGGCTCGCTCGCGCTGGTCGTTCCGGTGCTCGCCGTCCGGGGGCTCGACCCCCTGACCACCGCCGGGGCCGCCGCGCTCCCCTTCGTCGCCGTCGGCCTGGCGGCACTGTACGTCGTCGACGAGGGACCGCTGTTCGACCTGCTGGCCCGCCCGGGCGACTACGAGGAGAGCCGGCTGTTCGGCCTCGCCGCGTTCGCCTTCGCCTGTGCGGGCCTCGCGCTGCTGGTCCCGCTCCGCCAGTTCGGCCTCCCGCCGTCGGCGTTCGTCGGGAGCGTGGCTGCGCTCGTGGTCGGGAACGTGGCCGCCGAACTCGTCCGGCTCCGGACCACCGACCCGTTCGCGGCGACCGTCGGCTTCGCACTCGGCGGACTGGTGGCGGCGGCGGCAGGTTTCGTCGCCGTCGGGCTAATCACCGGCGGCCGGCTGGCGCTCCCGCTGGTGACCTTCCTCGCCGCCATCGAGGCGCTCGTCGCCGCCCTGCTGCGGACCGCGCTGTTCGAGCGGGACGACCCGCTCGTGCTGGTGTCGGTCGCGCTCCTCCTGTGGGGCTTCCTCGAACTCGGCATCGTCGCCTCCCCCGTCCGGGTCGGTGTCGGCATCGGCGTCTCGGCGCTCCTGGGCTACGTCGCGTTCGCGCTCGGAACCGCCTCCCTGACGGGGATGCTGACGGGCGTGCTGCTGGCGCTGCTGGCCATCGTGCTCGGCGGCTACGGCTGGTTCGCGCTGCTGATCACCTTCTTCGGTCTGGGCGGGCTCTCCTCGAAGTACCGCTACGAGGAGAAGCGCGAGCGCGGCATCGCCGAGGACAACGAGGGGGCCCGCGGCAGCGGCAACGTCCTCGCCAACTCGGCGGTCGCGCTCGTCGCCGTGGTGCTGTTCGCGGCGTCCGGGCGCGTCGGCGTCCCACCGGAGCTGTTCCGCTACGCCTTCGCCGGGAGCGTCGCCACCGCGATGGCGGACACGCTCTCCAGCGAGATCGGCGGCCTGTTCGACGAGCCGCGGCTCATCACCACCCTCGGACGCGTCGAGCCCGGCACCGACGGCGCCATCACCTGGCAGGGGCAGGTGGCGGGCCTCGTCGGCGCCGGCATCATCGCGGGCATCGCGGCCGTCTTCTTCGACCTCGGCCCGCTCGCGACCGGGCTCGTGGTCGCCGGCGGGGTCGCCGGCACGCTCGCGGACAGCCTGCTCGGGGCCACGCTCGAGGGGCCGGTCCTCGACAACCAGGGAGTCAACCTCCTCGCCACGCTCGCCGGCGCGGTCGTCAGCGCGGGCCTCGCGCTCGCCCTGGCCCTCGTATGAGCGACGAACCGCCGAGTGACACACCGACCGACGACACGGCACTCTCGACGGCAGAGCCGGCCGTCCCGACAGTCCGCACCGCCCGGGAGTCGGACCTGCCCCGGCTGCTCGCCATCCAGACGGCGGCGTTCCCTGCCCCGCACCGGACACTCCTCCGGAACGGCGTCCGAACGGGACTCGCGCTGGTGACGACCGAGGGCCCGGCCGAGACGGCGGCCCTGACCAGGGACGAGGTGCCGGCGTCGGCGCAGCCGGTCGGCTACGCGCTGTTCACGGTCGACGACGAGTCGGTGTACGTTGCGGAGCTGGCGGTCGCGCCGGGGCACCGGCGCCGGGGACACGGGGGGCGGCTGCTGGCTGCGGTGGCGGCCCGGCACCCCGAGCGCGACCAGCTCCGGCTCACCACCCGCGCCGACGACGAGCGTGCGCGGGCGTTCTACGGTTCGCTGGGGTTCCACGAGGTCCGGACGCTGCCCGGTTACTACGACGGGCAGCGGGCGGCCGAGGGGACGGACGGGCCCGGTCAGACGGACGGCGTGCTACTGGTCCGGGACCTCGAGTAGGTCCTCGACCGTCCGGAGGCGGACGCCAGTGGGGCGCTTGACCAGCTCGCCGAGCGAGGTCGCGACGACCTGCTCGACGCCGCGCTGGGCGCAGACGTCGAGCAGCTGCTGGGTTAGCCCGCCGTCCAGAACGACGACCACGGGGACGGGGGCGGCCGCCTCGATCAGGTCGAACGCCTCGTCCACGGGTGCCGTCTCGAGGACGCCCATCTCGTCGTCGAGCAGCCGGACCTCCTCGGTGTCGACGACCGCGCGGACGTGGCCACGGAGCGTCCCGGGAACCGACGGCTCGTCCGCGGTCGCCGGCCCGTCGGACTCCTCGGCGGCTGCCTCGTCCGCGTCGTCCTCCGGCTCCGTCGCCGGCTCGTCGACGGCCGGGTCGCCACCGGGGGCCACGGCGGTGTCGGTACCCGCCGCGACCGAGCCGGCAGCCGCGTCCTCGTCGGGTGCGGGCTGCACCGGGGACGGAGCGTCCTCGGATGCCGGGGTCGGGTCGGCCGTCGGCTCCGCTTCCGTCTCGGCGGCGGACCCGTCGGTCGTCGCTCCCGGCTCGGGGGCCGGCGGCTGTGGGGCGGTGAGGCCCTCGGCATCCGGCGGGGTGTCCGCGTCGGGAGCCGGGCGGCTCGATCCGTCCGTGGCGGCGACCTCGTGGGCCGCCCCGTCCGAGCGGTCGGCGATGGTCTCGTAGGGCACCTTGTCACGGAGCGCCGCCATCACCTCGTGGCGCGAGAGGTCCTCGACGGACTGGCCCTCGGGGGCGAACGCGACGAAGTCGACATCGCCGACCTGGACGAGTTCCTTCAGGATGAGATCGCCCCCGCGGTCGCCGTCGAGGAAGGCCGTCACCGTCTTCTCGCGGGTGAGGTCGGCCACCGCCTCCGGGACGTTGGTCCCCTCGACGGCGACGGCGTTCTTGATGCCGTACCCGAGCAGCCGGGCGACGTCCGCACGTCCCTCGACGACGATGATGGCGTCGCTGTCGCCGGCGTTGGGGCCGGCCGGGTAGCCCTCGAACTCGCCCATGTCCTCGACGCGGATGGACCGGCGGACCTCCTCGACGAGTTCCTCCGAGGACATCATCGAGCCCTGGAACGCCCCCGACAGCAGCTCCTTCGCCCGGTCGACGACCTCGCGGCGCTTCGCCGCGCGGACGTCCTCGATGCGGGTGACCTCCAGGTCAGCCCGGCAGGGACCGACGCGGTCGATGGTCTCCAGTCCCGCGGCGAGGATGGCCGTCTCGACCTTGTCGAGGCTGGTGGCGATCGTCAGGTGGCCGAAGGACTGGCCGCCCTCGGAGTCGATCTCGACGTCGATCCGGCCGACCTTCGAGGAGTCCTGGAGGTCCCGGAGGTCGAGGTCGTCCCCGAGCAGGCCCTCCGTCTGCCCGAAGACCGCCCCGACGACGTCGTTCCGTTCGACCACTCCGTCGGCGCTGATACGTGCGTGGATGAGGTATTTGGCTGTGTCCGGCATGTGCGAACTGCCCCGGGTGGGGGCTGGCTGGTGAACCGCGTGATGGTGAACTGCCCATGAGGTAACCCATGTGCAATCGTATCTGACGGCCCGACGGCTGTAAAAGGGTTGGCACGATGCTCATCGGCTGAGTCCGGCGCGACGAGCGGTGACGACCCGGGAGCGGCGAAGGGGAGACGTGATCCCCAGTCGTTCTCTCCACCGACGCTGTTCGACAGCGACCGGCACAGATGCCCACAGACAGCACACGACCGATGGTGCGGCACCCCCTCCGGGTAGCGGAGGCGATGGGATGCCGGTAGTCCCGAACCTGCTCGAGCGGCTAGTCGTCCTCCGGCTCGACCGGGGGCCCGGCCCGTTCCTCGACCAGTTCACCGGCGACGGCCGGACCCCGATGGCCAGAGCCGGCACCCGGCTCGTCGACCTCACGTACCGCGTGACACTCGGCGCCCGGACCTACCCCGTCGACGAGGTGGAGGGCCGGCTCCGCGACGCGGGCTTCGCGGATGTCCGGGCGGAGCGCACGCTCAGCGGTATCGGGTTCGTGATCGAGACGGTGCCGGCGGCCGAGCGGGTCGAACGTATCACGGCCGGCCTGGTCCGTATCCTCTTTGCCCCGCCACGCGACCGGCCGATATGGGAATCGAGGAACCCGACATCGATCCGGCCGTCTTCCTGGAGGACGTGGAGACCCGCATCGGGACCATCCGCTCCGCCGCCCCCTTCCCCGAGGCGCGCAAGGACGTATACCGACTGGAGGTCGACTTCGGCGAGGAGATCCGCCAGTCCGCGGCGGGCCTGACGAGCTACACGACGGACGAACTGGAGGGGCGGCAGGTCGTCGCCGTCGTCAATCTCGGGACCGTCTCCATCGCGGGGTTCGAGTCGCAGTGTCTCGTGCTCGGCGTCGACGACGCGGACGGCGACGTGGTCCACCTCCAGCCCGAACGCGAGGTGGCGGACGGGACGCGCGTGTACTGAGCGACCGGCACGATAGCCGACAAGTTTTTGTTCCGGAACCCGAGGGACGAGGTATGGTGGTCCTCCCCGTACCGGCGTTCGCCACGCTGGTGCTCATGTACGCGGTCGTGGTCGGGGTGCCGTTCGGGGTCCGGGTTCTCGGTGCTGTGATGGACCGGCGGGACGCACCTGCGTGAACGGCGGGACGTGTCCCAGGGGAGTGACCGCCGTTGCCCGGGGAGAGAGCGACTGCCTCGGGACGGAACAGCGAGTGGTAGAAGGGCGAGAGCGGGGCGGACCCCGGGCCGTCTGTCACCCGGCGTATTACGCGTTATTTATTCGTCCTGTAGGCTGAAAACACTCATACGATACCGACGGCTTCCTCCATGGTATATGTGGACGATCGCCGTTCTGTCCGCCCCGGTATCGGAGATGCCGCTCACGGAGACGTTCGACCGGCTCTCGGGCTGTCGCTTCCGAGTCGAGGAATCCGCGTTCGGAGCCGACGACCGGACCCTGTCGATGTGGTTCACCGGCGTCAATCACGAGGAACTGGAGGCCGGGCTGACCGCCGACCCCTCCGTCGAGAGCTTCCTCAGAGTGAGCGACGACGGTGACGAGCTGCTCTACGAACTGGAGCTCGACAACGGGCTCGTCATCCCCCGGCACGTCATCCAGGAGCACGGCGGCACCGTGGAGGAGGCGTACGGGACGGACGGCCGCTGGACGTTCGAGGTCCGCTTCCCCGACCGCGATGCCCTCTCGGAGACGGCCGACGCGTTCCAGGACTACGGCGTGACGATGAACTACCAGTCCATCACGAGCGGGAACGACGCCGCCGCGGGGGCGGATCTGCTCACGGACAAGCAGCGCGAGGTGCTCCAGACAGCGATCGACGCCGGCTACTACGAAATCCCCCGCAACGCGACGCTCGAGGAGCTCGCCGAGGAACTGGACGTCTCCCACCAGGCGCTCTCGGAGTGCCTCCGGCGTGCCCAGGAGGCCCTCGTGACCTCGAAGGTCGAGAACGGCCCCCCGGACGCCGCGGCCGAGGTCGGGGAGTAGGTCGCCTCCGGCCACGGGCGGACACGCCGACCGGGCGAGCATCCGCGCCGCCGGGAGCCCGTCTCCGCTGCCGTTCAGGGCATCATCGTGATCTTGATGCAGCCGTCCTCCTCGTCGTTGAACGTCTCGTACATCTCCGGGGCCCGCTCCAGCGCGTCACGCCCCGGCTGCCCGCCCGGCAGGTCGAACCGAAGCCTCACCCGCGTCCCGCGGTCGCCCGGCGTCGACTCGAACTCCAAGGCCCACTCCTCGAACAGGGCCGAGCTATCGACCGGCCGCCACCGCAGCCGCTCGTCGGACGTGTCCAGCCGCATCTCCCAGGACACGTCCCGGCCCTTCGGCCCGTGGACGGTCCACCGCTGCCGGTCCCCGTCCGTCGCGGTCACGCTGCCGGCGTCACCGAGAACCCGCTGGAGGGGTCGGCGGTACACCGGCCGGACGACAGTCGAGGGAGGGCAGTCACTCGTTCGACCACCGAGAACCCGGAGACGGCGGACCGACGCGTATCGTCGATGGATGTTCGTATGGTCGGGAGACTGGTGTTTTTCATCTGTTTCAACAGGCGCTAAGACCCCACCCTCAGCGAACGACCAACGGGAGTGAGCAGGGAGGGGATACAGCGCCGTCATCAATAGATTTACACACGCATAGCCTGTCTGTGATACTGACCGAGGCGCTCCATGCGCCCGATGTAATGAGACAGTATCGGGAGGTCCACTCGGGCGCTCGACGGTATCCCCGTCGACCCGTCCGCTGTGGATGCCGTCAGAAAACAACGCAGGTACTCCCGAATCCTCACGAGAGGATAGGGATAACGGGAGCGTGGCACTCCCTGTATCACGACGGGATGCGAACCCGAGGTTCCCGACCCAGCGAAAACCGGCTTCGTGGGAAGCCCCACCCTCAACGAGCGCCGAAGGCGCGAGCAGGGGGGGGAGGATGTCACAAGCACACCCCCACCGTACAGCATATGCAGACACACATCGTCCCGGTCGGGTTCGACTACGACCGGCTCATCGCGCCGCTGGTGCGCGACCAGCTGGACGTGGATCGGGTCGTCCTGCTGGAGGGGGCGGTGGGGAGCGAGGCGAACGTGGAGTACTCGCGGAACCTGGCGGGGAAGCTGGAACAGGACTTCCAGAACCTGCTCGGGGCGAGCACGGAACGGTTCGTCGTCGACGACGTCTACGACTACGACACGGCGTTCGAGACGGCGTACGCGCTCATCGAGTCCGAACTCGACCGGGGCGACGCGGAGGTCTGGGTGAACGTCAGCTCGATGCCACGGACGGTGTCGTTCGCGTTCGCGACCGCGGCCCACTCCATCATGGTCGAGCGCGAGGGCGACCGCAACCGCATCCACACCTACTACACGGTCCCCGAAAAGTACCTGGAGACGGAGCTCGCGGAGGAGCTCCGGACCCAGGCCGACCTGCTGGAGGACCTGCTCGACGACGGCACCGCGGACAACGAGCGGATGCGCGAGCGGCTGGAGAGCGCCCGCGACCTGCTCGGCGAGTTCGACGAGCGCGGGACGACCATCGGCGCAAAGCGCATCGGCGACGGCCACATCGTCGAGCTCCCGGTGGCGTCGTTCTCCAACGTGAAGCCGTTCGAGAAGCTCATCCTGTTCACGCTGGGCGAGCACGGGGAGTTCGAGTCCGTCTCCGAGCTCGCACAGACGCTCGCGCGGGAACTCGGCGAGGAGTACACGGACGCCTTCCGCTCGAAGGTCATCTACAACGTCGACCGGCTCGGCCCCGGGGGGAAGGGGTACGTCGAGCAGGAGTCACACGGGAAGTCCTACCGGACGAGACTGTCGCGCATCGGGGAGCTGTGGGTCCGCAGTCACGCGGACGACTCCGAGCGGTTCGACTGGTAGGGGCCCTCGGCCACACTACCCTCGGTGCTCCAGTTCGGCCCGGAGCTTCGCCGCCCGCGTCGAGAGCGCGAGGAAGACACAGGTGACGGTCAGCGTGATCGCGACGGCAGCCGCGATGTCGTGGGCGGGAGCGGAGTGGTCGAAGCCGGTCCCCACGAACGGCTCGGCGTTCAGTAGCGTGTGCGTCGGGTCGCCCACGATTGGGACGAGGTAATCCACTACGTCGTTGAGCGTGTACCACGCCACCGCGAGGGCGACGGCGCCCGCGGAGAAATCGGCGTAGCGGTGGACGAGGAACGCCTCCAGGACCATCGCGAGGTGGCTCGTGACGAGGAACGTGTAGAGCCCGTACTCCCGGAGGAAGCCGACCGTCCCGAGCGCCGCGAGCGACCCCGCGGGGTGCTCGACGGGGAAGATGGTCAGGACGACCGGCGTCCACGCGCCCAGCTTGATGCAGCCGAAGAAGGCTAGCGCGTGGAGCCAGGGCACCCGGTCGGCGTAGCCGAGTTTCCAGACGGCGAGCGACAGAGCGATGAACAGCGTCGCCATCGGCGAGTCCGGCACGAACGGCCACATCACGGGGTCCGTGACGGTGAACTGGAAGCCGTAGAACCAGAAGCCGAAGGCCGTCCCGGCGAGGTTGACGAGCACCACGAGCCAGACGAGCCGCAGGCCGAGGTCCTCCAGCCACCCCGGCAGGGGGGCGACGAACCACGGGAGGTCGGGCCGGTCGGGGAGGTCGTCGGCCGGGAACCACCGGTCGTACGCCCGCCGGACGCGGTCGGTGGCCGAGACACCGCTCATGCCCGGGCGTGTGCGGGCCGCCGACACAAGCCTGCCGGTCGTGTGCGCCGATTCCACCGGGCGGGCGTGCCGGGTGGCGACGGTCGTGCGAGTACGCCGCCCGCCTGACCGAACGCCTTAGTCCGGGCGGGCGAAGGGCGAGGCGTGACGACCACATTCGACGCGGCCGGCACGCCCGACCCGGTCGCTCTCTCCCGCGAGTTCCTCCGGCGGGTCCGGGCGGGCGAGTCCACGCACGCGGTCGCCTCGCGGCTCCGGGACCTCGACCGCGGGGCGTTCGCGGCCGGGCTGGACGGCGACGACGCCCGACTCGCGTTCTGGGTAAACGTCTACAACGCCGCCGCCCGTGACCTGCTGGCCGCCGCGCCCGAGTCGTTCGCGGACAGGACGAGGCTCTTCGGCGCCGACATCGTGACCGTGGCCGGGCGCGACCTCTCGCTGGACGACATCGAGCACGGCCTGCTGCGGGGGGCCCGACCGAAGTGGGGACTGGGTTACGTCCGGAACCCGTTCCCGTCGGCATTCGTCGAGCGGTTCGGCGTCCGCGAGCGCGACCCCCGGATCCACTTCGCGCTCAACTGCGGCGCCGCCGCCTGCCCGCCCATCGCGGCCTACAGCCGGGACGGCGTCGACGAGGAACTCGACACGGCCACGCGGTCGTACCTCGACCAGAAGGTCGTCTACGACGCGGACGCGGACGTGGTCCGGGCCCCGCGACCGATGCTCTGGTTCCTCGGCGACTTCGGTGGCCCGGACGGCGCGACGGCGTTCCTCCGGGCGTACGACGTCTTCCCGACGACCGTCGACCCGGGGCTGCGCTTCCGGGACTACGACTGGTCGTTCGAACTCGGCGAGTTCGCGGACGTCGGAGAGTGGTAGGCCACGGAACCACACGTTTTTCGCGTCGCGCACCCCGCGTTCGGGCATGCAGACGCTCGCGTTCGACGGGGGGATGGGCGCCTCCGGCGACATGATCCTGGCCGCCCTCCTGGCAGCGGGCGCCGACCGGGACGCGCTCGAACCCGTCGAGGAGGCGCTCCCCGTCCGCTACGCGGTCGACCGGACGACGAAGAACGGCATCCGGGCGACGACGGTCGACGTGCTGCTGACTGACGCCGACGACGGGACGGACGCCGGTGGAGATGGCGAGGACGACGACCACGCGCACGACCACGATCACTCGCACAGCCATTCACACGACGACCACGCACACGACGAGGACGGTAACGACCACGCACACGACGAGGACGATGACGACCACGCGCACGACGAGGACCACGCGCACGGACACTCCCATCACGACCACACACACGCGGAGGACCACGGCCACACGCGGACGTACCGCGGGGTGGTCGACCTGGTGGACGGGATGGACCTCCCCACGGGGGTCGCCCGCGACGCCCGCCGGATCTTCACCGTCCTCGGGGAGGCCGAGGCCGAGGTCCACGGGACCGACCTGGAGGGGACGGCATTCCACGAGGTCGGGGCGGACGACGCCGTGGCGGACGTGGTCGGGGCGTGCCTCCTGCTGGACGACCTCGGCGTCGAGCGGGTGGTGACGACGCCGCTCGCCACCGGCGGTGGGACCGTGGAGATGAGCCACGGGACCTACCCCGTGCCGACGCCGGCCGTCGTCAACATCGCCGGCGAGGCCGACTGGGAGCTCCGGGGGGGCCCCGTCGAGGCCGAACTCCTGACGCCGACCGGCGCCGCCATCATGGCCCACGTCGCGAGGGGCGTCGGCTCCTTCCCCCCGCTCCGGGTCGAGCGGACCGGCTACGGCGCCGGCGGCTACACCTTCGACGAGCACCCGAACGTGCTGCGCGCGACGGTGGGCGAGCAGCGCGGCGGCCTCGTCCGGGACGGCGTCCGGGTGCTGGAGACCAACCTGGACGACGCCACGCCGGAGCTGCTGGGCGGGTTGCAGTCCCGGCTGCAGGAGGCCGGTGCGCGCGACGTGACGGTGCTACCGGCGACGATGAAGAAGTCCCGGCCCGGCCACCTCGTGAAGGTCGTCGTCCGGCCGGCGGACGTCCAGCGGGTCGCCCGCGTCCTGGCCGAGGAGACCGGCACGCTCGGAGTGCGCGAGACGAGCGCCGACCACCGCTGGATCGCCGAGCGGCGCTTCGAGACCGCCGAACTCGACCTGGCGGGCGAGTCACACGAAGTGACGGTGAAGGTCGCCAGCGACGACGCCGGCGCGGTGTACGACGTGAGCGCGGAGTACGACGACTGCGAGGCGGTCGCCGGCCTCGTCGACCTGCCGACGCGGGAGGTCATGCGGCGCGCGGAGGCCGCGGTCCACGAGCGGCTGGACGACGAGAGCGAATAGTCAGCGTTCATCTTCCGGGGCGGGCCCGTCTTCGTCCCCGTTCTCCTCGTCCGTTCCACCCGAACCGCTCCCCTCCCGGTGTTCGGCCAGCGCCTCCTCGACGTCTAGCTTGCCGAGCGCCACGCGGCGCGCGAGGTCGTCGGGCAGCTCGCGGTTCTCCGCCGAGACCTCCCGGGAGCGCGTCTTGACGACCCTGATCTCCCCCGCGGTCGGCTCCACGTGCCGGGAGTCGACGGGCTCGCCCTCGATGCGCGCGATGTTGACCGCCGCGAGCACGTCGCCCATCCCCCGGGCGCCCTGCCCCAGGTACGGCGTCGTTCCGGTCTCGTCGACGAGTTCCACGCGCACGTCCTCCGGGAGGCCGTCGATGATCTGGGCGCCCTGGAGCCGGGCGCCGTCGCCGACCCGGACGAGCGGGTCCGTGCCGGCGTCGGCCAGTTCGTCGGCGACCACGTCGGCAGCGTCGGCCATCGGCACCGCGAACGCCGCGACCACCGTCTCCCCGGAGAGGACCGCGATGCCGGGGCGCTCGCCGGGGTCCACGCCGACGACGGTCCGCTCCCCGCCCCCGCGCAGCAGCCGGAGCGCGTGGTCGACGGCCGCCCGGGGGTCCTCCGGGTCCGCCCGGACGAACTCCACGGGGTCCTCGACGGAGACGTCCTCGTCGGGACCGACGATGAGCGCCCGCGTCCCCCCGGGCAGGGGCTCGTCCGCGGCGGCGTCGAGGGTGGTGAACGTCACCCCGCGCTCGCGGAGTTCCGTCACGACGCCGTGGTACACCTCGAAATCGTCCGTCTTGACGACTATCATCCGAATTACTGTATTACTCTGGATTTTTCCACGTATTTCGAGTCGTTGAGCGATATTCCGTGAGCGGGCGGATAGTCGCATCACGGCGTGGTCGCGCTTAACTCCGGCGGGCGGACGGTTCGACCCGGGACGGGGGGCACCCGGGAGCGCGGTCGCTCGCCGCGGCGGGTCGACCGAGCGAGGCTGGCGCTCGTCGGTCGAGAACGGGAGAAGCGCGAGCGGAGAACGAGACCGCGGTGCCGAGCCGTCGACGGGGGTCAGTCGTCAGCCGGCAGCGACTTGCCCTGCGCGTCCGTCGGCGCCGGGCTGTCGGCCATGTCGTCCTCCTCGGCGTACGGGTACCAGGTCATCTTCGTGTTGTGCATGTAGGGGTCCTCGTAGGAGGTCTCCTCGGGCTCGCCCATCTCCTGGAGCTCCTCCTCGGAGCGCTCGGCGATGAACTCGCGGAAGGACTGGCCCTCCTCGCGGCGGTCCTCGAACTCGCCGAGCAGGTTCTGGATGTAGCCGGGCACCTCGTCGGCGGCGACGCGCATCTCCACCCAGTCCGCGAAGTGCGGGTTCTCGCCGAGTCCGCCGCCGAGGCCGATGTCGAACGCTTCGACCGGCTCGCCGTCCTTCCGGGTCTTCATGCCGCGCAGCGAGATGTCCGCGATCTGGGGCTGGGCACAGGACGCCGTGCAGCCCGACAGGTGGACGTGGAAGTCCTCCACGCCCTCGGGGACGTCGACGTTGTCGCGCATCCAGCGCGCGTACCGGACCATGCGGTTCTTCGTCTCCGTGATGGAGAGCGAGCAGAACTCCGTCCCCGTGCAGGCCAGCGAGCCACGCATGAACGGGTGCGGGTCCGGGGAGTAGTCCGCCAGCAGCGGCTCGTCGAGGAACGCCTCCAGCTCGTCGTCGGGGACGTCCGTGACGATGACGTTCTGGCGCTGGGTCAGCCGGACCTCGCCGGAGCCGTACTCCTCGGCCAGGTCGGCCAGTTCGAGGACGTCGTCGACACCCATCCGGCCGGTGAGGACCGAGAGACCGACGTAGTTCTTCCCGTCGGGCTGGTCGTAGACGCCCACGTGGTCGCCGTGCTCGCCGTCGCCGGCGTTGTAGGTGTACTGGTCGCGGAGATCCTCGCCCGCCGTCGGGAGCTCGTAGTCGATGTACTCGTCCTGGAGGACCTGCCGGAACTTCTCCGGCCCCCACTCGTCCATGAGGAACTTGATGCGGGCGTTGAAGCGGTCCTCGCGGTCGCCGTAGTCGCGGAAGAGCGCGGAGATGCCCGCGGAGACCTTCGGGGCGTCCTCCGGCGTGCAGAACACGTCGATGGAGCGGGCGAAGCGGGGCTCCTTCCGGGAGAGGCCGCCGCCGACGCGGACGTTGAAGCCGGTGACCGCCTCGCCGTCCAGTTCCTTGACCGCGGGCTCGAACGCGAGGTCGTTGATGTCGCCCTGGCCACAGCCCTCGTCACAGCCCGTGACCGAGACCTTCCACTTCCGGGGCATGTTCGAGTACGCCTCGTTGCCCTTGAACTCCTCGTGGAGGCGCCTGGCGACCGGCCACGCGTCGACGTGCTCGTGTTCGTCCTTCCCGGCGACCGGGCAGCCGACGATGTTCCGCCAGGAGTCACCGCAGGCCTGGATGGTCGAGAGGCCGTTGGCCTCGAGCTTCTCGAAGAGGTCCGGGACGTCCTCCAGCTTGATCCAGTGGAGCTGGATGCTCTGCCGGGTCGTCCAGTCGGCGTAGGCGCCACCGAACTCCGGGTTGTCGACCGGGCCGCGGGCGAACTCGTCGGCGATCTCGCCGACGACACGGAGCTGGCCCGGCTCCAGGACCCCGTTCGGGGTCCCGATGCGCATCATGAAGTAGCTCTCCTGGCCCTTCCGCTGGTGGTAGAGACCCCACCATTTGAAGCGCTCGAACCAGGCGTCCTGCTCGTCCTCCGGGATGGAGTCCCAGCCCTGTTCTGCGAATTCGAAGAGGTGGTCACGGATCTCGTTCCCGTAGACCTCGTCTTTCCACCCTTCGACCTTGCTCGGCATACCCGGGAACAACAGCCCACCACGTATAGGTACGCCCCTCTTCCCAAGCCTCCCCGGAGGTTCCCGATAGCGGATTATATTGCTGGTATATCGTGGCCCGGCCAGTGACAGGCTGCCGCCGTCCGCGAGTGGTCGATGGGTGGCAGGGTACGGACCGAAACCTGTTTCCGGGGGTCCGCGCCCGTACCCCCGGCCGTCGAGGGCTGCTCACTCCTCGGGTGGCCCGGCGAGGCGGCTCCGGCGCCGAGGGACGTGGACGCTCCCGGTGTCGACACCCCGGAAGGTCCCCGTGTCGGGGTCGACACGGCCGACGACGAGCCAGTCCGTGACGCCGCTCTCGCCGCAGGCGATGCACTGGCCGGCGATCCGGGCGGTCACGTTCGGCGGGTGAACGCCCACCTCGACGAACCCTTCGGCGAGGAAGTCGCTCATCTCGCAGTCACAGAAGTCGGCCCGCGCGAGCCACCACAGGTCGCTCACGTTCACCTCGCGGACGTCGTTGACACTGATCCACGCCCCGTCGTCGAGCTGGTGGATACTGGTGACCACACCGCAACGAGCGCCCCGCCGAAGGTAACCGTGTCGTCCCTCGCGAGGCTCGCCGGCGTCGTTCGACGTGGTGACGGGCGTCCGACGCGGAAATCGCAGGACTGGAGCCGTGTTCATCCGGACTCCCCCGTCCCCGGTAGCGGTATCATCATCCGGTAGTGGGGAGTGGGGGACAGGCTTGTCCGGGCGCACGCGCTTATACGGGGAGGCCGCGTACGGTGGAGTGATGACCGATCGCCGATCGAACGACGTCGCACCGGCCGCGGATGTCGCACCGGAGCTGGTCGAGACGGAGGGTAGTGATGAGTGAGAACGCCGCGTCCGCCGAGGAGGAGCAGGTCGACACGAGTCATCTCGACGACGTCGAGGACGGCTGTGGCTGCGCCGAGGTCTGGGAGCACCTCTCGGACAGCCGCGACGGCGCGGCCGAGGCCGACGACTGACGCGACGGGACGACCGCTGGCGTCGGCGACTGTTGAGTCGAGATGCACGCGGGCGGGGGGTTTTTGCCGTGGTTGCCCGTACGATGTCTCCAATGACAGGACGGGGACCCGAGGAGATACCACCAGCCGACCGGGAGTCGCCCGTCGGCCAGCCCGTCATCCGGGGCGAGCCGGAGGTCGCGGGCGACGAGGCGGTCGGGTTCGACCCCTCGGACCCCGGGAGCCTGGAGCTCGCGGCCGACGTGGTCCGTCGGTTCTCCCAGAACACCGCCGGCGGCGACGACAACGTCTTCATGCTCAGGGGCGCGGCCGCCTGCGCCGCGCTCGTCCGCGGCGAGGGCTCGTACAAGGCCGCCGCCGAGCGCGCCGGCGGCGAGGCCACCGTCGCGTTCATCCGCAAGTGGGCACGCGTCCACGACCTGCCCCGGTCAGTCAGGCGCTACGTCGCCCTCGGGCGCATCGCGCCGACCGCCGCGAAGCACATCGCCCGGGTCTCCGGCGAGGCCCGCTTCCTGCTCGCCTGGGCCGCCCTCGACCACGACCTCACCGTCCGGGAGGTCCGGGCGGCCGCCTCGCGCGTCAACGAGGGCATGAGCGTCGAGGAGGCGCTCGCCGAGGTCGACGTCGAACTCGGGGAGCTGACCATCTCGCTGGACCCCAGCGTCTACCGCGAGTTCCGGCGACGGGCCGCCCTCGACGACGTCGAGCCCTCGGAAGTCGTCGAGGCGTCGCTCGTCGACTACTTCGAACGCCTCTGAGCGGCCCCCTCGACGGACGGGACCGAGGTACGGGACCGAAACCGTTACCCACGGGTCGCCCGAACGCAAGGACGAGGGCCGATAGCTCAGTCCGGCAGAGCGTCTGGCTTTTAGCGCGACGCTCCCGGTCGCTCGGGAGGTCGCGGGAGAAACCAGACGGTCGGGGGTTCAAATCCCTCTCGGCCCGTCGACCGGTTCCCGAGCGGATTCGTTCTCGTACCGCGAACGTGACCGACAGCGACGACTCACCGCTGCAACGCGTCGTGGAGTGCGGCCGCTCCACGGTGGGTGGCGCGAGCCGGAGAACGGGGTACCGGGGAGCGGCGCCGTCAGCCCCGGGTCGGGAGGTAGGCGAGTGCGACGACCAGGAGCGCACCGAAGCCGGAGAGGATGGAGACGCCCCAGAGACCGTTCATCCGCTCGTGGTAGTAGCCCTGCTTCCGGATCTGGTCCTGGTAACCGGAGACGTCCGAGGAGAGCAGGACCGTCGAGGTGTTCTTGAAGTGGGCGACGTACTGCTGGTCGCCCAGGGTGACGTTCGCGCCCTCCGACAGCTCGGTGGTCTCGGTCCGGGAGCCCGTCCACTCGAGCTCCACCTCCTCGCTGGTGACGTTGGCGACCGTGGTCTCGTTGGCCGGCGCGGAGGGGTCCTCGGTGGCCCGGTAGGTGAGCGCGTCACCCTCGGCAAACGTCGTCTCGCCGGGGGCGGGCAGGTACTCGTCGAGGGGCTGAGTGGTGCCGTTCCGGTAGCGGACGAAGCGGCCGTCCTCACCCTGGTAGGTCTGGTTCTCGACGTCGGGGTCGTTCCGGAGCCGCTGGCTCACGTTGAACCGCTGGAGCGCGCGGAACTCGTCGGGGTTCGAGGCGTTCGGGATGACGACCTGGTAGTTGTCGCCCCAGGTCAGCGTGGCCGACGACCCGTTCTCGATCCCGGTGACGGTCGTGACGTTGCGCCGGTGCTCGAACGTGTCGCCGACGCTGAACGAGGCCGTGGCGTTCCCGGTCTGGTTCACCAGCGAGAAGTTCCCGGCCGAGACGTTGACGGTCTGCTCGCTCCCGTTGTAACTGACGGTGTCGCCGTCGTCGATGGTCGCCGTGTACTCGCCCTGCTTCCCCTGCCACGTGGAGTTGGTGGGCGAGAGCGCCGTCCCGTTCGACAGTGAGGCGCTGAAGACGACGGAGTCGTTGGTGGTCGAGAGCGTGCCGGCGAGCGTCGTGCCGCCACCGCCGCCACCGTGACCGTCGCCACCGCCGGCCTCCTGCTCTTCGAGGCTCGTGACGGTGTACTCGGTCCCGTCGACGGTGATGGAGTCACCCTGCGTGAGAGCCTCGCCCTCGACGTCGATGGCGGGCTGGTGTGCCGTGGCGATGACGGAGTAGGCGCTCGCCCCCATGACGACGAAGAAGACGAGGTAGATCGCCGCGACTCGTCGTTGCATACGTGGCCGGTTGCCGCGACTGCAAATAGGCGTTGTCTTTCACGGGCGCGCCCGGGCCGGCGAGAGCCCGGTTCGTCGGAGCTGTGTCGGCGTCGCCGGACCGTCGCCCTGCTGGTTCTGCTGGACTTGCTGGCCGTCGCCGGACGCTGCCGTCGCCGTGGCCGTCTGCCCGTCGCTTCCGCCGTCGCCGCCGTCGTCGCCACCGCCGCCGGACGCTGCCGTCGCCGTGGCGGTCGCGGTCCGGTCGTCCGCGCCGTCGTCGGAGCTACCGCCGGAGTCACCGCCGCTATCGGAGTCGGCGGACTCGGGCGTCGGCGTCGCAGTGGCCGTCACCGCGTCCGTCGGTGTCGGCGTCGAGGAGTCACCGCTGCTGCCGGAGTCGTCGGACTCGGGCGTCGGCGTCGGGCTCGGCGTCGCCGTCGAGGAATCGCCGCTCGACCCGCCACTGCCCGTGTCGTCGGACGGCGGCGGCCCGAGCTGCTCGCGGGCCTCCTGCTCGTTCGAGCACTCGCAGATGTAGAAGTAGTGTGACCGGATGGTGCCCGCGTCCTTCGTGTCGATGTAGTTGCCGTTGTAGCCGGTGCCGTTGATGCGCGCGTTGATCTGGTACCAGCCCGGCTCGTCGGGCATGTCGTAGCAGTCCTGCTGGACGGCCACCACCTGGTCGATGGCGTTGAACCGGACCGGTGACCCGGCCAGCGAGTCTGGCCCGTAGAAGTCCACGTAGATGTAGTGCTCGTTGAACGAGGACTCCTTCCGGTGGCTCAGGAGCCCCTCGTCCGTCTCCGTGCCGGAGTTGTTGTTCCCGTAGTCGAGGCCGAACGCGGCGGTGTTCTCCGTGGTACAGCTGGCGAAGACGATGTCCCGGTTCCGGATCGTCAGGGCGTCCATCCGTTCGAGTCCCTCCGGGGAGGAGGTCTGCTCGAAGGAATCACCCCCCGCGGCGAGGTGCCAGATGCTCGCCGCGCCGCCGTCCGTCCCCGGGTAGTGGTCCTCCTCGTTGGGCAGGACGACCGTGTAGTTCGCACCGATACCGTTGTCGTGGTCGGTCGACGAAGTCTCCCCCGCGACGGCCCCCCCGCCGATGGCCACCGCCGCGAGTGCGAGCACCGCGACGACGGTGAACGTCGAGATACGCATCACCTGACGATACTTTTTCAGACTGAAAAGTTCTTTGAGACGGGGGAGAACATCTCCTGTCTCGGAGGAATTTCCGAAATGAATCAACCGTTACTGGAGAACGACGACATAAGTGAGCAATCACGAGACGCCCCGGGAGTGATACGACCGGGACGGGGCACTCACCGTTGCGAGAGGCCCCCGACCGAGAATCACCGGGGCGGTCGGGAGAGGCCGGGCAGTTGTGGGGTGGGTCGTTCAGTTGCGGCGAAGTGCCAGCAGTGCCGCTGCCAGCACGCCGCCCAGCGCCGCCACCAGGCCGAAGCCCGGACCGTCGCCGGAGCTCGGCGTGTCGGAGGCGCCGTCGTCGTCGAAGCCACCGCCGTCGCCGGCATCACCGTCGCCGCCGTCGCCAGCGGTCGTGGTCGCCGTCCCCGTGTCCGTGCCGCCCTCGCTGTCGTCGGTCGTGGTCGCCGTCCCCGTGTCCGTGCCGTCCTCGCCGTCGTCGGTCGTGGTCGCGTCGCCGCCGTCGCTCCCGCCGTCGTCGGCGCCACCGTCGCCGGCACCGTCGTCACCGGAGTCGTCCGTCGGCGTCGTGTCGCCGCCGTCGCCGGCACCGTCGTCACCGGAGTCGTCCGTCGGCGTCGCGTCGCCGCCGTCGTCGCTCCCACCGTCGTCACTGGAGTCGTCCGTCGGCGTGGCCGTCGCGTCGCCGCCGTCGTCACTCTCACCGTCGCTCCCGGACTCGGACGGCGGCGGGCCGAGCTTCTCGCGGGCCTCCTGCTCGTTCGAGCAGTCACAGATGTAGAAGTAGTGCGACCGGATGGTCCCCTGGTCGTCCGAGTCGATGTAGTTGCCGTTGTAGCCGGTGCCGTTGATGCGCGCGTTGATCTGGTACCAGCCCGGCTCGTCGGGCATGCCGTAGCAGCCATCCTGGACGGCCACGATCTGGTCCTCCGCGTTCAGGGAGACCGGCTGGCCGGCGATGGAGTCCTCACCGTAGAAGTTCACGTAGATGGAGTGCTCGTTGAACGAGGAGTCCTCGCGGTGCTGGAGGAGACTGTCGTCCGTCTCGGTCCCGGAGTTGTCGTTCCCGCGGTCGATTCCGAACGCCCGCGTGTCCTCCGTGGAACACGTCCCGAAGTTGATGTCCTGGTTGTAGATGATCAGCGTGTCCAGGCGCTCGAAGCCCTTCGGGGAGGAAGTGTCCTGGAAGAGTCCGTCGGGGGCGGAGAAGTGCTGGATGTCCGCGTTCGAAGCCCCGGGCTGGTGGCTCTGTTCGTTCGGCAGGTTCACCGTGTAGTTCGTTCCGATACCGTTGTCGTGCGGTTCGGCAGAGGGTGCGCTGTCCGCCACAGCGACGCCACCGATGGCCACCGCCGCGAACGCGAGTGCCGCGACGATAGCGAGGGGGGTAGCTCGCATACACCGACGAACCACACAGACACGGAAAAGTCCTGCGTATATCTTGAAAGTCTTTCGTATTGAACGATTGTTTAGCCGTATTTGTACGTTATCTGGGTAAGTAATTCAAAATATGTACTCTCTGCGGACCTGTCGGATACCGGACTCTCCGGGGGGTTCGGACGAGAACGGGAGAATCGAGGGATAGTACCTGTTGGGCGCCCGGCCGGGGGACGGAGGGGGCCCGAACGCAACTGGCGGCCGACACGACTGCCGGGAGGGACGAGGGGATGTGGCGACGGGGATACGGGGGAACTCCGGGCGCCGGTCGCGGCTGGGGCGCGGCTGTCGAGTCGAAAGCCGAGTCGGAGGAACGACCCCGGCACCAGCGGTCGCCCGGTCCGCTGGCGGGGGGGTTACCCGGCCTCAGTCGCGGCGGAGCGCGAGCAGCGCCGCTGCCAGCACGCCACCCAGCGCGGCCACCAGCCCGAAGCCCGGACCGGAGCCCGCCGTCGGCGTCATCGGTCCGTCACCCTGCTGGTTCGGCTGGTCGTCGGCCTGGCCACCGCCGCCCGTGGCCGAGGTGGTCGCGGTCTGGCCCGCCGAGCCGCCGTCCGAGCCGCCGTCGTCGGAGCCGCCGCTGTCGGAGCCACCGTCCGAGCCGCCACCGCCGGACCCACCGTCGTCACTCGCCGGGGTGGGTGTCGCGGTCGCCGTTGAGGTGGGCGTCGCCGTCTCAGTGTCGGTCGGCGTCGGCGTGGGTGTCGGCGTCGAGTCGTCGCTCGAATCGCCGGTGTCCGGCGTCGGCGTCGGCGTCGCGTCACCGCCGTCCGAACCACCGTCGGAGCCGCCATCCGAGTCGCCGTCCGCGTACGGGTTCTCCTGGCCCGGCGGCGCACCGAGCTGCTCGTAGGCCTCCTGCTCGCTCGAGCACTCGCAGACGTAGAAGTAGTGCGACGGGACGTTCAGCTCGACGTCGTTGCCGCTGAAGGAGGTGCCGTTCAGGAAGCCGTCGATCTGGTACCAGCCGGGCTCCTCGGGCATCCCGTAGCACGGGCCCCCGCCGGACTTGTACCCCTGGTGGGCCACGATCTCGTCGTCCGGGTACATCTCGGGGTCCTTGTCACCGTCCTCGCGACCGGCCTCCTTGCCGCCCTTGTCATCGCGGCTCTTCGCGGCGAGATCCTCGTCGTCGTAGAACTCGATGACGATGGAGTGTTCGCGGAACTCGGAGTTCCTCCGGTAGCTCAGCAGTCCGACGTCGGTGTCCGTCCCGGAGTCGTCGTTGTCCCGGTCGATCCCGAACGCGGCCGTGTTCGAGGTCGTACACTCGGAGAAGTCGATGTCCGGGTTCCCGATGATGATGAAGTCGATCTCCTCGAGTCCCCCCGGGGCCCCGTTGTCCGCGAAGACCTCGGGGGTCCCGGCCGCGTAGTGGTTGATGCTGGCGTTGTACTCGCCACCTGGGTTCTTATCCCGCGGGTAGTGGTCGGTCGCGAACGGCAGGTCGACCGTGTAGTTCCCGTTCTCCGCGCCGTGGCCGACCGACGATCCGGACGGCGCGGCGCCGGCCCCACCGGTCAGGGCGCCGACGGCGACGAGGACCGCCACCGCACCCAGAACCGCGACAGTTGCGTTTCGTGTCATGTATCAGGCATACGGAATCCGACACACCCTAACCCCTTTGCTGGGAGTACATGGGTATTTATGTTCTGTGCCATCAGAAGACGTGGTGTTCTTACGTTCGCTCTCCATCGGGGGCCGTGGCACTTTACTGAATATTCTATCAGCGCCGGGACCGGTCACCGCTCCAGCGCCCCATACCGAGGGACGACAACGGAGATCGGGTACCTCGGGCGCGCGTTACGAGGTCCATATTTATACTGATTCCCCAGACAGGGGTGTCGCACGGATGACGAAATGTGGTTCTCCATCGGCCGACACCGGGCGGAGGACGCCGCCGAGCCGGAGGATATCGGAGGCAGAGCGAAACGAGAACAGGCTGCACGGACTATTAAACGGCCGGACTTGCCCAGCGAAACGGCTTAACGGAGACAGAAAACAATGACAGATAGCATGGCAGAGGAATCAGGAGACGCGGGCGGCAACAGCGGGCGCCGCTCGTTCCTCAAATACGCGGGGGCCGGTGGGGCCGCCGCGCTGGCAGCGGGTTGTAAGACACGAGACAGACAATCCGGCAGCGGGTTCGAGAACACCGCCGACGGCGGCAACGAGAGCGGGACGGAACCACCACAGCCCCTCTCGGGGAACACCATCCGGATCGGGAGTCTGGCACCGCAGCCGGACAGTTTCCCGATCGGCCAGTCGATGTGGAACTCCACGTTGATGGCCGTCGAGGAGATCAACCAGAACGGCGTGCCCGGCATCGGCGGGCGCGGTATTCTGGGCGCGAAGCTGGAGCCGGTCTCCGGGAACACGGAGGCCTCCCCGGGGACGGCGCTCGAGGAGTTCGACCGCCTCGTCCAGAAGGAGGGCTGCAAAACGACGTTCGGGACGTTCCTCACGCAGTGTACCCTCCAGATCTTCAACTCGATGAAGGCGACGGAGACGGTCCACATCACCACCGCCGCCGCCGGGCCGAAACCGGCACGCATCGTCCACGAGCGGTACGACGAGTTCAAGTGGCACTTCCGCGCGGGCCCGATCAACTCCTACGACCTCGCGCGAGCGGAACTGGAGTTCCTCGACATCTACGCCGACCAGCTCGGCTGGGACTCCGTCGCGGTGCTCACCGAGAACATCGCGCCACTGGACCCCTTCGCGGAGCTACTGGATGAGTCCGTCCGCGACATCGTCTCCGAGGTGCCGGTGTTCAAACGCTCCTCCTCGGGGACTACCAACTGGACGCCGCTGTTCGACGAGGTCGAGTCCTCGGGTGCGGACCTCAACCTCGTCGCGCAGGCGCTGACCGGTACCGCCGCCGTCAAGCAGTGGTCTAACCAGAACCGACAGTTCGAGATGGGCGGCATCCACGTCCCGTCGCAGGTGTACGAGTTCTGGGAGGAGGTTTCGGGCGCGTGTGAGCACATCTTCACGATGAACGCGGTCACGCCCCAGACCACGAACACGCCGCGCACGCAGGACTTCATGAAGCGGTACCAGAAGCGGTTCGACACCTTCCCCGTCTACTCCGGCCCCATCCAGTACGACGCCGTCCGTGCGTACGCACAGGCGATGGCCCAGTGGGTCCTCGACAACGACCTCGAGGAGATCCCGTCGAACGAGGACATGGTGAAGGCGCTGGAGAAGTACAAGTTCACGGAGGGAATCGTGCTGCCGGAGGTCAAGTTCACGCCGCCGGAGGCCGACTACGCCCACGACCCGCAGTGGACCTCGATGAAAGAAACCGGGGTTCCCGTCTGGCAGCAGTGGCAGATCGACCGGGAGGTCGCCGAGGACTACGGCGTCATGCACTCGTTCGCGCCCGAACAGAACAAGACCTCCGACTACACCTACCCCGACTGGATCGACTACCCCAGCGACCACCCCGCCAACCAGTAGGAGACACAGGCACACACGAACAACCAACACCAAAACACAACACAATGGTCAGTTTCGCAAACGTACTCGTCAACGCGATATCGATCAGCTCCCTCTACGCCATCGTGGCGCTCGGGTTCACCCTGATCTTCGGCGTCGGAGGGGTGCTGAACTTCTCGCACGGCGCGCTAATCACTATCGGGGCCGAGGCCTCGTACCTCATCTCGAACCAGACGAACCTCGGCCTCCACCCGGCCCTGGGGGTCGTCGGCGGCATGCTGACTGCAGCCATCGTCGCCGCCATCCTCTACCTGGGTGTCGTCCGGTTCGTCGAGGACGAGCCGGTGACGCTGCTTATCCTCACCTTCATCATCGGCTTCTTCATCCAGCACGCGGTTCGGGTGTTCTCCTCCCACGGAACGGGGAACTTCTCCGTCGACCAGGTGACGCCCGGCCAGACCGACATCGCTGGTATCAGCGTCTTCAACATCGACATCACCATCTTCCTGCTGTCGATGATCCTGATCGCCCTCACGGGCGTGTTCGTCTCCCAGACGAAGACCGGGAAGGCGATCCTCGCGGTGTCGATGTCCGACAAGGGTGCGGCCATCGTCGGCATCGATGCGCGGAAGATCAACCTCATCACGTGGCTGCTCGCCGGGGCATTCGCCGGCATCGCCGGTGTCCTGCTGACGATGAAAAACACCGGCGCCTGGAACATGGGGACCCAGCCGCTCATCCTGGCGTTCTCGATCGTCATCCTGGGCGGCCTGGGCTCGATCAAGGGCTCCGTCGTCGGGGCCTACATCATCGGCTTCACCGAGACGTTCACCACCCAGTACATCGACTCCTCGCTGCAGGGGTTCACCGCGCTCGTGCTGCTAATCGTGTTCCTGCTCGTCAAGCCCGAAGGCCTGTTCGGGCGGGAGGCTGCTGAATAATGTCCACCGAAAGCGAATCCCTCGTCGGCGGTGCATCGCAGACCGAGCGCCGGCAGGCGGTGCTCCGGAAACTCAATCCGATCACGATGCCCCTGCGGTACCAGATCGGGCTGCTGGGGCTGCTGCTGTTCGTGCTGCTCCCGACGCAGCTGTTCCCGGACCAGATGGGTGGTCCGACCACCCTCGTCTTCCTCGCCATCTTCGGGATGTCGTGGGACGTCGTGTCCGGCTACACCGGGCAGCTCTCGTTCGGGCACGCGTTCTTCTTCGCGGTCGGCGGCTACACCAGCGCCATCCTCGACCTGCAACACGGCATCACGCCGCTCGTCGGTATCCCGATCGGGATGCTGCTGGCCGGCATCGGCGGCCTCCTCATCGGGCTCCCGGCGCTCCGGCTCCGAGGCCCCTACCTGTCGCTGGTCACCCTCATCGTCCCGATCATCCTGTCGAAGCTGTTCACGCTGTTCAACAACGGGCTGACCCCGCTCGGAATCCCCATCGCGCCCCAGGGGCTCGGTGGCCGAAACGGGCCCGGCCTGCCGACCCAGCTGTTCGGGATCGACGGGAGCGGGGCCGTCTTCGAACTGGCCTCGGGCTACGAAGGAATCCAGCAGACGGCACTCGCGAACTACTACACCGCGCTCGGGCTGATGGTCCTGGTGCTCATCGTGCTACTGGCGGTCACCCGCTCGTCCGCGGGTTCGGTGTTCACCGCCATCCGCGAGGACGAGGACGCCGTCGCCGCGGCCGGCCTGGACGGCGCGAAGTTCAAGCTGTTCGCGTTCGTCCTGTCGGCGGTCGTCGGCGGCCTCGCCGGCGCCATGTGGGTCCACACCATCAAGAGCCCGTCGCCGCTGGGCATCCTCGGCCAGGACGACATCCAGACGAGTATCGACGTCATCATCATCTCCATCCTCGGCGGGACCGGCACCATCGTCGGGCCAATCATCGGGGCGGTGCTGTTCGCCGTCACCGGGCTCGTCATCGGCGCCATCGACTTCACCATCCCCGTAGTGAACGTGGCGGTCGCAGACCTGCGCCCGCTGCCGCTGCTGGCGGCCGCGATGGCCGTCCTCGTGTTCGCCCCCGGTGGCGTCCTCCGGGTCGGCATCCGGACCGGGCGGCGGGTACTCGCGTCGGCCCGCGGCGAGGAGTACGAGGGGGGCCCCGGCGAGGACGAGGACTCCGCCCTCGGACAGATCATCGAGAAGTACCGTACGGAGCTGCGCGAGATCATCAACGAGCGTCGATAACATGAGTACCGATCAACAGAGCGGCGAGCGCGCCACGCCCACGCGGAGCGGCCTCAGGCCCCAGGACGGCGTGCTGGTCGCCGACGACCTGCGGAAGGAGTTCGGCGGACTGACGGCGGTCGACGACCTGTCGTTCGCCGTCCAGGAACAGGAGATCCTCGGCTTCATCGGCCCGAACGGGGCCGGGAAGTCGACCACGTTCAACTGCATCACCGGCTTCTACAAGCCGACCAGCGGCGACGTCTGGTTCAAGGGCGAGGACGTCACCGGACTGGACTCACACAGGATGGTCCAGAAGGGGATGGCCCGCACCTTCCAGGACTTCGCCCCGCTCTCGGACCGAACGGTGGTCCGGAACGTGGCGCTGTCGCTGGCGCCGGACAAGCTGTTCACGCTCGCGGGTGTGGGTGGCGAGACACGGCGCCTGGCGGAGGAGATCTGCCGGCGCGTCGGACTGGGCGACCAGCTCCACCAGACGCCGAGCGAACTCCCGCACGCCGGGATGCTGAAGCTGGAGCTCGCGAAGGCCATCGCCACCAACCCCGACCTGATGCTGGTCGACGAGCCGTTCGCCGGCCTCTCCGGGAACGAAGTCCAGGAGCTGACGGAAGTGCTCCTCAGTCTCCGGGACAACGGGATGACCCTCATCGTGGTCGACCACAACATGCGCGGGCTGCTCAACCTCATCGACCGCGCGTTCGTCATCCAGTTCGGCGCGAAGATCGCCGAGGGGTCGCCCGACGAGATCACGGACGACCCGAAGGTTCAAGAAGCGTACCTCGGTGGTGATGAGATATGAGCAGCCAGCCGCGAGCGGGTACCGGCACCGAGGCATCGGCCACGGGGTCGACGGTGCTGACGGCCGAGGACGTCCAGGTCTCGTACGGGAAGGTCACCGCCCTCCGGGGCGTCGACCTCGAACTCCGCGAGGGCGAGCTCGTCTCGCTCATCGGCCCGAACGGCGCCGGCAAGACCACGTTCTGTGACACCGTCAACGGGTTCCTCCCGTACGGCGGGAGCGTCACCTTCCGCGGGACGGAGGTCGGCTCCGTGCCGCGTGACGAACTGGTCGACCGCGGGATGATCTACTGTACGGAGGAGCGGGACCTCTTTGGCTTCATGGACGTCGAGGACAACCTCCGGCTCGGTGCCTACGCCATCGACGACGAGAGCTACGTCGAGAAGCAGCTGGAGTTCGTCTACGACCTGTTCCCCCGCCTGGAGGAACGGACCGACCAGAACGCCCGCTCGATGTCCGGCGGCGAGCAGCAGATGCTCGCCATCGGGCGCGCCCTGATGGGCGACCCGGACATCCTCGTCCTCGACGAGCCGACCATCGGTCTCGCGCCGGTCATCCTCGACGACATCAGTCAGGCCATCGACCCCATCCAGGAGCAGGGCGTCAGCATCCTCCTGACCGAGCAGAACGTCACGTTCGCGCTCGACCACGCCGACCGGATGTACCTCCTCGAGAACGGGGAGGTCGTCAAGACCGGCACCCCCGGCGAGCTCCGCGGCGACGACTACATCCGCGAAACCTACCTCGGGGGGTAACGCGGCCGATCCGCCGTCCGGACCGTTTCGAGTCTGCGATCATTTTTTGTCACCTACAATCGGGCTTGCTCGACTACAATAACTATTATGAGATAATACACGGAGTAGCTGTCCGATTCCCGGTCGCGGGCGCGTCGGACCCGAGCCGCGGCCGGCTGGTCGTCGCGCCGGTGGGGAGACCACGTAGCAAGCTATTAGGGAGCTATCGTGGAAGGAACGATCGAATGACGGAGCTAGTGACGTGGTCCGAGAGCGGGGGTGTCGGCAAGACGACCACGGCCATCAACCTCGGGGCCGCGCTCGGGCGCCGGGGTGATGACGTGTTGCTGGTCGATCTGGACCCCCAGCCCGCGAGCCTCGCGGCCGCCGCCGGTCACGCCGACGCCAAGACCGCCGGCGGGACGACCGTCACCGACATCCTTCTCGAAGACGGGGACCTGCGCGAACTGGTCATCGGGGACGAGCCGTTCGACCTCGTGCCCGGCCACGAGTCGCTCGCCTCGCTGGAGAGCACGGCCCGCGCCGAGGGGATCTCCACCGCCGAGTTCCTGCTCCGTTCCTCGCTCGTTCCGGTCGCCGAGGAGTACGACCACGTCATCGTCGACCCGCCGGCGACGCTCAACCTCCTTGTCGACAACGCGCTCATCGCGACCGGTAACGTCCTCGTGCCGATGGAGATGACGCGCAAGGGCGAGCAGTCCATCCGTGGGGTGCTGGAGACCGTCGAGGCGCTCGAGTCGCAGCTCCAGCGCGCCCAGCCCGACTTCCGGCTCGGGGTCGCCGGCGTCCTCCCGAACAAGGTCGGGGGCTCGAGCCTCAACCAGGAGGTCCGGGCCACACTGGAGACGGAGGCCGAGGACGTGCGGGTCCTCCCCGTGACCGTGCCGGACTACAACGTACTCGCACAGGCGTGGGACGCAGGGCTCGACGTCTTCCGGTACGCCGACCAGCACGGCCTGCGCGCGTACCAGGAATCGCTGCTGACGGCCTACGAGGACCTCGCGGAGATCGTCGCGACGTTCGACGCGGAACGGCAACCGATGGTGAACGACTGATGTCCAAGGAAGACCGCTACTCGCATCTGGGCGACGGTATCGAGGAGGCAACCGCCGCGGACGCGGACGACGCGACCGGGGGGACCGACGACGGGCAGCTCCGGGTCACCATCGACGATGGTGACGAGGAGACCGTCCTCACGGTCGACCCCGAGGTCGCCTCGGCGGAGGACGTCCGGGAGGCTGTCGAGGGGGCCTCCAGCGGCGAGGACCGGACGGTAAGGACCAACGACCCCGGGCGCCTCGCGCTCGAACTCGGGACCCTCGGCCCGCGACTCGCGCTGAAGGGGGTCGAGTCGCTGGTCGACGGCCTGAGCGACGACCGAACCGACCGGGAGTGACCGGGCACCCGTCCCTGTCGGAGCGCCCGCTCGCTCACGCGACCGAAACCCCTTAGTCGGACGTGTCCCCCGTCTCGTGACGGCGGCTGATGTCCGAGATGGTTCCCGTTACCCGGACGGACTCACCGTCCTCCAGTTTGACCTCACCCCGACGCTCGACCCACAGCGTCCCCCCGCCGGGCCGCTGGACCCGGTGGACATCGAGCTCGGTGTCGGCCCCGTAGTAGAACTCACCGGCTCGTTCGTTCCGTCGCTGATCGCGAGGAACTCGAACGTCACCGGCTGTTCGCTCCGGAACGGAGTTAGGCGCGCGATGACGCCGTCCGGTTCGGCCGCCGAAAGCTTGTGCAGGCCGGCGACCGCGGTGGAAATGACATCGGGATGAGCCCTGCGGATAGGAGTCACGCGAAGATACTCGCGGGTCATCGAGTCTCGCCTCGGGCCACGGACAGTCGATCTGGAGTAGCCGGTGTCGATGCTCGAGCCTCAACATTTATTCAGTGGAGGACCTACCGGTGGTCGAACAGTTTGATGGCCCGCGAAGTGGGTTCGATGAATCGCACTGGTATCTGTCGATTTCTCCGGATAGTATCCCGCTTAAGCAGTGGGTTTATATAACAAAAGTTATAGGAAATCGACGCCGCTTCCAGCTCACCTTCCAGGGGAGGACCGGCCAGCGCACGGTCACGCTGATTCCCTCGGTCCCGTACCTCCAGCAGTGGCTCTCGGACCATCCCGCCCGGGACGA
>PXRM01000016.1 GCA_003020985.1 Halobacteriales archaeon QS_4_70_19 | reverse complement strand
CCTCGGTGACGCCGACGCGGGAGACGGCGAGCTCGATCTCGATATCCAGGTGGAGCCCGGTGATGAGGAGGGGTTCGAGGACGCACTTGACTTTGCGGACGGAAGCGCAGGCGGGACGACCGAGACGGACGGGGCGGTCGAGGACCGCCGGACGGGGACCGAGCGGGAGACGACCCCGAGCGGCGCCGTCGAGGCCGATTCCGACGTCGACGCGGTGTTCGAGACCCCGCAACTGGCGGCCCACGCCTCGAAGTACCTGCTCAACGCCATCGAGGACGCCGGCACCCGAACGGTCGTCGAGGAGGGCGAGGAGAAGGAGCGGTACCGCTTCTTCGACGACCCCCACAACGACGGCGAGCACGCCATCCTCGGCAACACGGAGGTGCTGAACGCCTTCGTCGACGACCTGCGCTCCATCGCGGCGGGACGGGGCAAGGACGAGAAGATCGTCTGGCTCGAGGGACCGACGGCGACGGGCAAGTCCGAGCTGAAACGCTGTCTCATCAACGGGCTCCGGGAGTACAGCAAGACCCCCGGGGGTCGGCGCTACACCGTCGAGTGGAACGTCGCCGGCGCCGACGACGGCGCGGGCGCGATGACCTACGGCGGCGGGTCGCCCGAACCCGACGAGGACGACTGGTACGCCTCGCCCGTCCGGGTGCACCCGCTGACGGTGTTCCCGGACGACGTGCGCGAGGAGCTGCTCGCGGAGCTGAACGCGCGGCTGGACGACCACATCCCGGTCCGGGTGGAGGGGCGGCTCGACCCGTTCTCGCGGGAGGCGTACGACTACCTGGAGGAGCAGTACCGTCGACAGGGCGTCGGGGACCTGTTCTCGGCCGTGACCGACGAGTCGCACCTCCGCGTGAAGAACTACGTCGCGGACGTCGGCAGCGGCATCGGCGTCCTCCACTCCGAGGACGACGGCTCGCCCAAGGAGCGGCTGGTCGGGTCGTGGATGGCCGGCATGCTCCGCGAGCTGGACTCGCGCGGGCGGAAGAACCCCCAGGCGTTCAGCTACGACGGCGTCCTCTCGCAGGGCAACGGCCTCCTCACCGTCGTCGAGGACGCCGCCCAGCACGCCGACCTGCTGCAGAAACTGCTGAACGTCCCCGACGAGGGCGCCGTGAAGCTGGACAAGGGCATCGGGATGGACATCGACACGCAGCTGGTGATCATCTCGAACCCCGACCTGGAGGCACAGCTGAACCAGCACGCCGACCGCTCCGGGTCGGACCCGCTGAAGGCACTGAAGCGTCGGCTCGACAAGCACGAGTTCACCTACCTGACGAACCTGTCCCTGGAGGCCGAACTCATCCGGCGCGAGCTGACCGACGAGACGTCGGTCTGGACCGCCGACTCCTACGAGGAGCTGGCCGAGAAGATCCGCCAGCCGGTCCGGGTCCACGTCCGCGACAGCGAGGGCACGGTCCGGGAGAAGGAGCTCGCCCCCCACACCGTCGAGGCCGCGGCGCTGTACGCCGTCGTCACGCGGCTGGACGGCGAGGACGTCCCGCCCGGGCTCGATCTGGTCGACAAGGCGCTGGTCTTCGACCGGGGCTACCTCCAGGACGGCGACGAGCGCCGCGAGAAGGAGGAGTTCGACTTCGACACCGACGCCGAGGACGGGGAGACGGGCATCCCCGTCACCTACACCCGGGACGTCATCGCGGACCTGCTCCACGAGATCCAGGACCGCCACCACCCGGACCTCCCGGTCGAGGACGTGGTGATGCCCCGGGACGTCCTCAATCGGATGGCCGAGGGACTGGTCGACGCCCCGGTGTTCGGCCCGAACGAGCGCACGGAGTTCGAGAACCGGCTCGTCCCCATCAAGAACCACGTGTTCACCCAGCAGGAGGACGACGTGCTGGAGGCCATCATGCGCGAGAAGCGCGTCGACGAGGCGACCATCGAGGAGTACATCGAGCACGTCTACGCCTGGGTCGAGGACGAGCAGATCGAGAACGAGCGCGGCGAACTCGTCGACCCGGACCCGCTGAAGATGAAGGTGTTCGAGACGGAGCATCTGGGCCGGTTCGACGAGGACGACTACGACGGGACCGACCCCGAGAGCGCGGTCGCGGAGTTCCGCGCCGAGAAGGTCGTCACCGCCCTCAACCGCCACGCCTGGCGCAACCGCGACGACGAGTTCCGGGTGGGCGACGTGAACGTGAAGGAGATTCCGGTCATCGAGACGGTGCTCGGGAGCCACGACTGGGACGACGTCCGCCGGGCGTTCCCGGACTTCGACCCCGACCAGTGGGACGACCCGCCCTCGGGCACGGAGACGGAGACGGTCAAGACCGAGACCATCCGGAACCTGCAGGAGCTGTTCGACTACTCCGAGGCCTCGGCCGAACTGACCAGCCGCCACGTCATGGACCAGGTGAGCTACCGATGGGAGTGATCGAGCTTTTTTCCCGCTCGAGTGCCCTCGGCGGCGCTACGCGCCGCCTGCGGGCACCACTCGCGGCAAAAAACGTTCAGAAAAAAGGCCGCTCGCCGGCCCCTTCGGGACCTCCGAGCGGTGAAACTCGCTCGCTTCGCTCGCGAGTATGCGAGGGCCACCGCGTAGAGGGCCGCCCACTTGGTTCCGTGGACAGGAAGCGCGCGAGCGCCACCCCGGCGGAGCCGGCGCGTCAGCGCCGTGCGGAGCCGTCCCCGCGAGCGGAGCAAGCGGGGGGTCGTCGGAACCCGCTTCCGACGGTGCTCGCGCGGGGAGGTGTGGGGACACCAGCACTCCGCTGGAACCACCACGTGCGAACACCTGGTGGAACTACCGACTCCTGGCGGACTTGCGAAGGGCGAGGGCTCTCGAACCCCCCCGGGCGACGCGAGCACCGCAGGCCGAGCGAAGCGAGGCCGAGGAGCGCAGCGAGCCCCGGAGGTGAGCGCCCACGGCGCGAACCAGGGAAGTCGCAGCCCACGCAGGGAGCAGAGCGACCGAGCAGGAACGTCTTTCCGTGGGCCGAGAGCGCGAGGGCTTCGGTAGCGTTCCCGTCGCCGTCGTTCACACCGGAATTATGGAATAATTCTGAGAGTTCAGAATCAACCCGAGGACTAACGAGTGAGGTAACGACGTAATGGGACTGAAAGACGACCTCGAACGATATCGGGACGTGGGCGAGGAGAAGCGACAGGACCTCTCGGAGTTCATCCAGTACGGCGACATGGGGCAGTCGTTGCCGGACGAGGTGAAGATCCCCATCAAGATCGTCGACCTGCCGGAGTTCGCCTACGACCAGCGCGACATGGGTGGCGTGGGTCAGGGCGACGGCGACACGCCGGACGTGGGCCAGCCGGTCGGCGAACCCCAGCCACAGCCGGGCGACGGCGACGAGGAGGGCGAGCCCGGCGAGGAGAGCGGCGACCACGAGTACTACGAGATGGACCCGGAGGAGTTCGCCCAGGAGCTGGACGAGGAGCTGGGGCTTGACCTGGACCCGAAGGGGAAGAAGGTCGTCGAGGAGACGGAGGGCGACTTCACGGACATCACGCGCTCGGGACCGGCCTCGACGCTGGACTTCGAGCGGCTGTTCAAGAAGGGGCTGAAGCGAAAGCTCGCGATGGACTTCGACGAGGAGTACCTGAAGGAGGCCCTGCGGGTCGACGGCTGGGGGCCGGCGAAGGTGTTCGAGTGGGCCCGCGCCGAGAACGTCCCCGTCTCCCGCCCGTGGATCGAGAGCGCCTACGAGGCGCTCCCCCGCGACGAGCGGAGCCGGTGGGCGAGCATCGAGGAGATGGAGGCCAACGTCGAGCGCGAGTCCACCGCGACCCGCATCCGGCGGGAGGGGGTCGACGAGGTCCCGTTCCGCCGCGAGGACGAGCGGTACCGCTACCCCGAGATCATCGAGGAGCGCGAGAAGAACGTCGTCGTCGTCAACATCCGCGACGTGAGCGGCTCGATGCGCGAGAAGAAGCGGGAACTCGTCGAGCGAACCTTCACCCCGCTGGACTGGTACCTCACGGGGAAGTACGACAACGCCGAGTTCGTCTACATCGCCCACGACGCCGACGCGTGGGAGGTCGAGCGCGAGGAGTTCTTCGGCATCCGCAGCGGCGGCGGGACCCGCATCTCCAGCGCGTACGACCTGGCGGCCGAGATCCTGGAGGAGCGCTACCCCTGGAGCGACTGGAACCGGTACGTGTTCGCCGCGGGCGACAGCGAGAACTCCTCGAACGACACGGAGGAGCGGGTCGTCCCGCTGATGGAGGAGATTCCCGCGAACCTGCACGCCTACGTGGAGACGCAACCGTCGGGCAACGCCATCAACGCGACCCACGCCGACGAGGTGGAGGAGCACTTCGGCGACGACTCGAACGTCGCCGTCGCCTACGTGTCCTCGGCGGAGGACGTGGTCGACGCCATCTACACGATCCTGAGCACGGAGCAACGCGAGGAGGTGCCCGCATAACATGAGCCAGCCCGACCGCATCACACAGCAGCGCATCGCCGAGGAACTGGAGGAGCCGGTCCGCGAGGCGTCGAACCTCGCCGAGAAGCTCGGGCTGGCGCCGTTCCCCGTCAACTACTGGATCGTCGACTACGACGACATGAACGAGCTGATCGCCTACGGCGGGTTCCAGACCCGGTACCCGCACTGGCGCTGGGGGATGCAGTACGACCGCCAGCAGAAGCAGAGCCAGTTCATGGGGGGCAAGGCGTTCGAGATCGTCAACAACGACAACCCGGCCCACGCGTTCCTCCAGGAGTCGAACGACCTGGCCGATCAGAAGGCCGTCATCACGCACGTGGAGGCCCACTCGGACTTCTTCAGGAACAACGAGTGGTTCGGCCTGTTCGCGAACGACCCGGACGCGGCGGCGATGCTCGAGCGGCACGCCGAGACCATCCGGGAGTACATGGAGGACCCGGAGATCGACCGCGAGGCCGTCGAGGCCTGGATCGACCACGTCCTCTGCCTGGAGGACAACATCGACCAGCACCGGGCGTTCGTCCCGGCCGAGACCCGGGGTGGCGACGGCGACGACGCCGAGGCGGAAGTCGTCGACGAGAAGCTCGACGAGCTCGACCTCTCCGACGAGGTCCGGGAGCAGGTGTTCGACGACGAGTGGCTGGCGGCCCAGGAGGACGACGAGGAGGTCCGGTTCCCCGCCGAGCCGGAGAAGGACGTCCTCGCCGTCCTCTGGACCCACGGGAAGGCCTACGACGAGGACGCGGAGAAGGCCCTGGAGATGACCGAGTGGCAGCGCGACGTGCTGGAGATCCTCCGGAAGGAGGCCTACTACTTCGCCCCACAGAAGATGACGAAGGTGATGAACGAGGGGTGGGCCTGTGTGACCCCGGATACGCGGGTGTTCACCGAGGGCGGACTCGTCCCGATGGAGGAGGTCGTCGAGCGTCGTAACAGCGTCTCGGATGGAGACGATCTCCGCGAGGTGTACGACTCCAACGTCATCGCGGATCACGGGACCGTCACCCTACGGACTCGGCGCGGGTTCGAACTGACCGGATCGAACAATCATCGGATCCGTCGACCCGATGGGTCGTGGGTCCGGCTAGACGAGCTGGAAAGTGGCGATCGTATCGAAGTATCGGGGGGTAACGGCACTTGGCCAGCGGAACGTGTCGAACTCGACTGGTCCCCACGGTCGGCGAAGACACTCGATGACGTGGCCGAGGAAGCCGGGGTCTCGGTCTGGACGGTCATGCGGTATCGGGACACTGGTCGCGCCGAGGAGGCGGATGCGATCGAGGAGGCGTTACGTGGCTACCGCGGGGAGGATCAGCGACTCTCGCAGCGGAATCCGATTCGCGTTCCCGACGACGTGGGTCCCTCCTTCGGTCGGCTCCTCGGTCTGCTCGTCGGAGACGGCCATGTCTCCTCGGCTACCGGCCAGGTCGGGTTTACGACGAGATCGGAGGTCCACGCGGAGCATTTCGCCGGACTCGCTTCGGAGCTGTTCGGGATTGACCCGTCGGTCGAACGACAGGGCTCGCGCTTGCGGGTCTCTCTCTACTCCGGACACCTCGTCGAGCTGCTGATCGAGGTCTTCGAGCTTCCCAACGGGAAAGCGGCGTCCCGGAAGATCGTCCCGGAACAGATACTCCGCTCTCCGGAGAACGTCGTCGCCGAGTTCCTCCGGGGACTGTTCGATGCTGACGGTTACGCTGGCGAGCAGGGTGCGATCCTCAGCACGAAAAGCGAAGAGATGAGCCGGCAGGTCCAGCTACTGCTCACCAACTTCGGCATCCTGAGTCGCCGGCGGGAGCAGACGGATGGCTGCTTCCACGTCCATCTGACGGGCCGGTCGGCCGAGCGGTTCGCCGACGAGATCGGATTCGGCTACACGGAGAAGGCTGACAGGCTCCGGACGTATCTCGACGAACTCGCCTGGTTCGAGGACGAGCCGTGGACGGACGAGGTCGCCGAGATCGAGACCGGGACGGCGGACGTGTACGACATCTCGGTCGAGGAGACACACCGCTACGCCGCTGCCGGTTTCGTGAACCACAACTCCTACTGGGAGTCGAAGATGATGAGTGGCGAGGTGTTCGCCGGCGACGACGAGTTCCTCTCGTACGCCGACCACATGGCCCAGGTGCTCGGCTCGCCCGGGCTCAACCCCTACAAGCTGGGGCTGCAGCTCTGGAACTACGTCGAGAACACGACCAACCGCCGCGAGGTCGTCGAGAAGCTGCTCCGCGTCGACGGCATCACCTGGCGCAACTTCGAGGATACGGTCGATCTCGACGAGGTGCGGGACCTGCTCGAGCCCGAACCCTGGCTGGTCGACGTTATCGGCCACCTCGACGAACTGGACCCCGGCGACCCGCGCGTCGACGCCGACGCGCTCGAGCGGGCCCGCGACGGCGACCTCGACGTCGAGACGTACCCCTGGAAGGTCCTGACCTACGAGGGGCTGGCCGAGCGGCACTACTCGCTCGTGAAGCCGGCGTTCCGGGGCTTCCTCAAGCGTATCAACCAGTCGGAGCTTGAGCGCATCGCCCGCTACCAGTTCGACACGGGCCGCTACGACTCGGTCGCGGACGCCGTGAGAGACGTCGACCGCAGCGCGGGCTGGGACCGGATGCGGGAGATCCGCGAGTCCCACAACGACGTGACCTTCCTCGACGAGTTCCTCACCCAGGAGTTCGTCGACGACAACGACTACTTCACCTACGAGTACACGCACACGACCCGCGACTACCGCGTCACGTCGACGGACTACCGCGACGTGAAAAAGAAGCTGATGCTGCAGTTCACCAACTTCGGGAAGCCGACCATCGCCGTCGAGGACGGCAACTACGAGAACCGCAACGAGCTGCTGCTGGCCCACCAGTACAACGGCGTGATGCTCGACATCGAGCAGGCCAAGCAGACCCTGGAGCGCGTCTTCGAGCTCTGGGGTCGCCCGGTGAACCTGAAGACCATCGTCAAGGAGATCGACGAGCACGACATCGAGGTTGCGCGCCGGCGCGACCGCGAGCCCGACCCGGAGGAGGTGGGCAAGCTCCTCCGCTACGACGGCGAGGAGTTCACCATCGAGGACCTCCCCTGGGAGGACGTGGAGAACATCGCCGCGGCGGACGTGGACTACGACACGAAGCCCGACGAGTGGCTGGCGTGACTGGTGCACGCTCGGCCCGCCTTTTCGGACCGACCGGGGCCAGCGCCCGGAGGACCGGTGCCCGCGTATCCCGTGAACAGTTTCATGTCCCCCGGTACGTAAGCGAGGCATAGTGTCCGAGGGTAGCACAGTCAGTTCCGAGCCCGGAGGCGGGGTCGAGGCACCGGCGGAGATGGAGCCGAGCGACATCCATGACATCCTGCGGAACGACCGCCGGCGACTCACCATCAAGACACTGCAGGAGCGCCAGGACAGGGAGATGAAGCTCCGCGAGCTCTCGGAGGCCATCGCCGCGCTCGAGACGGGAGAGGACCCTCCGCCGAGCGACAAGCGCCAGTCCGTCTACGTATCGCTCCACCAGACCCACCTCCCGAAGCTGGAGGAGTTCGGCATCGTCTCCTACGACTCTGACGACAAGACCGTCCGTCTGGAGGACCGCGTCCGCGAGGTGGAGGTGTACATGGAGGTCGTCCCCCGCTACGGGCTCTCCTGGGGCGAGTTCTACTTCGGGCTCGGCCTGCTCGGCTCGCTCACCACCATCGCCGTCCTGTACGGCGTCCCGGGCGTCGAGGCGCTCGGCGTGACCGTCACGGCCACCGTCTTCTTCGTCATCCTGATGCTGTCGGCCACTTACCACGTCTACACCCAGCAGGACCGCATCCTGTTCCAGCGGTTCCGCAAGGAGTAGGTGTTTTCTCGGTGGCGCGGGGCCTCCCCGGTATGCACGAGCGCTTCGAGGTCACAACCGACGACCGCCTGCAGGCCATCGATATCACCGACCGCGTCGAGGACGCGCTCCCGGCCGACGCCGGGGGCGCCCGGACCGTCCGGTCACGCCACACCACCGCCGGGGTCGTCGTGAACGAGGCCGAATCCCGACTCATGGATGATATCGAGACCGTCCTCGCGGAGGTCGTTCCGGACGAGGGCTGGCACCACGACGAGATCGACGACAACGCGGACTCGCACCTCCGGGCGCTGCTCTGCGGGAGCGGCGAGACGCTCCCCGTCCGCGACGGCCGACTCGACCTCGGCACCTGGGAGTCCGTCGTCCTGGTCGAGTGCGACGGCCCGCGGACGCGGACGATGGAGGTATTCGGGTGATACGTCGAGAACGATCCGGGATGGAGGTCATCCGGCAGAGTCCCCGTACAGCCGTCGAGGATCGGAACCTTCGAAGACATCTGCCCGCCGGCGGACTGCCGCTGCCCGTAGCTTCAGGACGCCGCGACCCGTCTCTCCCGACACGTTCTCATGTCCGAGACTGCCGTAGTCTGGTTCCGGGACGACCTGCGCGTGGCCGACAACGAGACGCTGGCGGCGGCCGTCGAGCGTGCCGGGACCGTCGTCCCGGTGTACGTCTTCGACGAACGCGAACACGACGGCGAGGGGATGTTCGGGCTGCCGAAGCGGGGCGCCCGGTGGGGTCGCTTCCGTCGCGAGGCCGTGCTGGACCTGCGCGCGTCCCTGCGCGAGCGTGACGGCGACCTGCTCGTCCGGCATGGCGACCCACGGGCGGTCGTGCCGGCCGTCGCGGAAGCGTTCGACGCGGACGTGGTCCACCTGCAGCGGACGCCCGGGACGGAGGAGGGGCGGGACGAGCGGGCGGTCGAATCCCTGCTGACCGACCGGGGGGTCGGCATCGAGCGCCACTGGACGCACACGCTCTACCACCTGGACGACCTGCCGACCCCGTACCGGGACATCGCGGACACGTTCACGCCGTGGCGGAAGGCGGTCGAGGCGGAGGCGACCGTCCGGGACCCGATTCCGGCCCCGGAGACGGTGCCGACCCCCGAGTTCGGCGACGCGGCGACGGTGCCGACGCTGGCCGACCTCGGCCACGACCCCGACGCGGCGACCCACGACGACCGTGGCGTGCTCGCCTTCGAGGGCGGGGAGACGGCCGCACGCGAGCGGCTGGAGGAGTACGTCTGGACCGGCGACAACCTCCGGGAGTACAAGCAGACCCGCAACGGACTGCTCGGGGCTGACTACTCCTCGAAGGTCTCCGCCTGGCTGGCCCACGGCTGTCTCTCCCCACGGACGGTCCACGCGGCGGTCGACCGTTACGAGGCGGAGCGCGTCGCCAACGAGGACACCTACTGGCTCGTGTTCGAGTTGCTGTGGCGGGACTTCTTCCAGTTCCAGTTCCTGAAACACGGTGTGGCCTTCTTCACGGCGAACGGCATCCGTGACGTCCGGAAGGCGTGGCGGCGCGACGACGAGGCCCGTGCGGCGTTCGAGCGGTGGGCGGCCGGCGAGACGGGCGTCCCGTTCGTGGACGCGAACGTGCGCGAACTGAACGCGACGGGCTACATGTCTAACCGTGGACGCCAGAACGTCGCCTCCTTCCTCGCGGATGCGATGGGGGTGGACTGGCGGCTGGGGGCGGCCTACTTCGAGGCGCGGCTCGTGGACTACGACGTCGCCTCGAACTGGGGCAACTGGGCGTACCAGGCCGGCGTCGGGAACGACTCGCGCGACAACTACTTCGACGTACTCGGCCAGGCCGAGCGGTACGACCCGGGAGCCGAGTACGTCACGCACTGGTGTCCGGAGCTGGCCGGGCTCCCTGCGGAGTACGCGCACCGGCCGTGGCGGCTGTCCGAGGCCGAGCAACGCGAGCACGGCGTCGACCTCGGTGTGGACTACCCGACACCCCTCTTCGACGTCGAGGAGCGCTATCGGCAGCTCTGAACGAGTCGCCCACGCGAGCCATCGAGACGCCCCGAGACGCCTCGATACGGCCGCTGCGGGCTGTCGTGCCAAATCGGGGGTGACGGTACACTTATAACCATCCGCCCGCTTATCCCCGGTGGTTGTTATGTCACGTGGAATGGGAACTGCCCGCAAGGCCGGGGGGAGCGGGCGGGTCGAGCACGCGCCAGGGCGTCGCTGCGCCCCAAGGCCAAAACGACTAACAGGCCGGCGGCGAACGGAGTGGCAACCCGTGAGGCCCCAGCGATGAGATACTTCGACTTCACCCTGACCCCGGAAGACGGAACCATCCACCCCGTGGATGCCGTCATCGACGCCACCCCGGGGGTCACGCGCGAGGCACTCATGCACGTGAACGCGCTGGGCGACGGGACCGGAGTGATGCTGTACCGGCTTCGGGGGGAGCCGGACGACCTGGAACCGGCGCTCAAGGAGTCCGACGACGTCCTCGCCTACGACATGATGAACGTCCGCGGCGAGCGCTTCCACTGCTACGTCCACGTGCCACCCGGTGAACCGGCGGGGTCGCTGATGACGCTCGCACAGCGGTACGCACTGATGATCGACACGCCGCTCGAGTTCACCGACCGCGGTGGCCTCCGAACGACGCTCGTCGGCACCCACGAGATGCTCCGGCAGGCGCTCGACCAGATCCCGGAGGAGGTGCAGGTCACCGTGGAGCAGGTCGGCCAGTACACGCCCGAGCGCGGCGACATGCTGTCGATGCTCACCGACCGCCAGCTCGAGGTGTTCCGGACCGCGGTCGACCTGGGCTACTACGAGATTCCCCGGCGGGCGACACACGAGGACATCGCGGAGGACCTCGGCTGCGCCCCCTCGACCGTCGACGAGCACCTCCGGAAGGCCGAGTCGCGGGTCCTGTCGACCCTCGTCACGGGCTGACCGGCACCGCTCCGCGCTTCCTCCCGGCGGTCGCTCGGTCCGCTCCCGTCTCGGACGGTCGCCCGGTCCGTTCCCGTCTCGGACGGTCGCCCGGTCCCGGCCCCGTTCAGTCGTCGGCCGCGGCCTCGCCCCCGCCGCCCGCCTGCATGTCGTTCTCGATGCTCGGGGGGTACTTCCCGCGCTCCAGCTTCAGGTCCGAGAGCGGCCGGGCCATGCAGGTGAGCGCGTAGTCTTCGGCCTCCTCCTCCGTGAGTCCGCGGCGGACGGCGACGGTCTGCTCGACGTCCCCCTCGACGATCTCGGCCGAGCAGGCGAGACACATCCCGACGCGGCAGGAGTACTCCTGGGCGATGCCCTCCTCGATGCATCGCTTCAGGATGGTCTCCTTGTCGGAACAGGTGATGGTTTCGCCCGTCCCGACGAACTCCACGGTGTACTCCGTCATACCAGGGGCTTCTGCAACGGCGGACAAAACTCTTGTCGAACGAGGCGGGGGTCGGACGGACGCGCCCGGGGACGGCAGCGTGCAGCCCGGGACTCCGGTCAGGATGGAGCCCCCGCCCGGGTGGTGGCCGTCGATAAAGAGTTTTGCCGGTCGGGCGACGAGAGGCGGGTATGAGTACCGACGAGGTCGGGACGACGACGGGGACCCGGCAGACGCACGAGGTCAACGTCGCCGTCGTCGGCGCTGGGACCTCGGGTTGTTACGCGGCCGCGACGATCGCGGCGGCGGGATACGACGTGGTGGTCGTGGAGCGGAAGACCGCCGAGGAGGCGGGCCACATCGCCTGTGGCGACGCGCTGAAGGGTGCCGACGAGTTCCCGGAGGTGATCCCGAAGTCGAAGATCTCCCCCTCGCTGACGAACACGGTGGTCGACCACGGACAGTTCGAGATCCCCGCCGAGGACGCCGTCCTCGACATCCCCGTCCCCGGCGAACTCGCCGTCATCGACCGGAAGCTGTTCGGCGAACTGCTCATCGAGGGGGCCGAGGAGTCCGGCGCCGAGTTCCACTACGACACGGTCGTCCAGAACGTCCTCCAGGACGACGACGACGACGGGCGGGTCACGGGCGTCACGGGCATCCGCAAGGGCGACCCGGTCCACTACGACGCCGACCTGGTCATCGACGGCGCCGGCGCGCTCTCGATCCTCCAGGACGAGGCGGACCTCTCGGACGCCACCTTCGACACCAACGTCCGGTTCTCGCAGTTCTCGTCGGCCTACCGCGAGATTCTCGAGGTCGACGAGCCGGTCGACTACCACGACGCGCTCGTGTTCAAGCCGACCCAGCGGGCGGCCGGCTACCTCTGGTACTTTCCCCGGACGCGGACGGAGATCAACGTCGGCCTAGGCTTCCAGATGACCGAGGAGCCGATGAAGCTGGTCGACGACCTCAAGAAGGACCTCCACGACCGGCCGGAGTTCCGGAACGCCACCGTCAAGGACAAACTCGGGGCGGCGCTGCCCACCCGCCGGCCGTACGACTCGGCCACCGCGCCCGGGTTCATGTCCGTCGGCGACGCCGCGGCCCACGTCAACCCCACTACCGGCGGCGGCATCGCCGGCGCCGCGTACGCCGGCACCTACGCCGGTGACGCCGCCATCGACGCGCTCGAACGGGAGGACGCCTCCGAGGACGTGCTCTGGTCGTACAACAGCCGTGTCATGGAGCATTTCGGGGGGCGGTACGCCGCGCTCGACGTCTACAACATCTTCACCACGGCGTACGACCTCGACGACCTGATGGCGTTACTGGCCTCGCTGCCGGCCGACAAGCTCTCCGAACAGCTGTACGACGGGAAGGCCGAGATCGGGCTGAAGCTCAAGCTCCGGACCGCCATCAAGTCGTTCGGCCACTGGGGCACGCTGTACGACTTCTACCGGACCAAGCTGCTCGCCGACCGCCTGACGGAGCACTACGAGGACTACCCGGACGTGCCGGACGGCTTCGAGTCCTGGCGCGCCGAGCGCGACGAGATCATGGAGGACATCTACGAGACGACCGGCGCCGAGGCGAAGTACTGACTCCGTCACAGCTCTCTGCTGTTCGTGATTTACCAGCGAACAGTTTGGGTTGTATGGAAAATAATCCCAGAAGACGATTACGATGGATAGATGCTACTAAATTGATGATTATTCCGGGTACAGCTTCGACTCTGACGCTCGGTTGGTCGTCGGTCGGGCCGATCGCCCCGGAACCGTAATCCGTCGGCCGCTCGTGCCGCCGGTATGAGCGAGGACGGCCGGAGCGTGACGCTCGTCGTCCGTGGCGCGGAGAAGCGCGATGCCGGACGCGGCGTGGCCCGGCTCCCCGAACACGCCCGCCGGGCTCTCGGCGTCCTCAGCGGCGACACCGTCGTCATCGAGGGGCAGCGTCCGTCGGTCGCGAAGGTCTGGCCCGGGGGCGACGAGGAGGGCGTCCGCATCGACGCCGACACGCGGACGAACGCCGGCGTCACCATCGGCGACGAGGTGACCGTCCGACCGGTCTCCGTGGCCGACGCCGACGAGGTGACGCTCGACATCCCCGTCGACCTGGACGAGGACACGCTGGAGGCGGTCCGGCGGGACCTGCTCGACCGGCCCCTCCGGGCGGGCGAGACCGTGCGCCTCGAACGGCTCGACACGCGAGCGGAGGTCCGCGCGACCGACCCCGACGGGACCGTGCGCGTCACCGACCGGACGGACCTGCGGGTCGTCTCCCACCCGCAGCCCTCGTCCGGCGGAGCGGCCGGTACCGGCGGTCCCGTCCCGACGGGTGGCACGGCGGATACGGCGGACGCGGCGGAGACGAGCGGAGCAGGTCGGACGACGGTCGAGACCGGGAGCCCGGCCGACGGGGCGGACGCCGGGCTGAACGTCACCTACGAGGACATCGGTGGCCTCGACGAGGAGCTGGATCTGGTCAAGGAGATGATCGAGCTACCGCTCTCGGAGCCGGAGCTGTTCCGACAGCTCGGCATCGACCCCCCGAAGGGCGTCTTGCTGCACGGCCCCCCCGGGACGGGGAAGACGCTCATCGCCCGGGCCGTCGCCAGCGAGGTCGACGCCCACTTCGAGATCATCTCCGGGCCGGAGATCATCTCGAAGTACAAGGGCGACAGCGAGGAGCGGCTGCGCGAGACGTTCGGTCGGGCCGAGCAACACGCGCCGGCCATCGTCTTCATCGACGAGATCGACTCCATCGCCGGCACACGCGACGAGGAGGCCGACATGGAGAACCGACTGGTCGCACAGCTGCTGACGCTGATGGACGGGCTCGATGGCCGGGGCGAGGTGGTCGTCATCGGCGCGACCAACCGCGTCGACAGCATCGACCCGGCGCTCCGACGCGGCGGGCGCTTCGACCGCGAGATCGAGATCGGCGCGCCGCGCGCCGAGGGCCGCCGCGAGATTCTGGACGTTCACACCCGTGGGGTCCAGCTGGCCGAGGACGTGGACCTCGACGACTACGCCGGACGGACGCACGGCTTCGTCGGGGCGGATCTCGCGTCACTGGTGAAGGAGGCCGGCATGGTGTCGCTGCGGGACCGGGAGAACCGTGCGGAGCTGACCGTGACGAAGGCGGACTTCGAGGCCGCGATGAACGCCGTCGAGCCGAGCGCGATGCGCGAGTACGTCGCCGAGGCGCCGGACACCACCTTCGCCGACGTGGGTGGCCTGGAGGAAGCGAAGCAGACGCTGCGGGAGGCGGTCGAGTGGCCGCTCCAGTACGGCGCGCTGTTCGAGGCCACACGGACGGATCCGCCGTCGGGCGTCCTGCTGTACGGGCCGCCCGGGACCGGCAAGACGTTGCTGGCACGGGCGCTGGCCGGCGAGTCCGAGGTCAACTTCATCGCGGTCGACGGGCCGGAGCTGCTGGACCGCTACGTCGGCGAGTCCGAGAAGGCCGTCCGGGAGGTGTTCGACCGGGCGCGCCAGGCCGCGCCGTCGATCCTCTTCTTCGACGAGATCGACGCCGTCGCCGGTGTCCGTGGCTCGAGCGGCCACGAGGTGACCGAGCGGGTGGTCTCCCAGCTGCTGACCGAACTCGACGGACTCGAGGACAACCCGAGCGTGGTGGTGCTGGCGGCCACCAACCGCCGGGACGCCCTGGACCCGGCGCTCCTGCGACCGGGACGGCTGGAGGAGCACGTCGAGGTCCCGGCGCCCGACGCCGAGGGCCGGCGGGCCATCCTCGAGGTTCACGGCCGGGGCAAGCCGTTCGCCGACGACGTGGCCCTCGACGAGTTCGTCCCGGTGACGGAGGGGTACTCCGGCGCGGACCTGGAGGCACTGGTCCGAACGGCCTCGATGCGGGCGATCCGCGAGTTCGCGGCCGACCTGGGGCCGGACGCCGCGACCGAGCGGGCGGACGAGGTCCGCATCACCCGGGCGCACTTCGAGCAGGCGCTCGACGCGGTGGAGCGTGGCGTCGCGCCGGCGGAACCGGCCGGGGAGTGGCGTTCCCCCCGGTCCGGGTCGGCGGCCCGGCGACGGTTCGTCAGGGCACGCGCCGTCTGATCGCGGCTCCGTACTTGAACCTCAGGACCGCTCCAGCCGGGTGCGATAATGAACCTCGTCCCCGTAGTCGGTACCGACCAGCCGCCATCTCGTCCCGACGGTGGCCTCGAACAGCCGGTCGGGGCTGAGGAGCCGGAACAGGAGCGTCGTTCCCACTTCGCCGTCGTACGCGAAGTGGAAGACGCGGCTCGCGATGCCCGGGCGGGGGTCGGACCGGTAGCCGAGGAGTTCGTCCGGGTCGAGAGCAGTCGGGTCGTAGCCGTCTATGACGGCGGTCGCATCCGAGGTCGTCACGTGCGCGAGGTCCGCGAGGAACACCCGGAGCCCGGCTATCGAGCCGGCCAGTCCGGCCTGCGTCCCGATGCAGAGCGCACTCCCGAACCGGTCACGGTCGAACGAGTTCCGGAGGGCGAACATGTCCGCGACGCGAGCGTCGGCGACACCGCGGTCAGTCGCCACGGCGACGAGATGCTCGCTCGCGTCGATGGCGACCGTCTCGTGGCGTCGCGCCGGCGGAACCGGCCGGGGAGTGGCGTTCCCCCCGGTCCCACAACCGAGGTCGAGCAGCGGCCCGCCGAGAGCATCCGTCAACCACGGATCGTCGCCGGGGTCGAAGTCGGCGAAGTAGAGCTCCTCGATAGGATGTTCGAGCGTCATCGCGCCGTCGCGCTGAATCAGCGGCCCGTCGCGTCGGTCCTCGTGATGGTCGCGGACCGCACGACCGAACGGGTCCGGCATAGTCGCACTCGCGGTCGGGCGGGGCTTGAGTGGTTCCCCGTCGTGAGAACGGTTCACGAGGGGACCCGGACGGACGGAGCCACGACGTCGGGCGGTGGGAAGGACCCGTCATCGCACCCGGAACCGCTGGCGTGGACAGGGGTCCGTTCGCTGCCCCGTCTCAGTCCCAGAACGACTTCGTCCGGGCGTACTGGCGCTCCTTCGTCAGGATGTCGCGGTAGAAGTCGTCCTCGTCCTCGCGGAGCTTGTTGATGACCTGCGCGGCGTTGTGCGGCCCCACGCCGCGTGCGGCGAGCGCGATGACGGCCTGCGTGCCGTGGCTCTGGACCAGACTCGCCGCGCGGTAGGCGCGCTCGGTCTGCTTCTCCTGCTCCTCGTCCTTCTCCGAGGCGCGGACGGCCTGGACGACCTCGTCGGCCCAGGGGTTGAGCGCCGCGATGCGCGTGGACCCGCAGTTCGGGCACTCCGGCTGGTCGGGGACCCGCTTGACCTGCTGGCGGCGGTCCCACTCGTGGCAGTGACAGCACAGCAGGATGACGCGGTCGGTCTGCAGCCGTTCTTTCACCGTAGCGATGACGCTCGCGTCGGCGTTCTCCGGGGCGAGCAGCTCCCTGCCGGAGGAGCGCCCGCCCAGGCCGATCGGCGTCCGCTGGCCGACCACCTCTACCTCGATGGGGACGAGTGACGCCGACCGCGGCTCCGCGGCTGCCCCGGCTCCGGCCTCGCTCCCGGCCTGCACCCGTCGGAGGACCGCCGCCGCCCGGTCGACGTCGAGGTCCTCGTGGAGCGTCTCGCGGACGGCCTCGTCGTAGACGGGCGAGTCCTCCAGCGCCGCCAGCAGGCGGTCGTGGCCGAAGCTGGTGGCGCCCGCCCCGCGGTACCGCTTCAGCGCGCCGAACTTCGCGGCCACCTGCGCGAGCTTGAACTTCAGGGAGTCGGCGTTCTTCAGGCTCAGCTCGATCAGCGGTCGGAGGTGGTCCGGGTCCGTCGTCTCCAGTTTCCCGACCACGTCGCTGGCGCGGATGCCACCCGGCACCTCCAGTTCGATGCGGTACGGGTCGACCTCCATCGCGACGCTGGACCCCGACTGCTGGCCCAGAAGCGCCGAGAGGACGCGTCCGAGCGTCTCGTTCGTCCGATGACCGAAGCTCGCGTCGAGTACCACCTCCCGGGTCTTGAACTCGACCACGACCCGTGACGGGCCGGGGACGGGCGCCCCGGCCTCGACGTGGTCTGCGACCTGTTCGAGTGCGGAGTGGGCCGTGTACTCGTCCGTCGGGTACGCGTCGGCGAGCCACGCCGCGACGGCGTCGTGGTCGTCACCGTGCTCGAAGCGCCGGGCGGCCCGCTCGCGGAGCCGGGCGACGTGCTGGGCCACCTCGTACGGCACGGGAATCTCCTGGCCGACCCACGAGGGGACCTCGCCGCCGGGGTCCTCGACCGGCGTCACCTTCACCGCCTCCTCCTCCTCGTCGACCTCCGTGATGCGCCACATCTCGCCCCCCTGGATGAACACCTCGCCCGGCCCGGCGAAGTTGACGACGAACCGCTCGGCCAGCGTGCCGACCGTCCGCCCGGAGGCCATGTCCTCGACGGTGTAGTTGGCCTCGTCGGGGATCATCGAGAGGTTGGCGTAGAAGTACTGCCACGTCCCCCGGGACTTCTCCAGCCGGTCGTTCCCCTCGTCCAGCCAGAGGACGCGGTTCTCGCTCAACTCGCGGACGACCTGCTTGAAGTCGTCCTCGGCGAGGTCGCGGAAAGGGTAGGCCCGCGTGATGATCTCGTAGGCACCGCGCGCGGAGATCTCGCCGAAGCCCATCAGCAGGCCACAGAGCTGGTTGGCCACCGTGTCGAGGCTGCCGTGATGGATGCGCGCGGGTTCGACCTGCCCGTCGAGCGCGCGCTCCGTGATGGCCAGCGCCTCGAACGTGTCGTCCGGTCGCGTCGTGAGGACGGTCCCGGAGGAGACCTGGTTCCGGCGGTGGCCAGCCCGGCCGACGCGCTGGAGCAGCCGACAGACCTGCCGCGGGGACTGGTACTGGACGACGTGGTCGATGTGGCCCACGTCGATACCCAGCTCCATCGAGGAGGTACAGAGCAGTCCGTCCAGCTCGCCGGCCTTGAACCCGTCCTCGACATCGATGCGGGCCTCCTTCGACAGCGAGCCGTGGTGGATGCCGATGTTCGTTCCCAGCTCCTTCAGCCGGGAGCCGAGTGCCTCGGCGGTCTGCCGGGTGTTGACGAAGACGAGCGTCGCCTCGTGCTCGCGCACGAGTTCGTCGATGGCCCGGACGTGGCTCGCGACGTTGGCCTCGGTCATGAGCTGTCCGGCCAGCCGTTCGTCGCGCTCCGTCACCGACGGCTCGCGGACCTCGATCTCCAGCCGGGACCCCACGTCGACCTCCACGATGCGGGGGGCAGCGCCCCCGGTCAGGAACCGCCCGACCTCCGCGGGGTCGCCGACGGTCGCCGAGAGGCCGACGCGCTGGAAGCCGTCGGCGTACTCCCGGAGGTGTTCGAGCCCGATGGTCAACTGCGCGCCCCGCTTCGCGGCGGCCAGTTCGTGGACCTCGTCGACGACGACGTGCTCGACGTCCGCCAGCGCTCGCCGGAGCTTCTCCCCGGTGAACATCGCCTGCAGCGTCTCCGGCGTCGTCACCAGCACGTCCGGCGGGTCGTCGGCCTGCTTGCTGCGCTGGTAGTCCGTGGTGTCCCCGTGTCGCACGTCGACCGCGATGTCCAGCACGTCGCCCCACCACTCCAGCCGCTCGCGCATGTCCCTGTTCAGCGCCCGGAGCGGCGTGACGTACAGCGCCTGCACGCCGTGTGCCGACTCCCGCTCCGCGATCGCGGAGAAGACGGGGAGCATCGCGGTCTCGGTCTTCCCGGTCCCGGTCGGCGCGACGACCAGGCAGTCGTCGCCCGCCGCGAGCGCCGGGATGGCGCGGCGCTGTGGCTCCGTAGGACTGTCGAACCCGCGTTCGGACAGGGCCGCTCGCACCTCCGCGTGGAGGTGCGCGAACGCGTCCGCACCGGCCACCGGCTCCGGGTCGCTCACTACCCGTCCCGTGGGGACGAGCGCTATTGAGCGGCGTGGTCGCCCACCGGTCGACGGGCTGGGTGACCTCGGCCCGGCTCCGTTGCCGGGGGAGTATCCCGGATACGCTCCGGATATCGGTGTTGTAATGCGGATAAATTCCACGACGATGCGGTACGTGTGGAACGATGGAGACGAGTGGAAATCCGACCCTCAGAGCAGGTCAGCCAGGAACTGCCCGAGCACGTCGAAGAGGCCCGACGACTGGCCGTCCGACGACCCCTCGGTCGTCCCCGGCGCCGGCGAACTCACGGGCGCGTCGCCGCCGGTCGTGGTCGCGGTGCCGTTGTCGTCGCCGGGCGGTGTCATGGTCCCGTTGCCCGGTGCCGTCGGGGAGGTGGGCGGCGTGGGGGAGCCGCCCTCGCCGGGCGGTGTCGCCTCGGTGGTCGTCTCGGTTGCCGTCTCGTCGTCCCCGCCGTCGCCCCCACCGTCGCCGGGTTCACACCGGGGCGGTTCGTCGCCGTCCGGCGTGGGCGTGGCCGTCTCGGTCCCGGTCGGCTCCGGGGTCGGGGTCGCAGTGGCGTTGTCGCCGGGCGGCGTGGGCGACTCACCGTCACCGGGCGGCGTGGGCGACTCGCCGTCACCGGGCGGCGTGGGCGACTCACCGTCACCGGGCGGCGTCGGCGAGATCGGTGGGGTCGACGTCTCGTTATCGCCTCCGCCGGGCGGCGTCGCGGTCCCGGTCTGCGTCTCCGTCTCGGTCGCGGTCCCGGTCTGCGTCTCCGTCTCGGTCGCGGTCCCGGTTTCGTTCGCGCCGTCCGGCGACAGCGGCGGCGTCATGGTTCCCGGCTGGGTCATCGTCCCGCCGGGGGTCTGTGCCTCGACCGAGGCCGTCCCGGTGGTACCCACCAGGACGCCTGCGGTTGCGATGCCACTCACGGTGAGCGCGGTGACGAGTATCGCCAGACCGAGTCTCCGTCGTGTGCGACCCATGTGCATCTGGTGGGTCCTCGTCGCGGAGAAAGGACGTTGTGACCAGCCACTCGAAAGTCTCAGTCAGCGGCAGTGTCCGCGCCGTCGCCGGCGACTCCGAGCAGCGCGGCCGCCTCGTCGGTGAGGCGGACCGACACCGACCGGCCATCGGACTCCCGGGTCACGACCCCCGCCGTCTCCAGGCGGTCGAGGTGGTACGACACCGTGCTGTACGCGCGGTCGGCCTCGTCGGCGACCTCGCCGACGGAGGCGGGTTCCACCGCCGCGACCGCCCGGACGACCCGGCGGCTCCCCTCGTCGGCGACCGCCGCCAGCAGCTCCGTGTCCACGTCCGGGGGGAACAGCCGCCGGCGCCCGAGCAGCTTCGTCGTTTCGAGCTCGTCCGCGTCCTCCAGCACGCGGACGTGGTGCCGGACCGACGAGCGCGAGAGCGTCACCTCGTCGACCAGGCCACCCAGGTGGATGCCCGGCCGGTCATCGACCAGTTCTCGGAGGCGCTCGCGGTGCGGGTTCGCGAGGGGGTCCGCGTCCGTCGACCTGCCGAACCGCGCGGGGAGGACTGGCGGGAGCCTGGGGGGGTGGTCGAGCCACTGCCGGAGGGCCCTCCACCCGAGAGTCGGGTGTGGCGGTGTCAGCCCGAGCCCGACAGCAGCGCCCGCCCCCCCGGCGAGGCCAAGCAGCACGACGCCGACGGAGACGGGCACGCCACAGTCCGAACACTGCGGCGCTCCCGGGGTCGAGGTGGATGGGACGCGGGCCGTCGTCCGCTGGGGCGCTTCGTCTCCAGTTCCGCCGGCTCCGGTCCCGGGCGGCGGTGTCGCGGTCCCCGCATTCGGGGCCGGCGTTCGGAGGTCGCTCCGGGCCGGCCCCGATGGCGTCAGCGTAGCCGGCGGCCCCAGCCGAGCGGCCTTTCCCGTGGGAGGTTCCTGCTGCAGGCCGTCGTCCAGTCGCTCCGTGGACCCGTCGACGGCGGTCCGAACCGGCCCGGAGCCGTTGTCCGGCACGGAGGTCCGCGTCCCGCCGGGGTCCCCCAGGGTGGGCTCTCCGGGGGTCGGCTCCACGGCCCCGCCCGGAGCCCGCTCCGGGGGCGTGGTACCGTTCCGCGTCGCGTTCGTCGCGGTCCCCACGTGGTCCGGACCGGGGTCTGGCGTCGCGGTCGACACGTCCGGGCCGGTCTCTCCCGCCGTGTCCGGAGTGGACGCGCCCGTCGGGGTCGGTACGTGGCCGGCCGACGCGGCCGAGCCGAGTCCGGCCGCCGCGGGCACGCCCCACGCACAACACAACGCGAGTGCGACGGCCACGAGCGCGACCCGCCGGGGTCCTGCCGTGGGGGTGCTCCCTGGCGTTCGCATCGGTCCCTCCCATCCGTTTCATACACGAGCAGCGGGAAAAATTTTCGTATATATCTACTGAACGTGTACTGAATAGAGATATAACGTGACTAATCTAATAATACCGAACTGTATCGGTCAAGCACCGCGCCCGGGGAACGGGCCTACTCCCCGGAGACGAGCAGGACCGCGACCACCGCCAGGGCGATCCCGACGCCCTTGCGAAGGGTGAGCGCCTCGTCCAGGAACAGGATGCCGATGATGGCCGAGGTGACGAGGAAGAGCCCGAAGATGGGGACCACCACGGACACGGGGCCCAGTTTGAGCGCCCGGTAGTAGGCGATGATGCCGACCGAGAGGCAGACGCCGGCCGCCAGGACGTACACCCGGTCGGGGTGGGTGAGCGTCCGGGTGATGCTGTCGCCGGCGGCGAGCGCCACCGCCAGCGCGACCAGCGCGAGCATCCCGTTGGTGACGGCGGCGACGGCGTCGCTGGAGAGGTCCCGGGTGGCGAGCTTGGTCAGTGGGGAGACGAGCGTGTACGCCGCGAGCGCGACGAGCGAGTAGGTGAGGTAGCCGACGTTCACATCGAACACGGCGCCTCCCGGCATCTTAGCCCTCCGGGTTCCGGGGCCCGTCCCGGGCTCCGGTAGCCACTCCACGACCGGTCCCTCGACCGCGCCGGTGGTCGGCCCCCGGAACCACTCCGGTCGTGCGACCTCTCCGGTTGGCCGTCACGTTTTAGCTTCCAGACGGAGAACGTTCGACAACTGTGGTCTCAACGAAGGTCGCTGTCGCCGTCGGGGGAACCGTCGTGCTGGCCGTCGCCGGGGGCGGCGCGGCCCTGTTTTTCACGGGCGGTGACCTCTCTTTCGAACAGCCCGTGGTCCAGTCCGTCCAGACGGAGTTCGGCGCCGTCACCGAGGAGACGACCGCCGCGGAGACGGAGGTCGTGGTGACGAACCCGAACGACCAGCAGTTCCCCGGCGCCGCCAGCCTCGACTACGAGATCTACATGAACTCCGTGGCGGTCGCGGACGGCTCCGAGGGCGGCATCGGACTCGACCCCGGGCGGAACGTCATCAACTTCACCGCCCGGCTGGACAACGGGAAGATTCCGGCGTGGTGGGTGACCCACGTCAACAACGACGAGCAGACGGTCGTCTCCACGCAGGCCAGCGTCGGCGTGGCCGGGCTGGGCGCGTCGCTGCCGCCGCAGAACCGCTCAATCGAGACGGACCTGCTCGACGCCTTCGCGAACGACTCCACGAGCACGGTCGCGGTCGCCGACCAGGAGATCATGACCGTCTCCGACCAGCGGGCCGACTGGGGGACCGCCGACGCCGGGCGGACGCCCATCGCCTTCTCCGTCGGCCTCGAGAACGTCCACAACCGGAGCGTTCGCCTCGACGGCACGGAGTACCGCATCGTGATGAACGATGTCACCGTCGGGGAGGGCCGAACGGACGACTCCATCGTCCTCGACCCGGGCGAGTCGGACACCTTCACCGCGAACGCGGCGCTGGACACGCCGAAGATGGAGCAGTGGTGGATCTCCCACCTTCGGGACGACCAGACGACCCGCCTCCGGGTGGAGGTGTACGGCCTCGTCCATGACGACGGGGAGTTCGAGCGCGTCCCGCTGAACGTCTTCGACCGGCGCATCCGGTTCGAGACCGACTTCCTCGGCGAGGAGCCCACCCGTGTCACGGAGCTCCCGGCCGAGGACGACGCCGCGGCGACGTTCGGCGAGCCCGAGGTCCGGGAGACGACGAGCGAGTGGGGCGAAGTGACCGACGAGACGACCGAGATCGTCACCACCGTCGACGTCACTAATCCCAACGAGGGGGACTACAACGACCTGCTGACGCTCCGGGTGAACCGGACGACGACGGTCAACGGCGTCACGTTCGCGGAGGGCACCTCTGCGGTCGAGGACCTGCCAGCGGGCAACGGCTCGTTCACCGTCAGCGCCGACGCCGACAACGACGCCGTCCCGCGCTGGTGGTCGCGGCACGTCGAGAACGGCGAGGAGTCGACCGTGCGGACCACCGCGACCGGGACCGCCGACATCGCGGTCACGTCGCTCCCGGTGAGCCTGCCCGACCGGGAGGCCACCGAGACGACGGACATCACCGGGCAGCTCCGCTCGGCCGAGGACGAGCGCGTCACCACGGAGGACGGCCGGCACGTCCTCACCATCACCGACGTGGTCGCGGAGTGGCAGGACGCCACCCCACAGCGCGCGAAGCTCCGAGTCAGCACGGAGATCCGCAACGAGAACACGTTCCAGTCCATCACCATCGAGCGGCTCGACTACGTCGTCGGCCTGAACAGCGTCCAGGTGGCGGACAACGCCAGCACCACCAGCCACACCATCCCGCCGGGTGCGACCCGCCGGGTCTCCTACGTCATCTACCTGGACAACCAGAAGATGGACGAGTGGTGGCCGACCCACGTCCGCAACGACGAGGTGACGGTGATGAGCGCCGACACCACCGCCACGGTCGACACGCCGCAGGGGACCGAACGGGTGTCGTTCGACCTGTTCGGGAACGACACCACCATCGAGACGGACCTCCTCGGGAGCGAGTCCGGTTCCGGGTCCGCCGACGGGACGAACTCGCTCGCCCCGCCCACCGTGGTCGGCAAGGCGTCCTGACGGCGCGGGAACCGGGGGTCATGCCCCTCGCCTCCGATTCTCTCGCCGTATCCTGCATTACCGGTGTCGGCGGCGGATACGTGGACGATTCCTACCGTAGTGGCGTAATCCGGCAGTTGTAGGCGGAATTCGGGCTGCGGGGAGGACCGTGCGCCACTGGGGGAGCGGTAGCTGTCGCGTCGAGAACGGGATGGAGAGCGAGGGCCGTGTGGGTCGCGACCCCTGCCGTCGGTCGCGCGGTCAGTCGGCGGAGACGTTGAGCCGGTCGTGGGAGGTCGTGGTCGTGGTCCGGGTTGTCCCGAGGCGCCGGGCGGCCCGCTCGATGCGATCCGTCGAGACGCCCGCCTGGCGGGCTGCCGTCTCCAGGTCCAGTGTCCCGCCTGTGTACAGGGCCATCGCCGTCCGCACCGCGTGCTGGTGCATACAGCACTGCAACGTACGGGACATAATAAGAATATCGTGAGATAAGTTCTCACTAAGGGAGATAATATGCCGGGCAAGGCTCTGGGGAATCGTTATACTTCATGGTCTATCACGCGGAAATACAAGGGTGGGTCGCGGTGGCAGGAACGGCCGTGGCGTGCCCGGTCAGGTGTCGTCGAGCGCCACGACGGCGTCGAGCGCGATGGCGATGGCCCGGTCGACGTTGTCGCGGGCCTTCGGCGGGAGCTCCTCGTCGCCGGTTTCCCCCTTCTGTGTCCCCTCGACGAGGTTCCCGTCGACGGTGCAGATGGCCCCGGCGTCGAGCCGCTTGCGCCGTGCGAGCGTGAACAGGGCGGCGGCCTCCATCTCCACCGCGAGCAGGCCGGCCCCCTCCCAGCGCTCCACGTGCTCCTCGGTCTCGGCGTAGAAGGCGTCGTCCGTGGCGACCGGCCCGACGTGGACCGTCTCGTCGCGTGCGCTGGCGCCCGTGAGCAGTGCCGCGACGACGCCGTGCGTCGCCACCGCCGGTACCGTCGCCGACTCGTAGCGCTTCGTGGTCCCCTCGTCCTTCGCGGCGGCGGTGGCGACGACCATGTCGCCGATCTCGATCCCCCGCTGGAGCGCGCCGGTCGTCCCCACGCGGAGGAACGTCTCGACACCCACGGCGGCGAGTTCCTCGACCGCGATGGCCGTCGAGGGGGCGCCGATGCCGGTCGAGCAGAGCGTCAGGCCGACCCCGTCGTAGGTCGCGTTCACGACGCGGTACTCCCGGTTCTCGGCCACCAGCTCGTGGTCGTCGCAGTGCCCGGCGATGCGGTCGACCCGACCGGGGTCCCCAGGCACGAGTGCCACGTCGTTCAGGTCGCCCGGCTCACAGAGGATGTGCGGCTGCTTGGCCATGCACCCGCTCGGCGGCGGGCCGACAAAAGTCCGGGCGGTCCCCGGCGGGCGACTCATACGGATTACGCTACCTGTTTCCCACGACGACCGCCTGAGTGCGGACGGTCGATGTGGAAACGACGTAGCGTAATCCGTATCAGGCGATGGCCACCGTCAGCACCGGGAGGAGCAGCGTCACCGCGGCCGTGTAGACGGCCGCGGAGATGGCCCAGTCGTTGCGGACGTGCCGGGCCCGGTCCCGGGCCTCCTTCCCGAACAGGGGGAGGACCACGTACCCGAAGAACAGGAAGAGGACGGAGAACGTGGCCATGGCGGCGACGAAGTGGGGGACGAGGCGGATGCCGGTCCCACCGAGGACGATGTCGCCGCCGGGGATGCCGCCTCGCGCTGCCCCGACGCGCTCGACACCCTCGGCGACCAGGACGAACCCGATGCCCGCCAGCGTCCCGGCGGCGTAGTGGACCAGGCTCGCCAGGCCCTCCGAGACCTCGGTCAACTCGTCGCCGGTGAGGGCCCCGGCCGCCACGAACGGCGGCGTGCTCCCCTCGGGGAGTCGTTGCATCGGGAGGTTCATCAGCGCCGTCGCGAGCAGCCCCGCGAACGCGCCGATGCCGACGGCGGCCCCCAGGCCGAAGCTCGCCTCGCCGGCGTGCGCCACGACGAGCGAATCCATACACCCCCGTCTCCGTCCTCCCGGAAAGCGCCCCCGGTTCGTTCTCGGCGCGCGACCGTCTCACTCCAGCAACTGCTTCGTCTCGTGGTGGCGGCCCGCGAACATCGGCTCGAAGCCGAGATCGCCGAACGGCTCGGCCAGTCGGCCGAGCGGCCCGCCCGGGAGCCGGTAGCGCACGCGGTCCCGGCAGATGGTCTCGCCGTCGTCGGCGTAGAAGAGGTGGGTGTGCTCCCACTCCGGGAACGGGCCGTCCTCCATCGTGTCCCGGAAGTACGCCGCCCCCTCGTGTGACTCGCGCGCCCGGATGAGGGAGGTCCAGGTCTGCCGCGAGCCGACGCCGAACGGCCGCATCGACATGTCGATGCGCGCTCCCGTCTCCAGCACTTCGGGGTCCGCCTCGTCGTCCGGGCCGACGACCCGCTCGACCCGCAGGTTCATGAAGTCGGGCGTGAGCGCCTCCAGTCCCTCGACGCGAGAGTGGAACGTCCACACCTCGGAGAGCGGGGCGGCGACACGCGTCGACCGCTCGTAGGTCGGCATGTGAATCGGTTGGAACGGACGGCGGATAACGGTGACCGTCGCGGTCAGGTCCCCGGGTTGTCGGTGCAGGCGTGGACCACGGAGTCGAAGCGGAGCGGAGGGCAATGGGTCGCGGAGCTGTGCGCGGCGGCCCGGCGGGTTACTTCAGCCGCTCCTGCAGGAAGGAGGGGTGGGCCTCCTCGACCCCGTCGATGACGAGCAGTTCGTCGGCGATGACCTCCCCCAGCGCGTCCCCGTCGGCGGCCCGGACCTCGGCCATCAGGGTGTGGTCGCCGCTGGAGGAGTACAGCGCCTCGACCGCGTCGAGCGCCTTCAGCTTCCGGGTCGCCTCGATGTAGGATTCGCTTGCGACCTCGATGCCCACCATGGCGATGGACTGGCCCGACAGCTTCTTCGGGTCCACGTCGGCGGAGTAGCCGACGATGACACCCTCGTCCTCCAGCCGGTCGATGTACTTCCGCACGGTCGGCTTCGAGACACCCGCACGGTCCGCGATCTCGGCGTAGGAGGCCTGCGCGTCCTCCTCGAGGACGGTCAGGATACGGTCCTCCGTGGACTCCGCGCTCATACCCGTACGTTTGCGGCCGACGAAAAACCTCTTTCGGAAACCTGAACCGAAATTGGTGGCCGTGCAGCCGCTCCGGTCGCCCGCCACGATGCCTCCCTCGCCGTCTCACACGAGTGGGTGGTGCCGGCGGCTGCAGCGCGCGGTCACCCGCCGACGACCACCCTACCGGGGCCGGCGTCCGCCCCAGGTCTGTGGCCAGTCGTTAGAGGTTCGTGTAGGTGGGCTACGGGCACGGACGCGCGGGATTCCCGGGCACAGCGAAGTCTTAAATCGGGCCGTCACGAACGGCCGTTCATGCAGCACGTGACGATTCCGCAGGACCGCGTCGGCGTCCTCATCGGCGAGGGGGGCGAGACGATGCGCGAGATCGAGTCCCGTGCCGAGGTCCGCCTCGACATCGACAGCGAGACGGGCGCGGTGCGGGTGGAGTCCGTCGGCGACCCCGTGAAGGGACTGAAGGGGCCGGACATCGTGAAGGCGGTCGGTCGTGGCTTCTCTCCCGAGGCGGCACTCTCGCTGCTGGAGGGCGACATGCGGATGCTGGACCTGGTCGACCTCTCCGCGGCGACCCGCAACGAGAACGACCTCCGCCGACAGAAGGGCCGGCTCATCGGCGAGGACGGCCGGACCCGGCAGCTGATGGCCGAACTCTCCGGCGCCGAGGTCGTCATCTACGGGAAGACGGTCGGCATCATCGGCGAGCCCGAGCAGGTCGACGTCGTCCGGTCGGCCGTCGAGATGATCCTCGACGGCGCACCGCACGGCGCGGTCTACTCGTTCCTCGAGCGCAAACACAACGAGATGGAGACGACGGGCATCGAGTACCACGAGTTCTCGGGGGGCGATACCGCCGGTGCCGAGGCGACCGGTGACCCGAGCGCCGAGGGGGGAGACTGACCCCACCGCGGGGGAGTATATAAAAATCGCTCGTCACTCCCTGTCACACGGCCTGCCGGCGCCCCGCGTGGCGGTTCTGTACGCCGGTACAGACACCTTTATGTAGAACCACAATCAACGATTCGATGACTATGGCTCAGCAACAGATGGGGAACCAGCCCCTCATCGTACTCAGCGAGGACAGCCAGCGGACCTCCGGGCGAGACGCCCAGTCGATGAACATCACGGCCGGGAAGGCGGTCGCCGAGTCCGTTCGGACGACACTCGGTCCGAAGGGGATGGACAAGATGCTCGTCGACTCGACGGGCAACGTCGTCGTCACGAACGACGGCGTGACCATCCTCAAGGAGATGGACATCGAGCACCCCGCGGCCAACATGATCGTCGAGGTCGCGGAGACCCAGGAGGACGAGGTCGGTGACGGCACCACCACGTCGGTCGTCATCGCCGGCGAGCTCCTGGCGAAGGCCGAGGACCTCCTCGAGCAGGACATCCACGCGACCATCCTCGCGCAGGGGTACCGGCAGGCGGCCCAGCGCGCGAAGGAGATCCTGGAGGAGAACGCCATCGACGTCTCCGCGGACGACGCGGACTACCTCGAGCGCATCGCCGCCACGGCGATGACCGGCAAGGGCGCGGAGAACGCGCGCGACACGCTCGCCGAACTCGTCGTCTCTGCCGTCCAGGCCGTCGCCGACGACGACGACATCGACACGGACAACGTCAAGCTCGAGAAGGTCGTCGGCGGCGCCGTCGAGAACTCCGAGCTCGTCGAGGGCGTCATCGTCGACAAGGAGCGCGTCCACGACAACATGCCGTACATGGCCGAGGACGCCGACATCGCGCTGCTGGACACCGCCATCGAGGTCAAGGAGACGGAGATCGACGCCGAGGTCAACGTCGACTCGCCGGACCAGCTCCAGCAGTTCCTCGACCAGGAGGAGGAGCAGCTCCGCGAGATGGTCGACCAGCTGAAGGACATCGGCGCCGACGTCGTCTTCTGCCAGAAGGGCATCGACGACATGGCCCAGCACTACCTCGCGAAGGAGGGCATCCTCGCCGTCCGCCGCGCGAAGAAGTCCGACATCAAGGCGCTCGCCCGCGCGACGGGCGGCCGCGTCCTCTCCAACATCGACGACATCACCGAGGACGACCTCGGCTTCGCCGGCTCCGTCGCCGAGAAGGACATCGGCGGTGACACCCGCATCTTCGTCGAGGACGTCGACGAGGCCCGCTCCGTCACGCTCGTCCTCCGCGGTGGGACCGAGCACGTCGTCGACGAGGTCGAGCGCGCCATCGAGGACTCGATGGGCGTCGTCCGCGTCACGCTGGAGGACGGCAAGGTGCTGCCCGGCGGCGGCGCCCCCGAGATCGAGCTCTCCACGGGGCTCCGCGAGTTCGCCGACTCCGTCGAGGGTCGCGAGCAGCTCGCCGTCGAGGCGTTCGCCGACGCCATCGACGTCATCCCGCGCACGCTCGCCGAGAACGCCGGCCACGACCCCATCGACTCGCTCGTCGACCTGCGCTCCGAGCACGCCGAGGAGAACATCGCCGCCGGCCTCGACGCCTACACCGGCGACATCGTCAACATGGAGGACGACGGCGTCGTCGAGCCGCTCCGCGTGAAGACCCAGGCCATCGAGTCCGCCACCGAGGCGGCCGTGATGATCCTGCGCATCGACGACGTCATCGCCGCCGGTGACCTGAAGGGCGGCCAGACCGGCGACGACGACGACGAGGGCGGCCCCGGCGGCCCCGGCGGCGCCCCCGGCGGTATGGGCGGCGGCATGGGCGGCATGGGTGGCGGTATGGGCGGCGGCATGGGCGGCATGATGTAGAGCCGGCCACCGTCACGCCACTCCACCCCCACGACCGCACCTCGCACCGCTCGCCGACCGACACTCCGCTTCTTTCGACGCTCCCCGCGGAGCCGCCGGTACGTGCCGGCGTCTCAGCGCCGCGTCCACGTCGCGACGGCTGTCTCGATGCCGACCTCGCCGTGGCGCCACCGGACCCACCCGAGCAGTAGCAGGTAGCCCAGCACCACCTTCGGGACCCCCGTGTTCAGGAGTTCGGGCCCGGGCACGCCGCCGGAGACGACGAACACGGCTGCCCGGTCGCCGGCGATGCCCGACGGGACGAACACGGCTCCCCCGACGACGTTGGCGCCGAGATGTGCACCGACCGGGAGCGCCAGCGAACCGGTGTGGACGTACAGCGCTCCGAAGACCGCGCCCGCGACGGCGAGGTCGACGACGACCCGGGGCCGGGTCGCGCCGTGGATCAGGACGAAGTAGGCCACCGTGAGGAGCCACGCCGCCAGGACCGCCCGTCTCGCGTCGAACGTGTGGCTCGCCAGCCCTTCGGCGGCGTTCTTCAGCACGAGGCCGCGGAACACCGTCTCCTGGACCCAGGCGTTGGTCCCGAACGCCACGAGCGCGGCCGCCAGCCCGAGGGCGACGGGGCCCGCCGGTGCCGAGAGCGAGACCGTGACGGTGGTCCAGCCGAGCGCGGTGCCGACGCCGAACCAGAGCGTCCAGGCGACGAGCACTGCGCCGACCCCGACCACGAGGTCGAACGCCCACGTCGGCGGCGACCGGAACCCGTAGTCCGCCAGCGGCCGCCGGTCGACGTACCGCGCCCACCCGACCAGCAGGACGCCGAAGACGACCGCCTGCACGGTTCCGACGACGACCGGTGCCCGCGACCCGACGACGCCCGCCACCCGCACGGACGCGGTTTCCGTCAGCTGGAAGACCAAGAGCCCGGCGAGGAGGACGCGCCACGTCGCCCGGAGGCGCTCCCTCTCGGCGCCCACGAGTAGTCGACGCAGTAGTGCCCGTACGCGTGCTGTCCCGTATCCGACATCCCTACCACCCATGGTACCATCATGCAGATGCTGCCGTAGTAAGGGTTGGGCCGACCACTCAGCCGGTGTTCGGTGCTCCCCCGCGTTTCGATGGGTGCCCGCCACGGCGACCTATGCGGGTCGTCGCTGACGCCCTGCCGGTCGACAGCGACGCGTTCCTCTCGCGCCCGCTGTGCCGTTTCCTCGCCCAGTGCAGCGACGCGGGGCCCCGGGGCTCGCCGCTGTGGTACCCGTGGGACCCCCGGGCGGCGACGTGCTGGATGATCGCCCCGTTCCGCGACCGGCCTCGGGAACGACGGGGATAGCTAGCGGATATTCCTGTAATCGGCTCCTTTCGTCTTTTATCACGCAGGTAAGTGGATAGACTATGGTTTTTGGAGCTAATACCCGAGTCCGTGGGCCACCTATCCGACGCCGTCACCCGTCCAGATGCTCCCGGAGAAGCGCCTGTACCTCCGCCTGGCGCTCGTGGGTCACCCAGTGGCTCGCGTCGGGGAACCGCTCCAGCCGGCCGTCCTCACAGAAGCCGACGCTCTGCTCGGCGAGTTCGGGCAGCAGCGCGTCGTCCTGCTCGCCCCAGACGACGAGCGTCGGCTGTTCGACGGTGACGCCGGGCAGGTCGGGACGGTGCTGGACCGCGGCGCGGTACCAGTCCAGCATCGCGGTGAGGGCGCCGGGCCGGCTCCAGGCCGCGCGGTAGCGGTCGAGGTCGGCCTCGGAGAGGGCGTCCGGCGAGGCCTGCCGGAGGAAGCGGGCCATCCCCTCGTAGTCGCTCCGGCGGTTCAGCCACTCCGGCACACCGGGCAGCTGGAAGAACAGGACGTACCAGCTCCGGCGCCACTGCCGGAGGGTCAGCTTCCAGCGGCCGCGGCTCGGCATCAGGGCGCCCGCGAAGGCCGCGGGGTGCGGGACGTTGATGATCACGAGTCGGTCGACCACCGCCGGCCGACGGAGCGCCGCGTCCCACGCGACGGCGGCGCCCCAGTCGTGGCCGACGACGCGCGCGCTGTCGCGGCCCTCGCTCTCGATCCACCCCGCGAGGTCCGCGGAGAGGCGGTCGGTACTGTACGCGGGGAGCGCGTCGGGCGCCTCGCTCAGGTTGTACCCCCGCCCGTCGGGGGCGAGCACGCGGTAGCCGGCGTCGACGAGCGGACCGACGTACTCGCGCCAGCCCCACCAGAACTCGGGGAAGCCGTGGAGCAGGACGACCAGCGGGTCCGACGGGTCCCCCGCGGCGACGGCGTGGAGTTCGAGACCGTCGATGTCACGGTAGACGGACTCGACGTCCGGGTCCCGCAGGAGCGAGGCGTCGGTGGCGAGACGGGGCGGCATACACCCTCTGCGACGGGCGGGGTGAAAGGGACGCCGGCATCAGCAATCGACATGAGCATAAATCTACTAGCTGGCCGGTTCCGCCGGCCAGCCGGTGCCCACGGGCGCGAGCGAAGCGAGTGCCGAGGACACCCGACGAGAAAAAAGCTCCTATACGTACGTGAACCAGTCGTCGTAGTCGTCGGTCCGGCGCTCGACGATGTCGAAGAAGCGCTGCTGGACCTCCTCGGTCACGGGGCCGCGCGTCCCGGCGCCGATCTCGTTGTCGTCGACGGTCCGGATGGGGGTGACCTCCGCGGCCGTCCCGGTGAAGAACAGCTCGTCGGCGGTGTAGAGCTGGCCGCGGGCGATCTTCGCCTCCTCGTGGATCTCGTAGCCAAGGTCCTCGGCGACCTCGATGACCGTCTGCCGGGTGATGCCGTCGAGGATGGACTCGGCGAGGCCAGGGGTGTATATCTCCCCGTCGTTGATCATGAAGACGTTCTCGCCGGGCCCCTCGGCCACGTCGCCCTCCTTGTTGAGGACGATGGCCTCGACGTAGCCGTTGCCGCGGGCCTCCTCGCCGGCCAGCATCGAGTTGATGTAGGCGCCGGTCGCCTTCACGTTCGTCGGGATCATGCTGGAGTGGTGCTTTCGCCACGAGGAGACCATCACGTCGACACCCTCTTCGAGGGCCTCCTCGCCGAGGTAGGCGCCCCACGGCCAGCAGGCGATCATCGTGTCCGTCGGGCACTCGCTCGGACTGACGCCCAGCGAGTTGTACCCGTAGTAGACCAGCGGCCGGATGTAGCACGAATCGAGGTCCTGCCGGCGGATGAGTTCCAGCGTCGCCTCGGTCAGCTCCTCGCGCGTGTGCTCGATCTCGTGGTCGAGCGCCTGCGCGGACTGGTAGAGCCGATCGAGATGCTCGTCCCAGCGGAAGATGGCCGGGCCCTCCTCGGTGTCGTAGCAGCGAACCCCCTCGAAGACCGCCGTCCCGTAGTGGAGGCTGTGCGTCAGCACGTGCACCTGGGCGTCCTCCCAGTCGGTGAACTCCCCGTCCATCCAGATAGTGTCGACGTCCATCTCCTCGAAGCCCATATCGCGACCGTCGTATCCGGGGCTAATGAGTGTTGACGGTCCGTGTGTCGCCGTGTCGCGTGGCGGGGACGGGGGCGGGGCCGGGCTCCCGAAATCCGTTTCAGGGAACGGTTTAGTTCCGGGCGCCCGCGGACCGAACGATGACCGACGCGCCGGGGCGCTCGCTCGTCCGCCGCTACTTCCTCTACGAGGCGACGGCCGCCCACGGACTCGTCTGGCCCATCTTCACCCTCTTCCTGCTCGGGCGGGACCTGAACTTCACCCAGATCGCCGGCCTGAGTGCCTTCCTCTCCGTGCTCGTCGTGGCGGGGGAGGTGCCGACGGGTCGGCTGGCCGACCGGCTCGGCCGGCGCAACGCGCTCTTGCTCGGCCGCCTCGCGGAGGCCGCGTCGCTCGTCGGATTCGTGTTCGCCACGGCCTTCGTGGACTTCCTCGCCCTGTACGCGCTCTGGGCACTGGCGATGACGCTCGCCTCCGGCACCGCGGCGGCGTGGCTCTACGACGCGCTGGACGAACATCTCGACGCCGGCCGGTACACCGCCGTCCGGGGTCGGGGGCGTGCCATCGGTCAGTGGGCGATGGCCGGGCGAATGGTCCTCGCCGGCCCCCTGTACGTCCTCGACCCGACCTATCCGTTCGTCGCCGGCGCCGGCGTGGGCCTCCTGAGCGCGGTGTTCCTGCTCGGCCTCCCGACGGTCGAGAGCGGCGACACCGAGCCGACCGGGCGCGAGGCGCTCGCCCTCGTCCGCGAGGCCCTCTCCAGCCCCGGCGTCCGCGGGGTCGTCCTGTACGCCGGCCTCTTTTTCGGGCTGGTCTCGGCCGTCGACGACCTCGTCCAGCCCATCGCCGTCGACGCGTTCGACATCTACCTGCGGTACGTCCCCGGCGGCGAGGTCCTTCCGGAACCCGCATTGTTGGGCGTATTGTACGCGGGCTTCACCGCGGTCGCCGCCGTCGCCAGCGACCGGGCCGCGATGCTGGAGCGACGATTCGGGACCCGGGCGGCCGTGGTCGGTATCCCGATGGTCGTCGCGGCGACCGCGCTCGCCCCGGTGCTGGTCACGCCGGTCGCGGTGCCGGTCTTCCTCGTCGTGAAGTCGGGTCGGGCGACGCTGGAGCCGCTGGTCTCCGGCTATCTCAACGACCGCATCGACCGTGCCGGCCGGGCGACGGTCCTCTCCGCGGCCGCGATGGTGTACGCGCTGGTCCGGGCGCCGCTGAAACTGGGCTCCGGACGGGTGGCCGACCTCGTCTCACCCGTGGCCGGCGTCGCGGCGTTGGGGGCCGCCTTCCTGCTGGCCGGGGTGTTCCTGGTCGTCGTGGACCGGCCGCTGGTCGCGGGTAGCGGCGCGGAGACCGGGGGGCAGCCGTCGGACTAGCGGAACGCGGCCACCAGGTCGGCGCCCTCGACGTAGACGAGGTCGCGGCGGGCGGCGTAGCGGCGGGCGTCGACGGGGGAGCGGGCGCCGCCGGTCTCGTCGTCGAGCATCTCGCAGACGACGACCGCGGGCTCGATTCCGGCGGCCTCGGCCAGCGCGATGCCCAGTTCCGTGTGCCCCTCCCGGTCGTCGAGCAGGTCGGGGGCCGCACGCAGCAGGTGGACGTGGCCGGGAGCCCGGAACGACCCGGCGAACGCGTCGGCGTCGGGATCGGCGGCGTGCCGGCCGAGCTCCCGGATGGTGAGCGACCGGTCCTCGTCGGTGATGCCGGTGAACGTCTCGCGGTGGTTCACGGTGAGCGAGAACGAGGAGCGCTCGTCGTACGCCAGGTCGTGGTCCGCCGCGAGCGGGTGGTCGATGGATTCCTGGAGGAAGGGGAGGTCGAGCGTCTCCGCGACGTCGTGGGAGAGCGCCGTACAGACCAGGCCGCCGGCGTCGTTGCGCAGTCGGGCGACGGCCTCGGGGTCGACGGCCGTGGCCGGGTAGACCAGGTCGGTCTCGCCCTCGCGGTCGGCCGCGTCGTGGACGAGCACCGGCTCGCCGCTGCGGAACGCCTCGATGGCTGCCTCCACCGGGTCGGTCCCCGCGGCGGCGCTCGCGGCGTCCGTGTCCGCGTCGGCCCGGGTCACGTCCCCTCCCCCTCCACGTGGACGCCGAGCTTCTCGCCGTCGACGAGGTCCAGTTCGTCGCGGAGCCGGTCCGGCGCGATGACCTCGAGCTGGTCGTCGCCGTGGTGGGTCCGCTCGGGCGCGATGACGTGCCCCGGCTCGTACTGTCCGGCGTCGGCCTCGATGGTGGCCGGCCAGCAGAACGCCGGGCCGTAGGTCCGCTCGTCGTCCTCCCAGCCGTCGATGCGGACCGGGTCGAGCGCGTCCATCCGGCCCCGTTCCCGCACGCTCTCCTCGTCAAGTTCCACGTTGAGCGTGCCGGCGAACGGCTCGTAGTCCAGGCGCTCGATGAACTGCTCCATGTACCCCGGGAGCGAGATGTAGTGGCGCCCCTCGCCCATCCCCGTCGTGACGGTCCCGTCGAGGGTCACGTCGTCGTCGTCCTCGAAGATCCGGCGGTAGTCGGCGTGCTCCCGGCGCAGCTGGGCCTCGCCGTCGGCCGTGAGCCGGACGCGCTGCCCGTCGTTCAGCACCTCGCGTTCGATGAGGTCGGCCTCGGCCAGCCGCTGGAGGCGGCGGGAGGCGGTCTGGTTCGAGGCGTCGAGCCGCTCGCCCAGTCCCGCACAGGTGACCGTCGTTCCGGCGAGCGCCCCCTCTAGCGCGAGTTCCTTGAGGGTCGCCACCTCCGCGGGCCCGACCGCGGCTCGTGTCTCTGCCATACCCCCGGGTAGGGTCACGGTTCCGATAAGTGTATCGTTCCCGTGATGCGTAACGGAATCGTGATGAAGAGCGTCGGCCGCCGCGTCCGTCGGTTCGGTAGTGGTACCCACGCAAAAACGCGTCGGTCCGGGCACGACGAGTTGCCGCGCCAGCAGGCACTGGCGGCGAGTGCGGCGGCAGCCACTGTGGGCTGTGGCGCCACGGGATCGGCCTCGGCCGAGACGGACGGCACGTCCGGCGCCGAGCCGATCCCCTGCCTCGACGTGACGGGACTACCAGACGAGATGGAGACGGTCGAGGCCGCGTCGGTCGCACCGGCGACTGCGAGCGGTATCGGGCCGGGCTCGTTTCTCCTCGTCTCGCACGACGGTACCACCGCCGGGTGCACCGCGAACTTCGTCCGGGACAGTGCCACCGGCGACGTCTACCTGGGCGCGGCCGGTCACTGTTTCCTCCCGGGTGACTCGAGGCCTCACGGAGCGTCGGCGGCTCCTGCCGAGCGAGGTGACAGTTCGGGTCTGCGTCGACTGCGGCTTCGGCGGTGCGACGGGCCCCAGGGTGGGCGGGTCGTCGAACCGGGCGAGGTCGCTTACGCTCGCCAGTTCGGGGACGGCGCCGGGCGACTCCGGTGGGGCGGTCCGGGTCTGCGAGGCGACGCTCACTGGCTACCGGGGCGTCGAGGTAGCCGGCGTCCCCACGCACCGCACGACGAACGGCGGCGTCGCCGGCACCACGGCGTCGCGGGCCAGGGGGATGACCGCCGAGGTCGGTCTCGATATCGGCGTCCGACCGGCGTCGGAGTGATACGGATTACGCTACGTCATTTCCACATCGAACCTCCGCACTCGGGTGGTCGCCGTGGGGAACGGTTAGCGTAATCCGTACGAGACCTTCGGCCACACCTCGAGGCGAACACCGCTCTCTCGTGCGTGGATTCGACCTCGGTCCCGTCGAGCACCCGGCGTCGCCGAGCGGTCTACGTCGCGGATAGCCAGCCGCGGCTGGTGGCGGGACCCGCGAGAGCAGGCTCGGTGTGAACGGTTTCTTGTACCGTACTAATCGGACGTTCGATAGATAAACAGGGTTATGACCACGGCAGCGGAACCTTATTACAGCCGTTCCCACCTGCAGGCATGCCCGACGAATTCACTCGTCGACAGCTGCTCAGAGCCACATCCGCAGCCGCCATCGGCGTGGGGGCTGTCGGTCCCGCGTCCGCGAGCGGGCTCCCGACCACCGACGACAGCGACGGTGACCACCCCACGGTCATCGGGAGAGCGCCGTGTCTGGACCTGTCGGATGTCGAGATGAACACCCGGCCGGTCGACCAGTACGGCGTTCCCGAGCAAGCGACCGGTGTCCGGCCCGGGTCGCAGATGTTTATCGAGTTCCCCGACGGTGGAACCGCCGGGTGCACCGCGAACTTCATCTGGGAGTCGTTCCCCGGGAGCGAGTCGGGCGACGCGAGCGCGGACGACCAGGGCACTTCGTCCGGCGGTGACCTCTACATCGGTGCGGCGGGCCACTGCTTCCTGCCGACGGATGCCGCTGCCAGCGAGAACGCGGCGACCGCGGAGGAGCGACAGGACGGCGAGGCGTTCGACACCAGCCAGCTCGGAACCGTCTCGGTCTGTCTGGACTGTACGTTCGGCGGCGCGACCGGCCTGTCGGTCGTGGAGGGTCCGGTCGTCGAGCTCGGCGAGGTCGTCTACGCCCGACAGGAGGTGCGAAACGGCGAGGACGGCCCGGGTCACGACTTCGGCATCGTCCGCATCCCCGCCGACAAACGCGACCTGGTCGACCCCTCGATGCCCCAGTGGGGCGGTCCGAACGGGGTCTCCGGCGACGCCATCGACCCGGGGCTCCCTATCAACCAGTACGGCGCCGGCGTCGCCAACGGCGAGGTCTACCCGACGATGGGCTCCTCGGGGACCTCGTTCGGCGGCAACCCGGAACAGGACACCTGGTTCGCGGGCATCCGCGCGTCACCCGGCGATTCCGGCTCCCCAATCATCGGAGCGCTCGGGACCGGGAAGGAGGCCGGCGGTATCCTCACCCACCTCACTACCGCCGGCATCGCGGGGACGACGATGGACCAGTGCCGGGCGATGGTCGAACGCGATATCGGCCTCGAGATCGACGTCGTCCTGCCCTGAACGAGGGCGGAGACGGGCGCCTCAGGCGTACGGCTCCTGTTCCCAGAACTCGCTGCCGCCCTTCAGTTTCGGGACCCAGGTGTCCTCGTCGCGCGCGAGCAGCGTGACCCGCGACGCCTCGACGTCGCGCAGCACCGGATGCGTGGGCAGGTGCTCCTGGACGGCCTCGGTGAACGCCAGCACCTCCTCGTGCTCGGGCATCGCCGAGCGGTCGAGCCGGCTGCGGGAGTGCCCGACGTGCATATACGCCTTCAGCTCCACGAAGTCGGCGTCGGCGCGGTCGTACATCCCGGCGTACCACTCGGGGTGATGGTCGTTGAACCCCTTCAGGACCGTCGTCCGCAGCACCGTCCGGGTCTCCTCCTTGGCCGCGAGCACGTCCAGCGTGTCGATCAGCCGGTCCCACGCGCCGTCCTCCATCGCCCCGACCACGTCGTCGAACGTCGCCCGGTCGGCGGCGTCGACGCTGACGTACAGCTGGGTCGGGTCACAGTCGGCCAGCACCTCCGGCCGCGTCCCGTTCGAGACGAGGAAGGTGGTGATGCCCCGGTCGTGGAACGCCTCGATGAGTTCCGAGAGGTACGGGTACAGCGTCGGCTCGCCGTCCAGCGAGATGGCGACGTGTCGGGGCTCCATCGCCTCCTCGAACGCCTCGCGCGGGACCTGGTCGTTGCCGCCGAACCCCGACAGTAGCTTCCGCTGGAGTTCGATGCTCGCGTCCACGACGGCCGCGGGGTCGTCCCACTCGACGCCGTCCAGTTCGTAGGAGTGGCCCTGGTGGTCCCGCCAGCAGAAGACGCAGCGCTCGTTACACTTGACGACCGGCGTCATCTGGATGCAGCGGTGGCTCTGGATGCCGTAGAAGGTGTTCTTGTAGCAGCGCCCCTCCCCACGGAGCGCGTTGGCGGTCCAGCCGCAGGTCTGGGCCGCCGTGTGGTTCCGGCTGTGGTAGTCCGGGTCGTCCACCTGTTCGGGGCCCGAGTCGCTCATATCCGTGTGGCCGACGTCGGCGCACATAGGGGTTGTGTGTCCGGGGACGGGTGGAAGCCGCGACAGATACTTCACCGCTCGTGTTCGAATTTGATCGATATGTCCGCAACATTGTCGCGGAGATTCTGATTTCCCAATAATCTCGATATCCAATTATTTACCGACTCGCGCTGTGTATTCAGCACGACTGCGAAAGCATATCAGAATTGAGAATTTCGTGAGGACGTACCGTGTAGAAAGCCCCTGCCCGCTCTCTGCGACGACAGCGATGGCAGCGACGACGACCCCGTGTAGAAAGCCCCCGCCCGCTTGACCGGCCGCGGCTCGCTGCACGCTTCCCTCCGCTCGCTCAGCCAGAGCAGGCTCTGGCACGGCCCTCGTTCGCTTCGCTCACGAGGACTTCGCTCGCTCCGGTCCAGTGCTTGCTTCGCCGGGGCCGGGGCGAGTGATTTCTCGGCTCCGCCGGGAAACGGATAGCTGGCCGGCTGAGCCGGCCAGCCGGGCGGCCCCTTTCAGTTCCACCCTGTTGCCTGATTCACCGGTCGTCGGCCTCGTCCTCGTCGGCGTCGCGGTCCTTTCAGTTCCACCCTGTTGCCTGATTCACCGTGCGTCTGCGCGTGGTGGTTCCAGCGGAGTGCTAGTGTCCCCACACCTCCCCGCGCTCGCGCCTCCACAGAAGGGGCGCGAGCGCGCTTCCCGTTCTCGGAACCCGCCGGCCGAGCAGCCGCTCCCTGGCCGGGCCGCGCGTGGCGGACGCCTCGCGAGTGAGCCCGCGCAACCCGGGGAAGGGCAGGGCCACCGCGCCCGTGACACGTTCAACTTCCTGGCGGACTCGAAGGGCGAGCGATCTCGACCCGGCCCCGACGACGCAAGCACCGCAACGAGCGACCGAAGGGAGCGAGTGAGGAGCGCAGCGAGGCGCGGCCGGTCGAGAGCGAGAGGGCTTCGCGGGCGTAGGCGTCCCCGTTGTCGTGGTTGCCGTCACTGCAGCCGTGAAGAAACGTGAGGGCTTCGTCGATGGTTCCGTCGCTGGCGTCTCCGTAGTGCGAGAGCGCAAGGGCGTCGTAGGGAGCGTCACCGCAGCCCTCACCGTGCGACCGACGAACCACAAGCCAATTCCGCAGTGCCCCCACATCCACGGGTATGAGCAACTACTACGTCCGGATGGAGGCCGCGTGGCTCGTGCGAGACGTCGAGGATTCGAACGACGCCATCGGCGTCGCCATCAGCGAGGCCGGCAAGCGACTCAATGAGGCCGACCTGGAGTACGTCGACATGAACGTGGGCGCGACGACCTGCCCGGCCTGCCGGGAGACGCTCGACTCCGTGTTCGTCGCCGCGGACACGGCGCTGGTCGGGTTGGCCCTGGAGATGGAAATCTTCGACGCGGAGTCCGACGAGCACGCCAGCCGTATCGCCACCAGCGAGGTCGGCGGCGCGCTCCGGAACGTCCCGCTGAAGGTCATCGAGGTCGTCGAGACGGAGAGCGAGGAGGATGACGCGGCGGCCTGAAGTCCCGTCGGGGGGACGGCGCGGCGGCGATCGCGCCGGCCGGGGTGGGTCTACTCCTCGACGAGGTCGCGGACGGCGGCCGCGAAGGCGTCGTGGTTCAGGTCCTCCGCGCGCTCGCCCGTCTCGGCCTCGATCCGCTCCAGTTCCGCGATCAGCTCCTGGTACTCCTCGTTTCCGGCGAGTTCGGCCTCGCTCATCTCCATCTCCAGCACCGCCCGCTTCTCGGCGAGGGCGAACTGCTTGCGGACCCCCGCCTCGTACTCCTTCAGCGAGCGCAACTGCTCGACCGTCTCGACGAGGTCCGACTTCGTGACCGGCTTCGTGAGGTAGGCGTCGAACGCCATGTCGACGATGTCGAAGTCCGGGTCGACGGCGGTCACCATCGCGACCCGGGGGTCGAGCCCCCGCCCGTTGATCTCCTCGAGCACCTCGTCCCCCGAGAGCTCCGGCATCCGCCGGTCCAGCAGGACCACGTCGACGCCCTCGTCCACCTCGTCGAGCGCCTCGCGGCCCCCTTCGGCCGTTCGGATGTCGTATTCGTCTCGGAGCCAGAGGCCGTAGGCCTCGACCACGTTCGGCTCGTCGTCGACGATCAGTACGGTGGTCATCGACGGAGCGTCCTCCGGTGCTGGGTCGTCCGAGCGCTACGTCGCATCGTCCCTGTATTAGGTGCGCCGATAGTAAAGGTTCTCTCGGTGCTTCGCGGCGTGAAGCAACCCCCTCGTGGCTGCCCGGAGCCCGCACCGACTCCGACAGGTGTAAGCGGCTCGCCGGGCGAACTCACCTCATGACAGACGGGGCCGTCGCCGACGCCGGAAGCGAACACGCGGGCAGTGTCCGCGTCGTCGGCACCGCCCACGTCTCCCAGGAGAGCGTCGACGAGGTCGAGCGGGTCATCGACGAGGAGCAGCCGGACGTGGTGGCCGTCGAACTCGACGAGGGCCGCTACCGGCAGCTGAAGGGCGAGACGCCGGACGACCTCGACGCCGCGGACCTGCTGGAGGGCAACACCGTCTTCCAGTTCCTCGCCTACTGGATGCTCTCGTACGTCCAGACGCGGCTGGGGGACCGCTTCGACGTCCGCCCGGGGGCAGAGATGCTCGCGGCGGTCGAGCGGAGCGAGGCGCTCGGGATCGACGTCGCACTGGTCGACCGGGACATCCAGGTGACGATCCAGCGGTTCTGGGCCCGCCTCTCGGGGCTGGAGAAGCTCCGACTGCTCGGCGGGCTCGCGTTCGGGGTCGCCGACCCGTTCGCCGTCGGGCTGGGCATCGGCACGACCGTCGGGCTGTTCGCCGCGCTCGTCGCCGGCGCCGTCGGCGGCGCACCGCTCGTCCCCTCCGGGACGCCCCTCCCCGGTATCGTCGATGCCGTGCTGGTCGGCGCGCTCGTCGGACTGGGTGTCGCGGTCCTGTTCGGGCTCGCGCTCCGCCTGACCGCCCCCGACGAAACCCGGGACGTGGAGGCGCTCGATCCCGGTGAGCTGACCGACACGGACGTCGTGACGGCGATGATGGAGGAGTTCCGCCGGTTCTCGCCGGGCGGCGCGGAGGCGCTCATCGACGAGCGCGACGCCTACATCGCCCACCAGCTGGTGCAGTTGCGGGACGCCGGCAAGCACGTTGTCGCCGTCGTGGGCGCCGGTCACCAGCAGGGGATCGAGCGGTACCTCGACGACCCGGAGCCCCTGCCGCCGATGGCGGACCTGGCGGGGCGCCAGCAGGCCTCGCGGTTCTCGCCGTACAAGCTGTTCGGCTACCTGTTCACGCTCGGCTTCCTCGCCTTCTTCGTCCTGCTGGCCATCGCCGCGGCCACGGGCGTCCCGGGAGCGTCCAGCGGCCTCCTGATCCGCCTGTTCGCCGCCTGGTTCCTCGTCAACGGCCTGCTCTCCTTCGGCCTCGCGAAGCTCGCGGGGGCGCACTGGCCCAGCGCGACCGTCGGCGGCGCCGTGGCGTGGCTCACCTCCGTCAACCCGCTGCTGGCGCCGGGCTGGTTCGCCGGCTACGTCGAACTGCGCTACCTCACGGTCAACGTGGCCGACATCGGCGACCTCAACGACCTGCTCGAGGACACGGAGACGCCCATCCCCGAACTCCTCCGGAGCATGCTCGACGTACCGCTGTTCCGACTCATCATCATCGTCGCCGCCACCAACGTCGGCTCGTTCGTCGGGAGCGTCCTGTTCGCGACGGTACTCATCCCGTACCTGTTCGCCGAGATCGGGGGCACCGACGAAATCGTCCGGCTGATGCTCGCCGGGGCCCGCAACAGCGTCGACCTCATCGCGGGGGGACTGCTATGAGTCGCAGTGGTCGCGGCGGCGCTCCGGGACGGCCCGGCGGCCGCGGCGGGGGCATCTCGTTCAGCGCCCGCGAAACGCGCGACCTCGTCGCCGCGTGGCTGGCCCTGGGGGTCGCGTTCACCCTGTTCCTGCTGGTCACCTCGGGGCGCAGTGTCGGGCCGGCCGACCTGCTGGACCTGTTCGGGACGGACCAGTTCCTCACGCTGCTGGCGCTCTCGCTGCTCACTGCGGGCGTGGGGTTCCTGCTCCACGAACTCGCGCACAAGGTCGTCGCCATCCGCTTCGGCCAGGTCGCGGAGTTCCGGGCCGACTACACGATGCTGGGACTGGCTATCGCGGCTGCGCTCGTCGGCTTCCTGTTCGCCGCGCCCGGCGCCGTCTACCACAGCGGCCGCATCACTCCACGCGAGAGCGCCGGCATCGCCGTCGCCGGCCCGCTCACGAACGTCGTCCTCGCCGGCCTGTTCCTCCCGGTCTTCCTGTTCGCCGATGGCGGCTTCCTCCTCCGCGCCGGCCAGCTCGGGGTCACGCTCAACGCCGTCCTCGCGGGGTTCAACATGATCCCGTTCGGCCCGCTCGACGGCCGGAAGGTGCTCCGCTGGAGCAAGATCGGGTTCGGCCTGAGCTTCCTGCTCTGTGCCGGCGTCGCCGTCGCCAGCGTCCTCTACGTGGGCTTCCCCATCTGACGCCACGACCGGGGCAGCGGCGCTCGCCCCCCGATGCGGCCGGCACCGCCCGGTTCACACCCCGGCGGCCAACAGAGGCAAGTAGGAGCGGTGCCCATCTCCCTCCCACTCGGTATGAGATCGGGGGGCGTCAGGGAGACGGTCGAGCAGGGGGGAGGGTCCTGGTTCGTCAGTGGAGTCGGGATCGTCCTCGCGGGGCTCTCGCTCTGGTACGTCATCGTCTTCCGGGCGCTGTCGCCAGCGACGAACTCGGCGGGCCCGGCAGGGCTCGTGCTCACCATTCTCGAACTCGTCCTGCTTGGCGGGTTCTCGGCGGTCCTCGTCTACGCGGGCTACTGGCTCGCCACCAGCCAGTTCGACTCCCACCAGCTCTGGTGGGCCGGCCTCTGGACGGTACTCGGGCTGGCGGGCATCGTCGCCATCGTCGCCCTGCTCCAGAGCTCCCAGCTCTCGCAGGGTCGCGCCATCGCCGAGGTGACCGTCGTCGAGGAGCTGCTCCTGGCGGCCGGTGGGGGCGGTATCGCCGGCCTCCTCATCGGCATCTCCACGGTCCGGTCGATGCGGAGCCAGGAGCGCGTCGAGCGCCAGCGCGACACACTGGAGTTCGTCAACGAGCTCCTGCGCCACAACGTCCTCAACGGGATGCAGGTCGTCCTCGCGAGCGCGCGACTCGTCGAGGAGGAGTTCGACACTGACGACCCCGACCCCGCGGCCGTCACCGACGCCCTCGACCACATCGACGACCGGGGCGAGGAGATCGTCGACCTGGTCGAGAACGTCCGGGTGCTCGCCAAATCCGTCTCCGGCGAGGTCGCCTGCGGACCGGTCGACCTCTCCTCGATGCTCCGGACGAAGGTCCGGACCACGGACGGGGCCCACCCGGAGGCGACCGTCGAGGTCGACGCAGAGTCGGGGGTGATGGTCTCCGCCGACGACCTGCTGCCGGCCGTCTTCGAGAACCTGCTGGCCAACGCGATCGAGCATAGCGACCGCGCCACACCCCACGTCGAGGTGTCGCTCCGCTCGGAGCCGGCGGTCGGCGTCGCGGTCGTCACCGTCGCCGACGACGGGCCGGGCATCCCCGACGAGTACAAGCAGGCGTATTTCGGTCCCGGCGAGCAGGACGAGAGCAGCGTCGGACAGGGCCTCGGCCTCTACCTGGTCGAGACGCTGGTCGACCGTTACGGTGGTGACGTGACGGTCACGGACAACGAGCCGCGGGGGGCCCGGTTCCGGGTCGAACTCCCGATCGCCGACTCTTGACCGCCCGCCCCTCGCGCGCGCCGGCCTCGTACGTCCCGAGTTCGGAGTGTTCGGCCCCGTGAGCCGCCGCGCACGTCGGCGCACGGTACCGACAGTATCCGCATAAGTTACGAGAACGACCCGGGTGGCTAACGTGCCTCGTTCGGCTCGACGTTCGTCCAGTTCTGCGCCGGCACCGGTCGCAGGCCAACCGGGAGAACCGCAAGAGTGCGGCGGATCAGAGGGGGTCGCCGTGGTGGGAAGGCTTATATACGTAGGAACGTCCCGGACGGGTACGAAGATGATCGACACGGCGTACCGCGCAACGCTGCTCGTCCTCTACCAGTTCAGCATCCTGCTCGGCATCATGCTGCTACCGGTCGCGCTGGCCGTCCGCCGGGCCGGCCTCCGGATGCCGATGGACCGCGTCATCGAGCGGCTGGGGACCGCCTACGAGAACGCCGCCTGAACACGCGGTTCGAGCCTGTTTCCCTGACCATCACTCATCGCAAGCGTCGGCGCCGTCGCGGCCGTGGTGGGTCGCCGTCGCGCCGTCCGACCGTCGACCCGCGGGTTCCCGAAGGGGTGCCTTTATGCACGCGACGAGTGTACCTCGGGCCAATGCGTCAGAACGATCTCGCCGCCCCGAGTCCGGGAGACGGCCTGGAGTCCGCCGTGTACGAGCCGGAGCTCGGCCAGCTGCCCGACGTCTCCGAGAAGGACGCCGAGAAGGTGAACACCACCGGGACGACGACCATCGGCATCACCACCGACGACGGCGTCGTCATCGCGACGGACATGCGCGCCTCGCTCGGCGGCCGCTTCGTCTCCAACAAGAACGTCCAGAAGGTCGAGCAGATCCACCCCACCGGCGCGCTCACGCTCGTCGGCTCCGTCGGCGGCGCCCAGTCGTTCATCCGCTCGCTCCGCGCCGAGGTCAACCTCTACGAGGCCCGCCGCGGCGAGAACATGAACATCGAGGCGCTCGCGACGCTCGCCGGCAACTTCGCCCGCGGCGGCCCGTTCTTCGCCATCAACCCCATCCTCGGCGGCGTCGACGACGAGGGCCATCACGTCTACTCCATCGACCCCGCCGGTGGCGTCATGGAGGACGACTACACCGTCACCGGCTCCGGTCTCACCGTCGCCTACGGGACGCTGGAGCGCGAGTACAGCGACGACCTCACGCTCGACGAGGCAAAGCAGGTCGCTGCCAGCGGCATCAAGGCCGCCGTCGAGCGCGACACCGGCTCCGGTAACGGCGTCTTCCTCGCCGAGGTCACCGGGGAGGGTGTCGACATCAACGGCCACAGGGACTTCGACGAGGTCCTGTAAGCGGCACAGTCGGACACTTCTCGCCGAACTACCGAGTCGACCCGTGCCGACGGCCGCGGGTACGCGTAGCCCTCGTCCCGGAGGCGGGTCACCTCGATGGCACCCTCAGGGACCGTCTCGATCCCGTCGAGCAACTGCGACTCGTCCAGGCTCCATCTCGAGCGTGTTCCGGCACGCCGAGAACGAGACCCCGTCGTCGAGGAGGCTCCTGGCGATCGCGAGCGATGTCTCGCGTCCGGTCTCGTCGGCGGAGACGAGGTGGACGGCTGACTCCATGCCACTGGAGGGGGCCACCAGTCCGGAAGGTACCGGGCTTGCAAGGCTGGGACTGCGGCGACGCCGGCCGCACGCAGAAACGCGGTACGCTCCCTATTAATCGAGAATGATTGATATTATATACCAATGCGGCAGTTTGTTCTGGAGCGACAGCAATAATGGACGTAATTCACTCTGCCAGCCGTTCTTCGATGGTCGCCAGGCGCTCCTCGATGGCGGTCATGCGGTCGGCGAGCCCGTCGACGCGTGCGGTCTCGGCGCTCGCGTCGTCGACGCTCCTGATGCGCCGGGCGAGTTCGGTGTGTGTCTCGCGGGCGGCGGCCTGGAGTTCGTCGACCCGCTCCCCGACGGTCCCGCCCTTGCTACCGAGCGTGGGGACGTCTCGAGGTCGGTCGGACCGACTCGTCTCCACGTAAGCGGTCGAGCGCGTTTTCGGCCCGTGAGAACGGCCGCCGTCCCGCGACGGGACCGGTGGCAGAACGTTCAGGGTGCTACCGGCGGAAGCGCCGGTATGGTCCGCCACGGCGGTATCCGGGCCGACTGGCTCGGCTACGCGACGCTGCGTCTGGAGACGCCCGCTCCCGGCCTCGAAGGGATGGGAGCCGAGGCCCCCGACCCGACTGTCGTCTACTGCGACCCTGGGCGGTACGGGGTCCTCTCCGGCGACTGGCCCCCGGCGGACGCCGACGGCGACCCGGACCACCACCCGCGGGGCCCGGCGGTCGAACCGCACGACGCGGACCTCGTCTGCGTCACCCACGACCACCACTACGACCCGGCGGCCATCCGCCGGGTGGCCGACGAGGACACCACGCTTCTCGTCTTCGAGGGCGTCGACACCCACCGGATCGACCGGGCGGTCGAGCGCCCGGTCGACCTCCCCTGCGAGGTCCGCCGCGTGGACGACGAAGCCGACCTCGCGGTCGGGGACGTGATCGTCCGCACGACCGCCGCGTACAACCACCCGGACGGCGACCACGTGCGCGCGGACGGCGACCACGTGCGCGCGGACGGCGACCCGGTCCACCCGGAGGGGTTCGGCTGCGGGTTCCACCTCACGGTCCCTGCCTCCGGACCCAGCGGAACGGCCGCCGACGGCGTCCGCGTCTACTGGCCCGGCGACACGGACGTGCTGGAGGGGCACGCCGAACTCGACGTGGACCTGTTCTGCCCGCCCATCGGCGCCGCGTTCACGATGGACCGCCACGCCGCCGCGTCGCTGGCGGCCGCGATGGACCCGGCCCTCGTGGTGCCGGTCCACTACAACACGTTCGACACGCTCCGGACGGACTCCCGGGCCTTCGCCGCGGACGTGGCCGAGGCGGGCATCCCGGTCGTCCTCTCGGAGACGTGGCCCGACGACCTCTGGTAGCCAGCGAGGACTCCGGGACAGCAAACCGGTGCTGGCGGACGTATCAGTTCGTCGCCGGCGCTCTTTTTCGGCCGGGCGGTCGGAGCCCGGAGCATGCGACGACGGCAGTGGCTCGGGCTGTGTGGCGGTGCCGCCGTGGCGGCACTCGCTGGCTGTACCGGCGACGACGGGACGGACGAGACGCCGACCGACACGGCGACCCGGACGGAGACGTCGACGCCGAGCCCCACCCCTTCGCCCACGGTGGCGGGGGCCGGCGGCGAACTCCGGGGGACGCTTCGGTACACGGTGACCAACGGCGATGACACCGCTCACCGGGTCGAGGTGACCCTGACCGCGGCCGACGGAACGCCGGTCGGGGAGCCGACCGAGGAGTCGCTCCCGGCCGACGAGCGTCTCTTCGGGCAGTCGACCGGCAACGAGCCCGACCGTGGCCCGTACGAACTCACCGTCGCCCTCCAGTCGACGTCGGTGACGGTCGAGTGGGCGGTGCCCGACTGCCCCGACATCGACATCGGGGTCGCTATCACTGACGACGGGCGGCTCTCGGTCGAGCGCGAGACCTGTCGGGCGTGAGCGAGTGTGGCACTGGCGCCCGTCGTCTCAGCCGAACAGCACGCCCAGGACCAGAACACCGACGACGACGACGGTCAGGGCGACGATGGCGAGGAAGACGGCGCGCACGAGGGGGCTCTCGTTCAGCAGGCTCCGGTCGCTCGCCATGGGTTCCAGAAGCCGGCCGCGAGCACGCTCGAGGCGCCCCTCGACGCCCACGTACCGGGCGTCGTAGTCCGACCGCGGGACGACGACCTCGTTCCGGCAGACGGAGCAGATGTCGGGTGGCTCGTGGTAGGTGTGTTCGCAGTTCGTACAGATCCACTCCTCCGACACGGCTCCGTGGAGGGTGGCGCCGGCGAAAAGGGTTGGCGTCTCAGAAGACGCCCATCTCGGTCAGGCGCTCCGGGAGGTACGTCTCGGTCACGAAGTCCAGACCACGGGAGGCCAGCGCCTGCTGCTCGGCCTTCTTGTCGATGTCGAGCTGGAGTTCGATCTGCTCGCGCCAGAACTCGCTCCGGAAGCGGGGGTCGTCCAGCTCCGACTGCAGGGCGTTCACGTCGGAGTCGCTCAGCGGGTCCGTCGGCAGGTCGTAGTCGACGATGTCCTGGGGGCGGATGCCGACGAACTGCGCGGCCGGGGTGGCGAGGTACTCCGAGAGGTGGGCGGACTTGATGGAGCCGTACGCCACCGAGCCGTAGATGCGGTACGACCACGGGTCGCCGTCGGTGAAGACCACGACCGGGAGGTCGAGCTCGTCGTGGAGGCGCTTGGTGATGCGCCGGGTCGCGCGGGCGGGCTGGCCCTTGAGGTGGACGACGATGCAGCCGTACTCCTCGTCGAACCCGTTCTCGACGAGTCGGTCGCGCATGCCACCGGTCTCCACGCAGAGGATGAACTCCGCGTCGTTCTCGAGGAACTCGATGGTGTCGGGGTTGTTGGGGATCTGGTAGCCGCCCTCGCCGACGTCTTCCTGGCAGTGGATCTCGCGCTCGCCGCGGCGGGTCTGCTCGCGCAGCAGGAGTGGACCCATCAGCGTCGCGCCCGACTCCTCCGGGCGCATGTGGAAGTCCTCGCGGGTGACCCCCGAGACGACCTCCAGGTCCTCGACGAGGCCGTTGGAGTCGTCCTGGTCGTTGAACTGGGCGAACTCGTTGTCCCAGGACTCGCTGAGGTAGTACAGCTCTCGGAGGGTCGAGGAGCGGTCCTCCTCGAGCTGGGTGGCGAGGAACTCGATGGTGTAGATGGCCTTCAGCAGCTTCTGCGCGCCGGCCTTCGTCTTCGCCGTGCGGGTCGTCTCCCGGTCGCCCAGGACCCAGACGCCCTTCTCCTCGTCGTACTCGATGTTGCTCTTCGTCCGCGTGGGGATGCGCATCCGGGGGACGTCCCCCTCGGCGAACTGGTCGTAGAACTCGCTGGCGAGGTCGATCAACTCCTCGCGGGCGCGCTCGCTGTTCGGCTCCGGCTCCGTGTTGGTGTCCGTGCTCATGTTATGCGTTGGTGTTCAGCTTCTCGTCGGCGATGCCCTCGACCGCGATGTCGAACTCGGCCTCCTCGTCCACGTCGTAGACGAGTTCGGCCGTCTCCCCGCCCGGGACGGAGGGTTGCCAGCGGACGAACCACTCCCCGTCCATCTCGACGACGCTGGCCTCTTCTACCTCCCCGGGGTCGACCGAGCAGATGTCCGTGATCTCCGGCTCGATGCCGGCGTCGTCGTTGTTCTCGACGACGAGCGAGACGTGCCCGTTCTCGTGGCGCCGCTCGACGAGGACGTTGTTCATGATGCGGGCCAGGGAGTCCTCGATCTCCAGCGGCTCCCGGTCGGTGACCTCGGTCAGCTTGTCGGCCATCTCCGGCAGGATCTCCGCGAGCGTGTCGCGCTTCTGCCGGCGCTCGCGCAGCGACTGCTGCTTGTTGAGGAACGTCTTCAGTTCACGGGCGGCCTCCCGCAGCGCGAGTTCGATCTCGTCCTCGATCTCGGGGACGTTGGCGACGGCGTCCTTCGACTCGCTCGTGAACGGGACGTTGGTGGAGGCGACGTGGACCATCAGCACGGCCGGGCCGTTGGGGATGCCGCTGCCGCCCGGCTGGTCGAGGTTGTAGTTCCGCCAGTTGATGCCCTTGATGACGTCGACGGTCGCACAGGCGCCACGCTGGTACACCAGCGGAACGCGGTTGGCGAACCGGAGGACGTCGACGCTCCCCTCCGACTCGAGGTCGCCGCCGTAGGCGATGCCGGCCTCGACGATGAACGGGTCGCCGCCGTGGACCTCGGCGTCGCGGGTGCAGGCCGCGAAGAAGTCGGCGTCGTACTCCTTGCGGAGCCCCGCCTCGACGAGTTCCCCCGTGATGGGCGCCAGGCAGTCCGTCGGCGGCGAGAGGATGTCCGTCTCGCGCATCGCCTCCAGCAGCCGCGCGACGGCGTCGCGGTCGTCGACCAGCGCGGAGACGTTCGGCGGCTCGGCGTCGACCGTCCGGGCCCGCTCCCAGAACGTCTCGACGACGTTCTCGCGGGCGGTCTCGCCGAAGGTCTCGTCGTCGCGCTCGGCGGTCCGTTCGGCGGCCCACTCGACCCACTCGGCCAGCGTCTCCCGGGTCACCCGGCCGCGGCTCCCGTCGCCGACGCCGACCGCGTCGATCTCGGCGTCGGCGAAGCGGTCGGCGACCCGTCGGGCCAGCCCGTCGACTGCGGCGTCGTCCTTCCGGGTCGTGGTCGCCTCGTCGACGAGCCGGTAGCAGTCCGACCCGCGGACGGTCGTCGCCTCCCTCCAGGCGGCCGCGACTGCGTTCTCCCGGACGGTGTCGCCCAGCCGGACGTCGTGCTCGTCCTCGACGGTCGCGGCGGCGGTGTCGACTGCGTCCTCGACGTCGCCGTAGCTGACGTGGTCCCGGCTCCGGAGTTCGTCCTCCACGCCCTCGCCGAACGCCGCGGTGGCGGTGGCACCCTTGTTCGCCGTCGCGTCGACCACGGCCCCGGCGACGTCGGCGTCGTCGGTCGTCCCGGGGACGCGCCAGGCCATCTCGCGGCCGAAGTGACGGTCGCGCAAGGCGTCGACGACGTTGGTGGCGGTCGTCCCCCCGACGCGGGTGAACTCGCCCTGCATGAAGCCGCTGATGGAGTACGAATCCGTCGCCGCGAGCATCTTCTTCAGCGTGCCGAGTTCGACCCCGTGAGGGTGCGGTTTGATCTCCTCGGTCTCGGCGGGGAGCTGGTCGGTCGCCCGCTCGAACTTCATCGGCTCGTCCAGCCCAGGCTCGCGGAGTTCGATGCGGGCGTGCGGGTTGACGACCGCCGTGTCCTCGATGTACTCGTGGAGCTGCTGGCGGGCGCGCATGTTGCCCTCCATCTCCAGCTCGATGCGCGTGCCGTGGGGGCGCTCCCACGTCGTCGCCTCGTCCGTGTCGATCTCCGGCTCGTTGGCGTCCGTGTCGACGATGAGTTCGAAGTAGCGTGCGTCGCCGCCGCGGGGCTTCGAGGTGATCTTCGCGGGCTTGCCGGAGGTGAGCTGCGAGTAGAGGACGGCCGCGGAGATGCCGATTCCCTGCTGGCCACGGTTCTGCTCGCGCTTGCCGAAGCGGGAGCCGTACAGCAGCTTGCCGAATATCTTCGGCACCTGCTCGCGCGTGATACCGGGACCGTTGTCCTCGACGACGAGCCGGTAGTAGTCGCCGGCCTCCTCGATCTCGACGTAGATGTCCGGGAGGATACCGGCCTCCTCGGTCGCGTCGAGCGCGTTGTCGACGGCCTCCTTGACGGCGGTGACGAGCCCCCGGGCACCCGAGTCGAACCCAAGCATGTGCTTGTTCTTCTCGAAGAACTCGGCGATGGAGATGGCTCGCTGCTCCTGTGCCAGCTCCTCGGCGATGCCGTCGCCGCCGCCGCCCCCGAGCTCCGACTGGAACGAAGTCATTACCGGACTCCTATCCCCCGGGGAAGTAAAACCTGCCCGCTACCTCGGTGGAAGTGGAACGCCCTCCGTCGGACGCACGGCTGCCATCCGTCGGTCACGGACGGCCATCCCCCTGGCGGCCACGGGGCGCCTCCGGGACGCTCCCCTCGGAACCAACGGGTTGTCCCCTCGGAACCAACAGGGTGGTAACTCTCGCGCGCGCGTGCGAGGGTTTAAAACGGAACGCCCACTACCCTTGGTAGATAGATGTCCCAGGGATACAGCGAGGATAACATCCAGACCCTCGAGGGGCTGGAGGCCGTCCGCAAGCGACCCGCGATGTACATCGGGACCACCGACGCGCGCGGGCTCCACCACCTCGTCTACGAGGTCGTCGACAACTCCATCGACGAGGCGCTGGCGGGCTACTGCGACACCATCGAGGTGACCATCCACGAGGACGCGTCGGTGAGCGTCAGCGACGACGGCCGCGGCATCCCGGTCGGTGAGCACGAGTCCGGCAAGTCGGCGTTGGAGGTCGTGATGACGGTCCTCCACGCCGGCGGCAAGTTCGACAAGGACTCCTACCAGGTCTCGGGTGGCCTCCACGGGATCGGCGTCTCCGCCGTCAACGCCCTCTCGAAGTGGCTGGAGGTCGAGGTCAAGCGCGACGGCGGCGTCTACCGACACCGCTTCGATCACGGCGACCCCGACCAGGACCTCGAACGGGTCCGAGACGTGGAACCGGACGAGGAGACCGGGACCACGATCCGCTTCTGGCCGGACCCGGAGATCTTCGAGACGACGGACTTCAACTACTCCACGCTGGCCTCACGGCTCCGGGAACTGGCCTTCCTCAACCCGGGGGCCGCCATCACCATCCACGACGAGCGCGACGGCGAGGCCGAGACGTTCGAGTACGAGGGTGGCATCCGCGAGTTCGTCGAGTACCTCAACGAGACCCGCGACGTGCTCCACGACGAGGTCGTCTACATCGGCGGCTCGGGGGAGAGCGAGGACGGCCCCGTGGAGGTCGAAATCGCCATCCAGGCGACCGCCGGGGTGCAGGGTTCCATCCACGCCTTCGCGAACAACATCAACACCCGCGAGGGCGGCACCCACATGACGGGGTTCAAGACCGCGCTCACGCGCGTCGTCAACGACTACGCCACCTCGCAGGGCCTCCTGAAGGACATCGACGGTACCCTGAAGGGGGAGGACATCCGCGAGGGGCTCACCGCAGTCCTGTCGATCAAGCACCCGGACCCGCAGTTCGAGGGGCAGACGAAGACGAAGCTCGGGAACGGCGAGGTCCGGGGCATCGTCGAGGGCATCGTCCACGAGCAGCTCTCGGCCTACCTGGAGGAGCACCCCGACAGTGCCGAGGCCATCGTCTCGAAGGCCGTCGAGGCCGCGAAGGCCCGGATGGCCGCGAAGAAGGCCGAGGAGCTGACCCGCCGGAAGTCCGCGCTCGACTCGACCTCCCTCCCCGGGAAGCTAGCCGACTGTCAGAGCCGCGACCCAGAAATGTCAGAATTATTTGTGGTCGAAGGGGACAGCGCTGGGGGGAGTGCCAAGCAGGGTCGCGACCCGGAGTTCCAGGCCGTTCTTCCCCTCCGTGGAAAGATACTCAACGTCGAAAAGCACCGCTTAGACCGCATTCTAGAGAACGAACAGATCCGTAACCTCATCACCGCCGTCGGTACCGGCATCGGCGACGAGTTCGACATCGAGGACTGTCGCTACCACAAGATCATCATCATGAGCGTCGACGGGGAAGAGCACGGCTTCGTTCGTAACCCCGAGGGCCGGATCCGGTTCATCGGCATCGGCGAGTTCATCGACGCTGCTATCGAGTCCGACAGTGACGGGTACGAGGGATACGAGGTGCTCTGTTTCGGCCGGGACGACCATGAGACCAAGTTCCGGCCGATCGATCAGGTCATCCGCCACGAAATCGAGGAACCCCTGTACGAAATCGAGACGGCTTACGGCCGGAGCCTGAAGGTGACAGCCTCGCACAGCGTCTTCGTCAACCGCGGTGGCGAGGTCGAACTGGCCCAGGGCGACGAGATTCAGCCAGGCGACGAGGTCGTTGCCCCGCGGGAGGTACCGCTCGCGGGTCACGGGAGTGCTCCAGAGCAGATTGATCTTCTCGAAGGGCTTATCGACCGCGCAGACGAATTCGACTCCGAGATCTACGCGCGCGGTGACGGTATCGAGGAGATGTTCAAACAGAAGGTGCGTGACGAGCACACCGGAACGGAACGCGCTGCGCCACGCGTCGAAATCCCCGAGCAGGTCCGCGCGGACCTGCGCCAGCAGCGCGTCGAGACCGGAATGACCCAGCAGGAGGTCTGCGACGAGGTCGGTGTCGCGCAGCCGATCACCGTCTCACAGTGGGAGCGTGGCGAGAGCCGCCCGAGCGCCTCGAACTTCGAGGCCTACTGCGAGGCCGTCGGTGCCGGGGACGTGATGTCGTCGGTGACGGTAGGAGACTCGCTGCTCGACCAGCGGTGGAACGAACAGTACGAGGCGGCACCGGCGAACAGGGTCCGGGACTACGTTCGGGTGAGCGAACTGGATATCGCCGATCTGGAGCTGATCCCCGACGATGCGACCGTCGAACTCACGCCAGAGCACTACGCAGACCACGCCATCGACCGATACGTCGATGCAGACGAAACCCTACTCGACCTGATGGGGTTCTACGTGGCCGAGGGGTCGTCCTCGCCCCGGAACGGCATCCGGCTGGCCATCGGCGCGAACAACGAGCGACTGGTCGAGAAGTACCGCGACGCGTTCGAGCATGTGTTCGGCATCCGCGCCAAACACAGCGAGTACGACGACCGGATCGGCGAAGTGAAACTCCTCAACCGGGCTGCTGCGGTTGCCTGGCAACGCCTGTTCAGATTCGATGCCGGGGCCGCTCACGAGAAGACGGTTCCGGACCTCGTGTTCAATGTCGGGGCAGACCTGCAGGATGCGTTCCTGCGTGGCTGGTTGCTCGGCGACGGGACGGTCAGCCAGCGGTCGATTACCTGGACCACGAGTTCGCGCGACCTGGCAAGCGGTCTCCAGTATCTGCTCTCCGCACGCGGAATCTTCGGTTCCCGGTCGGTCCTTCCGGCTACAGAGATTCCGGACGAGGAGATCGACGGCCAACCCGTCAGCACCAACCACGATATACATACCATAACCGTGTCCGCACGTACCGACCTCGAAGCGCTCCGACCGGTCTGGATGCTCCATCACGGCTCTGATCCTCTTGCGGAAACTCTCGAGGAGGGCTGGGAGAACCCCCATAACCGCGCATTCACCGAAATCTCGGACGACCTCGTCGGCCTGGAGGTTCGGTCCGTCGAACCAATCGAACCATCTAGCGAGTACGTCTACGACTTCTCGGTCGAGACCGACGAGAACTTCGTCGCAGGGATGGGTGGTATCTGTGCGCACAACACCGACGCGGACGTCGACGGCGCGCACATCCGGACGCTAATGTTGACCTTCCTCTACCGGCACATGCCGGAACTGCTGGAGCGGGGCTACGTCTACGCCGCCCAGCCGCCCCTCTACCGCGTCCGGAACCGGGGCGAGACGTACGATGCGATGACCGAGGCCGAACGCGACCGCATCGTCGAGGAGGTCTGTGACGGCTCGCCCGACCAGGTCCAGCGGTTCAAGGGCCTCGGCGAGATGAACCCCGAACAGCTCTGGGACACGACGATGAACCCGGAGAACCGCATCCTCAAGCAGATCACCATCGAGGACGCCGCGACTGCGGACCGGATGTTCTCGGTCCTGATGGGCGACGCCGTCGAGCCGCGCAAGCAGTTCATCAAGGAGCACGCCGAGGACGCCGAGTGGGTGGATATCTGACGGGAACCGAGGAGATATACGATATATGATACACAAGTCGCAGACACCGGATACAGCGTCCGAAGTCGTGCCGTCCGCGTATCGTTCCGACCGGTCGCTCCGAGCGGGGTGTCCCTGGCGATGAGTTCGGACACGCCGGATCTCCCGGACGAGGTCGCCGAGCGCGTCGAGAGCGTCCGCGTCGAGGACGAGATGGAGCAGTCGTACATCGACTACGCGATGAGCGTCATCGTCGGGCGCGCGCTGCCCGACGCCCGCGACGGCCTGAAGCCGGTCCAGCGACGCATCCTCTACGCGATGCACGAGATGGGCGTCACGCCCGGGTCGGGCCACCGGAAGTCCTCGAACGTCGTCGGGGAGACCATGGGGAACTACCACCCCCACGGCGACAGCGCCATCTACGACGCGCTGGCGCGGATGGCCCAGAGCTTCTCGCTGCGCTATCCGCTGGTCGACGGGCAGGGGAACTTCGGGAGCATCGACGGCGACCCGCCGGCCGCGATGCGGTACACGGAGGCCCGGATGGCACCGCTGGCCGAGGAGATGCTCGCCGACATCGAGAAGGACACCGTCGACTTCGAGGCCAACTACGACGACCGCCTTACGGAGCCGGCGGTGCTGCCGTCCGCGCTCCCCAACCTACTGCTGAACGGGGCCTCGGGCATCGCCGTCGGGATGAGCACCAACATCCCGCCGCACAACCTCGGCGAGGTGATCGACGCCTGCGTCCGTGTCATCGAGAACCCCGGCTGCCCCATCTCGGACCTCATCGCGACGAAGGAGTCCGACGGCCCCATCGAGGGCCCCGACTTCCCCACCGGCGCGCGCATCGTCGGGAAGGAGGGCGTCTACGACGCCTACACGACCGGCAAGGGCCGGGTCCGGGTTCGGGCCGACTACGAGGTCGAACACAACGACGGCGGGAAGGACCGCATCGTCATCACCGCGTTCCCGTACCAGGAGAACAAGGCCCGCCGGATCGAGCGCATCGCGGACGACGTCAACGACGGCAGGATCGAGGGCATCACCGACATCCGCGACGAGTCCGACCGCGACGGGGTCCGCGTCGTCATCGAACTGAAGCGCGGCGCCAACACGGACGTCGTTGAGAACCAGCTCGTCGAGCGCCACCTGGAGACGACGTTCGGCGTCAACTGCGTCGCGCTGGTCGACGGCCAGCCCCGGCGACTCGACCTCAAGCAGCTGCTGGAGGAGTACGTCGACCACCGGCGCGAGGTCGTCCGCCGGCGCTCCGAGTTCGAACTCGCGGAGGCCGAGGACCGCGCCCACATCCTCGAGGGCCGGCTCGAGGTGCTGCAGAACGTCGACCCCGTAGTCGAGCTCATCCGCAACAGCGAGGACCGCTCGGCGGCCATCGAGGAGCTGCAGAACCCGGACAACGAGCTCCCCTTCAGCCTCAGCACGGACCAGGCCGAACACATCGTCCGGATGCAGCTCGGCTCGCTCACCTCGATGGAGGCCGCGGACATCCAGACGGAGTACGAGGAGGTCCAGGCCGAGATCGAGCGCCTGGAGACCATCCTCGGCTCCCGGGCCGAACTCGACCGCGTCGTCATCGAGGAGCTGGAGGAGCTGAAGGAGACGTACGACGACGAGCGCCGGACCACGTTCATGGAGGACGTGGGCTCGGTCACGCGCGAGGACCTCATCCCCGAGGAGAACGTGGTCGTGGTCGTCACGGAGGGTGACTATCTCAAGCGGATGCCGCTCGCGGACTTCGACCCGCAGCACCGCGGCGGAAAGGGCATCATCGGCGTCCGCCCGAAGGACGGCGACCGCGTCGCCACCGTCTTCGAGGCCAACACTCACGACTACCTGCTCTGCTTCACGAGCGAGGGCCAGGTCTACCGGCTCAAGACCTACGAGATCCCGGAGATGGGGCGGACGGCGCGTGGCACGTCCGCCCAGCAGGTCCTCGACCTGGACGGCGACGAGGAGATCAACGCCGTCGTCGACGTCGCCGACCTCGACGAGGAGGACTTCCTGGCGATGGTCACCCGGAACGGCTACGTGAAGCGGACGGCCGTCGGCGAGTTCGAGAACGTCCACTCCGGCGGCATCCGCGCCATCAAGCTCGAGGGTGGCGACAGCCTCGCCGACGTGGAGGTGACCGACGGCGGAAGGGACCTGGTCATCGCCAGTCGGCAGGGGATGACCATCCGTTTCGACGGGGACGAGGCCCGGTCGATGGGCCGGACCGCCCGCGGCGTGAACGGCATCAAACTGCAGGACGACGACGAGGTCGCGGGGCTCGTTGCGACCCACGACGAGGACGAGCGCGCGCTCCTGACGGTCACCAGCCAGGGGTACGGCAAGCGCACGCGGCTCTCGGAGTACCGCCGCCAGTCCCGCTACGGGAAGGGGCTCATCGACATCAAGACGAACGAGCGCAACGGCCACGTCGTCTCGGTCAACGCCGTGACCGACGAGGACGGGCTGGTCATCATGAGCGAGCGCGGGCAGATCATGCGGACCCACGTCGACGAGGTGTCGACCCAGGGCCGGAACACGATGGGCGTCGTGGTGATGCGCCTCGACGACGACGACCGGGTCGCCAGTGTCGACACCATCCCCGCGGCCGACAACGACTCCGACGGAGGCGACGACGCGGACGCCGCCGAGTGAGGGCCGCGCTCGTCTCTCGCCTCGCTACTCCTCCTCGTAGAACCGCTCGTCGAGGGCCTCCCGCACGCCGTCGTCCTCGTCCTCGTACCGTTCGTCGAGGGCGCCCTGGGCCGGGACGGTGTCGACCTCGCCGGCCACCCGGTCCACGCGCAGCTGGGTGCGCTCCTCGCTGAGGCCGAGGCTCTCGGCCATCCGGCGCTCGACCTCTTCGGGGTCGTCCGCCTTCGAACCCACCTCGCGAGCGATGAGGAGCAGGCCGGTGCCGACCGCGGCGAACAGCAGGGTCAGTGCGCCGACGGCGACGACCATCCCGGTTTCGCCGCCGACCCACAGCGCAGCGACGAGCGCGACCAGCACGGCCAGCAGCACCGCACCCGCGGCGACTATCGCCGGGCCGGGCCCGCCCGAACCGTCGTCGGTACCAGCGTCCTCGGTCACAGTTCGAACCAGGGGCCCGCGCCCCAAAACGCTGGCCCCCGCAGGGGCCACGACCGGCAGAGTGATGCTCGCCGGGCGCGCCCCCACCGCCGTGTTCGACGGTCAGTCCCAGTCACACGCCGACCGGGTCTGCGACCGGTGGAGTGACCACCCCGGCCTGTTCGACCTGTTCGCCCGGGGAGCGTTCTTCGGGCGCTACCGGGCGCTCCGGCGGACCACGGTCGACCGGCTCGCGCTCTCCCGGGGCGACCGGGTGCTGGACCTCGCCTGTGGTACCGGGCCGAACGTCCCGCTCCTCGCCGACCGCGTCGGCCGCTCCGGTGCCGTCGTCGGCGTCGACCACTCGGCGGGGATGGTCGTGGCGGCCCGGGCCCGGGCCCGCGAGGTGGATGTGCCCGTTCACGTCGTCCGGGCCGACGCCGCCAGGCTGCCGCTTCCGGCCGACGCAGTCGGCGCAGCGTGCTGTACGCTCTCCCTGTCGGCCATCCCGGACCACCTCCGGGCCATCCAGGAGCTCCGGCGCGTCGTCCGTCCCGGCGGTCGTGTCGCCGTCCTCGACGCACAGCCGTACCAGAAGGGCCCCGGGCGCCTGCTCAACCCGCTCGTCGACGGCCTCTCCGCGCTCGCGACCAACTGGTACCCCGACCGCCACCTCCTCACGGACCTCCGGGCCGCGTTCGGTGCCGACCGCGTGGATATCGACCGCTACAACGGTGGGACGGCGTTCGTGGCGACGGTGACGGTCTGATTCCACTCATATTGCCCGCATAACGCCTCAATTTTCGGCATTTTCTAATTTCTTGGTACAAAATTATAATATTCTCGATATAGATTGCTTGAATGTGTCGTTATGTAGCTGAATCCGCACGCCGGAGGTGACCGGTTCACCGCTGGCGACCGGAGGGAGCCAGCGGCTCTTTTTCTGAACGTTCTTGCGCGAGTGGTTTGTCGGCTCCGCCGACGAACGGATAGCTGGCTGGCGTTGCCGGCGGGTCGGTTCCCGCAGGCGTGGCGAAGCCGCGCCGAGGATACCCGCAGCGGAAAAGAGCTCAGATGATGCGCTTCCCCAGCCCGCTCGCCACCAGTTCCACACCGAGTTCGGCGGTCCGGTTGTGGGTGTCGAGGATGGGGTTGACCTCGACGAGTTCCATCGAGACGAGGTGGTCGCGGTGGGCAGCCACCTCCTCCATGGCGGCGTGGGCCTCGCGGTAGGTGGCCCCACCGCGGACGGGGGTCCCGACGCCGGGCGCCTCGTCCGGGTCGAGGAAGTCCATGTCCAGCGAGACGTGGAAGCCGTCGGTCCCGTCCATCGCCACGTCCAGGGCGGCATCCGCCACGGCGGGGAGCCCCTGCTCGTCGATGTCGCCCATGGTGTAGACGGTCACGTCGGACGCGGCGAGCGCCTCGCGCTCCTGTTCGTCGAGGTCGCGGATGCCGACCAGGGCGACGTTCGACGGGTCGATACCGCTGTCGGCCCAGTCGTGGTCGGCGAACTCGCCGACGCCGAGCGCGGCCGCGAGGCTCATCCCGTGGACGTTGCCCGACGGCGTGGTGGAGGGCGTATTGTAGTCGCCGTGGGCGTCGAACCAGACGACGCCGATGTCGTGGTCCCGGGCGGCGCCACCGAGTGACCCGACGGCGATGGAGTGGTCCCCGCCGAGCACGAGCGGGAAGCGGTCGTCGGCGAGCGTGTCCGCGACCGTATCGGAGAGCGCAGTGCAGACCTGCCGTGTCTCGCCGAGGAACTTCGCGCGGCCGCCGTACTCGTCGTCGGTGCCCTCCTGTGTCTCCGGCCGCGGGACCGCGAGGTCGCCCCGGTCCGCGCAGTCGTGGCCGGCGCTCTCGACGGCCTCGCTGAGCCCGGCGTAACGGATGGCGGAGGGGCCCATGTCCACGCCACGTCGGTCCGCCCCGAGGTCCATCGGCACGCCGATGAGCTGGACGTCCATACCGGTCGTTCATGGTGGATGGTCTTATGACCGGCGGCCTGCCGGGGGACCCGGTGGCTCTCCCCGTTCGAAACGCGGGGGCCGGGGATTCGAGGTGGTGCATAACTACGTACCGGACTCGATTGGAGGACCGTATGCGTCTCATCCGCCTCCTCGTCGGGACGGAGCGGCTCGCGGAACTCACGGACGTTCTGGACGGGGAGGGTATCGACTTCGTGGTCACGGAGGAGCGCGAGCGCGACGCGGTCATCGTCGAGTTCCCGCTGCCCGTTCAGGCAATGGAGAACGTGGATCGGACGCTCGACGAGTCGGGGTTCGAGGACCTCGACTACTCGGTCGTCGCGAACGCCGAGACGGCCTCGACGGAGCGGTTCGAGGAACTGGAGGCCGAGTACGTCGAGGCCGACGACGAGACCGACAGCGTCTCGGTCGAGGAGGTCCGGGTGACGGCCCGCTCCCTGCTCCCCGATCGGCGGACCTACTACGCGATGACCGTCCTGAGCGCGCTCGTAGCGACGGTGGGGATCCTGCTCGACTCCCCGGCGGTCGTCATCGGTTCCATGGCTATCGCGCCACAGGTCGGGGCGGCCATCACCGCGTCGACGGGCATCGTACTCGGTGAGACGGCGATGATACGCGACGGCGTCCGATCGCTGGCACTGGGGCTGCTGGTCGCGGTCGTCACCGCGACCCTCTTCGGCCTGTTCCTCCACGACACCGGGGTCGTCTCCCCCGCGCTCCACGTGTCGACGGTCAAGCAGATCAGCACCCGCATCTCCCCGGGGTTCCTCTCGCTGCTGCTGGGGCTGTGTGCCGGGTCGGCCGCGGCACTGGGACTGGCGACCGACCTCCCGCTGGCGCTCGTGGGGGTCGCCATCGCCGCTGCCGTCGTCCCGGCCGCGGCCGCCGTCGGCATCGGTATCGTGTGGGGGCTTCCCCTCGTCGCGCTCGGTGCCGGCGTCCTGCTGGTTATCAACGCCGCGGCGATCCTGCTCGCGGGCGCCGCCACGCTCCGGGTCATGGGCTACCACTGGGGCGGGGGTGACAGCGACCCCGACGACGACCGGGACTGGGCTCGGCTCCCTCCCTCGCGGGAGACGGTCGTCGCAGTCGGGACGGTCGTCCTCCTGCTGCTGCTGATCTCCGTTCCGGGGGTCGCGGTCGTCGAGCACGTCCGGACGGAGCACGAGGTCAGCACCGTCGTTCGGGACACGCTCGATCAGCCGTCGTACGAGGACCTCCAGTTCAGGGAGCTCCAGGTGGCGTTCGCGGACCTCGGACTGCTGGGGCTTCCGACCGAGGTCACCATCCAGGTCAGCCGGCCGGCCGACACGACCCACCCCTCGCTCGCCGGCACACTCGATGACGAGGTCGAAGCACGGACCGGGAAACCCGTCATCCTCGCGGTCGAGTTCGTCGACCGACAGGCGGCGAGCGAGTCCGATGACGACCTCGGTCCTCGCGAGCCCCACACCGACCCGGCGGGAGCCGGTCAGGCACCTCCGGCGGCCCACTCGGTCGCCACCCGGCCGGGCCGCTACTGATACTGGGCGCAGACGCGTTCGAGACCCTCCTCGAAGCTTATCTCCGGTTCCCAGCCGGTCCCCTCGCGCATCTTCGAGGGATCGGCCATCGTGTCGTGGACGTAGACGTCCTCGGGGATCCGGTTCTCCGCGTAGCGGGGCTCGACGTCGGTGCCGAGTTCCTCGTTGAGCCGCTCGACGAGCTCGTTCAGGGAGTAGGACTCCCCCGTGCCGAGGTTGTAAACGCCCTGGAGGTCGTGGTTCGCGGCGAGTTCGATGCCCCGGACGATGTCGTCGACGTGGGTGAAGTCACGGGTCTGGGTGCCGTCGCCCCAGATCTCCGGGCGCTCGCCGTTCGCGATGGCGTCGGCGAACTGCGCGATGAGGTTCGCGAACTCGCCCTTGTGCGCCTCCGCGCCGCCGAAGCCCTGGTAGACCGAGAAGAAGCGCAGCCCGCAGGTCGTCAGACCGTAGTGGTGGCGGAAGTACTCGGCGTAGCGTTCGCGCGCGAGCTTCGAGGCCTCGTAGCCCGTCCGGGCGGTCACGGGCATGTCCTCGGGGGAGGGCTCGGTCCGGTCGCCGTAGATGGAGGAGGTGGAGGCGTACACCACGTGGTCGCAGCCGTCCCGGCGGGCCTGGTCAACGGTGTTGACGAAGCCCTCGACGTTGACGCGGGCCCCCTTCGCGGGCTCCTCCTCGTGCATGAAGTACGAGGAGAGCGCGGCCAGGTGGAACACCGCGTCAACGTCGGTCGGCAGGTCGTCGTCGAGCACGGAGGCGTCGACGAACTCCACCTCCGGGTCGAGGTTCTCCGGCGTGCCGAGGTAGCCGTCGTCGACCGCGACGACCTCGTTGTCGGCCGCGAGCCGGTTCGCGAGGTTCGAGCCGATGAATCCCGCACCGCCCGTCACCAGAACGCGCTTCCCTTCCATGTCGGGACACGTCGCTGGCGACCGCAAAGACGTGTCGGTCCAGTCGTGTCGTCTCCGCCGACTCGTCCGTCTCACCCCCCGCCGGGCCGTCCCGACTGTCGCCGCTCGGCCCGTCCACACCATCTGTCCATCACTGGCCACCCCACCACCGGATTTATGCGAAACGCTGGTGAATCGTCCGTTACATGTCGTCCATCGAGCTCACTCCCAGCCAGAAGGCGATCCTTCAGGAACTCGTCAATCTCTACCGGGAGTCCGAAACCGCCGTCAAGGGGGAGGATATCGCCGATCGCGTCGACCGTAACCCCGGCACCATCCGCAACCAGATGCAGTCGCTCAAGGCCCTGCAACTGGTCGAGGGCGTACCGGGGCCGAAAGGCGGCTACAAGCCGACCGCCGGCGCCTACGAGGCACTCCAGATCGAGGAGATGGACCAGGCCGCCGACGTGCCCTTCTTCCACGACGAGGAGGCCGTCGAGGGTGCCAACGTCCAGGAGATCGACCTCACCAGCGTCCACCACCCCGAGCTGTGCCGCGCCGAGATCCGCATGCAGGGCTCCATCTCCGCGTTCCACGAGGGCGACGCCATCCGCGTCGGCCCGACGCCGCTCTCGAAACTCGTCATCGAGGGGACGCTGGAGGGGAAAGACGACACCAACAACACCCTCATCATCACCATCGACGACATGCGGGCACCTGCCGAGGAACCCGCTCACTGACTGCCTCTCTCTCACTCCGCCGGGGTGGCCTTCTCGACCCTGCAATCCACGGCGGTCGTATATCGGTCGCTTCGAGCGGTGATTCCGGAACGTCGATTCTGTCGGATTACCGCTTGACACGGCCGCGCGTCCCCGAATCAACACCTTTGTATCCGACCCACGCCGACCTTCGGACATGACAGAGGACGTCGTCGTGCTCGGATCCGGCTACGCCGGAACTGGCACGGTCATGAGTCTCGAGGACGAACTGGACGGGGAGGCCGACGTGACGTGGATTTCCGACGTTCCGCACCACCTCGTCCTCCACGAGTCCCACCGCTGTATCCGGGACCCCTCCATCCAGGACAGGATTACCTTCGACTGCGAGGAGATCGCCGGGCCCGGCACCCGCTTCGTCCAGGGCCGCGTCAAGGACGTCCGGACCGACGAGCGGACCGTCGAACTCGAGGATGGCTCCGCCGTCGACTACGACTACCTCGTCGTCGGCTTCGGCTCCCGGACCGCCTTCTTCGGCATCGACGGGCTGAAGGAGCACTCGCTCACGCTCAAGCGCCTCGACGACGCCCTCGAAATCCACGAGGAGGTCAAGGAGGCCGCCCGGCAGGCCTCGCGCAACGACCCCGCGCAGGTCGTCGTCGGCGGTGCCGGCCTCTCCGGTATCCAGTCGGCCGGCGAGATCGCCGCCTTCCGCGACCGCCACCGCGCTCCCATCGACATCCACCTCGTTGAGGGGCTGGACAACGTCTTCCCCAACAACGACCCCGTCGTCCAGGGCAAGCTACACAACCTGCTCGAGGACGCCGACGTCAACATCATGACCGGCGAGTTCATCGGCGAGGTCGACGAGGACACCGTCTACGTCGGCGACGACACGGAGCTGGAGTACGACGTCCTCCTCTGGACCGGCGGCATCACCGGCCGCGAGGCCGCCGAGCGCACCGACCTCGACCAGGACGAGCGCTCACACCGCATCCACACCGCCTCGGACTTTCGGACCGACGACGAGCGCGTCTTCGCCCTCGGCGACGCCGCCCTCGTCGACCAGGGTGACACCCCGGCGCCCCCGACCGCGCAGGCCGCCTGGCAGGCTGCCGAGGTGATCGGCGAGAACGTCGCCCGCGCCATCCGCGGCCAGCCGCTCGAGGAGTGGCGCTACGAGGACAAGGGGACCCTCGTCTCCGTCGGCGACGACGCCGTCGCACACAACGTCATCGGCTTCCGGGCCGTCTCGAACACGTTCGGGGGCCCGCTCGCCGAACAGCTGAAGAAGACCGTCGCCGCCCGCTGGATCAACGATGTGGCCGGGCCCGTCGCCGCCGCGAAGGCCTGGCCCGACATGTAGAACGGAGAGCTCTTCACCCGTCTGGTTTCCTCGCGCGCCCTTCGGGCGCTCTGGGACCGACAGTCTCCGGCCCGCTGAGGACCGTTCCAGCCCGGCCCGACCACGCTCCTCTCGGACGGCCGGGTAATCCCGAGTATCGTGCCTCCGTCAGCCGATGGCTCCGCCGACCGGGACGGCATGCAGCGAGAACGCGCGGTGATTCGAGTGCTCCACGTCGACGACGAGCCCGGCTTCGCCGCTGCCGGCCCGTCGCTGTCCGAGCGCAATCAGCCGCTTAGATTCTTCCGCCGCCGTCGGATGGCCCCGGCCTGCTCCTGCTGGCCGTCCACGTCGGCCAGCTGCTCGGCCGCCTCCAGCGTGCGGATGCCGTCGTCGAGGAAGCTCAGGACGTCGCCCGGATACGCGTACACGAGGTAGTCGTCGCTCATCACGTCGACGATGGCCTCCGGGCCGAGCCCCTGTGCCCGCAGGTCCAGCAGGTAGGAGACGAACTTCTCCTCCGGGTGGCCACAGTGCGGGTTCGACTGGCAGTCACAGTCCAGGAAGTCCTCGGCGAAGTCCAGCACGCGGTNNNCGGGTCGCCTCGTCGAGGCTGGCCAGTCCCTCACCCGTGAACAGGATGTCCAGCGTCGCCCCGGAGAACGCTCCCTTCGGGAAGCTCGTCTCCAGCTGGGAGGCGAGCTGCCGGTGGTTCTTGACGTAAATCTTGTCCGTGATGGCCACGCTTGTCCGCCGTTGGCTCCGTGGCGGCTAAAGGCCCGTGGTGTCGCTCGGCGTGCGGTGGTATGACGCGGGACGGGAAAGGCGAAACGTATATTCCCGACGGTGGGCTAACAACGGGTGCGTGTCCGGGCTGGGGTATTGGTATCCTCCGAGCTTGTGGTGCTCGGGAAGCGGATTCGATTTCCGCGCCCGGACCATAACTTATACAGAAAATAATCGGACAGAATCGGCTTCATCTGGATTAAATCCAGCATAATTCGGTTGCGCTCCAGTCCCGCCGGAAGCATATCCTCTTCCGATACGACGGGACAGTTCCGGTATGACGGAGCGGTGTCCGACGTGCGGCGAGACGTTCGATTCGAGGCGGGGGCTCGGGGTCCACCACAGCGCTGTACACGATAGACTGCTCCCGAACCGGGAGTGTGCGGCCTGTGGTGCAGCGTTCCACAGCGGACACGAGCGGAAGTACTGCTCGGACGACTGCAGGGACGAGGCCGTCTCGTTCGCGGGGGAGCACAACCCCAACTGGGACGGGGGCAGGACGGCCACGGAGTGTGAACGCTGTGGAGCCTCGTTCCGGTACTATCCGTCCGAGAAGCCGGGTCTCTACTGTGCCGAGTGTGTCGAGAACGAGCAGTGGCGCCACGACAGGGACATCTCCGGTCGGAACAACCCGCGGTGGAACGGTGGGCCGGTCGAGCTCGATTGTGACAACTGTGGGGACACGTTCGACAGATATCGCGGCAACATCGAGGGGGAGGGAGCGTTCTGCTCCCGCGACTGTCAGTACGACTGGCTCTCCGAGGCGTTCACCGGTGACGGTCACCCGAACTGGCTCGGCGGCGGGATGCCGAACTACCGGGGTGACTGGCGGGCGGTCCGGCGGGAAGCACTGGAGCGTGACGACCGGACGTGCGTGGTCTGTGGGGCGGATGCCGGGGAACTCGGCCGGAACCCGGATGTCCACCACATCGTCCCCGTGCGGGCGTATGCGGAGGCGCCGGAGCACGGCCGCGAGGACGCGCACGTACTCGGCAACGTCGTCTATCTCTGTCCCTCGTGTCATCGCCGGACCGAGTTCGGGAAGATTCCCCGGGACCGGCTCCGCGAGTTGGCCGGGACAGCCGAAGGGGAATGACGGCTTTCGACAGATGGGGTCAGATGGCGTCTCTCCGGCCCGAACTCTGCATCTCCTTCTCCCCCAGGTCACTGCACGCTCCGCCCCGGACTCGTCGGCCCGTAGAACTCCCCGTGGAACGCGAAGGGGAGCCGGTGGGGGAGCCGCGCCCGGGCCAGTTCGCGGAACGAGCCGGCATCCAGCACGAGGAGGAACGTGCGGTCCGCGTCGGTGTCGAGCACCAGCGACAGGACGACGCCGTCATCCTCGCGGGCATGGCCCGCTGCGGTGCCGTCCTCGCGGGCGTGACCCGCTGCGGTGCCGTCCTCGCGGGCGTGACCCGCTGCGGTGCCGTCCTCGCGGCCGAGGGATGGCGCGGGGACGAACACCGGTTCGCCGGGGTGACAGCCCGGCTCGGTCCAGCGGTCCGCGTAGCCCGGCGCGCGTGCCGTGTCGACCTTCGCGAGGTGCGTCGGCAGGGCACTGCCGCCACGGGTCTCCACGCAGTAGACGTAGCGGTGCTCGCGACCGTTGTACCGGCGGTAGTGGACGGTCGGGAACTCGACCGGCCCTTCGAGGAGCAGTTCGCGGGTCGCGCGCGGGCCGTCGGGCCGGCTGTCCGGCAATACGTCGCCCGTTCCGTCGTCACCGAGTGGTAGTCGATAGCGGACCAGGTCGCCCGCGGGCAGGTTCAGGTCGTCGCTCCGGAGGTTGTCGAGGGTGAGGCCGGTCACGGCCCGCTCGTCTGCGAAGGCCACGAGGTCGACGACGAGTTCCGCCGGTGCTGTCGGGCCGCCGACCTCGAAGGCGTTGGCGACGTGGTAGACGAAGAACGGGGCCGCCGGGACCGTCGCGACGCGCTCGCCCTCGCGCGTGAGGACGTGGAACCGAGCGTCGCGGCCGTAGCCGGTGAACGAGTCGAGGAACGTCTCCCGGGTGACGGGGCTCCGGAGGAGGACCGACCCGTCGAGTCCGAACGGGAGCTCCGGCACGACGACGTGGGTCTCGGTGAGCGCGAACGCGTGGAGGTACGGGAAGTCCTCGAACGCGAGCGTGGCGAGCGGTTCCGGCGCCGGGACGGCCACGTCGCCGTCGCCGGTCACCGTCGGCGCGTCCGGGTCGTCCGGCCTGCGGAACAGCGTGTACTCGATCTGCCGGCCGTACGAGACGCCGAGTTCGAGGAACGAGGGGCCACCGTCGCGGGCCGCGGGGACGTGGTGGCGGTGGCCGAGCGTGAGGTCGCAGTCGAGGCCGGCGGTTCCGTCGACGCGGCCGAGCGGCCGGAGGTCGTCGTCCACGGCCTGTGCCCAGCGCGACTCCGTGACGGCGAGGTCGGTCCCGGCCACGCGTGCGACGCCGATGACCGCGTTGTCGGGGAAGACCCCGGCGAACGTCTGGTAGAGCCGCGTGGGGAGCGAGCGGTCGGCCGGCGTCCCGGGGAAGGGCGTGCGGACCCCCTTGCCGGCGTCGGCGTAGCGCCGGTCGCGGCTGTCGACGTGGCGGTTGCGGTAGCGGACGGTCCCGTCGGCGATGTGGAGCCGCCGGAGCATGCCGAAGGGGTCGAACCAGTGGCGGAGGTCGGTGTCGCCGGCCTCGAACACGCCGGGGCCGTTGACGAGGAGGGTCCCCTCGAGCCACCCGGGGAGCGTCCCCGTGACGGGGAGGTCGGCGGTCGTCTCCTCGTGCTGGCTCTCGAACCCGGGGCTCGCACTGTCGGACACGGGGGAGGAACGGGCGGTCCGAACAAGTAAGCACGGTCCGACGCGGGAGCGTCCCGGCCGACTTATGCGGTCGCCCTCCCTCCCGGACAGTATGGACGCAGCGCTGGTCACGGTCGGGGACGAGCTCCTGGCCGGCGACACGGAGAACACGAACGCGACGTGGCTGGCCCGCGAGCTGAGCGAGCGCGGGGTTGACGTCCGCCGGGTCCTCACGGTGCCCGACGTCGAGTCGGCCATCGCCGACGCCGTCCGGGAGTACGCCGACCGCTACGACGCCGTCATCGTGACGGGCGGGCTCGGCGGGACGCCCGACGACCTGACAATGGACGCCGTCGCCGCGGCGTTCGACCGGTCCTCGGAGGCGAACGACCTCGCGCGGGCCGACCTCGAACGGACGCTGGCGGCCGTCGCGGAGACCTACCCGGACCTCGAGGTCGACGTCGAGGCCGAGGCCTCGATTCCGGCCGGCGCCCGACCGCTCATCAACGACGCGGGCCTCTCGCCGGGTGCCGTCGTCGAGAACGTCTACGTCCTCCCGGGCATCCCGGGGGAGATGCAGCGCATGTTCGAGGGCGTCGCCGACGAGTTCGCCGGCGATGTCGAGTCCCGGACCCTCTACACGACCGAGCCGGAGGCGAACCTCATCGAGCGGCTCGACGCCGTCCGCAACCGGTTCGGCGTGCAGGTCGGCTGCTACCCGGACCGCGAGGCCGGCCACAACCGACTCAAGCTCCGTAGCGACGATTCCGGGGCCCTCGAGGCGGCCGCCGACTGGCTCCGCGAGGAGGCCACCCTCGTCGACCCCGATGCGGACACCCGCGTCGGCGAGCGGACGGGCACCGACGAGCGCGGGTCCGCCGACGCCGAGGACGCCCCCGACGGTCGCTGACTGGCCCGGTACGGCGAGGGCGGCGGCTCGAACACCCCGATGGCCGTGGCTTCAAGCCCCCCGATAGCCAAGTCCGGGTATGCCAAGTTACCGGATCGGGCGCCTCTTCGGCATCCCGATCGAGCTGGACCTGACCTTCCTGCTCGTCCTCCCGGTGTTCGCCTACGTCATCGGGTCGCAGCTGGGGGAGTGGGTCGGCATCCTGAACGACACGCTCGCGGCAGGTATCGACCTCGCACCGCTGACGGGCGACCCGGTCGTCGCCTTCGGGCTCGGGACCATCGCCGCCGTCGGGCTGTTCGTCGGCGTGCTGCTGCACGAACTCGGTCACAGCCTGGTGGCGATGCGCTACGACGTGGAGATCTCCAGCATCAAGCTCTGGCTGTTCGGCGGCGTCGCCCAGCTGTCGCGGTTCCCCGAGGACTGGCGCCAGGAGCTGTACATCGCCGTCGCCGGGCCCGTCGTCAGCGTGCTGCTCGGGGTGCTCTGCTTCGTCGCGTTCCGGTTCCTCCCCATCGGTGGCGGGCTGGTCGGTGCCGCGCTCCTGTTCGTGCTGGGCTATCTCGCCGTCACCAACCTCGCGCTCGCGGTGTTCAACATGCTCCCCGGGTTCCCGATGGACGGCGGCCGCGTCCTGCGCGCGCTGTGGGCGCGCAACCAGCCCTACGCCGTCGCCACCCGCCGGGCCGCGGCGGTCGGCAAGGGCTTCGCCTTCCTGCTGGGCTTTTTGGCGCTGTTCGGCGGGAGCGGCATCAACCTCTACCTCGTCGCCATCGCCTTCTTCATCTACATGGGGGCCTCCTCGGAGGCCCAGCAGACGATGCTGCGCGCGGCGTTCGAGGGCGTCGCCGTCGCCGACGTGATGACCCCCGCCGAGGAGGTCGAGACCGTCGACGCCCGGACCTCCGTCGCCGAACTCGTCGACCGGATGTTCCGGACCCGTCACGCCGGCTTCCCCGTCACCCGCGACGGCCGCCTCGTCGGGATGGTCACCCTCGAGGACGCGCGCTCGGTCGACGAGGTCGAGCGCGACGCCTACCGCGTCGAGGAGATCATGTCGACGGACCTGTACACCATCGACGTGGACGCGGACGCGATGGACGCGTTCTCGACGATGCAGGAGCACGGCGTCGGCCGGCTCATCGTCACCCGGGGCGGGGACGAGGAGGGATCGTTCGTCGGCCTCCTCTCCCGCACGGACCTGATGACGGCGCTGGACATCATCCAGTCCTCCGGGTCCGAGTCCGCCGCGCCGTCGCTCCGCCGCGAGGGCGACCGGGACCGGTCGCGAGACGCCTGAGGCCGGGAGTCCAGTCAGGCAGATGTTCTCGGAACGATCCGGATATAACATCAAATATCGAGATACGGTAGAAATACCGAGTGAATTCTCAGTGTTCTGTAGATTGAGCTGATGAATCGGAGATTACTCGAGAACCGATCACTGGGCCCGACCCGAGAGAACGGAGCGGTCGGGTTACTCCTCGTTCTCCTCGTCCTCGCCGGTGTCGAGCAGGCCGTGCTCGTCGAGGTGGGACTCGACCTGTGCGTCGTCGAGGTCCTCGTACTGGGCCGTGTCCGAGGGGACGACGGCGACACCGATCCCCTCGGGCGCGAGCGAGCCGTCGTTCACGGACGCGAGCGCGCCCAGCGCGATGCCGATGCCCGTGTCGAGGTCGGCGGACTCGTCGTAGTGCTCCTCGAGGTGGTCCTCGATCTCCCCGCGGTCGGCGCCGATGGCGAGCGCCTGCCACTCGTAGGGGGTCCCGGAGGGGTCCGTCTCGAACAGGCGGGGTTCGCCGTCCTCGACGCCGCCGATGATGAGCGCGACGCCGAAGGGGCGCGCACCGCCGACCTGGGTGTACTGCTGGATGAAGTCCGTGACCTCCTTCGTCAGCGTCTCGACGCCGATGGGCTCGCCGTAGCGGAGCTGGTTGACCTGGGCCTGGCGCCGCGCCATGTCGATGAGCTGGCGCGCGTCGGCCACGTGCCCGGCGGAGGCGATGCCGACGTGGTCGTCGGCCTTGTGGAGCTTCTCGACGGAGTCACGCTCCATCAGTGGCGAGCGGATGCGCTTGTCGACGGCGAGGACGACGCCGCCGTCGGTCCGGACGCCGATGCTGGCCGTGCCGCGCTTGACGGCCTCGCGCGCGTACTCCACCTGGTAGAGTCGGCCGTCGGGTGAGAAGATGGTGATGCCGCGGTCGTACGCCTGCTGTTGAGATTGTCCCTGCATGGTGTGGTGTGTCGTATGCGTGTGGTGGCTCGGTCCGGGAGCCGTGCCCGGAGAGTCAGTGATCGGTGTCCCGGTAGTCGAGTTCCGTCGCGCCCACGAGGCCGTCGGCCAGCTCGACGTCGACGCGCCGACCACGGGTCGACGCCCGGCGCTCGGCCCCTGCGAACGCGACCGTTCGGTCCCGTGAACCTGCTCGCGGACGCTTCAAATACTTTTCTTCACAGGCTCGGACGGTTCCGCTGACGCCACGGACGCGGGTGCGGACGGGGACCCCCTCCACCGCGTCGACGCAGGCCAGTACCGCCCGTGCCCGCTCGACCTCGCTCCGCCGGACCCGGACGACGGCCGTCGCCTCCGCGCCGCCGGCAGTGCTGGCGTGGTAGTCGGCCGTTTCGCCCGTCTCGCCCTCGTCGCGGTCGTTCCCCTCGATATCGTCCCCGTCGGCGCGCCGGAACCGGACCACGGAGAGGTCGGCGTCGGCGCTGGCGGAGTCGCCCAGCAGACTGGCCGCGGCGTACCAGACGGCCCCCTGGAGCGCCTCGCGGTCGAACGCGGCGGCCGGCGTCGACTCCAGCTCCACGGCGAGGTAGCGCCAGCGGGGCCGGAGATGCTTCGGGAGGTGCTTCACCGGTTCAGTCCTCGTTCATCCCGACCGGCTCGTCCGCGAAGCCCTTGTCGGCGCCGGCGTCCGCCTCCAGCCGGTCGGCGACGACGACGCCGACCTGCTCGTGGACCAGCTCGACGGCCGTCACCGCGTACCCGGCGTCGGTGAACGCGTCGACCAGCACGCCGACCGTGGCCGGGTCGTCGACGTCCGGGCTGTAGAACGGGTCCGACGGGTCCGGTTCGCCGAAGAACATCACGTCGCCGAGGACGATCCGTCCGGGGCTCAGCCCGGCGATGACGTCGATGGCCTCGCGCTTCTCGGCGTCCGACAGGTGGTGCATGGCGAAGTTCGAGACGACCACGTCGACGGGGCCATCGTAGTTCGGCTCGCGGAAGGTGCCGTCGCCGAACTCGACGTTGTCGATGCCCTGCTCTGTGGCCTTCTCGCGGGCCCGCTCCAGCATCCCGTCGCTGATGTCGCGGCCGACGACCCGGCCGGCGTCCCCTGCGAGTGCGAGCGCGATGGCGCCCGTCCCGGTCCCGAGGTCCAGCACCACGTCGTCCGGGCGGAGGGGCTGGTCCCGGCCCCGAGCGCTGTCGGCGTTCCCACGGGCGTGCTCGATGACGAGCCCCGCACAGGCCTCGTACTCGGCCGACTTGTCCGCGTCGTACGAGTCGGCGGCCTCGTCGAACCGTGCGGCGTGCTCGTCAATCGACTTCTTCATACCGACCTCTGTAGACCCCGGGGGCAATGAAATCCTCGCCGAGTCGCTCGCGGTTGCGGGCGGCGAGACGGCCCCACTCCCGCAGGCCGGCGTCGATCCGGTCGGGTTCGAAGCTGACGGTCTCCCCCACGGCACGCAGCGCGCGCGGGCTCCGTACCTGGAGGTGTGAGGTCGGATCGGTGCTCACCACGAACGGGGCGTCGTAGTGGGCGACGATCTCCCGCTGCTTACGGAGGCCGCGTACCGCCCTGACGCGCTCGCCGCCCGTCCGCCGGAGCATCCGCGAGAGGTCGAACTCCAGCCGGACGCCGTTGCGCGCCGCCGCCTTCACGAGCACGTGGTTCAGATCGCCCTCCCCGCGGGTCGGGTGGGCGAGGACGTCGACCCGCGGGTCCTCGACGGCCCAGCGGTTCAGGGGGCCACCGTGGACGCAGACGACGACCCGTTCGTCCCGGTAGCGCGACAGCAGTTCCGCCGCCTGCCCCCGGTCGTCCGTCCGGATCTCGACCGCCGGGACGACGTCCACGTCGTACGCGTCCGCGACCGCCGCCGGGACGTACGCGCCGTCGGCGGGGTCACCGTGTTCCCGCTCCGATGGGTCGGCGGGCACGGCGTCGGCGTCACCGTGGTTCCGGACGACGATGCCCGCGTAGTCGGCCTCGGCGGCAGTCAGCGCCATCCGGGCGACCGTCGCCGTCCCCTCCGGCCGGGTGTGGACCGCGGCGTAGGGCCCGTCAGTCACGCTCTCCTGCTGGTCGCCGGCCCCGTCCTCGGTGTCGTCGCCGGCCGGGTGCCCCCCGCCGTCGGCGTCCGCTCGGGGACCCGATCCGTCGTCGCCGGTCATCGCGTGCCAGCACGGATGGCGCGCTCAAGGACGTGTCGGTGCCGCGATGTCGGGCGGTCCTGCGGAGCCACGACGACGGCGGCTGGTGCGAACCGATAAGCCCTCCCGGTGTCGACGGCGGCGCATGCGGCGATTCGTGCTCCTGACGCTGTTCGCGCTCGGTGGCATCGCTGTCGGTATCGCGGGGGAGGCCAGCGTCAGTGGGCTCCTCGCCCTGCCGGCACCGCTGCTGGTCGTCACCCGCGAGCTACCGCTGGCGGTCGCCGCGCCGGCCGCCGTGTCGCTCGGCATGTCCGGGTTCACCATGGTCGCGCTCCGCCGCGAGACGGACCTGCCGCTGATGGTCAGCGGCATGATCGTCCCGGTCGTCGTCTTCCTCGGGTTCGGCATCGCGGTCCTCGTCCACCGGTTCTCAGTCTTCAGCCTCGTCGAGTCCGCGTTCGGCCTCGGGCTGGTGCTGTTCGGGCTCGTGTTCGCGAAACAGATGATCGCGCCCGAACCCTGACCGGCGCTCCCGGCCTCCCGGCTCCGCCCGCCCGCTACTCCCCGAGCAGCCGGTCGCCGAACGCCTGCTCGACGAACAGGAGCCCGATCAGCCCCAGGATGAGTATCGTGTACGCGGACGCGGCCGTCAGCGCCTGCATCTCGCTCCCGTACTCGCCCGTCCGGAAGATGATGGCTTTCCGCACCATCGCGATGACGCCGGTGTAGATGACCAGCCGGACGATCCGTCGCGTGTCGTCCTCCTTGACGTACGCGAGGACGGTCTGGTAGACCTCGACGATGATGAGGAGGAGGAGCCCCGTGTCGATGAACCCGATGACGACCAGCGGGTCCGTGATGGCGCCGCTCTGGACGGACTGGAAGATCTGCAGCGCCAGGTCCACCACGCCGACGGCGAACAGGAACGCGAACACCGTCGCCGCGGAGATCTCGACGCCCCTGATGAAGCGGTCCATCAGGTCCGCGTACTGGTCGAGCCGTGGGGCGGACGACTCCGTCATCTGGGCCGTCTGCCCGCCGGCCCCGTCGGGAGTAGCCGGGTCGGGGGCCCCCGGCTCGCCGGGCTCGGGCGACTCTGTCGGGCTGCCCCCATCGGGTTCGGTCGGGTCGGTCATGCGCCGCGGTGACCGGACGAGGGAGTTCGGACGCGCATCACCCGAACGTTCGGCCCGGAACGTCAAAAACGACCGGACGGTTCCGGCCCCCGGGTCCAGTCAGTCCCCGGTGGGGGCCTCGCCGGTACCGCCGTTCAGCAGTTCGTGGACCCCGATGGCGAACGCCGGGACGACGAGCATGAACAGGTGCTCCTCGAGTGGGATGCCAAGCAGTTCGACGCCCGTTCGGAGCGGAATCGCGAACACGCCCACCTCCAGCGTGTACCAGTCCCAGAGGTACGCCAGCGGGTAGAGCACTGCGACCGTCCGGGCGACCCGCCACCAGGCGTCCGCCCGCCACAGCAGGACGAGCGCGCCCGCGCCGAAGGCGACCTCCGTCGCCAGGTAGGTGTACCTGCCGAGGACGCCGATGTCGGGCAGCGGGACGCCCGCGAGCGGCCGGAACCAGACGGCCGCCACGAGGACGGCCAGGAACAGGTACGCCCCGCGGATGAGCAGCTCCGTCGCCAGCTCCGGGTCGGCGCGCGCCGCGAACGCCGCGACGGCGACGAACGGAACGACCGCTAGCACCGCGCTCGCCGGGAACAGCCCGTCGACGGCGAACGCGACGACGAGAAACATCCCGAGCCCCAGCAGGCCGAAGGCCACCTCGCGGGCGCGGCGCGGCCCCAGTACGACCGCGACCGTCCGCTTCCCGATGGAGCGGTCGTACCGGACGTCCGTCGCGTCGTCGATGATCTTCACCCCGCAGAGGCTGACGAGGAAGACCCCGGCGAACGCGACGACCGCCGGCGAGAGCGTTCCGGCCTGGACGTAGAACCCGCCCAGCAGCGCTAGGGCGACGCCGGACGGGTAGCCCGCGGTGACCGTCACCGGGTTCGTGTCGAACTCCGGCGCGTGGAGGTAGCCGATGACCCAGCCCGGGAGCGTCAGCAGGCCCGCGAACGGGCCGGCGACAGTGACGACCGCAGCGAGCGCGACTGCGAACCCGGCCGTCGACCCGGCGAGCGCCAGCCGGCAGCCCCGCGCCGTGAGCGGGTGGTCCTCGTCCTCGTTTCGGCGATGGAAGTCGACGTAGCCGTCCTTGAGATGCGCCGTGTAGAGGCCGAAGAAGACCGCCACCAGGTGGACGCCGAGCGCGACCGGAGCGAGCGCCGCGTCGGTGGCGCCGAGTCGCGTCGTCGCGGCGAGGAGGGCCCCGAACACGCTGGCTGCCAGCGGCGGCAGCATGAACACCGGGTGGACCTGCGAGCCCAGCGCGCGGATACCCGCCGTCGGGCCGGCGCCGTGGCGTGCGATTCCCATGTCGAGGGGGTCGTCCGGCGTCAGGAAAAATTCCGGGCCTGCGCTGACGCCGCGCCGACCTACAGATACGACCCGTCGTACTCCTGTTCGGGCTTGTGGGTGTTCCCGCAGTTGCCACATTTCACCTGGTCCATGCTACCCACCGAGACGTCCGTCGAGTCGCAGTTCACGCAGAAGTAGCCGTACTCCTCGGTCCCGGCCTCGTCGGCGAAGGTGACGACGAAGCCGCCTTCCGACCCGGCGATCGCCTCGTCGCCGAGGTAGACCGTCCGGCCGTCGGCCTCCGTCTCGTCGGGCAGGTTGAGGTCGTCCCGTTCCGTGGGCACCACGGACTCCCCGGCGTCGCTCACGCGTTCGGACTCGTCCTCGGTCTCCGTAACGGCGTCCGCCGGCGCGAAGACGTACTCGCGGAGCTCCCGCTTCCCGATCTCCGTCTCCCGCTCGTCGACGCGCTCGAAGTCGAACCGCTCGAAGAACCGGCCCGAGGAGGTGTTCTCCGTGAGCGACACGGCCCGGACCCCGTCGTCACTGCCGTCGGCCTTCTCCCGGGCGTGTTCGAACAGCGCCGTCCCCACGCCGAGCCCCTGCCGTTCGGGGTCGACGTGGAGCCAGTCGATCAGGCCGCCGCCGTAGGTGGCGAACCCGGCGAGCAGGTCCCCGTCCTCGTCCTCGATCTCGGCCACCAGCAGCGACTCGTCGTCGTCGTCGAGGCGCTCCGCGAGCGCGTCCGCGTCGAACTCGATCTCCACGATGGTCTCGATGTCGTTCGGGCTCAGCGCGTACGACGAGGTGAGCGAGCTCTCCGCGATCTCGCGGACGCGGCCCAGGTCGTCGGTCTCGGCCGTCCGAACGGTCGGGTCTGCCACGTTCAGTCCTCCTTCCACTTGATGACCTCTTCGGACCCGCAGTCCGGGCACTCGTCGGGGAATCCGTCGTCGAGTTCGCCCATCTCGCCACACTTCTCGCACCGCCACATCAGGTACCCCTCGCCGAACTCCGGGCCGGGGTCGTGGTCGCTCGGGTCGATGTTCTCGGACGTCTCGCCAGTGCCGGACTCGTCGTTACTGACGTACTCGACCTCCTCGTTGACCGAGACGGTGAGTCCATCGGCCGTGGACCCGGTCACGACGCCCAGTTCCGTCCCCTCCTCGTCGTAGATGGGTTCACCGCTCTCGATGGTTTCCTGGTCGTTCATCGGTCGAGAGTCGGGCTGTCCGCTCAATGCGGGTTCCCCCTGCATAGGAAAGGGGGTAGAAGACCGGGCTGGTAGCGTCCCGGGGCGGGGTGCCTCCTTCCGGGCCTCGCGCCGCGTCCCCAGGTCGAACACGTCCTGTGCCGTCCCGTCGATCCCGCGGAGGAGTTCCTTCCGACGCTGGCTCATCGCAGCCGGGGCTGGCGAGGTGGGCGCTCAAACGTCTACTCGGCGACGAGAAGCAGTACGCTACCCGAATCGTTCCGGTCGTCCGGACGATTCCGTCGCCGGCCCGGGCTCTCCAGCGGTTCCGGGATGGTCGTCCGGTTCGTCATCGGTAGGTGACTATCGTCGGTCGGAAGGTGATATTACTCGGCTATCTGGTCTTTATGCTGGGAATTCGAGAGGTTAGTTGGAAAAATGACCATATGATCGGATATGGGGGCAGGTATGGTGATAGAAGCGCCCTCGATGAGTATTCCTCAGTGCGCGGGACCGGATTCGAACCGGTGGAAGACTCGCTTCGCTCGTCTTCCAGGGTTCGAATCGGGCCCTGCTCCCTCGCTCCAGCCGACTCGCTCCCTTCGCCGGCTTCCGCTCAGTGCGCGGGACCGGATTCGAACCGGCGGACTCCTACGAGACAGCGTCCTAAGCGCTGCGCCGTTTCCTGGCTTGGCTACCCGCGCGCGTTCGAGACTCCGCCGGAAGACGGCAAGAACCTGACGCCTTCCCCTCACTCCACCCGCCGCTCGGTCCGCTCCTCGGCGCGCTCGCGCATGGCCCGCGCGATGCTCGCGGGGTCGGGGTTCACGGTCTCCCGGGCGCCGAACTCGTCACCGACGCGGAGCGTCCCCCCGTCGACCACGTCCGCGCAGATACCGCCGCGGCCCTCCGCGAGCGCCTCCATCACCCCCTCCTCGTCGGCGACCTGCTCGACGTGGACGCAGGGTGGACGGGGACGGGTCCCCTCGAAGGTCACCTCCCCGACCGCGAACCGGTGGTCCAGCAGTTCGTGGACGTCGACCCCCCGGGTGACGACGTTCCGGCGGTGACGACCGTCGGTCAGGTCGATGGCGTACTTCTCGCGGATGGTCTCCAGCGCCTCCGCCTCGGCGAACGTCACCTCGCAGACGTCGAACGGGGAGTAGTAGCCGGTACCCTCGTAGTAGCGGTCGCCGACGAGGCCGCCCGGGCGGGCCTCGACCGACGAGACCGACTCCATCGGGGCCGAGTCCTCGGGCGCGAGGCGGAGTTCCTCGACGTGGCCGTCCATGGGGCAGCGACGGCTGCCGTGGGCAAAAGCGTTCGCGGCCGGGGGTCACGTCAGTCTTGTCGCGACCGGGCGTAGTCGCCGACCGACTCGTCCGACACGAGTGCAGCGACGACCTCCGCCGGGTCGGGGTCGAGGTCGAACCCGGGGCGACCCTTGCCGACGGGCGAGGTGACCTCGACCTCGGTCAGGGGGCCGTCGCCCGAGAGCGCCTCCAGCGCGTGCAGGACGGCCGTGCGCTCGACGCCGCCCTCGGCGCAGGTCACGGACCCGGTACGCGCCGTGCACCGCTCGCGCACGTCGAACGAGTGAACCGGCAGGCGGTCCTCCAGCGCCAGGTCCGCGACGGCGAGCAGGACGAACCGCTGGAAGGGGGTGTCGGGGAGTGCCGTCCGTCGCATGGGGACTACTCCACACGCCGGCCCGATAAATCACCGTGGCGGTTCCCGGGGACGGGAGCGGGGATCGGTCGGCCCGGCACCCCGGCCGGAGATTCAAGTACACCGGCGACCGAGGAGCGTCCGTGTACCGCGCGTCCGACGAGGTGGACAACGAGGAGTGGCTGGCGGAGCTGGAGACGGCAGCCGACCGGCTTGGCCTCGGGACGGACGCGCGCTCCCGGGCGTCGGACCTGTTCCTGAGTGCGAACCCCGACACGGACCGGTCGAAGCGGGCCGTCCTGGGGGCGGCCGTGTACGCAGGGGCACTGATGGCCGGCGACGGGCGTTCGCAGTCCGAAGTGGCCGACGCGGTCGGGTGCTCGCGCCTGACGGTCCAGGGGCGCTGGAAGTCGCTGCTGGAGGAGGCGGGGCTGGAGCCGCCGGGCTGGTAGGGCGGCGGTGGGCTACCCGTCGCTGGCGTCCGTGCTCGTCTGGACGTCGGTGTCGTTCGGGCCGGGGCGGCCGTCGCGCTCGGGCGTGAGATTGCCGTGCTCGTCGACCTCGCCGTTCACCACGCGCGTCGAGGAGATCGGCTCGCCGTCCCCGGCGGGGACGTGGTCCACGACCTCGATGTCGAGCGGGTCGAGGCCGCGCTCCTCGCGGATCTCGTTGACCTGCTCACCTCCGTCTCTCGTCTCCGGCGAGACGACGAGTACGTCGAAGCCCGGCTCGGTCGCGATGCCGGTCGGCTCGGTCAGTTCGCGGACGGTGAACTCCCGGTCGTGCTCGGCGGCGAGCCGCGACAGCTCCTCGCGCAGCGCCGCCCGGCGCTCGTCGAACGGACGGACGTAGCGGTCCTCGGTGCGACTCTCCGGCGCGAGTTCGTCGCTGGTGAGGCCGACGGTCACGTCGCCGAGTTCGAACGCGCGCTCGAACAGCGCCCGGTGGCCGTCGTGGATGGGGTCGAACGTGCCGCCCAGCACGACCTGCATACTCCGCGGGAGAGGTGCCGTCCGTTTAGTCGTTCCCCAACGGCCGCGCGGGCTGGGGCTGGTGACCGGCGGGTGGTGGGTCGACAGTGACACTGGGAGGCTCGCTGCGAGGCGGGACGTGGGGCGGCCTCATACGGATTACGCTACGTCAGTTCCACATCGACCGTCCGTACTCGGGCGGTCGTCGTGGGAAACAGGTAGCGTAATCCGTATCAGTCGTCGTCGGCGTCGGCCTCGGGCTCCTCGAACTCGACGGTGATGGTGACGGGGCCCCGCTCGTCGTCTGCCTCCGCCTGCCCGAGGTGGCGGTCCAGGTTGAACACCGTGTTGAGTCCGTCCTGCACGCCGTCGACGATGCTGGCCACCAGCTCCGACGGGGGCTGTGTGGTGTACTCGTAGGGGTTGTTCCCGGCGCCGCCGGACTCGCGCTTGCCCCGCTCGACCTTCCCCTCCTCGTGGAGTTCCGCGAGCGCCTCGCGGACGGTCGACGGGTACAGTCCGGTCCCGGTGGCGATCTCCTCGGAGGTGCTGTCGGGGTGCTGCCGGAGGTAGAGGTAGATGCGGGCCCGCGTCTCCGTGTCGAGGATCCACGACAGGAGGTCGACGATGCCATCGTCGAACGAGGGCGGTTGCCCCTCGCCCGCGTCCTGCACGGTCACCTCCTCTCCCTCCGTGAGATCCGCTTCCTCGGAGGTGTCGTCGGCGGACATAGCCAATCTAGCGCGAGGCGAGGGAACGGGTGGATAAAAATCCCATGTCTGACCCGCTCCGTAGGTGGCTCAGGTACGTCGTGATTACTCGAGTCCAGCGTTGCCGCTCGCTATCGGTCCTCGGAATCGAGGACCAGCGACTCGCAGAGCGCGTCGAGCCCTCGCTCGTTACGGAGCCGACGTTGTCGAACGGCACCGCTCTCGGCCTCGTACAGCCGCCGGAGGCCGTCGGCGCCGACCCGGTCGGCCAGCCGGTCGGTCGCCTCGCCGAGGTTCACGGTGCCGGTCCCGTCGTGGGCGATGAAGGAGGCGTCGTGCCCGTGCCGGATGGCACGCCACTTGTTGTCGTCGAGGGTCTCGCGCCGATGGCCGGGCGTCTCCTCTGTCGCGGCCGCCGTCTCGCTCCCGCCGGCTGCCCCGCCTCCGGCCGCCCCCTGGCTGCGGTAGTCGGCCCACGGATCGGACCGGTCGGTGTACCGTTCGGCGAGGTCGAGCACCAGTGCGTGGACGGCCTCGACGAACGCCATGACCCGCTCGGGGTCGGCCTGGCCGTCCGGGGTCCGGACCTCGACGGTCCCGTGGGCGGAGTGGGGCCGGACGTCGTACCAAAGTTCGCCCCGGTCCTCGATGCTGTCCAGCTCGACCAGCCGCCGCTCCAGGTCGAGGTAGTCCTCGAAGCTCCCGAACGCGGTCGGGATGCCGGTGTTCGGGAGCGCCTCGAAGATCTTCGCGCGCGCCGACGCCAGCCCGGTGTCGAACCCGTTCCAGTACGGCGAGTTCGCCGACAGCGCCAGCAGCACGGGCAGGTACCACCGGAGCTCGTTGGCGATCCAGGTCGCCTTGTCGGCGTCGTCGACGCCGACGTGGACGTGCAGGCCGGCGGTCGTGTTGCGGTGCTGCGGGTACTGGATGCGGTCGAGCTGCGACCGGTAGCGTGGTTTCTCGGCGTGTTCCAGTTCCCGCCACTTCGCCGCCGGGTGCAGCCCCGCCGCCGCGATGCGGTAGTCGTGCGCCTCGGCGTGCTCGATGAGTGCCGCCCGGACGTCGTGCAGGCGCTGACGGGCCTCCGACAGCGACTCGCAGGTCGGCGTCTGTGTCTCGATGACGCACTTGAACAGTTCGTGGTCGAGTCGGTCCTCGAGGATCGCCGGTGGCTCGCTCCCGTAGACGAGCGTGTCCGTCCCCGCGGTAGGGCGGCCGTCCTCGTCGACGACGTAGAACTCCTCCTCGATGCCGAGTGTCCCGAGTCGGTCGAAGGCCTCGGCCGAGCCAGTCGTGTCGGTCCCGTCGGCCCCGTCCTCGCCCGTCTCCATCGCTCCAACCGAAACGACCATCGGGGTTAAATCTCACCGTCGGCGCTCGGGACGTGCCCCGTACCGCCCCGGGCAGCGGTCGGCGGTCGCCGGACGACCGTCACAGTCCGTCGATGCGGTCGGCGCACTCGTAGCCGGCGACGACGGCCCCATTCAGCGAGCGCTCGGGGTACTGCGCCCGGGACGCCATCCCCGCGTAGTAGAGGCCGTCGGCGACGTCCTCGCCGAGGTCGTAGGGGACGATCTTCTCCAGGTAGCCCCGCTCGTACACCGGCGCCGTGCGGGGGTTCCGCGCGACCTCCATCCACTCGACGGCCGAGCGGTCGAGGTCGGGGAACAGGTCCTCGATGCCCGAGAGCCAGTACTCGCACACCTCGTCGTCGTCCATCTGCCAGAGATTCTCGTCGAGGTCCTGCACGTAGCTGGCGGCGTAGAGGAGGTGCTCGCCGCCGTAGCGCTCCGCCGGAACGAAGTTCGTGTGCTCGATGAGCGCGCCGAACGGCGCCTCGTCGGCGATGTTGAGCCAGTAGGTGTCCATGAGCGGCTCCGACATGCCGAGGACGGCACAGACCGAGCCCTGGAAGTCGATGTCGCACTCGTAGCCGACCCACTGCTCCAGCAGGTGCGGCATCGTGGCGACGACGAGCGCGTCCACGTCGTGGTCGGTCGTCCCGTCTGCCGTCTCGACGGTCACCGATTCGACGCTGTCACCGTGGTCGATGGCCGTGACGCGCGCGCCGGTCCGGATGGCGGCCTGCCCGACGTCCTTGACGAGCGCGTCGAGCAAGCGGGCGAAGCCACCCTCGAGATAGCCGAGGATCTCCCCCCTGCGAAGGTCGCGCTCGCCGCGGAACTTGATGCGACCCAGCAGCCACGCCGCGCTCACGTCCTCCTTGCGCGAGCCGAACTTCGCGTCCAGCAGCGGCTCGAAGAAGTACTCGTAGACCCCCCGCGTGGTGTGCTCGATCAGGAACTCCTTGATGGGTACGTCCTCGAAGTCCGAAAGGTCGTCGTACGTCTCGAACGAGGGGATGCCGCCGCGCACGTCGACCTCCAGCGTGAGCATCCCGAGCCGGAACTTGTCGTAGAGCGAGAGGTGGGGGTAGGCCAGAATCTCGCCGGGGGTGTCCAGCGGGTGGACCGTCCCGTCCACGTAGTAGGCGTTCTCCCCCACGCGCCACTCGACGGCGTCGCCCAGCCCGAGCTCCTCGGCCAGTTCGACGATGGTCTCCTCGGACTTCGAGAGGTGGTGGTAGAACTTCTCGATGGGGTCACCCCGCGTCTCGTAGGTCGCGGCCAGTCCACCGAGGTCGTCGCTCGCCTCGAACACGGTGACGTCGTGCCCGCGCGCCTGCAGCCGGTGGGCGGCGGCCAGACCCGCGATGCCGCCACCGACGATACCGATCATGGCTCCGGGTCCGACGCCGCCCTGTAAGGCGCTTGTGGATAGGTTCGGCCTAAATCCACGCTGCAACGGTCGGAACGGTGGGACTGGTCAGACGATGGCCCCCCCGGCGACAACGGCCAGGCAGTAGACCGTCGCCGCGAGCGGGAGCGCGAGGCCGACCCGGTGGCCGATCCGGGCACGGTCCGCACCGTATCGGAGTCCCGTCGCGAGTGCCGTCAGCAGCGCGGCCAGGACGAGGACGTACCCGCCGACCGCGAGTCCGAGCTCCGCCACCGGGAGCGTCGCGCCGAGTGAACCGCCCCCACCTGCGGTCGTCGCTCCGAGCCGACTCGCACGCCCGGACGTGCCCGCGGCGAGTGCGACCGTCGTCCCGCCGACGAGCGGCCCGAAGATGGCAGCCGTGTTCGCGAGCGTCGCGGTCAGTCGCGCCGTCTCGCGCCGACTCCGCTCGGCCACCCGGTGCCTGTCGGCCAGATGCTCACCGGTTGCTACCAGGAGGTCACCCGCCGGTGCCCCCGTCCGACCGGCCTCGGCGAGCATCCCGACCGCCTGCCGGACGGAGGGACTCGGGATGTCAGCGACGGGGCCTCCACGACCGAGGAACGCTGGCTCGATCCCACAGCCGAGTCGCCGACCACGCTCGGCGGCGCTCGCGAACACCTCGCCGACCGGGTCTCCGAGGTCACTGGCGGTCTTCGTCACGGCCCGCTTGACCGCGATGCCGGTGGCGACCTCGCGACCGACGGCGACCAGCGCGTCCGGCAACCCACCTTCCAGCGCCGCCGTCCGCTCCCGGATGACGACAGCCGGGCGGTAGTGGACCGCGAGTCCGGCGCCCGCGGTCCCCACTCCTGCGACCGGGGCCGTCCACGCCGGGACCGGAGGCAGCAGCACCACGCCCGCCACGGCCACTACTCCGAATCCGATACCCACTCCGACCGCGCGCCACGGGTCATCCGGGCGCTCCGGGTGGGACTGGGGCACCGGCTCCCGTGTGAAGGCGACCGGCCGGCGAGCGAGCAGCCACCCTGCCGCACCGAGGAGGGCGGCCGGCAGGAGCAGGTCGTAGCCCAGGACCACGCCCGCGAGGAGTACGTCGCCAGCGACGCCGGCCGCCGTGACCGCCGGCAGGACGCCGACGAGTGCGAGCGGGAGCAGCACACCGAACGCGTACACGGCCGTCACGGGACCACGGAGCGTCGCGGCGGCACTGGCAGTCCGTTCCCGGACCACCTCGACGGCGATGTCCGTCGCCCTGTCCAGCCGTCGCTCCCGTTCTTCGGACCGGGCCCGCGTGGCTGCCGCGACCTGTCGGACAGCGCGAGCGAGCCCCGGATGGTCGTCGGTGACCGCGGCCGCGAACTGCTCCAGGCCCGACGCCCGCGTTCCCGTCGCCCGCCGGACGTGTGCTGCCAGTTCCTCGGCCAGCGGTCCGTCGCCGTCAGCGCCGGCAGCCGCGACGGCCTCCGGAGTTGGCGTCGTCCGCGCACGCAACGCCATCCGGCCGACGAGGCGTGGGATGGACCCGGTGACCCGCGCCTCCTCGTGCGTCGCGGGCAGTCCAGACCACTGTAGCAGTATCCGGACGGCTCGGCAGATTCGTGACCGGGAAGTCACGGTGTCCCCTCCGACCCGTCGGCGAGTTCCGTGCCCCGGTCGGTGGCGGCGGTACGTGTCTCGTCGTATGCCTCGTCGGGGGTTCCGAGCCCCGTGACGAGCGTGCTCTCTCCCGCCTCCAGTCGCTCGGTCGGGACGAGCGAGTCCTCCTCGCGCACGTACAGGGGGGCGAACGCCGCGTCGCCGCCGTCCGTTCGGACGACCTCCTCCACCCGCCGGACGCGTCGCTCTCGGCCGCGCCGAGTCTCGCGGGCGCCGACGGTCACCAGCAGGTCCGTGTCGGCGAACGACGACGCCGGCACGCCGAGGTCGGAGACCATCCGCTCCCGGACGGTCGCTGCCCCGTCGCCGTGGACCGTCCCGAGGACGGCAGCCCCGCCGGCGCCGACGCGCATCGCCTCGTACAGGACCCGTGCCTCCTCGCCACGGATCTCGCCGACCACCAGCGCGCTCTCGCCCAGCCGGAGGGCCGTTCGCAGCGCCGCGGCCGGTTCCAGTTCGTCGGTATCGCCTGTCCCGACCCGGAGGGGCTGTACGTCACGACCCGCATCCCGGAGTGCAGCCGTCGGCAGTTCGGGCGTGTCCTCGACGATGACCGTTCTGGTCGTCGCGGGGAGTTCCCAGAGCAGCGCGCCCAGCAGCGTCGTTTTCCCGGCGCCACGCTCGCCGGTGACGAGGCAGGCCACGCCCCGCTCGACAGCCAGCGACAGCAGGCCCGCAACCGGCGCCGGGACGGTCCCGTTCGCGACGAGGTCGGCCAGCCGCCAGGCCTCCCTGTCGTGGGCGCGCAGCGCGAACGCGGGTCCCTCGCTGACCGGGTCGGTGACTCCCGAGACACGGACACGACGGCCCGCGACGGTCGTCGTCGCGGCCAGCGTCGGTGACGCCCTGGCGAACGCTCGCCCGGAGTCCCGACGGAACCGGCTCGTCAGTGCCGCGCCCCCCTCGCGGGTCAGGCGGACGTTCGTGGTCATCGTCTCGTCGTCCCGACGGACCCGCAGTGGCGTCTCCGCGACCGGCGCCGTGGCGAAGACGTCCGAGACCGCGTCGTCGGCGAACAGGTCCTCGATGACTCCCGCACCGCGAGTGTGTCGCTCCAGGGTCGCCGCCAGTTCGACGTGGTCGCGCTCGCCGGTCGCCGACGTCCCGTTGTCGCCGAGCGCGGTGTCATCGCCGAGGGGTCCGTCAGTCGCCAGCGCGGCCGCCACTGCGCTTCCCGGACCGTCCGCGCCCTCGGCCAGTCGTTCGCGGGCAGTTGCGAGCGTCGCGACGGCGTCGGCCGAGAGCCGGACCGTGGACGGCTCGACGTGGTAGCGCCGTGGCCGCTCCGACGCCAGCCGGTCGTAGAGGCGGACGACGGCGCCGGTGTCGAGTTCGTAGCAGTCGTCGAGGACCGCGTCCGGTGGCGGTTCGCGGGTGACGAGTGAGCGCGTGAGCCCCGGACTGACGAGTGGATCGTACGGTTCGTCCCCGTCAGCGAACGACTCGGCGACGGCGAGCAGGCCGCTCTCGGCCGCGGCTCGGGTCACGGCGTCCGACCGGCCCGCGGCCGCGGCGGCGGCAGCCATCGGCTCTCGACGGGCCCGCGCGGCTAGCGCCGGGGCGTGGGCACGTGCGGTCTCGGCGAACCGACCTGCGGCGACGAGCAGCGCGACGCCGCGCCCCTCGTACCATCGCGCGAGTCCGCCGACCTCGGTCCGGACGGCCCGGACGTCGTGGCCCGCCAGTGCGTCCACCGCCGTCGCGCGACAGTCCGGTGCCGCCGCCAACTGTCCGTCGTCGGGGCAGTCGTGCGCGTCGATAGCGAGAACCCCGTCGTCCTCCGCCACACGCCGTACGGTGTCGAGTTCGGCGACGCAGCCACACCGCTCCCCCGGGTCCTCGTCCCCAGCCTCGTCCGCACCGAGCAGTGCGTCGAGTCCGTTCAGCATGGGCCCGTTGCTCCCGGCATCCGGCTTCAATCTCCGGATACCCTCGTCACGCGGACCACCGGCCGCCCGCGTTCGGTCCGCAGGGAGAGGTGGAGGCGATGGCGACCGGGGGGGAGCCGCAGGGTCTCCCTGCCGACGCCGAGTCGTTCCGGCACCCGTCGAGCGTGCCACTGACCGCCGCCGACCCGCCACCGTATGGCCATCGGGTCGATGCGGAGGCTCCCACCCGGGGGGATGCTGACGACGAGCGTCCGGCGGGCGGCGCCGCCCGGGGTCGGGTCGTTCCGGGCCGACAGCCGGGCCACGACGTCCGCGAGTCCGGTTGCTGTCTCGTCCAGCCGGTCGGCGGTCCGGGTCTCCTGTGCCCGGTCGGCCGCGGGGACGCCAGCACCCAGCAGCACCCCGGTCAGCAGGACCGCGAGCACGACCCGGACGGCGTCGGTCATTCGGTGGCCAGGTCGTCCGGCCAGTCGTCGCCGGGAGCGCTCCGGTCCCGTCGGTCTCTGTTCCGGTGCCGGCGTGTCGGTACCGAGCTCCGTGGGTCCTCCGAGAGCGACTCGGCGGCTTCCGGGTCCGTCGACCGGGATTCCGTTCCCGCCGAGGGTTTCGGAGACGGCTCCGCTGCCGAGTCCGCCTGTGCGGTCCGTGGGTCTCCATCAAGTGCGGCCTTGAGGGCCTGCACGGTGGCTTCCAGCCGACGGAGTCGACGCCGGGTCTCGTCCGGCAGGTCGGATCGCCCCTGCTCCCCCGAGTCCTGCGGCTCGTCCGCCGCACCCGGGTCGACGTCTTCGCTCGATCCGTCGTCTGTAGAACGGTCGTCGGGGGTGTCGTCGTCGGGGGTGTCGTCGTCGGGCCGGTCGGTGTCCGGTTCGAGGTCGGCCGTCTCGTCGGTCAGTGCACGCTCGACGGCTCGGAGGCGGGCCGCCAGCGTCTCGGTGTCGGGAGTCGGCACGGGGCCGTTGCTCGCGGCATCCGTCTTGAAGCTACGGAACGGGCGACCGCGGAGAACGAGCGGGTGGCTACTGCTCGATCAGGCTGCGACCGTCGAACTCCGGCCGGTCGTAGTCGACGTCCATCAGATCGAGCACCGTCGGGCCGATGTCGAACAGGTCGGCGTCGTCGACGGGACAGTCGGGGTCGTCGACGAAGAGGCAGGCGTTGTCGAACGAGTGCATCCCGTTACGCGGCCCCTCGCCGAAGACGTCGTCGTGGCCCTTGAAGCCGGACTTCAGGTCGAACCCGTGGTTCGGAACGACCGTCAGGTCGGGCGCGATGTCGTCGTGGGCGCCACGGTAGGCCTCCTCCTTCGTGACGACGCGGTCGGCGACCGGGTTGCCGTCGGGACCGGTGAGGTTCTCGAGGGCCTCCTTCAGCTCCGCCCGGGTCCCCTCGTACTCGTCCTGCGGGACGCCACCCTCTGGCTCGCGGCCCTCCAGGTTGATGTAGAACCGGCCGGGGATGAGCGAGTAGGCCCGTGCGTCCTCGGAGACGTCACCGAGTTCGTCGTGGTCGTCGGTGTCGTACTCCAGCCAGCCCTCCCGTTCGAGCCAGGCGTTGCAGTGGACCTCGTAATTGAGCGTCGTGAAGCCGTGGTCGGACGCGACCATCATCGTCGTGTCGTCCGCGAGCATCCCGCGGAGCTCGCCGAGGTAGCGGTCGACCTTCTCGTAGAACTCCAGGAACAGCTCCACCTCCTCGCTCCCGGGCTCGTCACCCTCGTAGTCGCCAAAGAGGAAGTGGTTCACCCGGTCGGTCGTCATGAAGACGCCGAAAAAGAGGTCCCAGCCGTCCTCCTGAATGTAGTGCTTGAACGCCTCGAACCGGGCGTCCAGCGTCTCGTGGGCGTCCTCCATGAACTCGGACTTGTCGTCCTGGTGGCCGAGCTTTGCGTTCACGTCGATGCGGTAGTCGTTGGCCTCCAGATACTCGCGGAGGTCGTCCGGGTAGGCGGCCTTCTCGACGGTGGGTGAGAGGAAGCCGCTGACCATCCGCTGGACGTCGCGCTGGGGTGGGAACGTCACGGGGACGTTCAGGACGCTCGCGCGCCGGTCCGCGTTCTCCACGCGGTCCCAGATGCGGGTGGCGCGCACGTCGCGCCCCATCGGGACGTACGTGTCGTAGGAGCCGTTCTCACGGTCCTGGAAGCCGTACACCCCGGTTTCGCCCGGGTTGACGCCCGTCGTCAGGGCGGGCCAGCAGGCGCTGGATTCGGGGGGGACGATGCTGTCGATGGCCCCGGCGCTCCCCTCGGCCGCCAGATCGGTGAGGTTGGGGAAGACGTCGGGATTGTCCGCGATCAGACTGTACGGCACCCCGTCGATGCCGAAGAAGGCGACGCGCGGCCCGTCGTCTCCGCGCAGTCGGTCGAACAGACCCATATCCCGTTCCCCGTCGTCGGGCTACAAGAAGCTTCGTTTCGGCGGCGAGCGCACCCGTCCGGGGTAGCGGCAACGCTGCCCGGGGGCGACGTACGCCACGGTCACGCCCCGTCGGCGGACTCGTCCGGCTCCACCTCTGTCTCGGGGGCCGTCGGCGCGCCGGTATCCGTCGCCGGAGTGGCCGACTCCTCGTCGGCCGTCGACTCGACGTCCAGGTTCTCGGGAACCACCGTGAGGTGGTCGATACCCATCCCGCCTGACTCTCGCGTGGCCATACACGAGTATCGACGCCGAACACTGAAGTAATTACTCATGTGCATAACGCATGGCCGCCCCCGGGTGCGATTACCACTGGTTGTACTGTCGGCAACCGTTGCCGCTCCCTCGGTCGTAGGGCGGTCGGCGGCCGCTGCTGCGCTCGGGAGTCGCACTCGACTCGACGGTTGCCTCGTCACGGGGGCGGTCGGTCCGTCACCCGCGTATCGTCACTTGCCGGCAGGGCGGTTCGGGCCCGTAATCGGGTCAGCGGCGGCTCTCCCCGGTGGCGCCAGCGGCAGAAAGGGTTCGCTCAGGCGAATTTCTCGTCGTAGAGGTCCTGAGCGTGCTCGATGGCGTCACAGGCGGCCTGCCGGTCCTCCCAGCCCAGCGTCTCGACCTCCTTGCCCTCCTCGAGGTTCTTGTAGGTCTGGAAGAACTCGTCGATCTCGTCCAGCCGCTGCTGCGTGAGGTCCTCGAGGTCCTCGATGTGGTCGAAGCGGGGGTCCTCCGAGGGGACGGCGATGACCTTGTCGTCCTGCTCGCCGTCGTCGTCCATCTTCATCAGTGCGACCGGGCGGGCCTCGATGATACAGCCCGGGAAGGTGGCGTCCTCGACCAGCACGAGCACGTCGAACGGGTCCTCGTCGTCGTAGTACGACCGCGGGATGAACCCGTAGTCGGAGGGATAATGGACGTTCGAGTGGAGCACCCGGTCCAGCACGACACCGGGGACGTCCTTGTCGTACTCGTACTTGTTCCGCTCGCCCTTCAGACACTCCACGACGGCGTAGATCTCCTCCGGCGGGTTCGGGCCGGTTTCCAGGTCTTCCCAGAGGTTCGTCATGCGCCGAGGGTGTGCCCGGGTGTAATAAGGTGTTTCCGTTTCGCTCCGCCCGTCTCCGGCCCACGAGATGGCCATCAGGTGGCCGGGGACACGGACCCCGGAACGGGCCACGGGGCCGCCACCGTGTGGAACGAGTACGAACTCACCGAGCGCGGCCGGGAGCTGCTCCCCGACCAGCTCGGCTGGGTGTTCGACTACTACGTCACCGACGCCGGCCGCACCGACGACCTCCAGGAACTGATCGAGGCGAACCACTGACCGCGCTCGGCCCGCCCGAGGTCGGGAGGACCGGCGTTCCCGCTCTACGACTCCGCGGCCGCGGTCTCGGCGACGAGGTCCAGTGACTCCTCGACGACGGCCCGCTGGTCGTCGTCCGGCCACGCGTTCCGCGGGAAGTACTCAGTCAGGAACTCCTCGCGCATCCGGCCGGTGGCCTCCTCGACCGGCCGGGCGTAGTGGTTGCTCATGAACGTCGCGAACGCTCGCGCGTTCGCGCCGTGCACCTCGCCGTGCGTCTCGGCGACGCGCTCGGCCACGGTCATGTTGTGCTCGTCGACGGCGTCCCAGTCGTCCGTGTCGACCGCACCCTCCAGGGGGATCTCCACCCCCCGGTCGATATCCTCGATACGGTCGGGGTGGACGTTCCCGTCCACGACCCACTCCGACGGGTGCAGGACGAGCGTCTCCCCGGTGTTCTCGCCGCGGAGGCGGGCCGTGTAGTCGTGGTCCGCGAGCAGGTCGGCCCGTCGCTCGCGGTAGGCGGCGGCCTCGTTCTCGTCGATGGCGTCGCGCGCGAGGCGGGTCAGCCGCTCGACCTCGTCGACCACCTCGCGTGGGAGGTGGTCCGACGCCGTCGTCGTCTCGGAGGCGGCCTCGTCGCCGGCCCCGTCCCGTCGCTCCGTTCCGCCGGACTGGCTATCCTCGGGCGTCATCGAGTGCTTCGTTGGCTAGTTCGTCCGCGCGCTCGTTTATCTCCCGCGGAACGTGCTCCAGCGTCCACTCGTCGAACCGCTCCAGCAGCTCCCGGGCACGGACCCGGAGCTCCCGCAGTTCGGGGTCGTTCGTGTCCCAGGCCCCCTTCACCTGCCTGACGATGAGCTCCGAGTCGCCGCGGACGTGGACCTCGTCGAAGCCGAAGTCGGCCGCGACCTCCAGTGCGGTCACGAGCGCGTGGTACTCGGCCTGGTTGTTGGTCACTCGGCCGATGGTCTCCCCGCCCTCGGCCGCGATGCCGTCGCCCGTGACGACGGCGTAGCCGACGGCCGCGGGCCCGGGGTTCCCCCGCGAGGCCCCGTCGAAGTAGACGTGTGCGCGGCCGCCCGACCCGCGCAGGAGCCCGACCAGTCGCTCCGGGGTGCCCCCCTGCACGACCACCTTCCCCTCGTAGGCGACGGCGGTCGCGTCCCCGTGCTCCGCCCGCCACAGCTCGTGCTCGGTGTTCCCGGGCGTGACGGTGACGCCGGCCCCCTCCAGCCGTTCGCGGGCCTCGGCCGGGTCACACTCCACGGTTGGCATGCCCGCACCTGGCCCAACGCCGTACTTATCGATTCCGATGGCCCGCACCCGGAGGCTCCGGCGGCTAGCGGTTTTTCACCACACGTGCCCCGAATTAGCCGCGGGTTTTAAGTTGTATCCGGTCGCCACGGTTTAACCGCGATGTCACGGCCCACACGGCAGCGCGAGCGCAGCCGCGCGGAGGCGGGCGAGGAGGAGACCGAGGGGACGCAGACCTGCCCGGAGTGTTCCTCGGAGAACGTCGTCAAGAGCGCGGATCGGGGGGAGCTCATCTGCGAGGACTGCGGTCTGGTCATCGAGGAGGACCAGATCGATCCCGGCCCGGAGTGGCGCGCGTTCAACCACTCCGAGCGCCAGCAGAAGTCCCGCGTCGGGGCCCCGACCACGCAGACGATGCACGACAAGGGGCTCACGACCCAGATCGACTGGAAGAACAAGGACGCCTACGGTCGCTCCATCTCCTCCGAGAAACGCTCCCAGATGAATCGCCTGCGGAAGTGGCAGGAGCGCATCCGCACGAAGGACGCCGGCGAACGGAACCTCCAGTTCGCCCTCTCCGAGATCGACCGCATGGCCTCCGCGCTGGGCGTCCCACGCTCGGTACGGGAGGTCGCCTCCGTCACCTACCGGCGCTGTCTGGACGAGGACCTCATCCGCGGGCGCTCCATCGAGGGTGTCGCCACGGCCGTCCTCTACGCCGCCTGCCGGCAGGAGGGCATCCCCCGCTCGCTCGAGGAAATCAGCGACGTCTCCCGGGTCGAGCGCAAGGAGATCGGCCGCACCTACCGCTACATCTCCCAGGAACTCGGGCTGGAGATGGAGCCGGTCGACCCCAAGCAGTACGTCCCGCGGTTCTGTTCGGAACTCGAACTCTCCGAGGAGGTCAAGGGCAAGGCCGAGGAGATCATCACCGAGACCGCCGAACAGGGACTCCTCTCCGGGAAGTCGCCGACGGGCTACGCCGCCGCCGCCATCTACGCCGCCTCCCTGCTCTGCAACGAGAAGAAGACCCAGCGCGAGGTCGCGGACGTCGCACAGGTCACAGAGGTCACCATCCGCAACCGCTACCAGGAGCAGATCGAGGCGATGGGCCTCGCCGCCTGATCCCGCGCCACGCTCACCGGGCCGCCCGCGCAGCATTTAGGCGTAATCCGCCTCATTGTCGTACTCCTACTGTCAGTACGACGCAAACTCGCGAAATTACTGTCCTATCGGCAATTGCGACGAGATATACTGCACTGCCTCCGACCGTACTCCTAACGGGGAGCCGTTCGAACGGGCAGCCATGCAGGTCATCGTCCACGGCGGTGCCGGCAGCCCCGCCGACGAACCCGACGACCGTCAGCGTGTTCTCGACGAGGCCGCCGCGACCGGGAGCGACGAACCGACCCCGACCGACGCCGTCGTGGCGGCGCTGAACGTCCTCGAACGCGACGAGCGGTTCAACGCCGGCGTCGGCGCCACGGTGCAGTCGGACGGCATCCCCCGGACGGACGCGGGGCTGATGACCGACGACCGAGAGGTCGGTGCCGCCTGCGCGATGCCCGGGGTCCGCGACGCCGCCGAGGTGGCCCGGCTCGTCGCCGAGGAGACGCCCCACGTCCAGGTCGCGGGCGTCCACGCCGTGGACCTCGCCGCCGACTTCGGTGTCGAGACGGGCGTCGACCTCCGGACCGACGCCACGCACGAGCGGTGGGCGGAGATGGACGTGGCCGCGCCCGCCGCGACCGACTCAGTGCAGGACCACCTCGCCTGGGTGCGCGAGCGGTTCGGCGGCGGTGCGGGGACGGCGGTGCCCGACGGCAGCGACGACGCGGACGCACGCGACCACGACACCGTCGGTGCCGTCGCGCGCGACCACGACCGCTTCGCCGCGGCCACCTCGACGGGTGGACGATGGGCCGCACTCGCCGGGCGGGTGGGAGACGTGCCACAGGTCGGCTGTGGCTTCTACTGTTCGCGGGCGGGCGGTGCGTCAGCGACGGGTGCCGGCGAGGACATCGCGCGGGTGACGATGGCCCGCCGTGCGGTCGCGCACCTGGAGATGGGCCGGGACGCCGCGGACGCCGCCGACCTGGCGGTCGAGGAACTGGCGGACGTCACGGGGAGCGAGGCGGGTATCGTCGTGCTGGACAACGCGGGTACCGTCGGCGAGGCGTACAACAGCGCGGCGATGCAGACGGCCGTCGCGGACGGGGACTGACCGGGCGACGCGACCGACCGGACGACTCGGCGCCCGAACGTTCATTCCCGCCCCGCGAGACGACGCGGGCATGACAGCACCCGCGGACCTGATCCTGACGAACGCCGAGGTCCACACACTCGCGCCCGAGGACGGTGCGCCCGCAGGGCGGGCCCCGCCGGACGAATTCAACGGTGACGTGGTCCGCGAGGCGGTGGCCGTCCGCGACGGCCGCATTGCCCGTGTGGGGTCGGCGTACGAGGTCGAGTTTCTGGAGGGGGTCGGCACGACCGTCCACGACTGCGAGGGGCGCGTCGTCCTCCCGGGGTTCGTCGACGCACACACCCACATGGACGTGGTCGGTCGGTACCTCGTCCACGCGGCACTCGGCGAGGCGACGGGTCCGGACGATGCCGTCGACCGCCTCCGACAGCATACGGCCGGGACTGCCGCCGGGGGAGACGAGGGCGACGACACCTCCCCGGACGGCGAGTGGGTCCTCGGGTTCGGGTACGACGAGTCCACCTGGTGGGAGTCGCGCTACCTCACCCGCGAGGACCTGGACCGGGTGAGCGAGGAGCGGCCGGTCGCGGCCTTCCGCGAGGACCTCCACACCGTCTCGCTGAACACCGTCGCGCTGGAGCGAGTGGGCGACGACATCGAGGACGAGACTCTCCGGCGGGTCGATGGCGAGCCCACGGGTGTCGCCGTGGAGGGAGCCGTCGGGACCGTTCTCGAGGCGACCCGGGGCGACCAGCCCGAGCGCGAGTTCCTGCGGGCCGCGAGCGACCGGGCGGCCGAACTCGGCATCACCGCCGTCGGGGACATGGTCCGCGACCGGCGCGTCCCGCGGGCGTACCGTGACCTCGCGCGCGACGGGGAGCTGGGGCTGCGCGTCCGGCTGAACTACTGGACCGACTTCCTCGACGCGCTCGAGCAGGCTGGGCTCACGACCGGCGACGGCGACGACGTGGTCCGCGTGGGTGCCGTCAAGTCGTACACGGACGGTTCGCTGGGCGCCCGGACGGCGAGGCTCTCCGAGCCGTACGCCGACGCGACCGCCGACGCCGCCGACGGCGACCCGCGCGGGCAGTGGGTCGTCCCACCGGAGCAGCTCCGGGAGTACGTCGAGCGGGCGGATTCGCTGGGGCTGCAGTTCTGTGCCCACGCCATCGGCGACGAGGCCATCGCCGCGACGCTCGACGCCCTCGCGGCGACCGATGACCCCGTGGGCGCCCGCCACCGTGTCGAACACGCCGAGGTGCTCACCGACGACCTCGTCGAGCGAGTCGCCGAGGTCGGTGCCGTCGCGTCGGTCCAGCCCAACTTCCTGAAGTGGGCCCGGGAGGGTGGCCTCTACGAGTCCCGGCTGGGCCACGAGCGGACGCGGGACTCGAACCGCTTCGCGGCGCTCCGGGACGCGGGCGTCCCGCTGGCGTTCGGGAGCGACACGATGCCGCTCGGGCCGCTGTTCGGCGTCCAGCAGGCTGTGACGGCGCCCGCCGACGGACAGCGCCTCGGCGTGACGGCGGCGCTCCGGGCGTACACCCACGGCGCGGCGTACGCGCTGCGTGACGAGGACCGCTTCGGGACCGTCGAGGTCGGCAAGCGTGCGGACCTGGTCGTCCTCTCGGACTCACCGTGGGCGGTCGACCCGGACGCCATCGCCGACATCGACGTTCGGGCGACGTTCGTCGGCGGGGAGTCGACGTACCGGGCGACGGAGCCGTAGCGGCGACGAACCGCTGTGCCACCCAGGTATCGCCGGTAGTAGCGACACTGCGGGTGCACGACTTTCTCGGGTCGGTCGGGGTCCCTGTGAGGGACGGATTCCCGCCGAATCCGGGTATCACCGGTGGAATCCTCTCCACGGATGGACTTTGCAGAGAAAATCTTTTCATAGCTGCGGACGCTACGTCAGGTACTTCCAAGGTGTCTCACTGTGCCGAAGATGGAAACCGCCGATATCGAGACGGACCTGAGCCTCTTCAAGTACGACAACCTCGAGCAGCTCCCGCCGGCCTACCGGGACCTGGACGAGGCCGAGCGCACCGAGCGCATCGAGGCCGCACTGGACGAACTCGGCGACGACGTCGTCATCCTGGGGCACAACTACCAGCGCCGGGAGATCGTCGAGCACGCCGACTTCATCGGTGACTCCTACCAGTTGAGCAAGGAGGCCGCCAACGCCGACGCCGACTACGTCATCTTCGGCGGGGTGACCTTCATGGCCGAGTCCGCCGACATCATCACGGACGACGACCAGACGGTCATCCTCCCGTCGATGGAGGCGTCCTGCCCGATGGCGGGCATGGCCGAGGCGCTCCAGGTGGACGCCGCGTGGGCGGAGATCACCGAGGCCGCCCCCGACGCGAACATCATCCCCATCACCTACATGAACAGCTACGCCGACCTGAAGGCGTTCTGCGCCGAGCAGGGCGGCCTGGTCTGCACGTCCTCGAACGCACACGAGGCGTTCGAGTACGGCTTCGACAAGGGGGACAAGGTACTGTTCCTCCCGGACAAGCACCTCGGCGAGAACACGGCCCACCGGCTCGGGATGGAGGACTCCATCGTCGAGTGGGACCCGTGGGACCCGGAGGGCGCCAGCGCCGAGGAGGCCACCGAGGCCGACATCATCCTCTGGGACGGCTACTGTCAGGTCCACGAGCGGTTCCGCGAGCACCACATCGAAGACATCCGCCAGGAGCACCCGGACGTGAACGTGGTCGTCCACCCCGAGTGCCGCCGCGAGGTCGTCGAGGCGGCCGACGTCGTGGGCTCCACCTCGACCATCTGCCGGACCGTCGAGGCGGCCGAGCCCGGCGACAAGTGGGCCATCGGGACGGAGATCCATCTCGCCAACCACCTCGACCGGTGGCACCCGGAGGTCGAGGTGCTGCCGCTCTGTGGCGACGCCTGCATGGACTGCAACGCGATGCGCCAGATCGACCCCAACTACCTGACCTGGGTGCTGGAGGAGCTGGTCGAGGGGCGCGAACGCAACGTCATCGAGGTCGCACCCGGCGAGAAGGAGCTCGCACAGCTCGCACTCGACCGGATGCTCGAGATATAGGTGACCGACACCATGCAGCAGACGACGACGGACGTACTCGTCATCGGCTCCGGGATCGCCGGCTGCGCGGCCGCACTCGCAGCCGCCCGCGACGGCGCCGACGTGACCCTCGCGACGAAGGCGACCGAACCGGAGGACGCGTCCTCCTGGTGGGCACAGGGCGGCATCGCCGTCACGCGCGAGGACGCCGACGCCTTCCGCGAGGACATCGTGACGGCCAGCGACGGCGAGGCCGACCCGGACGCGGTCGACGTGCTCGTCGAGAACGCGACCGCCGCCGTCGAGGACGTACTGCTCGACACGCTCGACATCGAGTTCGACACCGTCGCCGGGTCCGCGAAGGTCGACGCCATCGGGACCGGGGCGCACGAGGACGAGGAGTTCGCCTACGCCCGCGAGGCCGCCCACAGCGAGTCGCGCATCCTCCACGTCAACGCCTCCACCGGGCGCCACATCCTCCCGCCGCTTCTGGATCACCTGCAGGGGCTGGCGAACGTCACCATCGAGCAGGGCACGGCGGCGCTCGAACTCGTCACGCACGAGGGGCTGGTCCACGGGGCCATCCTCGAACGCGACGGCGAGTTCGCACCCTGCTTCGCCGGCGCGACCGTGCTAGCGACGGGCGGCATCGGCGCGCTCTACCCCCGGACGACGAACCCGCCGGGGTCGACCGGCGACGGCATCGCCATGGCCGCGCTCGCCGGCGCCGACGTCGCGGACGTGGAGTACGTCCAGTTCCACCCGACCGCGTACGCGGGTGACGAATCCGGCGACACGTTCCTCCTCAGCGAGGCTGTCCGCGGCGAGGGTGGCCTGCTCCGCAACGCCGAGGGCGAGCGGTTCATGCCCGGCTACCACGAGGACGCCGAACTCGCGCCTCGCGACGTAGTCGCGCGGGCCGTCCGGACCGAGATCGACGCGACCGGCGGCGTGACGCTCGACGTGTCGCCGCTTGATTTCGCCGAGGAGTTCCCGGACCTCGCCCACAAGTGCGAGGAGTACGGCGTCGACTGGAGCGACGGCATCCCCGTCGCGCCGGCCGAGCACTTCCTCTGTGGGGGCGTCGCCGTCGACGACCGCGGTCGCGCCTCGCTGGACCGGCTGTTCGCGGTCGGCGAGTGTTCACGCACCGGCGTCCACGGCGCCAACCGGCTCGCCTCCACGTCGCTGCTGGAGGGGCTGGTCTGGGGCCTGCGCGCGGGCGAGACGGCCGCCGACGCCGGCGAACCCGAGGTCGTGGAGGCGCCCGACCTGCTCACCCGCGACCCGGCGCTCCCGGGCAACTTCGCCCGCGACAAGTTCGTCCGCCTGCGGCGGGTGATGGGCGAGTACGTCGGGCTCTCGCGCAACCACGAGGACCTCGACCGGGCGCAGGCCGTCCTCCGGCGGCTGAAGGGCGAGGTCGACGCGTACATCCGGACCCGCACGGCGCGGGGGCTCTACGAACTCCGGTCGGCGACCGTGGTGGCGCTGCTCGTCACGCGCGCGGCCAGCGAGAACCCCGAGTCGAAGGGGTGTCACTACCTCGAGTCGCCGTCGGCCGCCGAGACCGGGGCCGGGACCGGCACCGGGGCGGACGGGGACTGAGATGCTCGGCCCCGAGCGCATCGAGCGCTGGCTGGCCGAGGACCTGGGCCACCACGACGTGACCAACGAGGTGCCCGGCCGGACGACGGGCCGGTTCGTGGCGAAGGAGCCCGGCGTCGTGGCCGGTCTCGACGCGGCCGCGGCCGTATTCGACTACCTCGGAGTGGCGGTGACCGAGCGGCTGGACGACGGCACGAGTGTCGACTCCGGCGAGGTCGTGCTGCGGACCGAGGGGCCCGCGAAGGCGACGCTCCGTGCCGAACGAACCGCGGTGAACCTCGCCGGCCACGCCGCCGGTATCGCCACGCGGACCCGGCGTGCCGTCCACGCGGCCCACGAGGTGGATGAGGACGTCCGCATCGCGGGGACGCGGAAGACGACCCCCGGGTTGCGTGGCGTCGAGAAGCGCGCCATCGTCGCCGGCGGCGGCGACACCCACCGGCTCGACCTCTCGCACATGGTCATGGTGAAGGACAACCACGTCGCCGAGCTGGGGCTCGAGGGCGCGGTCGACCACTTCCGCGAGCGGGTCTCGTTCACGACCAAAATCGAGGTCGAGGTCGAGGACCCGGACCGGGCCCCCCGCGCCGCCGCGGCGGGTGCCGACATCGTCATGCTGGACAACATGGACCCCGCGACGACCGAGGACGCCGTCGAGCGGCTCCCCGAGGCCACCCTCGCCGAGGCGTCCGGCGGCATCACGGTCTCCGACGTGCCCGCCTACGCCGCCACGGGCGTCAACGTCATCTCCATGGGGTCGCTCACCCACTCCGCGAGCAGCCTGGACCTGTCGTTCCGGACCGGCGACGAGTGACTCGGAAGTAGGTGCAGGCGTCTCAGGTGGGGGACGTTTGTGGCGACGAGTTTGTCGGCTGTGTGGCTGCAATCAACGGGCTGGAAGCCCCTGGCCGCTCGACGGCCCGGGGCTCGCTGCGCTCCTCGCGGTCCGGGCGTGCGGCGGCTCCCTGCGGTCGCCGCCGTTCCGGGCTGTCGCTGCGGTGCTTGCGTCGCCCGGGGCCGGCTGAGGCGGCCAGCCCCTTCCATTCCCCCCGCGATTGCTCGTTCCGCGGAGCGCACACATCGAGCCAGCATGGTGTGGACGCGACCCCGGAAAGCGACAGCGGGCGGGACTGATACGGATTACCACCGGGTAATCAGGACGAACCCAAGGGCCAACAGGAGGAGCATGACGAAGCCAAACAGGGCCAATAGCCCCCAGATACCGCCTATTCCGAACAAGACGACTCCACCAGCAAGGGCCAGAACTCCAGCGAGGAGGAATCCGACACGGAATCGGAGATACGTTCCGATGAGACGGGTGTTCCAGAGCGCGTGGAGGGGGCCGCGCATACTCGCTGAAAACATCGACGAAGCAAAGGCATTCCGTTCACTACGCACACCTACTTAACGTCCGTTTCAGCGTTCCAAGTATTGGAACAATAGGATTTCAACTGTGCGGTAGCGCGGAGTCCCCGTCCTCACCGAGCGCCGCGCATGCGAGTGGTCACTGGAATAATCAAAATAACATTCGAAATACCTCTGTAGTCGCCACACTACAGATTTAGTAAGGTCGTTCGGGTATTATCAGCTCCGCTCCGTGACACCGATACCGGGGGCGGTCCCCGCCAGCGCCAGTTCGCCGTCCGCCCGGAGCCCGTCGAAGGTGAACGGGTCCGCGCCGTCGGCCAGCAGCAGCGACCCGTCCAGGTCGGCGTAGTCACAGAGCGGCGCGAGCGCGGCGGCGGCCGCCAGCGACGCGTTCGACTGCACCATGCAGCCCACCATCACCTCCATGTCGTGCGCCCGCGCGGCGTGAATCTGCTGGAGGGCGGGCCATACCCCGCCGGCCTTGTCGAGTTTGACGACGGCGACGTCCGCGCGGTCGGCCACGTCGGGCACGTCCGCGGCGGTCACGCACGACTCGTCGGCGGCGACCGGGAGCGAGGCGTGCTCGTAGACGAAGCGCAGCCCCTCGCGGTCGCTGGCGGGGACCGGCTGCTCGACGAACTCGACGTCGTGATCGGCCAGCCAGTGGCTCTTCCGGACGGCCTCGGCAGGTGTCCAGGCCTCGTTCGCGTCCACCCGCAGGCGGGCGTCGGGCGCGCCCTCGCGGACGGCCGCGACCCGCTCGCGGTCGCGGTCGGTCCCGAGCTTCACCTTCAGGTGCTCGAAGCCGGCATCGGCGGCAGCGCCAGCCCGGTCGCGCATCTCGTCCGGCTCGGCGAGGCCGACGCTGAAGCAGGAGCGCGGCGCCCGCTCCGGTGCCAGCCCGAGGAGCGCGTACAGCGCCCGGTCGAGCTGCCGCGCGTGGAGGTCGTAGCACGCCACGTCGACGGCCGCGCGTGCCGCCGGGTTCCCCCGGACGACGTCCTCGAACGCGACGTGGCGCCGCTGGATCGCGCCCGGTGGCTCCCCCTCGACGGCCGCCAGCAGGTCCGGCAGGACGGCCCTGGCGGTGGCGGGGGTTTCGCCGTAGTGCGGCTCGGGGGACCCGCTGCCGACGCCCTCGCGGCCCGTCTCGTCGCGGACGCGGACGACCACGGACTCGGCGGTAGTGGTCGTCCCGCGCGAGATGCCGAAGGGGACGTCCAGTTCCATAGCGACCGTCTCGACCGACCAGTCCGCGATCCGCGTTCCGTCACGTCCGACTCCGGGGCCGGCCTCCGCTCCTCCCCCGGTCATGGGTCGAGGTCGGTCGCGTCGGCCACGGCGTCCACGAGCGTGTCGGCACCGTCACGGACCGGGTCGGCCGTCGGGACGTCCAGCGCGTCGCCGTAGTCGGCGGTTGCTTCCCCGGCTGCCCCTGCGTCGAGTTCGTGTGTGTCCAGTGCCCCCGCGACGACGCCGGCCGGCGCGACCGGGTCGGCGAGCGCCTCGTAGCGGGTCGCTACCTGGTCGACGGACGGGATGGGGAACGACTCGTAGCCGTGGACGGCCTCGCGCCCCGCGGCGTGACAGAGGACGAGCGCCCCGGGCATCGCCCCGTGCAGGATGCTCGTGGTCACGCCCGAGTACGCCGGGTGGCCGAGCGACCCCTGCCCCTCCACGACGACGAGGTCGTGGTCGGTGGCGGCCGCCCGGACCAGTCGCTCGGTGGCGCCCGCCGCGAAGTCCGCGATGACACGGTCGATCGCGATGCCCCACCCGGCGACGAGGATACCAGTCTGGCCCGTCGGGACCATCGTGGCGTCGATGCCGCGCTCCCGGGCCGCGCGCACGAGTTCGCAGGTCGTCGTCAGCTTCCCCGTCGAGCAGTCCGTGCCCACCGTCCCGACCACGGTCGCGTCGACCTCGCGGGCGCGGCCCTCGCTCACGTCCAGGTCGGCCGGCGGCTCGCGGATGTCGAACAGGCGGCCGCCGTGCTCCTCGGCCAGGTCGACGAACTCGTCGTCGTCGTTCAGCCGGTAGTGGAGCCCCGCCACCACGTCCGCGCCCGCCTCTAGCGCGCGCTCGACGTCCCCGCGCCACGAGGCGTCGAAGCCGCCGCCGATGGGCGCGACACCGATGACGAGCGTGTCGAACGAGGGCGCCTCGTCCGCGCGGCCGACGATGGGTGCGTCCTGCACCCGGTCGTCGTCGACGAAATCACCGACGGTGTGGCTGGTCTGCCAGCCGTGGCCCCCGCCGGCGATCTCCCGGTCGAGGACGGCCACCACCTCGTAGTCGGCGTACCGGAGCACCCCCAGCGCCGTCTTCGCCCGGCCGGGAAACCCCTCGTGTGCCAGCAGCGCCACGCGCCCGGGGTCGAACCCCAGCGCGGTCGCGTCACGGTCGGTCATACCCGCGGTAGCGTCCGGCTCCGGCATAAGTACCGCCCCGCGTTAGCCCGCCGGCCGCTCACGTCCGGGCGGCCGGCTACAGCCCGTAGACCCGGGTCGTCCAGAAGTCGTGGCGGGCGTCACCGAGAGCCGCCTCCGGCTCGCCGGTCGCGTCGACGGTGACGATCGCGTCGGCCGGCTCGTCCAGTGCCTCGATGGCCTTCTGGTCGCCGGCGAGGAACAGCCGGTCCACGTCGCCCCGGAGCGTCCGCAGCACCATCCTGCAGTCGTCGAGGTGCTCCTGGACCTGCTCGTCGCGGAGCCGGTCGAACCGCGACTGCGAGTAGCCCCCCTTCGAGTGCTTGGACTTCACGTCGCTCTCGAACCCCGAGAAGTCGACGCGCTCGGTCCCCTCGTAGACGCCGACGGCGAACAGGTCCGCGCGGACGAGCGCCAGCCCGTACCGGCCCCGCGGCGCGAACCACGCCGGCTCGACGGCCACGCTGTCGTCCCACTCGCAGAACGCTCCCGGCGGGACGGGCGGGTCGAGCGCGGTCGCCAGCAGCCCGGCGTCGTCCGCGGCCACCAGACAGGGCGCCGCCCGCCGGACCAGCGGCGCCCGGTCGCCGAGCGTGTCGACGACCGGGTCCGGCAGGTCGTCCCCGTCAGCGACGTAGGCCGTCAGGATGCCCTCGGCCTCCGACTCGAACGAACGGAGGCGGTCGAGCAGCTCGTCCCGCCGGTCGCCGGCCACGTCCTTCCGGTCGCGGAAGGTCAGGTCGTCGTCGCTCTCGGTCCGGTCGAGCTGTCCCTCCAGGTCCGCGATCCGGTCCTCCAGCCGGTTGATGCGCTCCTCGGCCTCCTGCTTCGCCGTGGACGCCTCCGCCCGGCGCTCCTGCTCGGCCTCGAGCTGGTTCTCCAGGCGCTCCTTCTCGTCTTCCAGTTTCGCGATCCGCTCCCGCAGCTCCGTCTTCCCGAGGAGGTCGTCGAGCATGGCGGGGAGAACGAGCGCTGGGACCTAAATCCCGTGCCGTCGGAGGCGACGGTCCGGGCCACAGCCTCCCCCGTCGCCGGCCCCGTCAGGTCCGGGCCGACCGGGCGTCATCCGCGACCGCCAGCAGCTGGTCCATCCGCTCGCGCTTCGCCAGCAGCACCTCCGTCAGCGTCGGCGGGTTCTTCACCCGCGTCGCCTCCAGCCAGTCCGCCGGGAGCGCCACCGTCCTCTCCGGGACGCCCGTCTCACCGTGGACGGGGATGTGGGTACCACCGATCTTCATCACCAGCGGCCGGTCGTCGTCCGCGGTGTCGTCGCCCGCGGTGACGCGCTCCGGGGGCTCCTCGCCAGGTACGTCGACGGCGGCCGGCCCCGGTTCGGGACCGTCCTCGTCGTACAGCTGCGCTACGACGTGTCCGTGCTGCTCACGGTGCATCGCCGGGCGGTCGCCAGCGTGGGGCTGGACGTACAGCCGACCCAGGTAGTAGCCGCTCGAGAACGGTGCGAACATCTCGTGTCGGGTGCCAACGTATACCACTGTATAAGCGTTCCGGGCAACACTAATGTCGAACCGCTGGCCGCCGTCGATTGCGACGGACGAGCGGCGGTCGGGCGTCCGACGCGAGCCCGGTGGGCATAGCGCGAATCAGCAAGCGGTAGCGCGGGGCCTCCGTCCTCAAGCGCGAGCGAAGCAAGCGGTAGGGCGGAGAGGAAGCGCGTTGCGAAACAGGGCAAACCGCAAGATTTAGGCCTCTCAGGCTCCATATCTCTGGTACTGCCGTCCCCGCACAAGCCGGGGTCGGTAGATGCCGCACGTAAACCGGCATCTGTGGCGCGACGGCGTGGCCGTCGCGCCCTCCACTCGGGAACGACGACCGCGAACGGGCTTGACTCCCGTTCCCCACTTGGGGATAGAGCGCGAGAACACCGGGAATTAAACCGGCGGGACAATCCACGGCACGGCTCCGGTAGGCGGGTCGCAGCACTGCTCCGACTCGCCGGCTACGCCGTGGACGGTAAGAGGAAGCCGAGCCGCGTCCATGTCGTTCGAAAGGCGCTTGCGCCTTTCGTGATGACGAGAGAGCTTCGCTCTCTCGAACCACATGGGGTCGCGGGGCACAATGTCGTTT
>PXRM01000015.1 GCA_003020985.1 Halobacteriales archaeon QS_4_70_19 | reverse complement strand
CTGGCCGCGGTTCCGTTGAGAGTTCGAGGGACTGGACAAGGCGTTGGCGCTTGATATTTACAGGTCCGCCCGAATACCCGTCCATGACCGACCGAGTCGGGCGCCGTGTCGTGGTGACCATCGACGGCGTCGAGCGGGCAGGCGAGGTGGTACGGACGACCTACACCGCGAAGTACGGCCAGCCGCTGGTCGCGGTGGCCCTCGACATCCCGCTCCCCGACGGGCGGGACCAGTACCTGGCGGTCGCGGAGGCCGTCGAACCCGAGTGACTACCGCATCGCCGACCGGTCGACGAACGCGTCGGCGTCGGCCGTGAGCCACGTCGACATCCGGGCGACGCTGGAGGTCCCGGGTGGGTAGATGGTCCGTCGGTCCGGCCGGTCCTCGTACGTGACGAGCGTGGCCGCGAGTCGGACCGGCGACCCCTGTTCACCTCGCGACGCGACATCCTGGCGGCTGGAGGCGGACATCGACGTATGCTGTCGTGGCGTGGCGTATAAGCGCTGCTAGGAGCGGTATAGTCGTCTCGATAGGCCGAGAGACGACGACCGCGCCCGTCGCGGGACCTCAGTCCTTCCGCTTCACCACGTCGCCGAGGGTGGTCGTCCCGGCGGAGGAACTCCCCTCCCACTCGGTCTCCTCGTCGTCGGCACCCTCGGTCAGCGAGATATCGAGGGCGCGCTCGAGCTTCTTCTGCACGGAGTCGCTGGGGAGCATGTCCCCGGTCTCGAGCTTGCGGATGAGGCTGGCCTTCTCGTTGAGCTGGCTGGCGAGGTCCTCCTGGCTCAACCCCTCGGACTCCCGGGCCTTGCGGATGCGCTGGTCGTAGTCCTGCGCGACCTCCTCCATGTCGTCGAACATGTCCCGGCGGCGGCTCCCGGAGCCGTCGGACGACGACGAGGCCGTGCCGGAGGACTGCCCCCCGCCCGAACTCGACGAGGACGACGAGGTGGAGTACTTCGTCGACCCGCTCGAACTGCTCTCGGTGCGGACCTCGGTCCCGAAGTCGGCGCAGTCGGCACAGACCTCGAGTTCGGCGCCCTCGATCTTCACCGTCTTCGGGGCCCCCGTTTCGGTCCCGCACATCTCACACTGGACCATACCCGGGGTTGGCCACGACGACGCATAAAACGTGTGCCGGCGGTCCGTGCGGGGCCGCGGCCGTGCGTCTCGCATAAGCGCCCGTCCGAATCCGTCGATACGGGCAGGCAGTCCGCTACGGGGACCATACATCGGTCGCGGCCATCTCCAACCGCCCATGTCGCGCAGCGCTACCGGAACGGCAGACGCAGAGGGTGGACGTGGGGACGGCACCCATCGACGGCTAGAGCGCCACGGCTCGCTGAGAGCTACCACGCTTACAACCCACCCCGGCGTAGCGACGCGCATGCAGGAGACACGCCGCCGGGTGCTGGACGCGCTTGCCGACGGGCCGGTCACGGGGCCGGAACTGGCCGAACGGCTGGACGTCTCCAGGGCCGCGGTCTGGAAGCACGTGGAGGCGCTCCGGGAGGCCGGGTTCGAGGTCGAGGGGACCGACGACGGGTACGTCCTCCGCTCGATTCCGGAGTACGGGGGCCCGGCCATCGAGTACAGGCTGGAGGCGGACTTCGACGTCGAGTTCCACGACGGCCTGGGCTCGACGAACGCCCGGGCGCGAGAACTGGCCGCCGAGGGCCGCGACGACACCGTGGTCGTCGCGGCCGAGCAGACCGGCGGGCGGGGGCGACTCGACCGCGAGTGGGCCTCCCCGCGTGGAGGCGTCTGGCTCTCCGTCGTCTGCCGGCCGGCGGTGCCGCCCGCGCAGGTGCCAATCTACACGCTCGCGGCGGCCGTCGCCGTGACCCGCGCCGCCCGCGAGGCCGGCGTCCCCGCGGAGATCAAGTGGCCGAACGACGTCCTCGTCCGGGTCGGCGACGAGGAGCGCAAGCTCTGTGGCATCCTCACGGAGATGGAGGGCGAGGCCGACCGTGTCTCCTGGGTCGTCGTCGGCATCGGCGTGAACCTGAACGTCGACGAGAGCGACCTCCCGGCGGCGGCGAACGCCACCAGCGTCCGGGCCTACCGGGAGCACGCGGGGCACGAGGGCGACACGGACATCCCCCGGCGACTGTTCGTCCAGCGGGTGCTGGAGGAGTTCGACGACCTCCGGGCCGACCCCGAGAGCGTCCTGCCTGCCTGGCGCGAGTACGCCAGTACGCTCGGCCGGCGGGTCCGCATCGGGACACCTGGCGGCGAGGTGGTGGGCGAGGCGGTCGACGTGGCGTTCCCCGGCACGCTCGTCGTGGAGACCGACGAGGGCATGCGGCGGGTCACCGCGGGCGACTGTGAGCACCTGCGCCCGGTGGAGTGACCGGCGACCGCGCTGTGTGACTCACAGCGGCACAGCGCGGAAGCACACCCCTTTGGGGGTGGGAGGAAGCGCGTGCGCTCCGTGTGACGACCCACCGTCGATGGCCCACCCGCCAACCCCACTGTAACCACTATTCCCACCACCGCCGATGAGCGGACTGGCTGATTGGGATGGTGAACAACGGGACGACCGACCGACAAAGGCACTCGCCGCGGCCACCGCAAGAGCGGCGAGAAAACCGCTCCGTCGGGCGGGTGCGTGGCCCCGCCGTCGAGCCATCCGGAGTCCAGCATGGACCCGAACTGTACCAGAGGGCCAACGAGCCCAAGGCGGTTGCGCCACCTCCGCACACGGGTAGTGGACGCTGTTCTGGCCACGTCCGTACGAGAGACGCGCTCCCTCTGGGTTGGGTCGCCCGTCAGGAGGCCCCAAAGACAGCGGTAGTGACCGCGAGCGGTAGCTCCATGCTCCCCCGTCCGTGTGGCGGCAGAGCGCGGGCCGGCTGGCAATTAAATTGCCGACGCGGGTGGCCCACCGCCGACGCGAGCCCACGGCGTTAGCCCTGGGTACCTGACTCCGCCGTCTCGTCGGGAATCTCGCCGACGCGGACCGTCAGCACCGGGACCGGGGAGTTCCGGACGACACGCTCGGCGACGCTGCCCAGCAGGAGCCGGTTGAGGCCGCCCCGACCGTGCGTCCCCATCGCCACCAGGTCACAGCCGGTCCCGGTGGCGTACTCGATGATCTCCGCCGCGGGGGACCCCTCGCGGACGACCCGCTGGACGGGGATTTCGGGGGCGATGCGGTCGATGGTGGCCGCGGCGGCGTCGAGCGCCGCATCGCCCTCCTCCTCCAGCATCGACGCGATGCCCTCGTAGGAGGAGTCCATCGGGAGGGTGGCGAACGAGGCGGTGTTGACCACGTACAGCAGGTGGAGGGTCGCGCCGTGCGCGTCAGCCAGCCCCGTCGCGTGCTCGACGATACGGTCGCTCCCCGCGGAGCCGTCGGTCGGGACCAGGATGTCGGCGTACATGGCTGTGTGACGAGCTACCACGGGCGGGGATTTAATCGTGTGCCACGGGCCGGCGCCGTCCGGGAAGGGTCGCCTCGCGAGCCGGTGTCAGGGACACGGCGGCGGTGTGTGCCGGCTCCACCGGAGGGGCGTGATTTAATACGACCGGGTCGACTACCGACTGGCATGAGCGACGAGATCGAACACCGGCGGCTCATCATCGCCGGCACGGGGATGGCCGGGCTGACGGCGGCCATCTACGCCGGCCGGTCGAACAACGACCCGCTGGTGCTGGAGGGTGACGAGCCGGGGGGCCAGCTCACGCTGACGACCGACGTGGCCAACTACACCGGCTTCCCGGAGGGCATCTCCGGGCCGGACCTCATCAACGACGCCAAGGAGCAGGCCGAGCAGTTCGGTGCCGAGATCGACCACGGCATCGTCACCGACGTCGAGAAGCGCGACGACGGGAGCTTCCGGGTCGAGCTGAAGGACGGTACCGTCTACACGGCGGACGCGTTCGTCGCCGCCTCCGGCGCCTCCGCGCGCACGCTGGGCGTGCCCGGCGAGGACACCATGATGGGCTACGGCTTGTCGACCTGTGCGACCTGCGACGGGGCGTTCTTCCGCGACGAGGACATGCTCGTCGTGGGCGGCGGGGACGCCGCGATGGAGGAGGCCCACTTCCTCACGAAGTTCGCCGACACGGTCTACCTCGCCCACCGCCGCGAGGAGTTCCGCGCCGAGGACTACTGGATCGAGAAGGTGCTGGAGAAGGCCGACGCCGGCGACATCGAGATCATGCGGAACACGGAACTGCTGGAGATCCACGGCACCCAGGCGGAGGGCGTCGACCACGTCACCCTCGCGCGCAACGAGGCGGGCTACCCGAAGGACAACCTCAACGACCCCGACACGGAGCAGTTCGACATGGACGTCGGCGCCGTCTTCTACGCCATCGGCCACACGCCGAACACGGACTACCTGGAGGGCACCGGCGTCGAGATGGACGGCGAGGGCTACCTGCGGACCCGGGGCGGCGACGGCGGCCAGCAGACCGCCACCGGCGTCGGCGGCCTCTTCGGCGCCGGCGACGTCGTCGACTACCACTACCAGCAGGCCGTCACCGCCGCCGGGATGGGCTGCAAGGCCGCGATCGACGCCGACCAGTACCTCGAGGACCTGGAGCGCGCCGGCGAACTCGGCGTCGACGAAGCCGAGCCCGAGGCGGCGGCCGGGGACGACTAACGGGAACCCTTTCGTCGGCTCGGGCTTCCTCGCGGCGCCTGCGGCGCCCTCGTGCCGGTGCCGTTCGAGAGGCGGCGCAGCCGCCTCTCGTGAGTGAGCGGGACCCTCGGTCCCGCGAGCGACGAGGGAACGGAGTTCCCTCGGTATGACGGGAGACGCCACAGGCGTCTCTCGAATCAAAACCGCGCTCGCTTCGCTCGCGCGGTATCCCATTCGTTCCGTGAGTAGTTCGGATATATGCCCTCTTATACTTCTGATTCACACATCGTATTGAAAAGTACGAACTTGAATCTGTATCCGTAACTTAACCGGGTAATCCCACCCGAGAAGTGACTCGTGCATCATCTACGCTGGTCGTGACGTTCTTGCCAGTGGCATCGATTCGGGTAGCCGTGCGCGACATCGCCCTCCCGCTGTTGCTGTGTTCGTTGCAGATCCTCTCCGGGTGTAGCCTGTTCGGCGGCACCGGCACGCCGTCGCCGGGGGCGGCACCGGGACCGAACGCCACCGACGCGGCGACGCCGACACCAGCGACGACCCCCATCTTCGGGCCGACGGTGTACGACGCGGCCGACGCGGTGCAGTCGACCAGCCGGCTCCGGGAGGCCGGCTCCTGGCGGGCCGTCGTCACGACTACCTACGAGTCGAACCGCTCGCGACCGGACCTCGACGAGTACCCCATCGAACTCTCCCTCCGGGCGAACGTCTCGACCGGGCACCGGCTGGCTGTCGAGACACGGGCCGACGACCGGGTCGAGACGACGTTCGTCGACGGGGCGGGCGGGTACGTGCGCGAGGAGCCGGCCGACGGCGACGTGTCCTACGACTGGGCCTCGCGGCCCGAGGACACCATTCTCGTCGACCAGCTGGCGTACCGTACGCTCGCGGGGACCAGGCTCCGGTTCGTCGACGACCCCGGCGAACTCCCGCTGGCGAAGGTGGGTTACGAGCGCGTCGACGGCGAGGTGGTCGCGGTCTACGAGGCCAACGGCAGCGAGGTCGGGTTCGACGTGGACCGCTCGCTCCGAGTCCCCGACGGGGCACGGCTGGTGGAGTACCGACAGCGACTTCTGCTCGCCCGTGACGGCCGGCTGGTCGGGCGGACCGTAGCCATCACCTGGGCCGACCCGGACCGGCGGGAGCGCGTGACCTACGAGCGCTCGTTCCGGCTGACGGGGGTCGGTGGCGTGTCCGTCGAGCGGCCGGACTGGGTGGCGGAGGCGCGACAGGGGGAGGACGAGTCCGCCGGGCAGTGAGGTCGGGAGCCCCGCAGCGCCAGGTTCGCTCCGCCGTCCGGGGACGACCGATAGCGCCCGACACCGGGCTCACCCCGCCTCGGACTCGTCGTCAGTTCCGTCAGTGTCAATCGGTCGGTGTTCCCGGATAGTGACGAGGTGACCACAGTACACCTACCGACTCCCACCCGGCTCCGGGTCGACCCGGTGCCCTCACTCGGGGACGCGCGCCAGCCACTGCTCGGGGTGGTCCAGTTCCTCGTCCGTCGGGAGCATGTCGGGGTCCGACCAGACCGCGCCGGCCGCCTCGACCGAGCGGGCATCCGCGACGGCGTCGAAGAACGCCTTCCCGCGCTCGTACTGGCGCCGCTTCATCCCCAGCCCGAGCAGGCGGCGCAGGAGCTTCGAGAACGGTCCGCGGCCGGACCGACGGGCCTCCAGCTTCGCGCGGAGGTCCTCGTACTCGTCGTCGAACGCCCGGTCCATCACGAGTTCGGCGTACCCCTCGACCGAGGTCATCACCGTGTCGAGTTCGCCGATGGCGTCGCGGTTGAGGCTCCCCTCCGTGAGGTCGTCGACGGCCGCCTCCATCCGCGACTCGAGGTGGCTGGAGAGCCACGGCGCGGCGCCGAACTCGGCGGCGTGTGTGACCTCGTGGAAGGCGATCCAGCGGCGGAACCGCGCGCGCTCGACGTCGAGCGAGTCGGCCACGCGGTCGATGTTGGGGTGGACGAAGTAGAGGGCGTGGTCGTCGTTGTCGGCGAGGAGGAGCGGGTCGTACTGCCCGAGGACGTTGTTCCCGAGGAAGGAGAGCATCACGGCCATCGTCCCGGTGTTCGTCGTCCGGGCGATGCCGAACGCGTCGGTCTCTAAGTCGGCCAGCGGCTCCATCACCCGCCGGAAGGTGGCGATGTTGGCGTCGATCCAGTGGTGGCGGTGCTGGACCTCGACCGTCTCCGGGAGGTCGAAGCCCAGCCCGGTCACCGTCCGGACGCGGTTGCGGGCGTCGCGGACGTCGGTCGCGTAGCCCTCGCGCTCGGCCGGCGTGAGCTGGATGTCACCCGGGCTGACGGTCGCCCTGGCGGCCTCGGCGGCACGGTCCCAGTCGACCGGGCCGTCACCGCTCTGTGAGGCATCTGCGACCGCACGGATAGCGCCGAGAACTGTCATACGCTGGATAGCCGTGTTCGCGGCAAATGCCTTCCGGGAACCCGCCCCGCTCCCGGCGGCTCCACTTCCGCTCCGGTGTGCCAAGGTTGAGGCCGACGGGCATTCAGTGGTCGCCTGGATGTCCGACCGCGCGGTACTCCCCGGGGCGCCCGAGCCCGAGGACCGCGTGGTCGCGCACGTGGACATGGACTGCTTCTACGCCGCCTGCGAGCGCCTCCGCGAGCCGCGACTGCGCGGCGAGCCAGTGGTCGTCGGGATGGGCTACGAGCCCGGCGACACGGTCGGCGCGGTCGCGACGGCCTCCTACGAGGCCCGGGCGTTCGGCGTCGAGAGTGCCATGCCCATCCAGGGCGCGCTGGACCGGCTGCCGCGGCGGGCCGACGCGGACCCCGACGGCCCGGACGCGCCCGACCCCGGGGAGTCGGGGTTCTACCGCCCCGTCGACATGGACTTCTACGAGGCGACGGCTGCCGACGTGAGGACCGTCCTCCACGAGACCGCGGCGACGGTCCGGGAGGTGAGCATCGACGAGGCGTACCTCGACCTCACCCCCGACGGCTGGGAGTCGGTCCGCGAGACGGTCGAGCGGCTGCGCGAACGCATCCGCGAGGAGGTAGGCGTCGTCGCCAGCGTCGGCGTCGCGCCGACCATGTCGACGGCCAAGCTCGCCTCCGACCACGACAAGCCGGACGGCTGCGTCATCGTCCGTCCGGGCGAGGTGTGCGCGTTCCTCGCACCCATCCCCGTCGAGGACCTGCACGGCGTCGGCCCGGTGACCGCCCGCGAACTCCGCGAGCGCGGCATCGAGACGGCCGGCGACGTGACCGAGGCCGACCCCGCCGCCCTGGAACGGGCGTTCGGGGAGCGCGGTCGCGAACTGTACGATCGGGCGCGTGGTCGCGACGACCGCGCCGTCGAACCGCGGGGGCGGCCGAAGAGCCTCTCCAGCGAGTCCGCGCTCGAGCCGACGGACGACACGGGGACCAAACGCGACCTCGTGCGCTCGCTCGCGGCCGACGTGGCCGAACGGGCCCGCGCGAAGGACGCCCTCTACCGGACCATCGGCGTGAAGGTGGTCCGACCGCCGTACGACGTGAACACGCGTGCCAGGTCGCTGTCGGGGCCGGTGGACGACCCCGACCTCGTCGAGGCGGTCGCGCTGGACCTGCTCGCGGAGTTCGACGACGACGCGGTCCGCAAACTCGGCGTCCGGGTGTCGAACCTGGACTTCACCGAGGCCGACCAGGCGACCATCGACGGGTGGGCCGCCGGCGGTGACGGCGTCACCATGGACGCCCGGGGGGAGCTGCCCACCGACGCACCCGCCGACGCGCCGGACGGCCAGGCGACCATCGAGGGCTGGCTCGATGGCGAGGACGGAGGGGCACAACCGGACGGCCGTGTCCGGTGGGGTCAGACCCGGCTCCCCGAGTTCACCGACGGCGAGTGACGGGTGGACCGACGCGCTTTCGACGCTGGACGACCCAGGTCGGCTGTGAACAACCTCCCCGTCGCCGGAGAGGACGCGTGGCGGCTCCCGAAACACGCGTACATCGTGGTCTACGAGACCAGCGACGGGAACGAATTCCTCACTGTGTACGACTGCGGCGCGGCACAGAAACCCCCCTCCGCGCAGGTCATCGGCAACCTCGTCCGCGTCGACGCCGAGCACGAGACCGAGCGCCAGCCGACGGGCTACATCGTCCGGATGCGCGAAGTATCGCGCCTGGAGCAGCTGGACGAGGCCCACTGGGTCGTGCGGGCCGAGTAGCACTTCGAGTTTACTCGCGACATACAGCGCTAATCTCGCATCTATATCATAGAAACCGTCTATATTGGCAAAACAAACTCGATTTCCTATCTCTAACCGGTCGTCAGTTCTCGGTCGGGTCTTCGGTCCGCTCGCGCAGCTCCGTCCGGCGGATCTTGCCGGTGACGGTCTTTGGCAGCTCGTCGACGAACTCGACCTCGCGGGGGTACTCGTGGGCGGCGAGCTCGTTGCGGACGTGCTCTTTGATGTCCGCCTTCAGGTCGTCGGTCGGTTCGGTCCCCGAGACGAGACGGACGTAGGCCTTGACGATGGTGCCGCGCTGGCGGTCCGGCTTCGGGACGACCGCACCCTCGGCGACCGAGGGGTGCTCGCCGAGCGCGGACTCCACCTCGAACGGGCCGATGCGGTAGCCCGACGAGATGATGACGTCGTCGGCCCGTCCCTCGAACCAGAAGTAGCCGTCGTCGTCGACGTGGCCGAGGTCGCCCGAGAGGTACCACTTCCCGTCCGGCCCGTCGACGAAGCAGTCGGCGGTCTTCTCGGGCTGCTCCCAGTAGCCGGCGAAGAAGCAGGGGTAGTCGCCCCGCTGGGCGATCTCGCCGGTCTCGCCCGGGTCGAGCACCGCGCCGGTGTCGGGGTCCACGACGGCCGCCTCCACGCCCGGGAGCGGCCGGCCCATGCTGCCCGGCTTCAGCTCCATCTCGGGGTAGTTGTTGATGACCATGTTGCCGGTCTCCGTCTGTCCGTAGGTGTCGTGGATGGTCACGCCGAGCGTCTCCTCGCCCCATTCGACGACGCCCGCCGACAGCGGCTCGCCGATGGAGAGCGCGTGCCGCAGGTCGAGGTCGACGCCGTCGAGGACGGACTCGTGCTCGCGGAGCATCCGGTAGGCCGTCGGGACGGAGAACAGAACGGTGACGGGGAAGTCATCGAGCAGCGCCGCCCACTCCTCGGGGTCGAACTCGCCCTCGTAGGTGAACAGCGAGGTCCCCCAGAACCACGCGCCCAGCGTGTTGATGGGCCCGGTCAGCCAGCCGAGGTCGCCGGTCGACCAGTAGAGGTCGGTGCCGGGCTGGAGATCGACGGCCGACTGCTGGGTCGCGGCCACGCCGGCCACCCAGCGGTGTTTGTGGAGCACGCCCTTCGCCGGGCCGGTGGTGCCGGAGGTGTAGTAGAGGAGGGCGTCGTCGTCGCCGCTCGTCCGGACGGTCTCGAACTCGTCGGCCGCGCCGGCCACGGCGTCGTGGTAGTCGTGGTCGTCCGCGCGGGCCTCGCCCTCGCCGTCGTCGACCACGATGACCTGCTCGACGCTGGGGATCTCCTCCATCGCCTCCGCGACGGTGTCGCGGTTCCCCGTCGTCGTGACGATCACCTTTGCGTCGCAGTCGTCGAGGCGGTAGGCGATGCCGTCCGGCCCGAACCGCTCGTTGACGCTGCCCCAGACGGCACCCGTCTTGAGCGTCCCGACGAGCGCGGCGTAGTGCTCGGGGACGCGCGGCATGTACGAGAAGACGCGGTCGCCCCGGTCGACGAGGCCGTCGAGGACGTTCGCGAACCGGTCCGACTCCGCGGCGAGGTCGGCGAACGTCATCGTCTCCTCCCCGCCGTCGTCGCCCACCCACTGGAGGGCGGTCCGCTCGGGCGTCGCCGCGGCGTGGCGGTCGATCGTCTCGTGGGCGATGTTCATCTCGTCCGGTGCGTCCCAATCGGCCCGTTCGTAGAGCTGGTCCCACTCGAACGACCCGTACGCGGACTCGTAGTCGGCTAGGTTGTGCTGTGACTCGTGTTGCGACATGTTGCCGGGTACCGTCGGCACGTCCATATAACCAGGCCCCGCTCCCGCGAACGAAAGGAGCCGTCGGCCGCACGTCTGACGCGGGTTCTTGTGCCCGGAGCGCCCCGCTCCGAACAACATGGGTGACGAGAACGAGACGATCAGGGTCGGCGAGACCAGCGAGGGGGTCGCGGCCGACGCGCCGGCCGGCAACCCGGTCGAACTGCCGGTGGTGGAGCTGATGACCGGCCGCGGGTTCGTGACCGGCAAGAGCGGCGGCGGGAAGTCGAACACGGCCAGCGTCGTCATCGAGAAGCTCCTCGACCGGGGGCTCCCGGTGATGATCGTCGACATCGACGGCGAATATTACGGTTTAAAAGAGGAGTACGAGATCCTCCACGTCGGCGCGGACGAGGAGTGCGACCTCGTGGTCAACGAGGAGCACGCCGGGAAGCTCGCGGAGCTCGCCCTGGAGCAGAACGTCCCGATCATCCTCGACGTGTCGTCGTTCCTCGACGAGGCCGACGCCCGGGACCTGCTGACGGCGGTCGCGCGCAACCTCTTCGCGAAGGAAAAGAAGCTGAAGCAGCCGTTTCTGCTCGTCGTCGAGGAGGTCCACGAGTACATCCCCGAGGGGGGCGGCCTCGACGAGTGCGGACGGATGCTCATCAAGGCGGCCAAGCGCGGACGCAAGCACGGGCTCGGCGTGGTCGGGGTCTCCCAGCGCCCGGCCGACGTGAAGAAGGACTTCATCACGCAGTGCGACTGGCTCGTCTGGCACCGTCTCACCTGGGAGAACGACACCAAGGTCGTCAGCCGCATCCTCGGGCGGGAGTACGCCGACGCCATCGAGGGGATGGACGACGGGGAGGCGTTCGTCTTGACGGACTGGTCCGAGCGCACCCGGCGGGTGCAGTTCGACCGCAAGGAGACGTTCGACGCGGGCGCCACACCCGGGCTGGACGACTTCGAGCGCCCGGAGCTGAAGTCGGTCAGCAGCGACCTCGTGCAGGACCTCGAGGCCATCTCCGAGGCCGAGGAGCGCCGGGAGTCGCGCATCCAGGAGCTGGAGCGGCAGCTCGCCGACCGCGGGGAGCGCATCGAGGAGCTGGAGGCGGAGCTCCAGGAGGCCAGGGACCTCTCGAAGATGGCCGAGCGGTTCTCGCGGGCGATGATGGAGCACGCCTCCGGGCGCGCCTTCCGGACGGACGTGACCGTGGGGACACAGACGGAGGTGGACGACTGGCGCAAGCGGGCCGCCAGAGGGGAGCATCTGGAGGCCACGCGCCGCCCGGCCCACCCGACCGAGGAGTACCTCGAGGGCGAGGGCGGCGCGGATGCGGAAGACGAGGAGGGACCCCCGGCCCCGGACGAGCCACAGACCGAGACGACCGCACCGGCTGGCTGGCCCGAGTCTGGCGACGACCGGACGGGCGACCCGGCGAGCGACTCGACCACCGAAACTGCCGGCACGTCCACCGGAGCGAGCGACCAGTCGGGGGACGCGATGGCGGACATCGACGCGGCGTTCGAGGCGCTGACGGGTGCCGAGGAGCCCAGCGACGACCCGGACCCCTCCGGGACGCACGAGCAGGCATCTGGCCGTGACGACGCGGCCAGCGGTCGGCACACTCCGTCGACCGAGGAGACGGGGACCGCGGCCGACCAGACAGGCGTCGCCGGGGCGGACGGTGTCGGCGACGGCTGGCCGGAGTTCGACGACCAAGGTGGTACCGGGACCGGCGACGCGTCCGGCGGGTCGACCGTCGAGACGGTCCTCGAGGAGTCCGACCCGGGGTTCGAGCGCGAGGTCGTCCGGGAGCTGAAGGCGACCATCCGCGGGTTCGACGAGGTCACGCGGCGGATGCTGGCCCACTACCGCGAACAGGGCCCCAGCGACCCGGTCGACGCCCACGTGGCAGCGGGCGGCGACGGCGACCGGACCCGGGCGTACAGCCGGAACCGGACGCTCCGGCGGAAGGACCTCGTCGGCCACGCCGGCCGGGGGAAGTACGGCTGCCGGCTCGCCGCGGCACTCCGCGAGGCCCACGACGACGGGCTCCCGGAGGCCGAACTCGCCGACGCCGTCGCGTCGGTCGAGCGAGCGTTCGTCGACGAGCGGGCAGCCGGGGACGGCCCGGGGACGGCCGCCGCGAACGACCCCGGGGAGAGCGAGCGGGGCGACTCGGCGGCCGCCGGACCGACCGGCACGGGACCGGGTGACGCGACCCCGGCGGAGGCCAGCGACCCGGGAGGGGCGAGTGCGGCCGACGCGTCGACCGGTAGCGGCGGGGCGGACGGCGTGGTCGCGGCGGACGACGCGAAGTTCATCGACGCCGACGCCGTCCGCGAGGGGGACGGGACGACCGCGACCGACGAGCCGTCGGGGGGCGCGGCCGTCGGCACTTCGAGGCACGATTCGTCGTCCGAGACCGGGGAGACGGAGACCACGGTGGCGGAGGTCACCGACAGCGGCAGCGAGCAGTTCCGGCCGCCCGAGGCGCGGACCGCCTCCGACGGCGGCGAGTCGGACGACTTCCCGAAGTGGCCCGGCGAGTGAACTTCCGAAAACGTGGTAGTCGTTCAACAGGTTGCCCATTTTCCGGGTTCCGAAATCGTATAGTGCCAACCCATCGCAAAGCCGTTACATGGTAGACGCCGACGAACTGTCGAACGACGACCTCGACGTCTCCGTCAGCGAGGACGGCCTGGTGGCACGCGCTACCATCGACCGGTACGAGGACCGGAACTCGCTGAACGATGCCGTCATCGGCGGGCTCGAGGACACGCTCGCTGCGGCCTCCGAGGACGAGACCCGGGTGGTCGTCATCCGGGGTGCCGGCGGCACCTTCTGTGCCGGCGGCGACATCAAGGGGATGGCCTCGAACATGGGCCAGGGTCCGATGGCCTACCGGGACGGCTTCTCCGGGATGGCGAACCTCATCGAGGCCATCGTGGACGCGAACGTCCTCGTGGTCGGCGCCGTGGAGGGCTACTGTCTCGCCGGCGGGATGGGGCTCGCGGCCGCGTGCGACGTCATCCTCACCAGCGACGAGGCCACCTTCGGGACGCCGGAGGTCGACATCGGCCTGTTCCCGGCGCAGGCGCTCGTCCCCATCATGCGGACGGTCAACGAGAAGCAGGCGCTCCACCTGCTGTTCACCGGTGAGCACATCGACGCGGAGAAGGCCTACGAGATCGGCTTCGTCACCGAGGTGGTCGACGCGGACCACTTCGAGGAGGAGCTCGACGACCTCGTCGACTCGCTGGCCAACTCCTCGCCGGTCATGATCGAGGTCGGGAAGCAGTCCTACTACAACCAGCGCGACATGGGCTTCGACGAGGCCCTCTCGTACATGCGCGAGATCATCTCGCTCATCGCGATGAGCGACGACACCGAGGAGGGAATCAACGCCTTCCTGATGGACTCGGAACCGGAGTGGAAGGGCCGCTGACGCCGCTCGTATCGTTCACCAACCAACACACGACCCCCTACAACACAATGGCAATCGAGCAGGAATCCGTCAAAGGCAACGACCCGGACAAGGCGATCATCAGCGCGTCCCTGACCGGCGCGCTCACCACACGCGACCAGTGCGAGGCGATCCCCTACACGCCCGAGGAGATCGCCGAGGACGCCGCCGCGGCCCGCGAGAACGGCGCCGCCGTCGCGCACATCCACGCCCGCACCGAGAACGGGAGTCCGACGTTCGACACGGACATCTACCAGCAGATCTACGACGAGGTCCGCGAGCGGACGGACATCCTCATCAACTTCTCGACGGGCGCGATGCACGAGCCGGTCGAGTCCCGCACCGAGTACATCGAGGAGGTCCAGCCGGACGTCGCGGCGCTGAACATGGGCTCGATGAACTACGCGAAGTACAGCGAGAACCGCGACGACTTCGTCTTCGACATGGTGTTCGAGAACCCGTTCAACGAAATCCGGGAGTTCCTCACCACCATGCAGGACAACGACGTCAAGCCCGAACTCGAGTGCTTCGACACCGGGCACGTCGGCAACATCAGGCCGTTCGTGAAGAACGGCGAGCTGGAGTCGCCGATCAACTTCTCGCTCGTCATGGGCGTGCTGGGCGGCATCCCGCCGACGGTCGAGAACCTGGCCCACCAGGTCCGGCAGCTCCCCGACGACGCCACCTGGCAGGTCATCGGCATCTCCCGGGAGCAGTGGCAGCTCGTCTCGGCCGCGCTCGCGATGGGTGGCAACATCCGCGTCGGACTGGAGGACAACTTCTACCTCCCCGACGGCGAGATGTCCACGAACCCCGAACTCGTCGCGAAGGCCGCCGAGATGACCCGCAACGTCGGCCGGGAGCCCGCGACACCCGACGAGGCCGCGGAGCTAATGGCAATCGAGCCCCCACACCTGTAGCGCCATCCTCCCTCGACCCGGGCCGCCCGCCGGTCTGGACTTCCGGCGTTCCACTGAACCGATAGTTCAGTCGTCTGAAACCGTCGGTGTTCAGATACGGACTGAAACTGACCGGTCGCGCTCTGCGCTTCAGCCGGAACTCCTGGTAGATTGAAGAGGCGAGGTGCTGCGTGGCGACTCCGCCGCCGCTGACGGCGACTGTCCAGTGCCGGAAATCACTGTCACCATCTCTTCGAGACGATCCGAGCACAGCTCAAGCAGATTCAGCGCCTACTGGACGAAATGGTGTATCTGTCGATGTAATCGACTGATGCCTGTTTCACGAGGTTTAGAGCATATTAAGAACTCCTAAGGCTGCTCAATTCGGCGGTCTGTATGCTCCTCCAGAGAACACCGAAGGAAGACGATTGTCCCTATACAGTTACGTAATAATTTCCAACATATTCGCAGAAGTTTTATACGTCATCGATAAAAAAACGGGTTTATGGTGGAAATGACCAGTATTCTGCAAACGTTGCGTCGACGAATGGTAAACATCTCAACACCTGGACGGCGGAGGTACAGTTCCAATAATAAAATTTTATTCTAATGAATCGAAGAAAATTCCTCATCGCATCGGCCACAACCTCCGTAGGTGTGGCGACTGGTTGTCTTAAATTCGGCGAGGGAGCGCAGGACAAAAATGAAACTGGAGAAGTGGGGACTCCAACAGTCACATTGTCAACGAGCTCAACTCCGGATGCCGGGAGAACGACCACGGTAAAAGACACCTCATCGAGGGAAGCGACCTCAGAGAATAGATCGACAACGTCGTATAAAAGAACGACCTCCGCTCATTCCACTAAATCGACGGGTACTCACTCAGCGACTCCTACGACCACTCCAAAAGTAGGAACCGGTGAAAGCCCTTCGAGCCCCTCTCCTACCGCATCTTCGACGGAGACTCGAACATCCGATAGCGAGACGACCACTACTTCGTCCGATGCACCCACTTGTGAGACATCAGGATATGATTACGAAGGCGAGTTCACATTCGACTTACATATTCGTAACGAAGATGACGTTATGCATACTCTCTACACAGGAATCGACCATTGGAAAAATCCGCCTGGTGGGAGTGAACCTAGCCACCGAGATTCAGTGTATGAGGCAGAGCATCCACTCGGACCAGGGGAACAAAAAGACATCTCCAGTATTAAGGCTCAACTGACAGAGCACTATATCGACACTTATGATATCAATGCTCGTATCGATAAGCACTCATGGGCATACCTGAAGGGCAAAGAGGGGGGTGCAAAAGAGGAGGACTCGAACACTGATTTTTATGTGTGCAATAACTCCAATATTGATATCTTTGTCATTATCACTTCTGATGACCGAGTTCAAGCTACTCCTGAAGATTGATCAAAATACGAATAACGTAAACTTGAACCCTGTTTAAGTAGCGTTTACTGATACTGTAAATGATATTAGGCAAGTCGGCGGCGTTCAGATAAGCACTGCAAGGCGAGGAACTGCATTTTCTGGGTGATTCATGCCCGAAAACGCCACTGAACTACACGAGAAACACGACGTGGACGACGCGGTGTTTCTCGTCGACGGCGTGACACCACTGAAAAACGCCTGCAACCGTCACTCGATTTCCGCTACGAACGTCACGGAAATCGCAACAGCGTCGAACGTGTCCTTCGAGAGGTAAAACGCAGAACTACCGCTTTCTCGAACTGTTTCAGTCACGCCGAAGCAGAAACTGCTGACGAGTGGCTCGAATCATTCGCCTTCGCATGGAATCAGTCTATCTGAACACTACCCTGAAACCCGTGCAAAAACTTATGACACCCGCAGCGCAACCCCAGAGTGAATGGGTGTCGTTAGCACACCACTGCTCGACGAGGCACGGACCATCTTCTCGGACCTCGGTTACGAGGTCGAGAAGGAAGGGGAGGAACTCCGCGCGGAACGCAAGTGGCGGACCGTCTACGTGACGACCGCCGACCCGGAGGAGGCGCCGACACACGGTCGCCTCCGCTGCTTCGTGGCCGAGGAGCCGCGCGCGCCCGAGGTACGGGACCGGCTGGTCTCGCTCGCCCCGGACTACGACTGGGCGGTCGTCGCCGTCGACTCCAGCGACTATCGCATTCTGCATCCGGACGCGGAGGCGCTGTCTGCGCCGTAGGAACGGACGACCGGCCACACTGCCGCCTTTCCCGTGTGACTGGACGGAGAGCGACGGCGCTCGCCGGATGCTCGCAGTGCGCCGCCGATATCCGAGACGACCGACCGTGTCTCGGGGGACGACCCGCGAGGACAGCGTGGTATTACTTGGCGTACTCCTCGTCGACGAAGTAGGAGTCGATCCCGGCGGAGATGTCCGTCAGCGTCGCGGCGGCCTGCGAGTACTGCATCACCTTGTTCATGTCGCCCTCCAGCTCGAACTTGCCGGACATCATCCCGTCGATGGCGCCGATGTCGCCCCGGAGGAGGTCCTTCCAGACGTCGTAGTCGGCACGGAGGATGAAGCCGGCCTCCACGTCGTCGGGGTCCTCGATGAGGTAGGCGTCAGTGCACTCGCCGCCCTCGAGACCGACGTACGTGTAGCCGGTGTCGTCGTCGACGTACTGCTCCAGTTCCTCGCGGAGGTCGTCCGGGAGCGCGCCCATGTCGATCTCGTCGGTCGGCATGTTCTCCGTGATGAACAGGAAGTCGCCGTCGAAGCCGACGCCCCAGTCTGCCGCCGCCTCAGCGTACTCCTCGTCGTTGTTGATTGCGTCCTTGTACTCGTCGAACCAGGCCTGACTCGGGAACGGAACTCGGCTCATCCGGTTTACGAGTCGGCATACCACCACCTGACAGTTGTGGATTCAATCGACGGGTGATTTAAATTACCCGTCGAAACCGCCGGCAGTTCGGACCGGAGTATTCGTCCGCGTCCGCGCGAGCAGGGTGGGACTCCGTCCCGCTTGCAGTCGGGCTACGCCCGACGACGAAGCGAGCGCGGTTCATCGGCGGCGAACGCGGTGAGCCGCTGGCGTTCTTTCTGAACGTTCCTTGCGCAAGTGGTCCCCGTGGGCGGGCGCCGACAGACGCCCGCCGAGGAAACCCGAACCACGAGAAAGCTCGCGTTCAGAAACTGAACAGGTCGATGCCGCCCGTCACGCCGACGACCTGCCCAGTGACGTAGTTGGCCTGCTCCGAGCAGAGGTAGGCGATGAGGTTGGCCACGTCCTCCTCCTTGCCGAGCTTGCGCATCGGCGTGGCCTTCGCGATGCGGGCGAAGTGCTCGTCGGTCTGCTCCAGCATCTCGATGTCCATGTCCGCGAGCGCGCCGACGACGATCGAGGGGGCGATGACGTTCGCGGTGACGCCGTGCTGGGCGCCCTCGAGGGCGAGGGTCTTGCCGAAGCCGATGAGCGCCGCCTTCGTCGCGGAGTAGGAGGCCTGTCCGAAGCCACCCTGCCAGCCGGCCATCGAGGACATGTTGACGATTCGACCCCACTCCTGCTCCTTCATCCGGGGGTAGACCTCGCGGGTGATGTTGTACGCGCCCGTGAGGTTGACCGCCATGTCGCGGTCCCAGATGTCGTCGTCGAAGTCCTCGACCTTGTCGCGGGCGTCGACCATCCCGGCGTTGTTGATGAGGATGTCCGTGGACCCAAGCTCCTCCTCGATGGCCTGGACGGTCGCCTCGACGTCCGAGCGGTCGGTCAAGTCGCACTCGACGGCGAGGGCGTCGCCGCGGTACTCCTCGCCCTCGTTGATCTCGTCGGCGACGTTCTGTGCCTTCTCCTCGGCGACGTCGAGCACGACCACGTCGGCGCCCTCCTGAGCGAGGACGCGACAGTCCTCGCTCCCGATGCGCCCGGCGCCACCAGTGACGATGGCCACGCGGTCCTCGATTCCGAAGTCCATTGCGACCGGCGTATCCGGGGGGCGTCGCTTAAGCGTTTATCCGTCCCACGGGCGGCCGTTTATCCCTGCGCGCGACGACGACCCCACTCCCCGGCCGCCCGCCGTTCGGCGGGTCACGCGTCCCCCCGCCAGCGACACCCGCCCGGCCTACGCTCGGTCGACGCCGACGATGTCGAGGACCTCCCGGAGGTCGGTGACCCGGTAGTCCGCCTCGGGGCCGACCGCGTCCTCGCCGTAGGCGACGGCGTCCAGGCCGCGCGCGCTCGCCCCTCTGATGTCGTGGTCGTAGCGGTCACCCACCATCACTCCGTCAGCGGCCTCGATCCCCCGCTCGGCGGCCTTCTCCAGGGCCGTCTCGAACATCCGCCGGTCCGGCTTCTTGTAGCCGACCGCCTCGGAGGTGGTGACGTGCGCGAACGCGTCCGCGATGCCGAGTTCGGCGAACATGGATTCGGCCTCCCGGGTGTCCACGTCGCTGATGACGGCCTGGTAGACGTCGGCCTCGGCCAGCGTTCGGATGGTCTCGACGGCGCCGTCCTCCGTGCGGAGCGTGTCGTCCAGACGGCGGTCGAGGACCGGTCGCCACGCGGACTCGGGCGGTGCCTCGCGGCTCTCGGCCTCGAACACGGCCGCCGTCGCGCGTCGGTACCCCTCCGCGGCCGTCCGGTACTCCGTGCCCTCGGCGGCGCCGAAATGGTCGCCCAGCGCGCGCTTCCAGGTCTCCATCGCCGGCTCCGGGTCGAGGTCGTGCTCGGCGGCGAGTTCGGCCAGGAAGGCGGCGTACCCCTCCCGGATCGACGCGAGTTCGACGATGACGCCCCCGATGTCCCAGAAGACGGCGTCGTACCGTCGCTCCCCGTCCGGCGTCGTCCCGCCGTCGGTGTCGCTCATACCGTCACCTCCAGCGGGGACCGTCATATCGGTGTCGTGTTCGCCGACCGGGACTGTCCTGCGGGCGCCGGCGACAGGCATAAATCACAACCCGCCGACCGCCCGGGCATGGCAGGTCCCCCACCCGCCACGACCCCCTCCCCTCCCTCGCACCCCCAACGGAGTGAGCCGGCGTGAGCCCGGACCGGCAAGCGCTCGCGGTCGCGGGCACCGTCGCCCTCCTGCTGGGGGCGCTCGGCGGCGGGGCGCTGTACCTCATCGACGAGTCCGAGCCGGACCCCCTCCCGCCGTACGAGCCGACCGCGAACGTGCCGAGCGACGTCGACTACGTCGGGACGCTGAACGCGACGGAGTACCGGTCGGACCCGGCCGTGGCGAACGGGACCCGGGCCTCGCTCGGCTTCCAGAGCCGTGTGGAGTTCTACAGCGGCCCGCCGTTCCTCCGGTCACTGGTCCTCTCCCCACCCGCGAACGCGAACCTCGACCCGACGAACGCCAGCCACGTCACCTACTTCGGCCGGAGCGACTCGCCGTACGGCGCCCGGCTGGTCGCGGCGAACTGGACCGCCGAGGCCGCCGTCGACGCACTCCAGGAACGCCGTGACACCACGTTCACCCGGGACGACCGAGACGGCTACACGGTCTACCGTTCGGAGTCGGGCCCGGCGGTCGCCGTCCTGGACGACGGGACCAGGGGTGGGCCGGTCCCCCGCCCCGGCCCCCACCTGCTCGCCATCGGTAACGCCAGCGCCGTCGCGGACGCCGTGACGGTGGCCGCGGACCGCCGCGACCCGGAGGCCGAGGCCGACACGCTCGACGGCGAACTCCGGCGCCGCTACAGCGACACCGACGAGGGGTACGTCCGGTTCGCGTACCGGTTCCGCCCGGAGACGGTCCCCGACTACGCGTTCGTCGGGTCGGCCGTGCGAACGGTCGAGTGGGTCGGGTCCAGCTACACGCGCAACCGGACCGGAGCCGCCGGGACCCCCGGAGGGACCGTTCCGACCGCCGCGGCGACGACGCCGACCGACGACGGGGCACCCGACGCGGCCGAGTCCCCGGACATCCGCGTCCGCATCCGCATCACCGTCGAGGACGCGGACAGCGCCGACGACGTCCGCAACGTCCTCGAGGCCGGGCGCTCGTTCTACCTGTTCCAGTCGTCGAACGCCAGGCTGAAGGCCGAGCTCCGGGAGACATCGTTCGACGTGATGGGTCGAACCGTCGTCGCGGACTACGAGTCCTCGCCAGGGGGGCTCCGGGTGCTCGTCCGGGGGCTGTTCCAGAACCAGCCCGAGGCGGAGTCGCTCGCGCCGCCAGGTCGGGAGGAGGTGAAGCGACGGGGCCACGGGGGCCCGGGGGCAGGGGGACCGGTGACAGCCAGCGGGTCGGCCGTCCGGGACCCAGTATGAGCCTGCGCACCATCCTCGGGAAGGAACTGCGCTGGAGCCGCCACCGCGTCGTGGCGCTGCTGTTCGTGCTCGTGCTGCTGCCGGCTGCCTTCGCCGGCGCCTCCGTCTTCTTCCAGCACGTCCTCCCGAAGGACGCCCCCGTCGCCGTCGTCGCCGGCGAGGACGTCTCCGAGGAGGAGTACGACGTGGTCGCGGCCTCCTTCCGCCTGTTCTCGAAGCCCGTCGAGTACGAGTCGGAGGCCGCGGCGATGCGCGACCTCGAACGCGAGTCCGTCTACGCCGTCGTCAGCGTCCCGCCGGACCTCGACGACCCGGACGTCGAGCGGGTGAACATGACCGTCACCATCGACGGCGACGTGACGCCGTACCGCGAGCCGTCGGGCGCGCTCGTCAGCATCGTCGCCCGGACGATGAACCGGCAACTGGACACGCGCGTCGTCGTCCAGCGCGAGGTCCGCGGCGACGAGCGCAAGCTCTCGTCGTACCTCCTTCCGACGTTCCTGATGATCATCGTCCTCACGTTCGCGTTCGCCTACCTGCCGTACAACCTCGCCCGCGAGGAGGCCGTCCTCGACCGCCTGCGCGTCGAGACCTCGCTCGACACCGTCATCGCCGGCAAGCTCGCCTTCTTTACCGGGTTGCTGGCCGTGCCGCTACTCGTCTTCCACGGCGTCGGGGTGGCGCTGGGCTACGACGTGAACCTGCTCGCCCCCGGCGCCGTCCTCGGCTACGGTCTCACCTTCCTCGCCTGCGGCGCCATCGCGACGGCCGTCACGTTCGCGTCCGGCTTCGGGACGACCGGCCGGCTGTTCAACGTGCTCGTCCTCTTCGCCTTCCTCGGGTTCTCGGGGCTCGTCTACCCTGTCGGCTTCTTCTCGCCGCTCCGGCGCGACATCATCCGCCGGGTGCCGACCCACTACGCGATGCTGACCGTCCGGGGGTCCACACTCCGGGACATCCCCGCCGCGGAGTTCGCCACGTGGCTCGGCGGCGTCGCCCTCTTCGCTCTCGCGATGCTCGTACCGCTGAAACTATCGATGCTTGCCTACGAGCGGGGGACCTGAGATGACCGGGAACACGTCGACGTCGACGGAGGCCACCGACGCGAGCGACCGCGACGAGCGGGCACTCGACGTGCCCCGCGTCGACCCCGCGAGCGTCGACCCCATCCGCGTGACGGGACTCCGCAAGCGCTACGGTACCGTGATGGCGCTCGACGGGGTGGACGTGACGGTCGAACCGGGGACCTTCCACTGTCTCGTCGGGCCGAACGGTTCCGGGAAGACCACACTCCTGCGGACGCTCCTCGGGCTGGTCGAGCCGTCCGCCGGCGAGGTGGTCGTGCCGGACGTCCGGCTGGGGACGGCGTTCCAGCGGCCCTCCCACTACGACCAGCTGACCGTCGCGGACAACCTGGAGGTGTTCGGCGCCCTCGCAGCCGTCGACGGGGACTGGGCCGCGACGGTGCTGGACCGCCTCGGGCTGGACGTGGTCCGCGACCGCATCGCCGGGGAGCTGTCCGGCGGGTACAGCCGGAAGCTCGACCTCGCGCTCGCCCTCCAGAAGGCGCCGGTCTACCTCCTGCTCGACGAGCCGCTGGGCGATCTCGACGACGTGACGAAACTCCGGCTGCTGGATCTCCTCGGCGACTACCGCGACGCCGGGCACGGCGTGGTGGTCTCGACCCACAACCTCGGCCAGTTCGCCGACCGCGTGGACCACCTGACCGTCGTCTACGACGGGCAGGTCCTGCTCGACGCCCGGCGGGAGGACCTGGACGTGCCCGACGACGGGCTGCAGGAGTTCTACGTCGAACGCGTACTGGAGGCCGCGACGGGCGCGGAGGAGTAGGGGCCCCGGACTGCCCGAGCCGCACGCTCAGACCTCGCCATCGCGCCCCAGTTCGCGGTCGAACCGGTGGAAGAACTCGTCCACGAACTCCCGCCGCGACGCCCCGAGCCGGCGCCCGGGCTCCGTGTACAGCAGGGCCAGTCGTTCGGCGGCCCACTCCCGGAGGAGCGCGATGTCCGGGTCGGCGGGCGGTTCGAGGTCGGAGACGGACGGGTCGTCGATGACGGCGTACCGCTCGCCCGTCCGCCCCGACCGCTCGCCCACGATGCAGGCCAGGCGGACGATGCCCCGTGCGCCGGCGGCGTCCAGTTTGTCCGCGTCGAACAGCAGTTCCGCCTCGACGGTTGCCGGCTCCGGCGAACTGGCGCGGATGCTGTGGCTCTCGATGCAGCGTGCGACCGCCTCGGCACGGTCGGTCGCCACCCCCTCTGCCTCCAGCAGGGTCGCCGCTTCCGCGGCACCCCACGCGTCGTGGTCGTCGACGGCCCCTGTCCGTTCCCGGGGCCGACCGATGTCGTGCAACCAGGCCGCCGCGGCGAGCACGTCGGTGTCGACGGGAGCCTCGCACTCCTCGGCCAGCCGGAGGGCCACGTCGCGGACCCGTCTCGCGTGGAAGCGGTCGTGGGCCGGCAGTGCGTCCTCGTAGTAGGGCAGTGCCAGCGTCCGGGCGAGGGGACCGAGGGCCTGTGTCATCGGACGGCGGCGCGTTCAGCGTGGTCCGGCATAGGTGATGCGGAAACGGGAACCGACGCGGGTGCCCGGGTGGCACTGCGCGGGGTGAGTGACGGACGTTACGTGGAAACTCACGGTATAATGAGAACATGCTCCGTAAATATACGGAACAATGCTTTTTGACGAGATTTACCGAGACTCTGCAGTCAGTCCTGCCTCTATTCCGCGAGCGCAGCGGCGAGCACCTCGACCGGGTGCGGCGGCCGCTCGTCCAGTCCCTCCCAGTCGTCGAGCTGCGTCCGGCAGGAGGCGCCGGGGGCCACGACCGTCTCGGCGGGGCTCGTCTCGACCTGGTCGAAGAGGATGCTCGCGACGGCCTTGCTCATCGAGTAGTGCTCCGCCTCGTAGCCGAAGGAGCCGGCCATCCCGCAGCAGGTCGAGTCCAGCGGGTCCACCGCGAACCCGGCCCGGCGGAGCACGCCGACGGCGTGGTGGTCCTTCTTCGTCGCCTTCTGGTGGCAGTGGCCGTGGTACGCCAGCGACGAGGCGACGGGCCCGTGACGGCCGTCGCCGCGCTCCCCGACCGCGCGCTCCACGTCGAACGCCAGGTCCCGGTCGAGGTCGTGGCGGTCGAGGTACTCGCAGACGCCGTGGGTGTACTCCCGGACCAGGTCGACGGCAGTGCCCGACAGCAGGTCGCCGTAGTCCGACTGGACCATCACGGCGTCCGTGGGTTCGACGACGACCACGTCCCAGCCGTCCTCGACGTAGGGCGACAGTTCGGCCACGACGTCGCGAGCCCGCTCGCGGCTCGTGTCGAGGAACCCCTTCGAGTGCGCCGCGCGGCCGGAGGGCAGCGGCTCGGCGACGTCGACGTGGACGCCCGCGGCCTCCAGCACCCGCACCGCGGCGCGGGCCACCGCCGGCGTGACGTAGGTCGAGTACGGGTCCGGCAGGAGGACGACCCGGTGGGCGGCGGCGTCGGCGGGGACGGCGGGCTCGTGGGTCTCGAACCAGTCGACGAACGACTCGCTGGCGAAGGCGGGGAGGTCGCGCTCCCGGGCGATACCGAGCGTCTTCTCGGCCAGCCAGCCGCTCCCCGGGAGCGACCCGAGCAGGTTCACCAGTGGCGCTAGCCGCGACCCCCGGGCGGAGAGGCCGAACACGTTCGCGAACAGCCGGTCGCGCAACGAGGGCCCCTCGCCGTTCTCGTACACGGCGTGCTCGACCTCGGCCTTCAGTTTCGCCATGTCGACCTGCGACGGGCAGTCCCGCGCACAGCCCTTGCAGCCCACGCAGAGGTCGAGCACCTCCGAGAGGAACTCGTCGTCGGCCTCGGCGTCGAGCTGCCCCGACATGAGCCGCCGGAGGGAGTTGGCCCGCCCGCGGGTGGACTGGATCTCCTCGTCGGCCGCGCGGTAGGTGGGGCACATCACGCCGCCGGTCGTCTCCTGGGGGCCGCGACAGCCCCCGCAGCCGTGACAGAGCTCGACCATCCCCTGGAACCCGTTCTCGTTCTCCCACTCCAGGGTGGTCTCGAAGTCGTCGTCGAACTCGTAGTCCGGCGAGAACCGGAGGTTCTCGGTCACGTCCACGTCCCCACAGACCTGCCCCGGGTTGAGGAGGCCGTCCGGGTCGAACGCCCCCTTCAGGTCGCGGAAGACGCCGAACACCTCGTCGCCGTACAGCTTCCGGTTCCAGCCGCTCCGGGCGCGGCCGTCGCCGTGCTCGCCGGAGACGGACCCGCCGTACCCGACGACGAGGTCGGTCACCTCGTCGGCGATGGACTGCATCCGGTCGACGCCCTCGACGGTCTTCGTGTTCACCAGCGGCCGGACGTGCAGGCAGCCGGGGCCGGCGTGGGCGTAGAACGAGGCGTACGTGTCGTGGGCTTCCAGCACCTCGCGGAAGTCAGCGACGTACTCCGGCAGGCGCGCGGGCGGAACGGCACAGTCCTCGACGAAGGAGATGTGCTTCGCGTCGCTCGTCCGACCGAGCAGGATGGGCAGGCCGGACTTGCGGAGCTTCCAGAAACGCGCCCGGGCGTCGTCGTCGTGGGCCTCGCGGGCGAACGTGGCCCGTGCCGGCGCCTCCGGCGCCGCGTCGACGGCCCCGGACGCGTCGTCCCCGCGCCCGGCGTCGAGATGGCGCGCCCGGTCGGTCAGCAAGCCGGCCACCTTCTCGCGGCCGTCGTCGTCGCTCTCGGCGTAGAACTCGACCAGCAGGACGGCGCCGGTCCCGACGGGCGCCAGGTCGCACACCAGGTCCCCGAACTCCGTCGTGTCCCGCGCGAGGTCCAGCAGCACGTCGTCCAGCACCTCCACCGCCGCGGGGTCGTGCTCCAGGACGGGCGTCACGTCCTCCATCGCGGTCACGAGGTCGTCGTACCCGAGCAGCGCGACCGACTTCGACTCGGGGACCGGCTCCAGCGCGACCGTCACCTCCGTCACGACCGCCAGGGTCCCCTCCGAGCCACAGAGCAGCGTCGCGAGGTTCACCGTTGCGTCGTCCGGGAGCGGGCCGCAGTCGGCGGGCTCGCGGTCCAGCCCGGCGTAGGCGTCCGCGACGAGCGCGTCGAGGTTGTAGCCGGACACGTTCCGTTTGAGGTCCGGGAACGCCTCGTCGATGGCGTCCGCCTCCGTCTCCAGCAGGTCGAGGACGCGACTCGCGATCCGGGCCCGGACCGACGAGTCGCTCTCGGCCCACCGGCGGAGCTCCCCGACCGTGACCTCGCCGAACCGCTCGACACGCCCGTCGGCCAGCACCACCTCGCAGGACTCCACGTAGGCGTCGGTCTTCCCGTACTGGAGCGAGTGGGCGCCCGTGGAGTTGTTCCCGACGGCGCCGCCGATCGCCGACTTGTCCCCCCAGGCCGGGTCGGGCGCGAACTTCAGGCCGTGCTCGGCGACCCTGGTGTTCAGGTCGCCCAGGAGACAGCCCGGCTGCGCGGTGGCCGTCCGCCCCCCGGGGTCCACGTTGACGACGGCGTCCATCGCCGCCGTGAAGTCCAGTACGACAGCCTCGTTGACCGACTGGCCCGCCAGCGAGGTGCCGCCGCCGCGGGGCAGCACCGGTACCCCCTGCTCGGCGCAGAACGACACCGTCGCCGCCACGTCGTCCGTGTCGCGGGGCACGACGACGCCCACCGGCGTCACCTCGTACGCCGAGGCGTCGGTCGCGTACAGCGAGCGCGTGAACTCGTCAAACCGTATCTCCCCCGCCACCCTGTCACGGAGTCCCGCCACGAGGTCGGCGTGCGCGTCGTCCACCGCGCCGCCGACGTAGTCGTAGTCGGCCCGCGGGTCCGCGGCGGGGTCCGACTCCTCGGTTGCCATGCGCCCGTCTCCGGGGGCGAACCACCTTAATCCCCCGCCGGGAGCCCCGTGCCGGGAGCTTCTTGCCCCGGGCGTCGCTACCCGCGCGCATGAGCGGGGCGCAGGGGACGGCCGAGCCAGCGACCCGGCGCGAGGGGCGTGCAGCCCCCGTCTCGGCGCTCGCGGCTCGTTACGTTCGTCACCCTCTTCCTGCCGCTGGCGCCGGTCGTGGGCGGTGCGGTCGCGGGCTACCTCCGGGCCGGCGACGCGAGGGCCGGCGCAAACGTCGGCGGGGGCGCAGGTGCCGTCACACTCTGCCTGCTCGTAGGTGCCGCCAGCGGACTGTTCGCGCTGTTCCCGGCGCCCATCTCGGGGACTCTCCCGGAGCCGCTCGGCGTTGTCCTCGGCGTCGGCGGCGTCGTTCTCGGCGCCTACGTCCTCGTCCTGAGCACGCTCGGCGGCGTCTGTGGCTCGTTCGCGGCCAGCGAGGCCGACATCCTCGGGCGGTGGCGGGGGTGACGACGCGCTACGGCGACAGCGGCTGCGGGTGCCGTTCTTCGTACCGGTCGAACGTGTACGGCATCCACTCCCTGGCCTCCTCCAGCACCCGCTCCGAGAGGTGGCGGACCTCCCACTGGGCGTCCCCCTTCATCCGCATGTTGAGCAGGTGCATCAGCGCCCGTGCGTTCATCGTGAACGTCATGTTCACCTTCGTCCCGATGGGGAGCAGCATCCGCGCGTCCTCCTTCGGGACGCCGGCCTCGACGAGATCGGTGTAGGCGTCGATGCATTTCTCGTACACCTCGTCGGCCAGTTCCGTCCGTTCCTCGGCCGACGTCTCGATCTCCTCGACGCCCTCGCGGGAGACGACCTCGTCGGACTCGAACGTCTCCGGGTAGGTGAACCGCTCGTCGAGGGGTTGGTCGTCGGAGAGCTCGACGTACCGGAGGCTCATCACGTCGAACGAGGCGTGGCGGTGCCGGGTGATCTGTGCCATGCATGAGCGGCTGACCCCGCGGACGGCGAACGTCGCGGAGGGGTGCTCGAACGGGCCCCAGTGCCCGGACCGCATCAGGTGGTCCATCAGGGTCTGCTTCTTCTCGTCGAGGGTCTCACCCTCCACGGGTTCCATCACCTCGGCGAACGGAACGTCGCTCCCGACCCAGTCCGAGGAGTAGTCGCCGCGGGCCGCGCGGCAGACGAGTTCCTCGGGGTTCGGCGTGCTATCGAGGAGTTCGACCTGCATGCCCGCATCGGGAACCGGAAGGGGTATGAAACGTTCGACAGCAGTGAGCGACGCCGGGCGGCGGGGTGAGACCCGGCGATTCGACCGCGACTCATACGGATTACGCTACCTGTTTCCCACGACGACCGCCCGAGTGCGGATGGTCGATGTGGAAACGACGTAGCGTAATCCGTATCAGGGCGCCTCGGACTTCCCCAGTACCGCTGCTGCCCCCTCACCCTGCCAGACGAGCAGGACCTGCGACCCGCTGTCCACCGACGCGTCGGTGGTGTAGCTGTCGCCGGCCGCGATGCCGTCGTCGCCCGCAGGCCAGGTCTCCGGCCGGCTCTCGCCGCCGCTCTCGAAGCGGACCTGCAGGTCGGTGGGCACCACGTCACCGTCCTCGTGGGTGACGGTCAGCCGGTTCTGGGCGTCGTACTCGAACCCGAACGTGACCTGTGGTGGTTCGACGGCCGTGCCCCGGGCGCTCGACCCGCCGCTGGCCTCGCCGGCGCCGAACTCCTCGGACAGCTGCTGGGGGTCGCCGGTAATCGTCAGCACCACGGCCCGGCCGTCGGTCGTCACCTCGGTCTCCGGCGGCGTCACGTCCTCGGAGCGACTCTTCGCCGTCTCGAGGGCCGAGCGGAGCGTCTCGGCACGGTCGCTCACGACGTCCTCCGACTCGTAGTAGAGCCGGACGACGACCTCGCCGGCGGTGGTCTCGGGGGCGCCGCCGCTCCCCGCGACCGCAGTCAGCCCCTGCGTGAGTGCCTTCACGTCCGTCGCGACCTCGTCCTCGGGGTCGCGCGTGCCACCCTCGCCGTCGCCGAAGTACTGCTGCCGGACGGTCGCACCCGCGACGAGGGCCCCGCCAACCAGTGGCTGGTCGCCGAGGTCCGCGAGTACCTGGGCTGCGAGTTCGTCGTCCGTGAGCGGGTCACCCCCGCCGTCGGCGGTGTCGATGGCCGCCCGGACCGCGTCTACCGCCGTCGGGACGCCGCTGGGGGTGGCGCTCAGTTCCGGCTCGTCGATGTCACCGCTCGTCTCGACGTCCTCCGGCGTGGGGACGTTGACCGTTGCACCGACCAGCGCGTCGCTGGAAATAGCGACGGCGACCGACTGCGTCAGGTCGTACTCGCTGGCACCCGCGTAGAGGGTGTACCCCTCGTACTCGCCACGCTCGGTGAGCGTCTCGTTCTCGCTCTCGGCCTGCGAGGCGGCCGCCTCGGCGTCGAAACTCCCGGTCACGCGGCCGACGGAGACCGTCGCGTCGTCGTGCCGGTTCTCCGGGTCGCCGCGGTCCCGGCCGAAGACGCCACTGAGACGGTCCGCGTCGGCCGTGTCGACGCCCTCGACGTCGCCGGCGGTGTCCTCGACACTCCGGCGGAACTCCTCGGGGAGTGCGGCCTGCTGCTCGCGGTAGGCCTCGGCGTCGACGGAGACGAACCCGCGGGTCTCCATCTCGAACAGGGTCCCGGGGTCGAGCAGCGCCCCGGCGTACGAGGGGGTATCCGGGCCACCGCCGCCGGTCACGTCGTCGATCTGTTCGGTACAGCCGGCCAGACCGGTCAGGAGGGCTGCGAGCCCGCCGCCCGCGCGGAGGACGTCGCGTCGCTGGGGAGCCATGGTCGCTCGTTGGCCAGCCTCGTCAAACGTCTTGTGCTTCACCGGACACGTGGAGCGGCCGGCGTCGGCCTCGGCGCCCCGGTGTCTGAGTCCGTTACGGCGTCGGGGTCCCGTCCTCGACCGGCGTCGGCGTCCGCGTGGCCGTCGACCGCTCGGTCCCCGTCGCCGTCTCGCGGTCGCGCGGTGCCGAGTCGGTCCGGTACTCGGCGAGGACGACCGGACGCTCGTCGCCGGGCCAGATCACCTGCACGCTCCCGTCCACGGCGACCGACTCCCTGGTGGTGTAGGTGTCGCCCGGCCCGGTGGCACCGTCCTCCTCGGCCCACTTCTCCGTCTCGCCGCCGTCGGTCGAGTCGTAGCGGACGACCAACCCCCGCTCGATGACGTCGCCGCCCTCGTGGGTGACGGTGAGCGAGCCGTCACTCCGCCCGTCGAAGTCGAAGGCGGCCTCGGGCACGTCTTGCTGTTTCCCCTCGTCGTCGGGCGGGCGGTAGAGTCCGAGGGTCGCCGATGCGTCGCCGTCCTCGCTGTTCCAGATGACCCGGAGGGCACCCGTCACGGGCTGGTCGGTGGTGGTGGAATCGCCGGCCGAGATACTGCCGTCGTCGGTCGTCCACTGCCGTTCGACACCCTCGGCGTCGGACTCGTACAGCAGTCCGACGGTGTCCGAGGCGACGGTGTCGCCGCCGTCGTGGGTCACCGTGACGCGGCCGTCCTCGCGGCGGTCGAAAGTGAACGACACCTGCGGCGCTCGGGCGCTCGGGTCGTCGTGCTCGCCGATGCCGAGTTCCTCGTAGAACGCCGACGGGTCGCCGGTGATGGTCACGGCGACCATCGTGCCGTCCGTCGCGACCTCGACCTCGGGGACGGTGAACGCGTCCACCTCGGCCCGGAGTGCCTCGCGGAGGTCGCGGACGGCGTCCGCCCCGTCGCTCGCGGCCGATTCGGACTCGTACAGGAGCCGGAGGGCCACCTCGCCGTCGTTCGCGCCGCTGGCGTCGGCGCTCCCGCCGAGCGCGGTCAGCCCCATCGTGACCCGTCCGAGGTGGCGCGCGACGGGGCTCGTCCCCGAGTCGCTCACCGTCGGGGTCCGGGGGCCGTCCGAGCTGTCGGGATCGCCGTCCGACCCGCTCTGACGGCTGGGCGTGCCGGTCGCCTCCTCGCCGGCGCTGATTCCCAGCCGCTCACGCACCGTCGCCGCGTCGAGCGCCAGTCCGCCGACGACCGGTCCGTCGAGCGACGCGGCGAGACGGTCGAGCCGGTCACTGCTGGACAGTAGTCCATCGGCCTCGCCGGCGGCCGCGTCGGCGTGCAGCTTCGCCGCCGCGGTCGCGCTGACACCTCCCTGTGGGGTTCCGCTGGGGGACGGCGGGGTCTCGCCGGGCGAACCGCGCCGGGAGTCGCCGCCGGCATCGGCCAGCGAGAGGACGACCGCCTCGTCGGAGACCGCGGCGGCGGCCGTGGACGAGGGCTGGTACCGGTCGCGCTGGGAGTAGAGGTCGTACCCCTCGTAGCTCCCGGCGGCCGACACGTCCGAGTTCGCCTCGATGGCGCTCCCGACGTCGGCGGCGTCGAACGAGCCGGTCCCGACGCTGGTCAGCAGGAACCGGTCCTCCCGGCTGTCGTCCCGGGGTGAGAGGACCCCGAGCCCGGCCACCCGGTCGAAATCCTCGATTGCGACCCCGTCGTAGCGGTCGGCCGTGCGCTGGACGGCCTCGTTCGCTGCCTCGGGGAGGGCGGCCTGCTGCTGCCGGTAGGTGGCCACGTCCACGGCGTAGAACCCACGGAACGAGGCCGCCAGCAGGTCGTCCGTGTCGAACAGCCAGTCGGCGTAGGCCGGTTGGTCGCCGCCTCGCGGTTCGGTGACGTCCTCGATACAGCCGGCGAGGCCGCCACTCAGGAGGGCTGTGACGCCTCCGGCGCGGAGGACATCGCGTCTGCTCGGGCACATCATCAGCCGATGCCTGCTGCTCCGGCAAGTGTCTTCGGTCGTTGCACCCGTGGAGCCGTGGCGTCGGAGGGACCGACCGGAACGGGAAAGACCCCATGGCACCGGGAGGGGCCGCGTGGGGCCGCCGGGGACAGGGGACCAGTTTCATACCGGCACAACTCGTCGGACCCTGACATGTATATCGCCGACGAGGCGTGGCCGGATCTGGAGTCGTACTTCGAGGCGGAGTCGCTGGCCCTCGTCCCGCTGGGGTCGACGGAACAGCACGGGCCGCACCTCCCGGAGGGGACCGACCACCTCATCGCGGAGGGGCTGGCCCGCGCCGCGGCCGACCGGACGGGCTACCTCTGCACCCCCACCGTCAACATCGGCGTCAGCCCGCACCACAAGCAGTTCCACGGGACGATGTGGGTCGACGCGCCGACGTTCCGCGACTACGTCGAGTCGTTCACGCGCAACCTCACCTACCACGGCATCGACCGCGTCGTCTACGTCAACGCCCACGGCGGCAACGTCGAGCACCTCCAGGAGGTCGGCCGCCGCCTCTACGACGACGAGACCGCCTTCGCCGTCGAGTGGATGTGGGACGAGTCCATCCCCGACCTGGTGGACGACCTGTTCGAGAACAACGGGCCCCACGGCGGGCCGAAGGAGACGGCGATGATCCAGCACCTCCACCCCGAACTGGTCCACGGGGACCGGCTGGAGGAGGCCCGCGACGGTGGCGTTCTGATGGAGGAACTGGAGGACCACGAGCCGACCGGCGAGGACGCCGGCCGACGCCAAGGGTACGTCCACGGCGCGCGCACCTTCTACGACGCCCGCGACAACAGCGACAACGGCGTCCTCGGCGACCAGACCGACGCCACCGCCGAAAAGGGCGCCGAGCTGTTCGAGGCCGCCACTGACCAGCTGGTGCGACTCTGCGAGTGGCTCGCCGCCCGCGACCCGACAGAACTGAAGCCCAGACCGCACATCTGAGTCGCGGTCGATGGCGGCCACGAGCCGGTCGTGACGGGCCAACTGGTCACCGTTCCGGCCCGGGGCGTGCCGTTCCCGATGTCACCCCGGTAGCCGTGGAGTACCGAGTCGGCCCACGGGCCCGGATGGACGCCTCGCGTCTGACGGACGCTTTTGCCGCTTCGGGCCCGAGGACATCCGTGCACCGGGTCGAGGACGGACTGTACGTCGGGGGAATCGAGGCCGCCGCCGACGGGGCAATACTCCGGGCCGCCGGCATCCGGACCGTGGTGGCGCTCACGCACACCGAGCCGACCGGCGGCTACCCCGACGAGGTTTACGTGGTCCGCGAGCCGGTCCGGGATGGACCCGACCACGACGGCGTGGCGTTCGAGCGGGCGGTCGCCGCGACCCGCCGGGCGCTCGTCGCCGGCGAGCCCACGCTGGTCCACTGCTCGGCCGGCTCCTCGCGGAGCGTCACCGTCGCCGCGACGGCGCTCGCCTGCGCGACCGACCGCGACCTCGACGGCGCCGTCCGGTCGTCGAACGGCGGCCGCCGGCCGACCCACACCCGGCATTGCTCCGTCGGGCGACGACGGTGTACGAGGTCTGTGGGGCGGATTCCTTCCCGAATTCGTAGTTTCGTCAGAAACATCTCATTTTACGGAGTTATTCGCAAGGTACGGAATCTGTCTGGAAAGTAACCGACCACCGTCGAACGGCGTCGTCGGGCAGGGCGGACCCGTCGTCGTGACGAGGGACGGTCCCGACGAGCAGCACCGACCGAGCCGTGGCCCGTCGACCGTCGGGGCTCGTCGGTCCCCGCGGCCGACGCTGGAGCGCCGGTCCGCGTAGCGGGGCTCGGGGTCCGCCGACCATCGGGGCTCGTCGGTCCCCGCGGCGGGTGGGCCACCGGACGGGCGGCCGCGTCCACCGGGAGCGAACCGCTTTTGCCGGGGCGTCGGCTTCGATGGGGCATGAAACTGCTCGTGGTCGGGGCCGGGACGATGGGCCGCTGGTTCGCCCGGAGCGTCGCCCCCGCCGTCGACCGCGTGACGTTCGCCGACAGCGACGGGGCCGCGGCGCGGGCGGCGGTCGCGGCGTTCGAGGACCGCGATGGGACGCCCGAGACCGCCGTCGACGACGGCGGCCCGGCGGACGTGGTCTGCGTCGCCGTCCCCATCTCGACGGTCCCGGACGCGGTCGCCGAGCACGGCCCGCGCGCGGAGCGGGCCCTCGTCGACGTCTCGGGCGAGATGCGGACCGCCGTCGAGGCGCTGGCCGACGCCGCCCCCGACCGCGAGCGGGCCTCCTTCCACCCACTGTTCGCGCCGGGGAACGAACCCGGCAACTGCGCCGTCGTGGTCGACCGCGGCGGCCCCGCCGTCCGGACCATCCGGGAGACGCTGGTCGACCGCGGGAACCACGTCTTCGACACGACGCCCGAGGAGCACGACCGGGCGATGGCGACCGTCCAGGCCCGGGCGCACGCCGCCGTCCTCGCGTTCGGCCTCGCCGCCGAGGACGTGCCCGAGGAGTTCCACACTCCGGTCTCGGGCCCGCTCGCCGACCTCGTGGCGAACGTGACCGGCGGGAACCCCGGCGTGTACGCGGAGATCCAGGACGCCTTCGAGGGTGCCGAGACGGTGGCTGACGCCGCCCGCCGGGTGGCCGACGCGACCGACGGTTCCGAGGCGTTCGCCGGAGTGTACGCCGAGGCCGGCGCCGGGGCGTTCGGGCTGGACGACACGAGCGATGCGGGAACGGACGGGGACGACCCATGATGGACGAGTCACAGCGCGAGTCGCTGCGGGACACGGCCCGCTACCTGCGCAACGTCCGGCCCATTGACCCGGAGGAGGTGTTCGAGTACGTCGACGGCCAGCCCCACCCCGGCGTCGTGAAGCAGACGCTCCGGGAGCTGGCACCCGAGCTGGGGCTGGTCGAGACCGACGCGGGCACGTTCGAGCCCGCGCCCGAGGAACCGGTTCCCGCGTGGCGGGCGCGTGGCGTCCCCGAACGGGTCGAGGCGCTCCCGGAGACCCACACCGGACGACTGGCGGACCTGCTCGTCGAGCAGTACGGGCCCGGCTGGCCGGACGGCGAGAGCGGCGACCGGCTGCGGGCCCGGCTGCGCGAGGTCAAGGAGCACTACCTCCACGGCGGCGACGTGGAGTACGACGACCGGACGGCGCTCGCGTACGCGCTCTACCACCTGCCGGGCTACTACGCGAGCGTCCAGTACGTGCTCGACGACCTGGCGAAGGCGGACCTGCTGGACCGCCACCTCCGCGTGCTGGACGTCGGTGCGGGCGTCGGCGGCCCGGCGCTCGGGCTGGCGGACTACCTCCCCGACGACGCGCTCGTCGACTACCACGCCGTCGAGCCCGCGGCCGCCGCGGACGTCCTCGAGGCGTTGCTGGAGGGGACGGGCCGGAACGTCCACCCGACCGTCCACCGGGAGACGGCGGAGGCGTTCGCCCCGGCCGGACCCCTCGGCGAGGACGCGAGCGACGACGCGAGGGGCTGGGATCTCGTGCTGTTCTCGAACGTGCTCTCGGAACTGGCTGACCCGTCGGGCACAGCGCGGCGCTACCTCGACGTACTCGCGCCGGACGGGTCGTTCCTGGCGCTCGCGCCGGCGGACCGGAACACGGCGATGGGGCTCCGCGGCGTCGAGCGTGCGCTCGTCGACCACGGTGGCGAGGACGCGGCGACGGTGTGGGGCCCGACGCTCCGCCTCTGGCCCGACACCGCACCCTCCGACACCTGCTGGTCGTTCGACGTCCGGCCGGACCTCTCGGTGCCGGGCTTCCAGCGCGCACTCGATCGCGGCGAGCGTGGCCCGCGGGCTGTCGGAGACGACGACCGCGAACAGGGTGACGGCGAGTTCGTCAACGTCGACGTGCAGTTCGCCTACAGCGTCCTCCGGCGGGACGGCCACCGGGCCATCGACTTCCGGCCCTCGCGCGACCGGTTCGCCCGGCTCGCCGACTCCGAGGCCCACGTCACCGACCGCGTCAACGTCGTCGCCGTCAAGCTGAGCCACGACCTGACGGACGAGCCAGGCGCGAACCCGCTGTTCCGCATCGGCGACGGCTCCCAGGCGGCCGACCACTTCGCCGTCCTCGTTGACGAGGACGCGCTGAACGCACCGCTTCGGGAGGCCGACTACGGCGACCTCCTCACCTTCGAGCGGGTACTGATCCTCTGGAACGACGACGAGGCCGCGTACAACCTGGTCGTCGACGAGGGGGTCGTCGTGGAGTCGACCCCCGTTCCACCCTGAACGGTGGCCTCGCGGCGGACTCCGGCAGCGACGCCACTCGGAATCGGATCCCGAAGCGCGCCGGACTCGCTCTCCCCGGCCGTGACGGTCCAGCCGTGGGCCGCGACGATGCGGTGGACGATCACCAGCCCGGAGCCGTTCCCGTCCGTCGGGTCGGTCCTGAACATCTCGTCGGCGGGTTCGCCTGCACGACCGTTCCGGGCTCCGGGTCAAGGACGAGGACGGCATCGCCGAACGCGTCGAGGGGGAGCGAATCCGGGGAGGCTCCGGCGCCGGAGACGGACCGCGGGCACGGATTTTTGCCGCCCCCGCACCCAGGCGGGGCATGGAGGTTCTCCTCACCAACGACGACGGGATTGACGCCACGGGCCTGCAAGCGGTTCGCGAGACGCTCGCGGACGTGGCGGACGTGACCGTCGTGGAGCCCGCCGACGACCAGAGCGCCGTCGGGCGCGCCATGTCCAGGGAGGCGAGTATCGAGGAACGGGACGCCGGGTTCGCCGTCCACGGGACGCCCGTCGACTGCGTCATCGCGGGCACCAAGGCACTCGACATCGACCCCGACCTCGTGGTCGCGGGCTGTAATCGGGGGGCCAACCTGGGTGGCTACACGCTCGGTCGCTCGGGGACCGTCTCGGCCGCCGTCGAGGCCGCGTTCTTCGACATCCCGGCGATAGCCGTCTCCCTGTACTTCCCCGGAACCGACGAGCGATACCGGGAGTTCGACCCGGACGTCCCGGCCTACCAGGAGGCCGCCCGCGCGACCCGGTTCCTCGTCGACCACGCTCCCGAGGCCGGGGTCTTCGAACACGCCGACTACCTCAACATCAACGCTCCGCTCCCGCCGGGGTACGAGCCCGACGACCCGACCCCGGAACGGCACGCCCCGATGTCCGTCACGCGGCCGTCCCACGTCTACCGCATCGACGGCGAGCGCGACGGCGACCGGGTCGTCATCCACGACCGCATCTGGGAGCTGATGGCGGAGGGGACCATCCCCGACCCCCCGGGGACGGACCGCCGTGCGGTCGTGGACGGTGAGGTGTCGGTCACCCCGCTGGCGGCCCCACACACCACCGAACACCACGAGGCACTCGACGGGCTCGTCGCGGCGTACGACGGGGAGTGAGGGAACGACGAGGCGTCCCGACTGCTCAGAGGGAGTCGAGCGGCGTCGCGTCGGTGTCCGTGCTGTCGGCGGCTCTGCTCCCGGACGGCTCGGCGAGCCCGCTCTCGCCGCGGACGGGGATGCGGACCGTCGAGGCGTCGTTGTCGAGGCGGACGCCGGCAGAGGTCCGCGAGTCGGCGTAGGCAACGTCCGTCGTCGCGACAGTCACGCGGAGGGTATCGCCGGCCGCGAACTGGCGCTCGATGCCGGCCAGATCGAAGGAGATCTCCCGGGCCTCACCGACCGCTCCGGCGACCTCGTACGGCGTCGCCTGGTTGTAGACGAGTTCCTCCTCGCCGTCGGCCGTCACGTGGTATATCTTCACGAAGACGAGGGGGTCGCGCCCGAGCGGCGTCACCGCCAGGGTCACCTCCGGCACCCCGAGCACCTCGGTCGCGGCGTCGACGGGGTAGTCGAAGTCCGCGTAGGTCCCCTCGGCGTAGTCGTCGTTGCGCTGGACGAGCACCTCCGAGTTCGACCCGCCGACCGGGCCGCCGGCCAGGTCCGTCGTCCCGCTGCTCGCGTTCGCTGCCTCGGCCAGCGTCCGCGACGGGCCGTCCTCTGCGTCGGGGATACCGGGAGCGGTCGCGAAGTCGCCCGCCTGGGCCCGCCAGTAGGTCACCTCGGGGATGTCGGCGGTCGCGGTCGCGTTGCGGTCGGCGTTCGGGTTCGCGTTCCCGCTGCTCTCGCCGGCGGCGGCCGCCCACGGGGACGGGAGTTCCGGGGCCTCGCCGCCGACGTGCCGGTGCATCCAGGTGAGCGCCATGCGGTCGATCTCGCCCTGCCGGAGCGGTCCCTGCTGCTCCAGCGAATGCCCGCCACGGATGAACACCATCCGGCTGTCCTGCCCGCCGGCCTCGAGCAGTTCGTGATTCCGGACGGTCTCGGTCGCGGTGAACAGCGTGTCGTTCCAGCCGGTGATGAGCAGCGACGGCGGCGCGTTCTCGGCCAGACCGTCGCCCTTCGTGGAGGGCGACCGGAGTTTGAAGAACGCCCGCGCCGCCGGCGAGAAGTCGTTGGTGGCGAGGCTCTCCGTGTAGAACTTGTAGAGCCGCGGGTCGACACCGTTCCGGACGTCTCGCTCGTCGACGTCGTAGTCGGCGTCCCCGCCGGTTTCGACGTCGCGCGACCCCTGGAGGCCGAACTCCTGCAGGATGGTCGTCCAGGCGAGCTTGATGCCGCCGTTGGGCGCCAGCGAGTAGACGAGGTCGTTCCAGGCCCACCGCGGCAGGATGGCGTCGAGGCGGTCGTCGACCGCGGCGAGGTTGAGCTGGATGCCGCCGGCGTAGGAGAGGCCGTCCATCCCGACCCTGATATCCCCGGAGCGGTCGCGTTCCACCAGGGGCCCGGAGCCACGGCCGCCGACGTCCGCCCGGGTCGCGTCGCCGAGCCAGTCGAGCAGGTGCTGCGCGTCGTTGACCTCCTTCGGCCCGTCGACGCCCACCTCGCCGTCGGACTCGCCGAACCCGCGCGAGTCGTACGTCAGGACGACGTAGCCGTGCTTCGCGTACTTCGGGCCCATCCGCGCCGGGATGCCGCCCTCCTTGTCGGCGCCGTAGCCGTGCGTGATGAGGACGGCCGGGAACGGCCCGCTCCCCTCCGGGATGTAGAGCCGCGTCGCCAGTTCCGTGCCGTCCCACGAGGCGATGGGCTTCGTCGTCGTCCGGTACCCCTCGCCGTCGGCCGCGGCGTTCGTGACGCTCGTCCCGAGCGCACCCGCCGCCAGCAGTGTCGTCGTCGCGCCCTTGAGGAAGGTCCGTCGGCCCGCCCCGCCACCACCATCTTCCTGTCCGTCGTTCCGGTCCATATCGTACGGATGTAGCCAGCCACGTATGGGGTATCTGACAATCCCGTCAAAACGTCCGCGCGGGTGCGGTCCGGGCGTCGGGTGCACCGCGGCCTGCACGGGACACCCCTCAGGTTGAAGCCCCTGCCCTCTGTGGCGACGGTATGGCACACGTCGACATCGAAACCGACATCGACCCGACCGGCGCGACGCTCGTCGAGGGGCTCCCCGGCGCGGGCCTCGTCGGGAAGATCGCCGCGGACCACCTCGTCGACACGTTCGAGATGGACTACGCCGGCAGCATCTACTGCGACGGCATCCCCGAAGTGGCGGTCTACCACAGCGAGGACTCCGAACTGCTGCCCCCGGTCCGGATCTACGCCGACGGGGAGCACGACCTGCTCGTCCTTCAGAGCGACGTCCCCATCTCACCGGAGCGGGCCGCGGACTTCTCGGACTGCGTCACCGCCTTCGTCGACGAGTACGACATCACACCGTTCTACCTCAGCGGCCTCCCGGGGGAGAAAGACGGCGTCCCGGACCTGTACGGGGTCGCCAGCGGCGGCGCCATCGACCGTCTCGACGAGGCCGGGGTCGTCCCGCCGCGGGAAGGAGGCCTGGTCAGCGGCCCCACCGGGGCGCTGCTCGCGGCCGCCGAGCGCCAGGACATCCCCGCCATCGGCCTCGTCGTCGAGACCGAGGCGAAGTTCCCCGACCCCGAGGCCGCCCGCGTCGTCATCAGCAGCGGCATCGAGCCGCTGACCGACATCGAGGTGCCGACCGACGACCTGGTCGAGCACGCCGAGGAGATCCGCCAGGCCCGCGAACAGCTCGCCCAGCGGATGGAGGAGGCCGAGGAGGAGTCGAGCCAGGCCCAGCCCATCAAGGGGTTCCAGTAGAGGGCGCCGCCTGCGGGGACCGACTGGCCGGCTGCGCCGGCCAGCTGTTCGTTCGTCGGCTCCGCTGACGAACCACTCGCGTAGAAGTCCACTCGTGCACCCGATATCCGGTCATACCCCACCCATCACCCCCCGACCGAGACCATCATCCTTTATCATTCACGGCCCGCAATCCTGAGACGCATTATGACAGACAAAGAGGACCTCCGCCAGCAGATGATCGACGCGTTCGAAGGTGCAGACTACCCGATCAACAGCCCGATGGACCTCGTTCCCGCCCTCCCGAACGGGCCGGGGACGAAGTTCGAGTCCGGCGACTTCTCCATGACCGCCATGGAGCTCAACACGAAGCTCGGCGGCGGCGACTTCCCGTACGACTCCGCCGAGGACTTCGTCGACGACGTCATGGAGCAGCTGGAGGACCAGAACCTGATCTAACCGCGCGTTTTCCGGTTCGAGTACCCGCGCTGGCAGCAGCGCCGCCAGCCTCCAGACATCGACTAGCCGGCTCCGCCGGCCAGCCGTACGGTCGCCGGGGCCGTCAACCACGGAACGTCGAGGATTCCGACGGACCTCCGAGGGAGGGCTGACGGACTCCCGAGGGAGGAGCCTGCTCCCCGAGACGATAGTTACGGGTGGCGCTATATCTGCCAGATCACGACTTCAAGTCCGAAATATCGGGTATATCTGGGTAGATTCTGACTTTCCGATGATATCCCCGAGGTTCGCTCCCCGAGTCACCGATAGTGGGTAGCGTATCCACCCAGGTTACACCCGGGCGAACTCCTCACACCCGCAGGCACACTTGCCGTCGGTCGTCGAGACCCGGGACCTCCTCGTCGCAGCGGGCGTCGACGAGGACGATATCTACAGGTGGAGCAGGCCGAGTGCCTCGGGGTCGTCCGGAAATCTTCAATTTCCGTGATGACGAGACGCTCTGCGTCTCGAACCACTCGACCCCGAGGCGGTTCACACGGAGGGCTGGGAGGCGGATGCAGCCGGGGAGTGGCAGCCGGCGGTCGCGGTCAGTGCGGCGAGACGGGCTCGTCCGGAGGGCATGTCCACGAGTGGGTCCCGGAGCGGAAAACCGCTGATGGAGACTCAACGAGCCGCTCGTCCCACACCCGGCCGTTACAGCTCGTCGCCGCTGCTCTCCAGCTGGCCGCCGTCCAGCCGCTCCTCGGCCGTCTCCTCGAGCTGGAAGCGCTGGACCTTCTGGGTCGCACTCCGTGGCAGCTCGTCGACGAACCAGATGCGTCGCGGGTGGGCGTAGGTGGCGACGTGGTCGAGGGTGAACTTCCGGAGCTCCTCCTCGGTCACGTCGGCGCCCGCCTCGAGGACGACGAAGGCGACGGGCGCCTCGCCCTTGACCGCGTGTGGCGCGCCGCAGACGCCGGCCTCGGCGACGTCGGGGTGCTCGTAGAGGGCGTCCTCCACCTCCGCGGGGTAGATGTTCTCCCCGCCGGCGATGATCATGTCGTCGGCCCGGTCGACCATCCAGAGGTAGCCGTCCTCGTCGACGCGGGCGATGTCCTCCGTGAGGAAGTAGCCCTCGTCGTCGAACACCTGCTCGGTCTTCTCCGGGAGCTCGAAGTACCCCTCGAAGACGTTGGGGCCGCGGATGGCGATCTCGCCGGTCGTCTCCTCGCCCTCGAAGTCGAGGTCCTGGTCCGGGAACGGACTGAGCCGCTCGGTCGACACCCTGGTCTCCCGGGTGTCCGGGTCGACGAGTTTCACCTCACAGACCCCGAGCACGGGCCCGATGCAGCCGGCCGCCTTGCGGACGCCGTGGGACGGCTCGACGGTGCCCGCGGGGGCGGTCTCGGTCATCCCCCAGCCCTCGATCATCGGCACCCCCCACGACTCCTCGATGGTCCGGCGGACGTTGTCAGGGAGGGGTGCGGCGGCGCAGTTGACGTATCGGAGCGAGGAGAGGTCGTACTCGTCCTCGTTGCCGCGGTACTCCTGCCACATCATCGTGTACATGGCGGGGACGCCGGCCATCGTCGTCACGTCGTGCTGGTCCAGCGCCGTGAGCATGTTCTCGGCGTCGGGTTCGGGCTGCAGGTGCATCGTCGCGCCCTTGTAGAGGTAGGTGGACATGATGGCGTTGAGCGCGAAGATGTGGAACAGCGGCAGCACGAGGACGATGGAGTCGTCGGCGTCCACGGCCAGCCCACTCTTCGTGTACGCCTCGACGGCCGAGAGCAGGTTCTCGTGGCTCAGGAGGACGCCCTTCGGCTTCCCGGTCGTCCCCGAGGTGTACGGCTGGCAGGCGATATCGGAGACGCCGCGCTCCGGGCGGTCGAACTCGGTGGACTGGTCGGCCAGCGCCTGCGAGTAGTTGACGACGCCGTCGTCCGTGACCCCCGGGAGCAACAGCGTCTCGATGTCGGTCGCGCCGGCGAGCTGCTGGGCCTCGTCGGCGAGAACGGGCGAGGCGATGACGATGTCGGCCTCCGAGTTGGTGACCACGTAGCCGAGCGTATTGGGGTCCATCCGGAGGTTGAGCGGGACGGCCACGGCCCCGGCCCGGATGATGCCGAAGTACGCCGGCGGGAACTGGTTCGTGTTCGGGATGAACAGGCCGACCCGGTCGCCGGGCTCGACCCCCTGCTCGACGAGGAGGTTCGCGACCTGGTTGGCCGTCTCGTCCAGTTCCCCGTAGGTCAGCTCCTGGCCGAAGGAGGTGAACGCGGTCTCGTCGCCGTACCGGTCGGCGGCCATCGCCGGCACGTCGCCGAAGTGCTGCAGCGGTTCGCCGCTGTAGTGTTCCATGACAGGCGGACGGACCGCCGGTCACATGATAAAGATTGGCGCCCAGTACGGCGGTTGAACTAAACCGCCCCGGCAATCGAAGGGGGTCGGGTGACACCACGCCCGGGCTGGTCCGGTCAGGCCGGGGTCGCCACGAGCAGGACCGCCGCCGCCGCGAGCGCCCCCAGGCCGAGCAGGGCGTAGTTGGCGAGCGTATCGTCCGCCCGGGTGAGAGCGAGCGTGAACGGTTTCGCGGGGATCGGCCAGAACAGGTTCACCCCCATGGGGGTCAGCATGTCGGCCAGCAGGTGCGACCCCACGCCCAGCAGGCCGATGCCCGCGGCGAACAGCGCCGTCCGTACGGAGCCGCCGATGGGCTGCCACGAGCCCTGCCCAACCGCCCAGCCGGCGGCGCCCAGCGCCCCGGCGACCAGTGCCAGGAAGAGCAGCGAGTGGGTCGGCCCGCGGTGCGGGACGAACGGGAGGCTCAGGTCCACGTCCGGGAGTGTCGCGAGGGCGACCACCCCCGCACCCCCGAGGAACGCCAGGAGCGGGTCCACGCCCAGAAGGACGTACCCGACCGGCGCGTAGACCAGCAGCGCCATTCCGTAGTGACCCGTCGCGTGCACGGGTAGCGGTTCGTCGGCTCCGGGTTTGAAGTTGTGGGCCGACCGGTCGCGGGCAATCGCACCCGTGGCGGGCGATGCCCACAACTAAACCGTAGCCACCCCTACGTCGGCGCGATGGTCGGGGTCCAGTCGGTGGCCGAGGGACTGATACGGACGTTCGGCCCGTTCCTGATTCCCGTCACCGTCTTCGCCATCGGTGCCGTCGGCTACACGATCCTCTACCTAGTGAACCGGCAGCTCCGCCCCGAGGACGAGGAGAGCGTCGTCAACCTCTCGGCCGGGAGCCCCGAGCGCTCCACGACCAGCAAGGACCACGGGGCGAGCACCCGCGGCGTCCTGCCGTACGGGGGCGACGAGTCGGCCGACGACGCGGGAGCGCCCGGCGCGGGCGATGGCGACACGGAGCCGGAGGAAGCCGACGAGAGATTCCAGCGGGCTGACGAGGACCCCCGGCACAACGACTAACTCGCCGCCAGACGGAGCGTCGGTATGGCACCAGCCGACGAGCCACCGACGCTCCGGGACAACGCGATGGAACGCTTCCCCGTCCCCGACTTCGAGGACCTGCCGCCGGACCTGCAGGAGCGGATCACCGAGGAGACCGACCAGGCCGGGTTCACGCCGAACGTGTTCTCGGCGATGGCCCACCGGCCCGAGCAGTTCCGCGCGTTCTTCGGGTACTACGACGCCATCCACGAGGGGAGTTCGCTCGCTCCGGAGGAGATCGAGATGATCATCGTGGCCGTCTCCGGGACGAACGACTGCTACTACTGCATCGTCGCGCACGGCGCCCTGCTCCGCATCTTCGCCGAGGCACCGCTGCTGGCGGACCAGATCGCGGCGAACCACCGCATCGCCGAGATCTCCGAGCAGCACCGTGCGATGCTGGATGTCGCCGTCGAGCTCACCGAGTCGCCGGGCCGCGTCGACGACGACGACCTCGACCGCCTCCGCGAGGCCGGGTTCGACGACGAGGCCATCTGGGACATCGGCGCCGTCGTCGCCTACTACAACCTCGCCAATCGGATGGCGCTGCTGGCCGACATGCGACCGAACGAGGAGTTCCACGCGATGGGCCGCTGACCCCCACGCTGCACGGCGTTTTCACCACGCGAAACTCCGTAGCGGTCCTTAACTGTTGTAACCACTACCGGCCGGACGCATGGAGGAGTGAACCGACCGACTGGTGGACCATCTGGAGGCGAGCCTCGCCTCGTCCGAGTGCAGGGAACGTCGCTACCACCTGCGACGCGCGCTCCAGTACGCGAGGGCACTCCAGGTAACCGAAGAGGAATCGAGCCGGGAGTGATCGTCGAGAGCGGTCGAGAGGTGTACTTCGGCCGGCGTACGGTGGCGTCTCTCCCGCGGTTCGCTCACGTGACGAGCAGGAACCCGACCAGCATCCCGACCGTCAGGAGTAACTGGGCGATCGCGCTCCCGAGGACCGCAACGGTTGCCGCACCGGCCGCCCGGAGCGAGCCACGGGGATCACCCGTCTCCCACAGTTCCAGCAGGAAGACCGTGCCCGCGACGCCCACGAGGACCCCGAGCGGGCCGAGGACGAACAGGAGCGCGAACCCGACGAGCCCGGCGATGGCGACGGTCCGGGTGGAGGCGCCGCCCGCCTTCGCGCCGATGGGTCCCGCGAGCCAGTCCGCCGCCAGCCCGAGCACGCCCAGCAGAACGAATCCCACGAGCGCGACGGTACCGGGGCTCGTGTAGCCCGTCGCCCACCAGTAGCCCAGGACACCCGCCAGCGACAGCGCAGGCCCCGGGCCGGGCAGGACGCTCGCGATGACGCCCGCGAGGAGGAGGCCGACCGTGACCAGCCACGCGGCCTCGACGCCACCGACCGCCGGGAGCGTGACCGACGGCCCGACGGTCGAGAGGGAGACCAGGGTGGAGAGGGGGACCACGACTACCGCGACGGTTACCGGCGCCCCCGTTTACGTCTCCGGGTCCCGGCCCTCCGGGTTGTCGGTGTCGCCCTCGTCCGCCGCCTCTCCGTCGCCATCGTCACTCGTATCACGATACCGTTCGGCCTCCTCGTGGGCCGCCTCCCCGCCGTACGCCTCGACCAGCGGGACGTACGCGTCCCCGAAGGCGCGCATGCAGGCGCGCCGCGAGACGAACTCCTCCTCGCCGACCACCGCGTCCCAGGGCCGGGCCTGGAGTGCCTTCCGGACGAGGAGTCGCTCCTCGGCCGCCGAGAGGCCGGCGCGAGGCTCGCCGACGAGTTCCCGGAGCGCCAGCCGCCGGAACGGGCGCGGTGCGGGCGCGTACATCCCGGGCCCGTACGCCGCGGCCGCGACCGCCCGCCACTCGCGGTCCGTCAGGTCCAGGGCCACCGTCGCGTCGGTCGCGCGGAGGGTCGCCCGCACCACGTCCGGGTCCGCGTCCCGGAGCGGGTCACCGAGGACGCTCGCGACCCGGCGGCGGAACCAGTCGGCGCTCCGGTCGTGGAGCGTGCGGCCGGCGTCCGTGAGCGGCCGCATCATGAGTGTGGAGTGCTCGCCGGAGGTGTCGTTGCGCGTCGTCGAGAGGTGGACCGTCCGGAAGCCGTTGCGCGCCCAGAACCGCAGGAGCCGGGGGGTCGCACCGTAGCCGACGCCGAGGTAGTCGACGGCCGCTGCCGGCCAGCGCGGCTCGGGCGGAGCGTCAATGCTCCCCGCGTCGTCGCCACCCTCACCCGGGCCGAACTCCGCGGCCACCTCCGCCAGCAGCCGGCTCCCCAGCCCCTCGGAGCGGACGGCGTGGTGGGTCGCGATGCGGAGGACGCGCACGCCGACCGGGTCGCCCGCCGCCTGGTCGCGAAGCTGGGTCGTCAGCACGTCGGGCAGCATGTTCCCCCGGACGCGCTCGCCCTCGTACATCCGCCGGCGCCGGTCGACCGGGAGGCCGCCCTCGCGGGCCAGGAGCGCCACCGCCACGGGCCGACCCCCGTGGGTCAGCGCCCGGACGGCGACGTTCGGCGCGTCCAGCAGCCGGGCCAGGTCGTCGGGTTCGGTCCGGTAGTGGGCAAGCACCAGGAGGCCGAACGTCTCCGTCAGCAGCCACTCGGCCGACGGCGTGGTGAGGGCCTCGGGAGCGAACCGCTCGTACGTCGTCGACCCCGGCGTGGCGTCCGTGACGAGGTCGTCAACGGGCGGCCGGGCACCCAGTAACAGTGCCCGGAACGACCACACCTCGACGGGGTCCCCGGCGGCGTACCGGATTGGGTCGTCCAGCGTGCGGTCGGTCACCTCGTAGTCGCTCGCGGCGAGGCGGTCGCGAAAGCGCACGTCGAACCCGCGACCCGCGCCCTCGTAGCCGTGGACGGTCGTGGCGAACGCGACCGGGAGCCCCGTGAGGTAGCGTTCGAGCAACCGGACCGGTAGCGACGCCGCCTCGTCGACGAGCAGGACGTCCGGGGCCGCGGGGGACCCGAGGTCGGCCACGGCGTCCGCGGCGTCGGGCGGGCCGGCGAACCGAACGCAGCCCCCGCTGACGCGGAGCGTGTGGGCTTTCTCGTCCCAGTCGGTATCGTCCTCGGTGCCCACCGCCGCGACGAGTTCGCGCGCCCGGGCGAACGCCTCCCGGGCGTTCCGGAACCCGGGTGCGGCGACCAGCACGTCCCGCCCGTCGAGAGCCAGCGCGCCGGCGGCCAGCCCGATGGCGCTGGACTTCCCCCGGCCGCGGTCGGCCGTGAGGACGACCGCCTGCCCGCGTTCGCGGAGTTCCTCGCAGGCCACGACGGCGGCGGCCTGGTCGGCCGTGAGACAGGCCTCGTACGCGGCCGCCGAGAACGCCGCGTCCGCGGGCGGTCCGGCCGGCTCGTCGCCGGTCGGGAGCCGTGGCGCAGGGTGGGTCAGCCCGTCGCTCTCGACGGTCGCCGCCACCCCCCTGCCGGCGTCCGTCGCGACCCCCGCGATGGCCACACCGCGGTGCTCGCGGAGCGTCCGGACGAGCCGTCGGCGGAAGATGCCGGCGACGTCGGCCAGGTCGAACGGCGGGGCGGCCAGCGTCTCGTCGAACCCGTCGAGACGCGCCGGCCACTCGTCCAGCGGCGGCGCCAGCAGGACGAGCAGCCCACCACCGTCAACCGTGCCGGCCGCCCGCCCGAGCGCGTTCGGCCGGGTCTCGTCGTGGCAGTCCACGACCGTCGCGTCGTACGTCTCCCCGAGGAGGTCGCCCGAGCGTCGCGGCGGCAGCCGGGTGGTCGCGTCCAGCGCATCGCGATCGCTCAGGACGGCCACGTCGGCGAGGTCGCCGGCGTCGATGGCGACGGTCGCCGCCCGCTCGCAGGCCTCGCGCGACCCGTGCAGGACGAGCAGCCGCCGCTCGTCGGTCGCACGGGCCTCGGCGACGAGCGGCTCGACGAGCCCCGGCAGGTCCATACGGGGGCGACGACCCGCGAGCGCCAAGGGTCCGTCGGTCAGCCGGGGGCGACGGAGTTGGCCAGTCTGTTCGCTTACTGACGGGACATAATGGTCATCGGGCGCATTATCTTCAAACACTCACCGTATGTCGTTCATTTCGGCAATTACCATCATGTTTGGAGTCTCGATGTGAACTGGACCAGCATCGAGGGAGCCACTCGCACGGCATCGGGCACGCTTACCTGTGGGGCGGAACGAGGCCACGTATGGCGACCGAGGACCCGTCGGGGCTGGCGGCGGCGCTGGCCGGGCCGGCAGCTGCGACCTCGTTGTCGGCGGGACCGGCGAGTCGGTGGCCCCGGTCCCGAAGTCGGTGTTCCGTCGCGCCCGCGAACTGGAACTGGAGGTCGCGGGGGTCGAGGTCGACGCCGCGACCGGCCGACCGCAGGCCGGGTTCGACCTCGTGGAGCCGCCGGAACGGGCGGACGTGGAGTGACGCGGCCGCTGCGTGACTGTCCCGGGGACGTGGCCGGGTCGGTCCGCGACGGCACGCAGCCCCGATAACCCGCCAGAGTCATACCGGAGGCCGCGCAATCCGGTGGCATGTCGACCGACAAATCCGACGCGGTCACGCTCACCATCGACGGCCCCGGCGGCGAGGACGAGGTTACGCTCCCGGCGCCGCTGCTGGAGATGCTCGCGGAGGGCGACGAGTCCGCCGCCGAGGTCGTCGGCGACCTCGCCATGTTCGGCTGCGCCCAGCGGATCCACGCCACGGTCCACCACTCCGAGGGCGACGTGGACGAGGAACTGGAGGCCATCGAGGGGACCACGATGGACCTGTTCGAGGAGCGCTTCGGCGCCTCCTACGGGGAGCTGACCGGGCACCAGCACTGACCGGCAGCGCACGGAACTGACGACACGACCGACCCGCACCCACTGTCTCCCGGCTCTGTCACGGTCCTCGCCGCGACTCAGCCGACGTCGTACGAGAGGACGACCCCGTCGTCCAGCCGCTCGACCGACTCCAGCGACAGCGCCCGGAAGTCGTCCACGAAGCCTTCGCCGTCGGCCAGCGTCGGGGCGTCCCGGCCGCCGACGACCAGCGACCCGACGTAGACGGTGAGCCGGTCGACGAGGTCGGCTGCGAACAGCGAGAAGAGGAGTTCGCCGCCGCCCTCGACCACGAGTCGGTGGACGCCTCGCTCCTCGAGCGCATCGAGTCCCATCGCGAGGTCGACCCGGTCCGACCCGTCCTCGCTCCCGGCACGGACGACGGTGGCGCCGGCCGCGAGCAGTACCCGTTCGCGGTCGTCCGCGAGCGCGTCGCTGACGAGGACGTACGTCGTCGGGTCGCCGTCGAGGATGGCGGCGTCCGGCGGGGTCCGGCCGCGGCTGTCGACGACGACTCTGGCGGGTGGCTCGTCCGTCCCCCGCTCGGCCCGGCGATGCGCCTCGTCGTGGCGCACGAGCGACGGGTCGTCGGCGAGGACGGTCCCGACGCCGACGCAGACCGCGTCTGCCTCGGCCCGGAGGCGGTCGACGCGGGCGAAGTCCTCGTCGCCGGAGATGCGGACCTGCTCCCGTCGGCGGGTCGAGAGCTTCCCGTCGACGCTGGTCGCTGCGTTCACGTGGACGTGCACGTCGGAGCGTCCGCACCGGGAGTGAAAACGGGTTTCGGTGCCTGCACGACGCCGGTGGTCCCCTGCCCCCCGGCCGGGGTCGTCCCACCGGCGGCCGCCCACCTACACCTCGACCTCGAGTTTCGCCGACACGACCGCCCGGTTCTCGACGCGGAGCGTCTTCAGCTCCAAGCCCCGGGACTCGAGGAACGCCACGGTCTCGTCGTCGATGGGGTCGACCGTGGTGTAGAGCCGGTCGAATCCGTGGACGGCGGCCCAGCCGACACACCGGACGAGGAGCCGTCGACCGAGCCCGCGGCGACGGTGCGGGCGGCGGACGTTGGCCGCGACCCACGCGGTCCGGCAGGGGCTCGCCTCGACCCGGTCGCGGACGTGGGCCCACCCGACGGGCACCTCCGTCTCCTCAACCGTCGCGAGGAACGACGCCCGGTCCGGCGTCCCGGGTGGCCCGCTGACGGCGTCCTCGGTCAGGACGGGGTCGTCCGGACCTCGTTCGTCCCGCAGGATGCCGGTCAGTGCCTCGCTGCCGACCCGCGGGACGGTCCCGTCGGTCTCGCGGACGGCGGCCAGGAACGGCTCCCACTCGCCGGCGCCGACCGGTCCGATGCGGTAGGTGGTGCCGTTGACGGTGTGGCACTGGACCGGCCTGGCGTCGGAAGAGGGGCGCAGCCGTCCGTCACCGGCCGCCTCCAGCCGTCCCCCGTCGACCAGTTCCATCACCGCGTCCTCGAAGACCGGTGAGGGGGCGTCGAGTTCCCGTCGTGCCTCGTCGAGTCTCACCCCGTCGCGCTCGTCGGCCAGTTGCCGGACGGCGCGGCGAACGGTCCGCCTCGAAGGCGGGTTACTGAGAGGGGGCATGGGATGGAGGTGCTCGACCCCCCCTCGCATAAACGCTCGCTAACCCGAGACTACCCGGGTTCCACCGCTCCCCCGGTTCGCGAGAGACGCGGTCGCCGTCTGCCGGTCACGGGAAGGCAGGGGCGTGAATCCGAGCAGGCAGTTTATCAGGCCCGACGACGACGGTCGCAACATGCCAGCGGACCCCATCGACTACGCAGCCCTCGACGAGGCCGCCGACTGCAACTACTGGGAGTACGACCCGACGCTGCGCGGCGTGGCGGAGCGGCTCTACCCCGAGTCGGAGCTGGACTGGGCCCGGGACCGGCTCTCCGCGTTCGGCGAGGTCTGCGGGACCACCATCGCACACAACGCCGACCTCGTCGACCAGAACCCGCCCGAGTTGCACACCTACGACGACTACGGCGAGGTGCAGAACCACGTCGAGTACCACCCGAAGCAGTTCGAGAACGAGCGGCTGACCTACGGGGAGTTCGGCCTCAGCCACGACGTCTTCCACGCGCCCGAGGACCGCGACGGGCCGCTCGGGATGGGCCACGCCCTCCTGATGCAGACGCTCCTCTCGTACGCCGACCAGGGGTTCACCTGTCCGGCGTCGATGACCGTCGGCGCGGCGCTCGTGCTCGAGAAGTTCGACGACGGCCCGCTGGAGGAGTTCTTCCAGCAGCTCACGACCGACGACTACGACGAGCACATCGAGGGGGCCATGTTCCTCACGGAGAAGCAGGGTGGCTCCGACGTGGGCGCCAACGAGACGCGTGCCGAACCCGCAGACCCCGAGACGGTCTCCGACGACGCACCCGAGGACGCCGAGGTCTACCGGCTGTACGGCGAGAAGTGGTTCTGCTCGAACATCGACGGCCAGGGCGCGCTCGCACTCGCCCGGACGCCCGACGCCGACGAAGGGACGGCCGGCCTGTCCCTGTTCCTCGTGCCGCACGAGGTCGACAGCGAGCCGAACGGGCAGGTCTACCGCCGGCTCAAGGACAAGCTCGGCACCCTCTCCGTGCCCACGGGCGAGATCGAGTTCGAGGGCGCCGAGGCGTACCTCGTCGGCGAGGAGGAGCGCGGCTTCAAGTACATGGCCGAGATGATGAACTACGAGCGGCTGTCGAACGCCGCCGCCTCGGTGTCGGCCATCGGCCGCACGCTGCTGGCCGCGAAGGTCCGGGCCGCCGACCGCGAGGCGTTCGGGAACGTCCTCGAGGAGTACCCGCTGATGCGACGGGACCTCGTCGAGATGACCGTCGACTACGAGGCCGCCGCCGCGTTCACCTTCGAGGCCGCGCGGCTGCTGGACGTGCAGGAGCGCGAGGGGGACGACTCGGACGCCTATCGGCTGATGCGGCTCCTCATCCCCATCGCGAAGTACCGGACGGCGCGGATGGCCGTCGACGGGACCAGCTACGCGATGGAGATCCTCGGGGGCAACGGCTACGTCTCCGGATTCGTCACGGAGCGGTTCTTCCGCGACGCCCAGGTGCTCCCCATCTGGGAGGGTCCGTCGAACGTGCTGTCACTCGACGTGCTGCGCGCACTCGAGCGCGAGCAGGCCGCCGAGTCGCTGCTTCCGTACGTGCAGGACAGGCTCGACGCCGTGGAGCACCCGCATCTGGAGCCGCTGGCCGAGGAGGTCCGGTCGGCGTTCGCCGACCTCCAGCAGGGGCTCGCCACGCTCGCCGGCGAGGACGGCGACTACGCCCAGTACCACGCCAAGAAGCTCGCGGACCTCGTCTTCGATGTCGTGACGGGGGCGCTCCTCCTGGAGCAGGCACAGGACGACATCGAATCCGGTGACGGCCGGCGCGCGCTCGTCGCCGAGGGCTTCGTCAACACCCGGTTCCGCGACGAGTCGCGGGCCATCGACGAGGGCGAGCGGTTCGCCATGACCGACCAGGTGTTCGACGCCGTCGCGCGGTACGCGAGCGTCGACCCGGCGGAACTGGTGACGGCACCCGAGCCGACCGCCGACGACTGATACGGATTACGCTACGTCATTTCCACATCGACCGTCCGCACTCAGGCGGTCGTCGTGGGAAACAGTTAGCGTAATCCGCATGAGGCGCGGTCACGACGGCGACGGTCGCGCGGTCAGAACGTACTCAGTTCGCCGTCGATGACGCGCTGGGTGATGCTCGTCACGTCCGCGAGCTCGCGGTCCACGATGCGGGTCACCTCCTCCTCGATGTCCGCGACGGAGATGCCGTCGGCGGTGACGAGCGAGGCGTCGGACACGTGGGGGTCGTCGATGGGCTCGCCGATCCGGCTGAGCAGGCGGATGCGGATCTCCCGGATGCCGTCCACCTCGTCGACGACGCTCTCGGCGATCTCCGTCGAGAGCAGGTTGTAGATCTTCCCGATGTGGTTGACGGGGTTCTTGCCGGAGGTGGCCTCCATGCTCATCGAGCGGTTCGGCGTGATGAGCCCGTTGGAGCGGTTGCCGCGCCCGACGGAGCCGTCGTCGCCCTGCTCGGCGCTCGTACCCGTCGTCGTCAGGTAGATGGAGCCCTCGTCGTAGTCGTCGGCGGTGTTGACGTGGACCCGGACCTCGCGGTCGGTGATGTCGCCGGCCAGGTCGTGGACGTACCCGCGGATGCCGTCCACGACGTCGTCGTACTCGTCGAGGCTGGCCACGTAGCCATCGACGACGGCGGCCGCGACGGTCACGTCGATGCGGTCGCCCTCGCGCTTGCCCATCACCTTGATGTCCTGCCCGACGGCCGGGTTGTCGTCGGCGTACGGCCCGTTGAGCCGGCGCTCGGTCCCCAGGACCACCTGCTCGGTCTCCGTGAGCGGGGCGTGCCCGACACCGAAGGAGGTGTCGTTGGCCATCGGCACCCGTCGACCCTCGTCGTCGAAGACGCCCTGCAGGTCGCCGCTGCCCTCGCCCAGCTCCACGTCCACGGTCACGTCCGTGCCGAACTCCAGTTCGGGGAACCGCTCGGCGAAGTAGTCACGCGCCGCGCGGAGCGCGATGGTCTCCGCGGGGATCTTCGTCCCCCGGTACTCCTTGGTCGCGCGGCCGGTGATGAGCAGGTAGATGGGTTCGAGCACCTCGCCGCCGCCGAAGGCGGGGGCGGCACTGCCGGCCACGAGCTGCGTCTCGTCGGTGTTGTAGTGGAGGACCTCGCCGACCCGGTCGAGATACGCCTGCGCGAGCGCCTTCGAGACGGCCTCGGCGATGCCGTCGCAGATAGAGTCGGGATGGCCGAGCCCCTTCCGCTCGACGATCTCCACCTCCTGATCCTCGACCGCGTGGCCCACGACGGGCTCGACGCGGATGTTCCGATCGGTCATTACCGCGGTCTTTCGCTGGCGCGGGCGTATAACTTACGGAAACACCAGCGCGCCAGAAGATTACTACTGTGCATTAAGAGAGCCGGGACGCCCCCTCACGCGTCCTCGTCGGCCAGCAGGAGACCCAGGTACGACGTGCGGATCTGCTCGTCGGCGTCGAGTCCCAGGTCCGCCAGGACCGCAGCGGCCCCCTCACGTGCGGTCTCGACGTCGGTCTCCACCTCGGTCTCCACCTCGACGAACGCGCCGAGGCCGTCGACGTCGTCGAGGGTCACCGTGTACCCGTCGTACTCGAAGAAGCGGCGGTGCTTCTCGACGGTCGCGGCCGGCTCGAAGCCGAGTCCGTCGAGGATGCCCTCCGTCGCCGCGTCGTCGTTGACGGCTGTCTCGTGCTCCCGTCGGGTCTTCGACTCGGCCTCCACGAGCGGGCCCTTGTAGGTGAGCTTCGTCGTCTCGTCACCCGCTGCTCCGATGTCGACCTCGCTCGTGCCGTCAACCGTCGTCTCCCGGCGGAGCCGGAGCGCCTCGTCGGTGCTGGCGAAGTCGCGGTGGGGGGCGTCGTAGTAGGTGTCGACCTGCCGGACGCCGCCGGCGTCGGTCGCCTCGAGCGCGGCCAGTCGCTCCCGGACCCGGTCGTGGTCGGCACGGACCTTCAGTTCGACCTCGTACATGGGCGAGGCGAGCGGTCCCAGTGGCAAAAACGCCCGGGGACGACTGCCCCGCGACCGGAACGCGGCGTGGAGGCCCGAAACGTGACCGTTAAGGGTGCGTCGGGAGTCGGTCGTGCCATGAGCGACGAATCCGACGAGGACGTCGAGGAGACAGCCGCCGACGCCGAGGCCGAGGCGGCCGACGCCGAGGCAGAAGAAGGGAGTCCGGAGTCGGAGGCGGCCGACGCCGAGGCGGAGTCCGAGGAGACCGAGGGACTGCAGGACGACGACTTCGTCCGCATCGACTACACCGCACGCACGGTCGAGGGCGACCAGCTGGTCGACACCACCGACCCCGAGGTCGCCGAGGAGGAGGGCGTCGCCGACCAGGGGACCTTCGAGCCGCGCGTCATCGTGCTGGGCTCGGGCCACCTGTTCGAGTCCGTCGAGGACGCCATCGTCGGTGGCGAGCCCGGCGACTCCGGCTCCGTCACCATCTCCGCCGAGGAGGCCTTCGGCGAGTACGACGAGGAGCGCGTCCGCACGGTCTCGGCCGACAAGATCGACGAGGACGATCGCTACCCCGGCGCCCGCGTCCAGATTGACGGCGAGCAGGGCGTGCTCGAGACCATCGTCGGCGGCCGCGCGCGCGTCGACTTCAACCACCCCCTCGCCGGCGAGGACATCGAGTACGACTTCGAGATACTCGGCGAGGTCACCGACCAGCTCGAGCGGGCCCGCGGCCTGCTCGGGATGTTCCTCGACATGGAGCTGGAGATGCACCTCGAGACCGACGAGGTCGAGGAGACCCGCGTCGAGCAGCCCGACGAGGACGGAGAGGCGTCGGAGACGCCTCAGGCGGACGACGAAGCCGTCGACGCCGAGCCCGAGACCGTCACGGAGGAGGTCGAGAAGCTCACGCTGTACGTCGAGTCCACCCCGCAGCTCTCGATGAACCAGCAGTGGATGATGCAGAAGGCACAGATCGCCCAGGAGGTGATCGACAAGAGCGACATCGACCGCATCATCGTCCAGGAGGTCCTCGACGGCTCCGGCGGCATGATGGGCGGCATGGGCGGCATGATGGGCGGCATGGGTGGCGGCGGCCCCGGCGGCGAGGACGTCGACGAGGCCGACATCGAGGCCGCGCTGGAGGAGGCCGACATCGACGCCGACGAGATCGCCGAGGAACTCTGAACGGACGCCCCTCACGTACCGGCTGGCCGGCTCCGCCGGCCAGCTGTTCGTTCGTCGGCTCCGCCGACGAACCACTCGGCGCAAAAAACGTTCAGAAAAAAGGCCGCCGCTCGGCCGCTTCGCGCCCTCGCGCCGGTGAACGGCGCGCCCGCGACGCGCCGATGCAGTACTCGATGGTCGTCCGTTCTCCCTCATTCTCCGTCGAAAACTCGCGGATTAGTATTATATGGATATCTCTCAAGCAATACGACCCTTCCAATCCGAATGTGACGACCGTATCCGAATTATCTCAGAGCCGGTCGCGATGCTCCTCCGCGAGCCGCTCGGCGTGCTCGCGGTTCTGGCAGGCCTCCCAGCGGACCTTCGGGGCGTCGCGGTAGGCGAGCGCCTCCTTGATGTCGTCCCGGAGCGGCCCGTGGTCGACGGCGAGGACGGTCCCGTCGGCGTCGCCGAGTTCGTAGACGCCGTAGCGGTCCGGGACCTTCCCGACCGTGGCCCGCTCCAGGGGTTCCCAGCGTTTCTGCAGTGGCATCAGGTGTCCCCGTCGACGGTGTCGGCGTCGGCATCTGCCGCGCCACCCGCGTCGCCATCGGCGCCCTCCTCGGGCGGCGCGACGATCTCGTAGGACTGCTCGGAGAGTTCGTCCTCGACGAAGACGAACACCCGGCCACGGGCCTGCTCGGGGTCAGCGACCACTTCGATGCGGTAGCCGTGGTTGGTGACCTCGACGCCCGGGAAGACGGCGTCGGACTCCTCGCGATCGAGGATGACGCGGCCGACGCCGCTCGACTCGAGGATCTCGTCGTCCGTCTTCCGGTCGTTGACGTACACCATCACGCCCTCCGTCTCCGTCGGGTCCGTGACGAGGACGTGCACGTTCTTCCCCGGGCCCGAGACGACCCTGCCCTCGGTGCGTTCGGGGACGCCGTGGTAGAGGACCGACCGGCCGTCCGTGTAGGTGACCTCGACCCCCTCCGGTTCCAGCGAGACGCCGACCGTCTCCGGCGGCACGTCGCTCCGATTGGCGCTACTCATGGGCCAGGCTACGCCGCTCGGCGTGAAAAGCCACGCGGGGTCGGCTCGTGCGGGCCGTGGACCGAGCGGACGAAGAGGAGGTGAGAGCCGACGAGTGCAACGGGATCCGGTGCGGGCGGCGGGCTCCCCAACGGTTAAACCGATCATACACGTCCATCGTATATGCAACGTCTGCAGACGGCCACGTCGCGGGTCGGCACTGGCCGCCCGGGTCGTCGTCCCCGGCCGTTCCCGGCCGGGTCGGCGACGCTCCGACCCACGCGGTGACGATGGAGCCGTCGTTCTTCGAGGGGCTGGTGTCCCGGAGCCGGGACGCCATCGTCACCATCGACACCGAGAGCGAGATCCTGTTCGCCAACGAGGGCGTCGAGCGGCTCCTGGGCCACGACCCCGCGGCGATCGAGGGGGAACCGCTGACCACGCTCATGCCCGACCGGTTCCGGGACCGCCACCGGAACGCGGTCACCGAGTACCTGGCGACCGGGGAGCGGTCGCTGGACTGGGACGACATCGAGTTCCCCGGCCTGCACGCGGACGGTCACGAGGTACCGCTCTCGATCCGGTTCGATGAACACGAGCACCGGGGCGAGCGCGTGTTGTCGGGGGTCATGCGGGACATCTCCGGGCGGGTCGAGCGGGAGCGCGAACTGGCGGCGGCGAACGAGCGACTGGAGCAGCAGAACGAACGGCTCGAACAGTTCGCCGCGGTCGTCAGCCACGACCTCCGGGATCCCCTCAACACGACGATGGCGACGCTGTCGCTGCTCGAGGCGGAGATCGAGCCCGAGGGGCGCGCGGCCGAGTACATCGCGACGCTGGAGACGTCGCTGGACCGGATGGAACTGCTGATCCAGGGCGTCCTGACCCTGGCGAAGAGCGGCCGGACGGTCGGCGAACCCACGTCGGTCGACCTGGAGCGTGTGGCCCGCCGCTCGTGGGAGCTAGCGGGCGCGGAAACCGCGACGCTGTCGGTGCGGACGGACGGGATGACCGTCACGGCCGACGAGGAGCGACTCCGGGCCCTGCTGGAGAACCTCTTCAGGAACGCGGTCCAGCACGGCCCGCGGGACGGGGGCGACCCGCTCCACGTGGAGGTCGGCCGCCTGGACCCGGACGGCTGGAGCGCGGAGGAGAGCGACACGGACGGGTTCTACGTCGAGGACGACGGCGTCGGCATCCCGACGGCGGATCGCGAGGCGGTGTTCGAGCGTGGCTACTCGACCACCGACCGGGGAACCGGCCTCGGCCTGAGCATCGTCCGGGCCATCGCTGAGGCCCACGACTGGTCGGTGACGGCGACGGAGAGCGAGGCCGGCGGGGCCCGATTCGAGTTCCACACTGCCGCCGACTGACACGTCCCCCCGCAAGGATTATCCGGGGGCCCGCCGTCCTCCGGCGTATGTCGAAGAAGGCACTCGCGGTCGTCGTCCTGCTCGCCATCGTCGCCGTCTACCTCGTCCGCCGGTAGCCCGTCGACGCCCTCCGCACCGCCCCCGGCGCCGCCGTGCGCCGGCGAACGACACCTCTTACCGTCTCGCCCGAGAGCCTCGCGTATGGAGTACGGGGTCGTCACGCGCAACGCCGCGGAACTGGAGTGGCCGGAGTTCGACGTCGGCTTCTACGAGGTGAAGTCCGTCGCCGGGAAACCCTCGGAGCCCGAGCCGACGGCCGTCAACATGGTGTCGTGCTTCGCAGACAACGCCGCGGCCACCGGGAACCCGGACCTCGTGCCCGAGGACCCCGAGGGCCGCAAGGCGACCCGCGAGCGCGACTACTTCGACTGGGACTACATGGACCCGACGGTCGCGGACTACAAGCGCGGCCTGCTCGACATCATCGAGGACTGCGCCGCGGTCAACGGCGACGTCCGGCTGGACGACGTGGGCTGGCCGCGGGGGGAGTACTGCCACTGCGACCGCTGTGACGAGGCCTTCGCCGACAGCGGCTTCGACGACCGCGAGGAGTGGCGGGCGGAGGTCATCACGGACTTCGTAGCGACCGCCCGCGCGCACGTCCCCGGCGACCTCTACCTGACTGTCTACCCCGACCCCTACCCGGGCCATCTGTTCGAGCGTGCTGGACTCGACCTCGAGGCGCTGGCCGAGTACGTCGACGAGTTCGTCGTCCCCATCTACGATACCGCGTACGGGACGACCTACTGGCTGGAGATTCTCGCGTCCGCGTGGGCCGACCGCCGTGCGGAGCTGGAGACGCCGTTCTCGCTGGAGCTGTACGCCGTCAACGTCGACCTCGACAACCTCACGAAGGCCGTCCGGGTGGCGGGCGAGTACGCCGACCGGGTGCTGTTCGGCTACGACGCCTCGCAGGCACGGGCGACGCTGCGGCGGATGGACGCCGAGTCCCGTCCCGGCGTCGACCACGGCGCCGACGGCTGACGGGACCGCGCCGGAACGCACTTGTCGGTGGCCGTCGCCTGACGTGGCGTGGACCTGACCACGCGCCGGGGGCTGCTGGGGTGGCTCGCATGCGGCACCGTTCTGACGGCCGGCTGTAGCACCGTCGAGTCGGAGGGACCGCCGGACGGCACCGTCCACTGCTACAACCGGACGAACTTCCCGCAGACGGTCCGGGTGCAGGTCGCGACGGCGAGCGGCGACCAGCGTCTCGACGGGACCTTCGACGTGCCGGCCGGGGAGCGCCGGACCTCGGCGGTCGTCATGGAGCAGGCCGGCGACTTCGAGGTGGTCGCGACGACCGGGGGAGAGGACCGGTCCTCGCGGACGCTCTCGTTCCCGCCCGCCGACGACGAGGACGGAGGGATCCGCGGCTACGTACGGGTGGCCATCAGCCGCGACGGGGTGCTGGTGTCGCGTGCCGGCCTCACCTGACCGGACGGCCCAGGTACCGACGGCGGCCTAGTCGAGCCACCGACGGCGCCACTCGCGGAGGATGTCGCGGTCGCGGGTGTCCTCCGGGAGCTCGGTGAACCAGCGCGCCTCGCTGATCTCGCCGTCCGGGTCGCGGACGCGGGGTGTCGCCTCCGCCGACGCCCGGGCGGCGTACACCGGGAGGACGCCCCACGTGTCGTAGCTCCCGGCACTGACCTCGACGCGGCCGAGGACGCCCAGCCCCTCGTACGACACCTCCACGCCCGCCTCCTCGGCGAGTTCGCGGCGGGCGGTTCCGTGGAAGCTCTCGCCGGGGTCGACCTCGCCGCCCGGGAGCACCCACATGTCGACCGCGTCGTGGCGGACGAGCAGCAGGTCACCGGACGGGCGGTAAACGATGGTGTGGGCACCGTAGGGGGCACCGGAGTCACGGATGCGGCCGGCGAGCGTCCGGAAGCGACGGCGGGAGACGCGTTTCTCGCGGCGCCGCTCGATGAACCCGTCGTGGCGCTCGCGGAGCCGGTGGTAGGCCTGCTCCGCGCGCTGGTCGGCCTCGTCGGCGAGGTACCAGAGGTCGTCCAGTGCCATCAGACCACCCCGGACACGGCGGCTCGACTCGGGGACGACGCCGGAGGTGGGGCCGCGGTCGCGGACCGAGAGGGAGAGCGAACGAGAGCGGACATGGCCCGGAGTACGACGTGGCACCGCAAAAACCGTTCGACAGTTGCCGATACCTCCGGTTCCGACCCGAACCGATCGACCGTGGAGGCGCCGGGCACGGCAGGGCGTCGGGCGGGACGGAGCCGGACCGGCCCGAGCGGGGCGTTCGAGCGACCGGTGTCGCGGCCCGGCGTGAACCAACGTGTTTTTGCGCCGGCGCGGAGAATCGACGGCCATGAGCTTCGAGAAGGGCGACACGGTCGTGCTGCACGACGAACACAGCGAGTACGACGGGCAGGTCGGCGAGGTCACGCAGGTCTCCGAGACGATGTTCGGCGACGCCACCTACATGATCCAGTTCGACGACGGCCAGGAGGCCGGCATCTCCGAGGACGCGCTGGAGGCAGCGCCCGACGAGGACCTCGAGGACGACGAGGCCGCGGCCGAGGAGTAACGCCCTGATGGCGTCGGTCCCCTTCCACTACGTCGAACTGCGGACGTTCTGCTACGCCACGGAGGACGAGAACCGGGTCACGGACGCGCTCGCCCACTTCCTCCCCGAGCGCGACGACGACCCGCGGGACCCGCCCGAGCTCGAACGGGTCGAGACGGAGGGGTTCAACGGCGACCGCATCCTCGTCCTCTCGACGCGGCTGGAGCGGGCCGAGGAGATGCGACACGTCCTCGGGACGCTGGCCGGCGCCGACGACGTCGACCGCGTGCTGGACGAACTGGACGAGCGCGTCGACGACAACTGCTCGCTGTTCCTCTCGCTGGACAAGCAGGCCGCCTTCCGGGGCCGCGTCGCGCTGGGCGAGGGAGTCACGCTCCGCGCGAAGGTCGAGGCCTACCCGGCGAAACGCGAAACCGCCGTCGAGAACGCACGCGAGGCGCTGTCGGACCTCGTGGAGTCGGCCTGACCGGAAAGTCGTCGTCGGGCCGCTAATCACCGCCCCCTATTTAACTACGCTCGATTGCACGGCGAAGGCTTGATGCTCGACAGCCCACCACGTGAGGGCATGTCACGCTACGCGGACAGCGACCGGACGATGCGGCTGGACCCCGACTCCTTCGCGGGGGGCTACTTCAGGAACGCCGTCTACCGCCACTGGGACCCCTACGAGGACATCCCACGGGAACTGCTGGAGCAGGACCGCGAGCGCATCGTCGAGTCGGACTGGACCGACGAGGAGTTCCGGGGCTTTCGCTCCTCCGTCGCGAAGTTCGGCGCCGGGGAGGAGGCCGTCACGGAGGACCTCGCACCGCTGGCCATCGCCCTCGACGACATCGACGACCAGATGTTCGTCTCCAGCCAGATCTACGAGGAGGCCAAGCACGCGGTCTTCTTCGACCGCTACTGGCGCGAGGTCATCGACCCCGCGGCCGAGGAGCGGGGCATCGAGCGGCTCCCGCCGACGGCGGACGAGTTCTTCAACGACGCCTACACGCAGCTGTTCGACGAGACGGAGGCCGCGATGCACAGACTGCTCGAGGACGGCGAGAACACGCCCCGCAACCGCGTTCTCGCGTACTGCCACTACCACCTCGCCGTCGAGTCCGTGCTCGCCCAGACCGCGTACTACGGCTACCAGGCCCAGTACTCGGACACCGGGCCGGAACTGGAGCAGTACCAGGAGGAGGGCCGCGAGCAGACGATGCTCGACGGGCTCATCGAGGGCATCACCCGCATCCGGAGCGACGAGGGCCGGCACGTCGGCTTCGGGATGCACAAGGTCCAGCAGCACGTCGAGAACGGGGACGTCGACGAGGCCATCATCCAGGAGACGCTCCAGGAGCTCCTCCCTCACATCGCCGGCATCGTCGACGACGACCAGTACGACACGGACTTCGACAGCACGCCGCTCGTCGAGTACGCCAGCGAGAAGCTCTCCCGGCGCATCGAGATCATCACCTCCCGCGACGCCGAACTGCCGCCGGTGGAGGAACTCGTCCACATCGAGGGCGCCGACCGCGTCGGCGCTGACTGAGTAATACCCGGTATTACCTGATTGCTCCCATTATTTCACAATCATACCAGGCATTTCTCACCTGTTACGGTCCTTCTACGGGAACTGCCGACCGAGCCAGTACCCGCTGTTGTTCAGCCACTCCGGGCTGAGTCGGGTCCCCACGGCGACCGCCGTGACGACGCTGGCGACGACCAGTGCCACGGTGACGATGGCGGCGGTCGCGCGGGACCCGACGAGCGGGCCGGTGGCGAGTGCGAGGAGCGCGCCGATGACGGTCAGCCCGACGCCGAGCGCACAGAGGAAGCCGAGCGGCCTGGTCCAGTCCATACCCGAGGCTGCGGGCGCCGGATTATAAAGTTCAAGACTCGTCGGCGCGACCGACCGGCATGACCATCGTCTGCGTGCTCGCGGACCCGCCACGCCCCGGTCTCGTCCTCCCGGAGCTCGTCGCCACCGCGCCGGTCTCCGCCGAGGCGGCCGCCGACCTGTACGTCGCCGCGCTACGGGACGTCTGCCGGGCCGCCGAAGCCAGCGGCGGCGACCTGCTCGTCAACTACCGCCCGGACGAGGCCATCCCCGAGGCGCACGTCCCGGCGGGTGCTGACGCCGAGCGAGAGGTCCGTGAGGCCGTCGAGCCGGCACTGGACGATGACGCCCGGTACGAGGTCCAGGTCGGCGAGACGTTCGCCGGGCGCGCCGGCAACACCGTCACGCACCTGCTCGACGAGGAGGGAGCGGCATCGGCCGCCGTCACGACGCCGGCGGCCGCCTTCTGCGCCCGCCAACAGATCGACGAGGCCGCGATGAAACTGCGGCGGGCACCCGTCGTCGTCGGCCCCTCGACGGGCGGTCGTGTCTACTTCGCCGGATTCACCGACACCATTGACTTCCAGGGTGCGTACACGCCGCCCGCGCTGCGCACGCTGACCGACGGCGCGCGCGACGCCGGGCACGAGGTGGGCTACCTGCAGACGCTACCCGTGCTGGAGACGGCGGCCGACCTCGCGGAGGCGCTGCTCCAGGTCGAAACCCGCCGGGCCGCGGGGCGGCCGGTGCCGGGCCACGTGGCGACCTGGCTGGACGAGAGCGGGCTGACCGCGGTCGCCGGGGCGGGGGGACTGGCGCTGGCCGGCGAGTAGCCCGCGGGGGAATCGCACCATCGCCCGGGCACCGACAGGTCTTAGCGACCCGGTGCACAACGGGGGGACGAGGTGGGGTGACCGAGTGGCCCAAGGTGGTTGCCTTGAGAGCAACTGGCGCTTCGCGCCTCATGGGTTCAAATCCCATCCCCACCGCATCCTCCGACTGCTCACCCCGGGAGCCGTCAGTACACCTCCTCGAGGAACGCCCGGATGGCGGCGTTCGCCGCCTCGGGGTTCTCCGTGTTCGACGAGTGCCCGGCCTCCGGAATCGGTTCCAGCCGCCCGTCGGGCAGGTGCTCGACCATGTCCTCGGCCTTCTCCATCTCCAGGGCGGTGTCCTCCTCGCCGTGGATGGCGAGAACGGGGACCTCGATGCCGGCCAGTTCGTCGGTGAAGTCCGGCCGTTCGAGCCACGAGGACACCTCCTGGTAGACGGCCTCGCCCGGGTACGTCAGCCAGCGGTCGACCCAGTGGTCGACGAGGTCCGTGCGCTCCTGGTTCGAGGTGGCGCCGAACAGGATATGTCTGACCGTCTCACCCATCGGCTCCGGGACCTCGCCCATCTCGCGGGTGGTGTCGATCATCTGCCCGTACTGCTCGATGTCGCTCTCGTCGTGGGGCTGCGCGATGGAGTCGATCATGACGATGCCGTCCAGCCGCCCGGGGTAGCGGTCGGCGACCCGGAGCGCCGTGAACCCGCCCATCGACATCCCCGCGAGAATGCAGGAGTCGACGTCGCGCGCGTCGAGCAGCGCCTCGCAGTCGTCGGCGAGGTCGTAGAGGTCGTACGGCTCGGCGTGATGTTCCGTCCGTGCGCGCAGGTCGTACGCGAGGACGTGGTAGTCGTCGGAGAGGGCCTCCCACTGCGGGCGGAACATCGTCCGGTCCATCAGCGTCCCGTGGGCGCAGACCAGCGTCGGGTCCGCGGGGTCGCCCCGCTCCGTGACGAGGGTGTCGTGTCGGTGCCGGTACATCCGGGTGGCCGGGAATTCTTCGGTGGCCATGGGCCCCCTGTCGCCCCGGGGTATCAAATAGCGTGGTGTGCGTTCTCCCGTGACCTGCCCGTTCGCTGATACGTGTGAGACGTGCGCCTGACTGCCCACAAGCCTCTTAGGTGTCGTGCAAGAGGTAGGGAACGATGAGCGACCTGCGAGACCTGGTGGGCGAGATGACGGAGGGGGCCGAGGCCGTGCTGCTGTTCAGCCCGAGCGGGTCCTACTACGAGCGGGTCGCCGAGTCCGGCCTGCCGGTCGTCGTGGTCGCCGGCGAGAACACGGTGGACGCGGAGCACTTCGTCGAACTCCCGCTGGAGTTCGCCGACGTGGCCCAGCGCATCCGGTTCGGGCTGGAGGGGGCACTGGAGAACGGCCTCGTCGAGGACGGCGACGCCGTGCTGTGCGCGGCCAAAACCTTCGCGGAGGACATCGACAGCATCGTCCGGGTCCGTGCGGGGGATTTCGTCCGCTCGGGCGTGTACGAGCTGTTCGCTGACAGCCGCGCCGAGGCCTCCATCATCCGCGACGTGCTGGAGGTGGCGATCGAGCTCGGGAAGAAGGGCCAGAAGGGCAAGCCCGTCGGCGCGCTGTTCGTCGTCGGCGATGCGGGCAAGGTGATGAACAAGTCCCGGCCGCTGTCGTACAACCCGTTCGAGAAGAGCCACGTCCACGTCGGGGACCCCATCGTCAACGTGATGCTGAAGGAGTTCTCCCGGCTGGACGGCGCGTTCATCATCTCCGACTCGGGGAAGATCGTCTCCGCGTACCGCTACCTCGAACCCTCGGCGGAGGGGGTGGACATCCCGAAGGGGCTGGGGGCCCGGCACATGGCCGGGGGCGCCATCACCCGCGACACGAACGCCGTCTCCATCGTCCTCTCTGAGTCCGACGGCCTGGTACGGGCGTTCTCGGGCGGGGAACTGGTGCTGGAGATCGACCCGGAGGACTACTGAGCCATGGTCGGCCAGATCGCGACGCTGCGGCGGCTGCTCAGGCGCCTGCTCACGAGCGACATCGACCTGTTCGTCGCGAGCCTCATCGTCGTCATCGCCCTCATGCTCGGAATCGTCGTCGCGCGCCTGCTCAGCGGACTGCTGACGGACGCGGGCGTCCCCGACGAGGTCGAGGGAACCCTGTTCGAACGGACGGCCCAGCGGCTCGGCACCTCAACGGTGAAACTCGTCTCGCGGCTCTCGGGGCTGTTCATCGTCGCCGTCGGGACCGTCTTCGCCCTCCGGGTCGCGGGCGTCGTGAACGCGGGCCTGCTCATCGAGCGGCTGGCCGACTTCCTCCCGCGGGTGTTCGTCGCCGCGCTCGTCGTCATCACGGGACTCATCGTCGGCGACAAGGCCGAACTCGTGGTGAGCGAGCGCCTCCGCTCGGTGAAACTCCCCGAGGTGAACACGATCCCGCTCGTCGTCAAGTACAGCGTCTTCTACATCGCGGCGCTCGTCGCGCTCGGACAGCTCGGCGTCGCGACCGCCGCGTTCAAGGACATGCTCTCCTCGGCCGCCGCCGGCATCTACCTCGTCCTCAACGAGCCGTACACCATCGGCGACGAGGTGGTCATCGACGGGCAGCGCGGCATCGTCCAGGAGGTGGACGTGTTCGTCACCCGCATCGAGAGCGAGGGACGGGAGTTCGTCGTGCCGAACCGGCAGGTGTTCGAGAGCGGCATCGTCCGGGTCCGGAGCTGAACGGCGGCCCGTGGCCCCTCGCGGGCCACCGTTCCCCTGGCGGAACTGACGAACAGGCGGTCCCTCCGCGGGCCGCACGATGGGGGGACCGCGCCGACCGACGTGACCCATCGTGCGGTGACTCGTCAGCGCACGGGCCTGCTGGTCCCGGCTTCCCGTTTCAATCCTCGTCCGTGTCGGCGCGCGACCCGTCCGTCCCGCCGACCGGTTCGGCCGGCACGCCCGCCCACGTCTCCCCCGGCGGCACGTCCTCGGCGACGAGCGAGTTGGCCGCGACCTGGGCGCCCGCGCCGATCTCGACGCCGGGCAGGACGACGGCACCGGCGCCAATCATCGCTCGCTCGCGGACGACGACCTCGCCGGTCCGGTACTCCGACTGCAGGAACTCGTGACAGAGGACGGTGGCGTCGTACCCGACGATGACGTGGTCCTCCAGCGTGATCAGTTCGGGCCAGAACACGTCCGGCGTCGCCTCCAGCCCCCAGGAAACGCCCTCGCCGACCGTGACGCCGATGCGCCGGAGTGCCCACGCCTTCACCGGCAGGGCCGGCGCCAGCCGTGCGACGAGGACGAAGACGTAGTTGACGACGACCCGCGGGATGGATCTGGCCTCGCGCCAGTGCTGGAGCGAGTTCTTCGGCCCCGGCGTCGCGTGCCGCTCCAGGCGCTCGTGGCGGTGGCCGCGACCGAGGTCCTCGCGACCCCCGGCACCGCTCTCTTCGGACTCGCTGTCGTCGCTCACGGGCGGCAGTTGGCAGGGCCCCGGCTTGTAGGTCGGGGGTCAGTCGACGTGTTCGTCGCCGGGGCCGCCGTCGGCCGGGCCCTCCTCGGCCGGCTCCTCGCCAGCCGACTCCCCGTCCGCACCCGCCTCGACTGGCGTCGCCTCGCCGGCCTCGAACGACCACGCCGCGCTGTCGCGCTCCCGGACCCGGACGCCCTTCGCGGCGAGGTGGCGGGTCCGCTGCCTGGCGAACTCCTCCTCCTGTGTCCCCCGGGTCGCCAGCACGTACATCCGGGCCTTTCCGACCGGGCGCATCGTCCGGCCGGCGCGCTGGGCACCCTGCCGGCGCGACCCGCCGAGCCCCGACGCGGCGATGGCGACCTCGGCCTCGGGCAGGTCGATGCCCTCGTCCCCGACGCGGCTCACGATGAGCGCGTCGCGCGGCTCGGTCCGGAACTCATCGAACAGCGTCCGGCGGCGGGCGTGGGGTGTCTCGCCGCTGACGAACGGGAGGCCGAGTTCGTCGGCTAGTGCGTTCCCCTGCTCGATGTACTCGACGAAGACGAGAGTCTTCTCGCCGACGTGCTCGCGACGGATGGCCTCGATCTCGGCGGCCTTCGCCGGGTTCGTCGCCGCCGCCATTCGCCGCTCGTGGCCGCGGGCGCTCCCGTACTCGTTCTCGTGGAGGTCGCTCGCCCACGGGACGAACCGGATCTCCACCTCCGGCTCGGCCACGTAGCCGGCCTCGAACAGCGCCTCCCAGTCCGTCCCGACGGGTGGCCCGATGAGGGTGTAGATCTCGTCCTCCTTGTCGTCCTCGCGAATAGGGGTCGCGCTCAGCCCGAGCCGGTGTTTGGTCTGGAGCTGTGCGTTCCGCCGGCTGATGGGCGCGGGGATGTGCTGGCACTCGTCGTAGACGATGAGCCCCCACTGCCGGTCGTCGAAGATGTGGCGGTGCCGGTCCATCCCGGCGGTCTGGTAGGTGGCGATGGTGACGGGCCGGACCTCCTTGCGGCCCCCGTGGTACTCCCCGACCTGGTCGTCGGTGAGCGAGGTCCGGGCGACCAGTTCCTCCCGCCACTGCGTGGCGAGCTCGCGCGAGGGGACCAGAATCAGCGTCTCCCCCTCGATGGCCGCCATGACGCCCATCGCCGCGACCGTCTTCCCGGAACCCGGCGGCCCGACGAGCACGCCCGACCCCGACGAGACGAACCGCGACACCCAGTCGTGCTGGTAGTCGCGGAGCTGGAGGTTCAGCTCCAGTGGCAGGTCGTCACCCTCGTCGAGCGAGCGCTCGTCGAGCACGGGGTAGCCGGCCTCGTACAGCGTCCGCTTGACCTCGGCCGTCCGGTCCTCGGCGACCCAGGCCTCCGTGTCCGAGATGCGTGCCCGGAGGACGCCCTCGTCGAGGTGCTGCTCGGCGACGTTGCCGAGCAGGTCCGCGCTCGCCGCCGCCAGCACGACGTACCCCTCCTCGTGGGTGTACAGCCGGAACCTGCGGGCGCGCTCCCACTGCCCCTCGGCCCACTCCTCCAGCGCCTCGTAGCGCCCCCCCAGCGCCTGCCGCATGGAGCGCTGGAGTTCCGCGAACGTCTCCTGGGGCGCGCGCCAGACGTCGTCCTCGCGGACGACGTAGCGGTAGCCCCGCTCGCCGTTCACGTCCTCCAGCCGCGCGAACGTCGAGAGCTGGGCGCGGGTGAACTGCGACGGCTGGTCCACCAGGACCTCCCGGCGGTTCGGGAACACGATCACCCGCTCGCGGCCCTGGGTCTCCTTCCAGTCCGCCGGGTACCAGACGACGGGGTCGGTCTCGACGGCCTGCCGCTCGACCCGCCCCGACGCGACGAGGTCGGCGAGCGCGTCCTCCGCCTCGGCGTGCGAGCAGTCCAGCGCGCGGGCCACCTCGCTAGCCGTGACCACGGGCCGCTCGCGGTCCTCCAGCAGGTCGTAGAACGCGTCAATGGGGAGTTCGGGGGGCGTGTCGGCCGGCGGGTCCTCCGCTGTCACTGACCGGTCGTACGCGACGGGCGCGCAAAAGCGCCCCGTCTCCACGGACGGCGGCGGCTCGCTGTGCGGGTCGCGACCGAGTGTGGCACACGGAGGGCCACTCGTGCTCGCGGTCACGCTCGTCGCGCCGAGAGTGATAACTCGCATACTACTCGGGTTCCGATACTATACCCGGGAAGTGTTCAATAATTCCGCAGATGGAAAAGAAATTTCCGCCGTACGGCAGTCGAGCCGGGATTCTAGAGGAAGCCCTCGATGTGGTCGGCGACCTCCTCCGGGGTGTCGCCGACGGGGACACCGGCGTCGTTGAGCGCGTTGATTTTGGACTCGGCGGTCCCCGCCCCGCTGCTGCCGACGATGGCGCCGGCGTGACCCATCCGCTTGCCCGGCGGGGCCGTGCGGCCGGCGATGAAGCCGGCGACGGGGGTGTCCATGTTCTCGGCGATGTAGTGGGCGGCCTCCTCCTCGTCCTCGCCGCCGATCTCGCCGCACATCACGACCGCCTCCGTCTCAGGGTCGGCCTCGAACCGCTCGAGCGCGCCGACGAAGTCCGTCCCGATGATGGGGTCGCCGCCGATGCCGACCGCGGTCGTCTGCCCGATGCCGCGCTGGGTGAGGCTGTCGACGACCTGGTAGGTCAGGGTCCCCGAGCGCGAGACCAGTCCGACGTCGCCGTCGGAGAAGATGTTGCCCGGCAGGATGCCGAGTTTCGCCTCGCCCGGCGTGATGACGCCGGGACAGTTGGGGCCGACGAGCGCGGTGTCGGTCTCCTGCAGGCGCTTGTAGACGCTGGCCATGTCCTGCTGGGGGATGCCCTCCGTGATGGCGACCACGAGGTCGACCGGGGAGTCGAGCGCCTCGAACAGCGCGTCCGCGGCGAAGGCCGGCGGGACGAAGATGACGGCCGCGTCGGCGTCCTCCTCGCGGGCGGCGCCCCGGACCGTGTCGTAGACGGGGACGCCGGCGGCCTCCTCGCCGCCCTTGCCCGGCACCGCGCCGGCCACGACGTTCGTCCCGTAATCGATCATCTGCTCGGCGTGGAACTTGCCCTCGCCGCCGGTGATACCCTGTACCACCACGCGCGTGTCGTCGTCGACTAGAATGCTCATTGTGCCACCTCCTGGGCCCGCTCGACGGCACGCTGGACCGCGTCCTCCAGGGTGCCCTCGACCTCGACGAGTTCCGTGTTCAGGATCTCCATGCCCTCCTCGGCGTTCGTCCCTGCGAGGCGGACGACCACCGGCTTCGTGATCTCGTCGAACTGTTCGAGTGCCGTGTTGATCCCCTTCGCCACTTCGTCGCCGCGGGTGATGCCGCCGAAGATGTTGAACACGACGGAGTCGACGTTCTCGTCGGAGAACACCATGTCCAGCGCGTTCGACACTCGCTCGGCCTTCGCACCGCCGCCGATGTCGAGGAAGTTGGCCGGCTCGCCGCCGTAGTAGTCGACGAGGTCCAGCGTCGTCATCACGAGGCCCGCGCCGTTGCCGATGATGCCGACGTTGCCCGAGAGCCGGACGTAGTCGAAGCCGTACTCGTTGGCCTTCGCCTCCAGTTCGTCCCCGGCGGTCTCGTCCTCCATCTCCGCGAGGTCCGGGTGCCGGAACAGGGCGTCCTCGTCGATGTTCATGACCGCGTCGGCCGCGACGACCTCGTCATCCGCGGTGACCATCAGCGGGTTGATCTCCGTCTCTGTGGCGTCCCGGTCGTCCCAGAGGTCGTACAGCGTCGTCAGGACGGAGGCCACGTCACCGGCCACGTCACGGTCGACGCCGGCGTCGTACACCGCACGCCGGGCCTGGTACGGGTGCAGGCCGAACGCCGGGTCGACGTGCTCGCGGGCGATGGCGTCCGGGTCCTCGGCGGCCACCTCCTCGATGTCGACACCGCCGCGCGTGGAGACCATCGCGACGGGCCGGCCCTCGTTCCGATCCATCGTCACGCCGAGGTAGAGTTCGTTCGTGAAGTCGACGGCCTCCTCGACGAGGACGCTACCGACGTGGAGCCCCTTGAGGTCCATCCCGATGATGCGCTCGGCGGCCTCGCGGGCCTCGTCGGCGTCGTCTACCAGTTCGATACCGCCCGCCTTGCCCCGGCCGCCCACCTGGACTTGGGCCTTGATGGCGACGGGGTAGCCGATGTCCTCGGCCGCGTCGACCGCCTCGTCGACGGTTTCGGCGAGCTGCGAGGCCGGCGTCGGGATTCCGGCGTCGGCGAAGACGCCCTTCGCCTGGTACTCGTGGAGTTTCATCTGTCGCCCGGGCCTACCCGTGACGCCGAGTTAGTAGTACCGGAACCGGGCATGACCGGGGCTGCGGTGGACGTTCGGTCATCACGTCGACCGACGGGGCGCGCCGCCGTCCCCGATTCCGGGTGCCGGAGCCGTCGCGGCGTAAGTGTTACACCGCCGGACGCGAAAGGGCGGGTATGAGCAGCACCGCCGACGAGGGTGGCGCCGGCCCCGGCGAGGCGGGCGAGCAGCGCCCGGAGATCCGTGTCACCGAGGAGGCCGCCGAGCAGGCGCTCGACCTCCTCACCGGCGAGGACATGGACACGGACGTGGCCGGCCTCCGCCTGTTCGTCCAGCAGGGCGGCTGCGCGGGCCTCTCCTACGGGATGCGCTTCGACAACGAACCGGAGGAGGACGACACCGTCTACGAG
>PXRM01000014.1 GCA_003020985.1 Halobacteriales archaeon QS_4_70_19 | reverse complement strand
GAGCAGCGCCGCCTTCCGGACCATCCCCGGGAACGGGGTGTGGAACGGCGCCAGCGCGAAGTCGTCCGGGTGGGTGTCGCCCGCGACGGACTCGTAGTCGACCAGCGCCTCGCGCATCCGCGCGAGGTACACCTGCACCGACCGCTTCCCGTCCACGCTGGGGAACTGCTGGTTGGGCTTGAGGAAGTCCGTCTCGTCGGCGCTCCCGTACCCCTGGTGGGTCGACAGCTCCACGAGGTCGGGGTCCTCGGAGATGAGCATCGCCACGGCACCCGCGCCCTGGGTCGCCTCGCCCGGGTCGCCCCGCGCGTACAGCGCCGTGTCCGTCGCGACGACCAGCGCCTTCCGGCCGCGATGCCGCCCCGCGCGAATCCAGTTGTACGCGTCGTCCAGCGACTGTGTGCCGGAGATGCAGGCGAACTTCCGCTCGCCCTTGTTGGCGTGGTGGAAGTCCTCGTCGTACACCTGCTCCAGACAGCCTGCGATGTACGTCGAGACGGGCTTGCTGTTGTCGAACGAGGACTCCGTGGCAACGTCGATGCGACCGATGTCGGCGGGCGGGAGTCCGCGCCGCTCCAGCAGCCGGTGGGCCGCGTTCGCCCCCATCGTCACGATGTCCTCGTAGACGTCCGGGAACGAGGAGGCGAACAGCCCCAGGCCCTTCGTGTACTTCTCGGGTTCGTCGCCCTTCGCGGGCGCGTACGTCTCCGCGAGGTCGAGCCGCAGCTTCCCCGTGTGAATCTCCATCGCATCGATACCGACGCTCGGATCGCTCATGCTCGTGAGGTCCGGTGCAGCCCTTATGTGTCTGTCGACAGCGGGTTCGTCAGGTGTCGAAAATCAGGTCAGACTGAAGTTACCGGACGTGGAGCCTCCATCACTCCTGCTGAATGGGACGGTGAACGGTCCGGCGTTCCCGTCCCGGGTTTCGACACCGGTCAGTTCGATGGTCACGGTTTCGCTGCTGGCGACATCTCTCCCCGATGCTGTGTAGGTGATACTCGCGGTGTTGGTGCTCGCCGAAAGCGAGGCAGACCCTCCCTGAAGCGTGCTCGCTCCTGTATCGACCGAGGCTGGCTGGTAGTCGACCGGATTCGGCTTTTCACTCCCTGTAACACCTTGTGCATCGTCCAGGGTTACGGTCACTGTTTCACCTTGAGGGAGAGTCGAATCCGGCGAGAACGTCACCGTCTGGGCAGTTCCTGTGCTCCCTCTGGGGATATTCTCGACGCTCACCGAGCTGAAGCCAGGGTTATTCCCCGTCGCCGTGGCCGTCGCCGTCGGATTGTTGCCTCCCTGCGACTTCGGCGTGTCGATGTAGTAGTCGGCCGACGTGCCGTCGTCGAAGACGGCCTCGAACACGTAGAGATCGTCCCTGGCTTTGTCGTCGAAATCGAAACTCAATGTCACCTCCCCGCCGTTCCGGGCGATGACGATGTTCTCGTCGATGCGCTCGAACTGCTCGCGAATCCGCAGGGTGTCGCTGGCGTTGTCGTTGAGCACCGCCTCCGTCGGGTCGCCGCTCTGGCCGCCGGTGTAGTAGAACGGGATGCGCCCGCGGGAGAGCGACTTCGTCCGGCTCGCGGTGTTCCGCAGCGTGACGTTGACCACGCCGTTGTCCTGCCCCTTGCTGACGCTGACCAGCTGGACCTGACTCGCACTGGCCGGGTTGATGCTCCCCGTCCCACCGCTTCCACCGACGAGACTCCCCTGGCGGGCCCCGGACGGCGGCGGGCCGTTGACCCCGACAGGGGAGCAGTAGAGCGTGAACTCGCCCGAGAACGCCAGCACGAGCGTGTTCGGTGTCGTACTCTCGTCGACGGAGACGGTCACGTCGCCGCGTGACCGGGGTTCCTCGAGAATCTCCTTCCAGGTCGCCTCGTCGTACGCCGTCGGGAGTTCGATGCGCGCGTCGGAGACCGGCGTCGTGATCGTGCCCCCCGGAACCGGCTCTACCGTCGCCGTCCCGGTCCCGGACTCGGAGAACTCGTTCCGGATGGGGAGCAGGGTGATGCTGTTCTCTCCGACCAGCCGTTGGTCCGACCCCGGGAGGGTGTCCGAACTGAAGTTCCGGAACAGGACGGTGTGCTCGACACGGTAAGTGGGGGCCTCGTCGTAGACGTTGTAGCCGATTCCGTACTCCAGCGCCCGGGTTGCGCTGGTCGACCCGGGGCAGGCGTCGTCGGAGATGTTCGTATTGCTCCCGCCGGTGTCGTTGATGATGGTCACCGGCTGGCGCTCGGTCGTCCGGATGGTCCCTGCCGGCTCCCCCGGGTTGACGAACAGGCTCCGCGAGGGGTACGTCGGGCCCAGACTCACCTCCACGAACGACTGGTCGCCGGTGGCCGCATCCAGGACGGCGTTCCGGACGCCGAGCACGTCCGAGCGGACCTCCTGGCTGTGTTTGAACTCGATCTCGCCGTTCTGGCTCGGGACGACGAAAACCTGGAACAGCGAGAGGCTGATGAGGAGGATGGCGAACAGCAGAAGTGCGCCTATCTGGATCGCCTGTCCCCGGTTCCACCCGCCACCGGCACCACGCATACTCACGCTGTGTACCGAATCCGGACGTATATACCTGCGGGGGCAGCCGTCTCTCACTGCCGTCCCGGGATGCGGACGAAAGAACAGGGGGCGCTCGTTTCACCCCCGGTGGGCAGCCGGTCAGTCCTCCTCTTCGACGACCTCGGGGTCCGCGAGCGCCGACTGGAGGCTGTCGAGGCCGTTCACCCAGTCTAGGACGAGCGCGTGTTCGATGTCCTCGACGATGCTCGTGTCGATCTCGTCGCCCGCGAAGATGCGGGTCCCGGCCTGCGCGCAGTAGGCGAAGGCGGCGTCGAGGTCGTCACCGTTGCCGGCGTCGATGGCCGCGTCGACGTACTCCGCGGCGCTCGCCTCGTCGGCGGGCGCGTTGGCGACGAACTCCTCGGCCGCCGAGAGGACGGGCTCGAGCGACGCCTGGACGCTCTGGATGAGCATCGTCTTGTCCTCGTCGTCGATCCGGACCTCGGAGAAGACGATGTTCCGCATCTCCTCGAGCTTGGCGAGGGCGGTCTCGTCGTCGAGTTCGCCCTCCTCGGCGGCCGCAGTGACGATCTTCGCCACGGCGATGGCCGCGTCGTCGCGCAGGTTCCAGAGGAAGCGCGCCGACTCCTCCTCCTCGGGATCGAGATCCTCCTCGCGGAGCCGGTCGACCCAGTTCTCCCAGCGTTCCGCGGTGTAGTACTCGTCCGGGGGCGTGCTCATGTTGCCGGCGTACGCGCCTGGGGTTATACGACTTTCGAGGCACCGGGCGTGACACCGGGGCCCGGCGACCGCGCTCGCGGCGACTCACCCGGTGAGTGTCGCCTCGGTGTCGATGCCGTAAACGCGTGCGGGCGTCTCGACGTGGGCCGTTCTGACAGCGTCCCCGTGACCCGACTCCAGCAACCATCTGGTCCGCCGGGGGACCGTCTTCGGTCCGAGGACCGCCCCGGGGCGGTCGGGGTCGTCGAGGAAGTCCGTCTCGAGCATGAACGGCCGTCCGTGGTCGAGAGCGTCCTCGATTTCGGATTTCCGCGCGATGACGCTCGGCATCGGGCCGACCGTCCGCCCCCCGGCGTAGTGCTTGACGACCTGCTCGCGCGGCAGCCCGCGTGCCTCCGCCCAGTCGGCGACCTCGCCGAACTCCTCGCCGCTCTCGGTGTGGAGCTGGACGGCACACCCTACCTCCGCGGCGCGTTCGAACGCGTGGCGCATGACGGCGTTCGAGGCGTCCCACACCGCCTCGTCGACGTCGTAGTGGGGGCGCCCGGATTTGATGGCGAGCGCCGGACCGTCGCTCACGTACTCGGCAGCGACGTCCAGCCCGGCGCACATCAGGTCGCGGGCCGCCTCGGGCGTGTACCCCCGGTCGACGAGCTGGGAGACGAGTGCCGGGTGCACACCGAGGACGGGCCACGCGCGCCCGTCGAGGACCTCCGTAGCGCGCTCGACCGCGTCGACGGTCAGGTCGAACCCCTCGCGGAAGTCGTCGGCCTCGTCGACCTCGACGCCGAGGCTCCAGGAGGGCTTGTTCAGCACGAGCAGGTGGGTCCCGCCCGCATCCGCGAACTCCTCGACCGCCTCCACGACCCGGCCGTTCACGGGGTCGAGGTGGAGGTGGTCGTCGAGGATCGGGCCGTCGTAGTCCATACCGGAGCGTGGGACGGCCGCGGCGAAAAGCGTCCGGGATGCGCCCGCGGGCCCGCTCCCGGGACCGTCGCCGGCCGAGCGGCAACCCTGAAACGTCCCCCCTGCGAGGACGAAGCATGTCCGTTCCCCTCTGGCAGTTCACCGAGCGGCTGAACGACCTCCTCGACGTCGAGGACTACGCGGCCGACGCCGCCGTCCAGGGTCTGCAGGTCGGGCCCGAGGACGCGACGGTCGAGACGGCGGCGTTCGCCGTCGACGGCGTGGTAGCGACGTTCGAGGCGGCGGCCGAACGCGGCGCGGACGTCGTCGTCGTCCACCACGGCATCTCCTGGGGCGGCATCGACGCCGTCACCGGCAAGGAGTACGACCGTGTCGCCGCGCTCGTCGAGCGCGACCTCGCGCTGTACGCCGTCCACACGCCGCTGGACGGGCACGACGAACTCGGCAACGCCGCTCTCCTCGCGGAGCACCTCGGCCTCGACGTCGTGGAGCCGTTCGGCGAGTCCGGCGGCGTCCACGTCGGGCAGCGCGCCCGCGCGGCCGACCCGCGGACGGTGGAGGACCTGCGCGACGACCTCACCGCACTCTCGACCGGCGGCCGCCCCGTGCAGGTACTCGACTTCGGCCCCGACGAGATCGAGGACGTGGCCGTCCTGACGGGCAGCGGTACGGACTGGCTGGACGAGGCCCGCGAGAAGGACGTCGACGCTCTCGTCACGGGCGAGGGGAAGCAGCCGGCGTACCACGAGGCCCGCGAGGCCGGGGTTCACGTCTTCCTGGCGGGCCACTACGCCACGGAGACGTTCGGCGTCCAAGCACTGGCCGACCGCGTCGCCGGCTGGGACGAGGACGTGGAGACGACGTACATCGAGCACCCGACCGGGCTCTGAACCGGCGGTGCCCGCCGCCCCCGGTACGTATCCGAACCCCTTTCCTCCGCCCACCCCTCCGAACGGGTAGTGAGTACGGACGCGCTCTCCCTGCCGGCTCGCGCCCGGGTGGAGGCGGGGCTGGACGACCTAGTCCGGGAGCACCGGTTCACCATCGCCGTCGTCTTCCCACTGATGGGGGCGGTGCTGCTGGTCGCCTCGGCCGAGCGGCTCCTGCCCGGCGTAGTCAACTTCAACCCGTACCTCATCCTGTTCGGGACGCTCGTGATGCGCCTGCCGCTCGTGGCCGGACTCGCGCCCCTGGTCGACCGCCGGGCCGCTGCGGGCCTCCTCGTCCTCGCCGCGTACTCGTACGGCATCGAGTACGTCGGCGTCCTGACCGGCTTCCCGTACGGGAGCTTCGAATACGGCGTCGAGCTGGGGCCGATGCTGCTGGATACGGTGCCGCTGGGACTGCCCGTCTTCTTCTTCCCGCTCGTCGTCAACGCCTACCTACTCTGTCTGCTGTTACTGGGGCCGCGCGCGGAGGCGGCGCTCGTCCGCCTGCCCGCGGTCATCGCGGTGGTCCTGCTGATGGACCTCGTGCTCGACCCCGGTGCCGTGGCGCTCACCTTCTGGGCGTACGACCCTCCGGGGGCGTACTACGGCGTCCCCTGGTCGAACTACGCCGGGTGGGTGCTGTCCGCGACCGTAGCCGTCGTGACGCTGGACGCGGCGTTCGCCCGTGCGGGCCTGCGCGGGCGCCTGGCCGACTGCGAGTTCGTGCTCGACGACCTCGTCTCCTTCGTCCTCCTCTGGGGGGCGGTCAACGCCTACTTCGGCAACTGGGTGCCCGTGGGCCTGGCGGCCGCGCTGGGCGCCGGCCTGCTCGCCACCGACCGGTTCGACTTCGACGTCCGACCGACGTGGCCGTCGCTGCGGGGTTGAGTGTGTGCTCCGGACATAAGGAAATAATTAGAACAATTATGTTCTAATCCGAAAAAGAGCGGGTCGGATCACCCAATACCGTGGAAATTCGGTGCCGAACTACCGCGCGGGGAGCGGCTCGCCGGGGTGGTCGTGGCGACGCTGGGTCCCCGACGGAACGGCGCTCACCTTCGCGAAGACGGCCTCGGGGTCCTTGTTCCAGAACCAGTGCCACCGGGTCTCCGCGACGAGTCGCAGCTTCCGGAGCGTCGACAGCGAGGGGGTCTCCGAGAGCACGTCGTAGTCGCGCTCGCGGACGAGCCGGTGGTGGTCGGCGTAGAGCACCGCCGCCGTCAGGACGGGGAGCTGGCAGTCCATCGGGAGGAGTCCGATGCCCGCCACGCCCTCGTGGTAGAGCGACTCGGTCCGGCGGAGTTCCTCGCGGACGGCCGCGGCGAACGCCTCGTCGTACTCGAGCCGCTCGATCTGCTCGCTCGTGACGCCGTGGCGCTCCAGCGTCTCCCGGGGGAGGTAGATGCGGTCGCGCTCGACGACGTCCTCGCGGACGTCGCGCAGGAAGTTCGTCATCTGGAACGCCTCGCCGAGGCGCCGGGCCGCGGGGATGGCCTCGTCGGGGTCGTCCGGGCGCATCACGTAGGTCATCATCACGCCGACGGCGGCGGCCGACCCGCGCATGTACGCCTCGAGTTCCTCGTAGGTCTCGTAGCGCGACGTCTCGATGTCCGTCAGCATCGCGTCGACGAACACCGTCACCTCCTCCTCCGGGATGTCGTAGCGCTCCCGGAGTTCGGCGAACGCGACCAGGACGGGGTCGTCCGTCTCGCCGGTCAGCGCGGCCTCCCGGATCGCCTCTAGGCGCTCGCGCTGCTCGGCCGCGGACAGCCCCTCCGCGTCGTCGACCACCTCGTCGGCGACCCGGAAGAACGCGTACAGAACGTACGTCGCCTGACGCACCCGCTCGGGGAGCAGCCGCGTCGCGTAGTAGAACGTCCGCCCGGTCCGCCGATGGATGGCCTTGCTCCGAGAGAGCTGCTCGTCGTCGACCATTCAGTGGGGTAACTGACGGCCGCTAGCATCTTATAGGTAGCGTACCCGGAAGCCGTGTGCCTTGCGTGTGGGGGGTCATAAACACGAGTGAGTAGGTCATATTGTCCGCATCTATCCGCGCCAGTGGCGGCCCCGTCCCGTGCCCGTACGGGCCCGTTTCGGTGGATAGAACCGAGGCACCTACCGGTTGGCTACGGACCGAGGCACCCCCAGGCCCGGAGCCGGTCGCCGTCCCCCTCGACCCAGCGCTCCCCGATGTCGTCCCGGCAGTAACAGTCGGGCAACAGCACTCTGTCGACCCGGTCGTAGGCCTGCTCGCGCGCCGCGGTCGTCGTCTCCCCCTTCCCGGTCACGACCAGGGGCATCCCGCTCTCACCGGCCGCCCGCCACTGTCCGTCGACCTGTCGGTTGCTGTGTGACGTGTCGGATGCCCGCCTCGAAGTCGTAGAACTCCCGGTGCTCGATGGTGGCGACCCCGCGCTCCTCGAGAATCTCCATCGCGTAGCCGCGGTCCTCCTCCGGGCGGTCCGTGTTCGGCGCCCCCCCGACGACTGCGTGGCCGTCATCCCGGAGCTCCCGGGCCAGCTCGCCGCTCCCGACCCCCGTCCCGACCCAGATGTCGTCGAACACGATGGCGTCGGCCCAGTCGACCTCCGCGCGCCAGTCGTCGGCCTTCGTGACGAACCCGTTCGCGATCTCCCGGTCCGACCCCGCCTGCGGGAGGGAGATAAGCCCGAGTGCGGTCCCACAGGCCCGCTCGCCCGCTTCCCCGCCGCCCGACTCACCCGAGCGTGAGCGAGTACGAGAGGGTGACGGCGCCGTCGACCGGCTCGACGAGGAGCGCGGTCGGCGCCGCGCCCGCCGTGTACGGGCCGAAGTCGAACGCCGTCCAGTCCGAGAAGGACGCGTACACCGCTCCGTCGCCGCCGTCCCAGTACGACTCCAGCGCCGTCGGGTCGGCCAGATACCAGTTCACTGCGCCGCCCTCGGCCGTCCCTCCACCGAAACGGAACGGGACCGTCGTCTCGACGTCGACGAGACAGAGATACCCGGTGTCCCGGTCCGAGACGGTTACCGTCCCGGTCACCGTCGTCCCCGTCGACGAGAGCCGTTCGACGGGCGTCCGCGGCGCGGGCCCGAGCGAGGGCGTGGAGGTCGGCGTGGGAGTCGTGGTCGCCGTGGGGGTCGCAGTCGCCGTGGGCGTCTCGGTCGCCGTGGGGGTCGGCGTCGTCTCGGTCGGCGTGGACGTGGTGGTCGGTGTCGCAGTGGCAGTCGGCGTGGGTTCCGTGGTCGGCTGTGGAGTCGCCGTCGGCTGGGGCGTTCCGCCACCGCCGCTGCCGCCACTGCCACCGCTCCCACCGCCCCCACCACTACTGCCTCCACCGCTCCCTCCGCCGCCACCACCGCCACCACCGGAACTACCACCGGAGCCGGGGCCGGCCGTGGTCGGACTCGCCGTTCCACCCGCCGTCCCCGCGGTCTCCGGGGTGTCGGTGGCGGGCGGGCGGGCCGTTTCCGTGGGTGTGGGTGGCCGGGTCGGCGTCACGGTCCGCGGGGTGCCCCGACCGGGGGTCGCCCCGGCCGATGACCGGGGGGTATCGGTCCCGGATGGCGACGTTCCCGTCGGCGACTCCGCCGGCGACGGTCGCGCGGTCGAGGTCGCCGTCCCCGTCGGCTCGGGAGAGGGCGTCGCCGCGCCCATCGACTGCTCGCTCTCGGCCCGGTCCTGCCCGGTGAGGCGGCGAGCGCGCTCCTCCACTATCGAACAGCCGCCCACGAGCAGGCTGGTGAGGACTCCGGCCGTCGCCGCGAGGCCGCGGCGGTCCCTGGTCGTCCCTGTCGCCGCCTCCCGCCCGTCGGTCGGGCCGTCGGCGTCGGTCATTGGCTCGTGGTCTCGCTCAGCGGCTGCGTGGCGGCGACGTGCCACTCGCCGCCGTACCAGACCGCCGGAGCGATGCTCGTGCCGTCGGCGTGGTAGCCACAGTCGCCCTCGAACAGGCCGGCGACGCCCTGCAGGTCCTGCGGGAGCACGGCCCCGTCGCTCCGGCTGCGGAGGCAGCCGTTCGCCGTCGGGTCCATCGCCAGCAGGTCCGTCTCCGAGTAGTTCTGCGAGGGGACGTGGATGTCGGCGTCCGAACAGCCGAACAGGGCGACGCCGCCCTCGCCGTACCGGCGGAACGTGCAGTCCCGGATGTCTATCTGGTTCGAGTCGTGGACGTTGATCGCCCGCTGGACGTAGGTGTACGAGTGGTCCGTCGAGCGGGGGTTGATGCCGTGGAGGTAGCAGTTGTCGATCGAGAGCCCGTCCGCGTAGCGGGCGTACACCTCCAGCGGGAACGACTCGGCGCGCGCGTTCCCCTCGATGTAGACGTCCGAGAGGTGGACGCTCTGGCAGCTCCGGACCTCGACGCCCCAGCCGTGGTTCAGTTCGGCGTCGCCGCCGTGGACCTTCGTCATCCAGCCGCGCAGGCGGAACCCGATGCCCTTGCAGGCCATGGCCTTGCAGTAGGCGTAGTTCGTCGCGTGGGGGTCCGCCGAGGTCTCCTCGTGGAACCCGTTGCCGCCCGCGTTCCACACCTGGCAGTTCATGAACGTGTTCCCGAACGAGCCGAGCGACCCGCCGTCCGGGCCGGTGCCCTCCTCAATGGCGATGCCGTGGCTCCCGGTGGCGTAGACGACGAGGTTCCGGAAGCAGTTGTGCGGGGCGCCACGAATGCGGAGGCCGACGTTCCCGCCGACGATCTTGAGGTTCGCCAGCAGCGGGTGGTTCCGGTAGTCGTATTGGGCCACGCCCTCGACGTGGAAGACGTCCTGGTCGGTGTGACTGGCGTCGACGACCGAGCCGGACGGGTGTCCGCCGGCGACCGCTACCTCCTTCTGCCCGTAGTCGAGGACGACCGGGAACGACTCGCCGGCCGCCTCGGCGTCGTACGACGAGTGGACGTAGACGGTGTCGCCGTCGGCCGCGGCGTCCCAGGCCGCCTGTATCGTCCCGTATCCGTCCGCGCCGACGACGACGTCGCCGCCGAGCACTGTCTCGTCCGGTCCGAGCACGCAGGCCCGAGACGGACCGTCCGTCCCCGTAGCTGTGGTGGTCGAGAGCGACGTCGACTCGGCGGTGACGCCCGTCAGCTCCTGCCCCGACGCCCCCAGCGCCCCGAGCGCTCCGGTCGTCCGCAGGAACGTCCGGCGCGTTGACGACGGCTGGTTGTTGCGCATACCTCTCCGATTACACTGACTGTATATAATTATTAGATAACGGACACCTAAGCCAGTCCCGTTACCGACTGGTAAGCAGACCGGAGCCGTCCGGTCGGGTCGACCGTAGCTGGACGCTCTGGTCGGCTCGAGATAATCTGGAAATAGAGGAATCTAGAAGCTTGGATCGGATAGAAAGAGATTATAAGGGGGATTATCACTTAAGAGGCGAACTACAGTGGCTCTTCGCCGTCGATGATGCGTTGTGCGCGCTCGGCCAGTGCCGGCACGCCGTGGCGCATCTTCGGGTACATGTCGTCGTCGGAGTTACCCTCCAGATAGCGGCGGAAGAACATCTCGCCGAGTCCGGCCAGTTTGTAGACCGCGAGGACGCGGTAGAACCTCTCGTCGGTGAACTCCAGGCCGGTCTTTTCCTCGTAGCGCTCGACGAGCTCCCGCCGGGTGAGGTACCCCTCGCGGGTCATGAACGTGTTCGATAGCGAGTTCGTCGACTCGGGCGGGGCGGGGTCCTTCGCGTCCCACCAGTACGACAGCATCCACCCGAGGTCGGTGAACGGGTCGCCCAGGGTGGCCATCTCCCAGTCGAAGACGGCGTTGATGCGGGGCTCGTCGTCGTCGGCGAACATCACGTTGTCCAGCTTGTAGTCGCCGTGGACCAGCGTCGCGGGCGGGTCCTCCGGGACGTTGTCCTGGAGCCAGCTCATCACGTCGTACAGCTCCTCCACCTCGCGTTCTCCGGTGGTCACCTCGAAGGCCCACATCAGTTGCTCGGACCAGCGCCGGACCTGCCGCTCGGTGAATCCGGGCGGGTAGCCGAAGTCGCCCTCCTCCAGCCCGACGGCCTCGTAGTCGACGGTGTGGATCTCGGCGAGCCCGTCCACGAGCTCCTCGCCGATCTGCCGGCGGCGGTCGGGCGTGACGAACCGCTCGGGCTCCTCGTCGCGGAGGACGACGCCGTCCATCCGGTCCATCACGTAGAAGTCGGCGCCGAGGACGTCGTGGTCGTCACACGCCAGGATCGTCTCCGGGACGCGGACCTCGGTGTCCTGGAGCGCGTCCATCACGCGGTACTCCCGGAGGACGTCGTGAGCGTTCTCGGCGGTCTCGCCCGGCGGCGGCCGCCGGACGACGAGCTCCCGGTCGTTCCACGTCACGAACAGGGTCTCGTTGGAGTGGCCCTCCTTGTGGTGCTCGACCGCGTAGCTGCCGCCGTAGGGGCCCAGCTCCGCCTCCAGATACTCGGCGAGCGCGTCCTCGTCGACGATGCGCCGGAAGTAGTCGGACTCGCCGTCGCTCATCCGCCCACCCGGGCCGGGTCGGCCCGCCGTCCTGGCACGGTTGCTAACATTGTAAGGAACCGTTCCCCCGCGGGGTACGTATATGTGGGGGTCGACCGGTGGTGGTGGGCTGCAGTCGGGTGGATTGCTGCGATTCCTTTACAATGGATGCACGGCAAGAGCCCGTACATGGATATCGACTACCACGATTCCGAGCGGGCGACGGAGCTGGCCGAGCGGGCACGCGAGTTCATGGACGAGGTCGTCATCCCGACCGAGCGCGAGCACCTGGGGCACGGCCCCGTCGACGAGTCGCTCATCGAGGACCTCCGCGAGGAGGCCCGCGACCGAGGGGTCTACTGCCCGCAGATCGACGAGGCACACGGCGGCATGGGCGAGGAGTTCCGCGACGTCCTCCCGCTGTTCGAGGAGGCCGGCCGCTCGCTGCTGGGCGCGGTCGCGATGCGCGTCGACGCGCCCGACGAGGGGAACATGCACACCATCGAGCTCGTCGGCACCGACGGGCAAAAGGAGGAGTACCTGGAGCCGCTCGTCGCCGGCGACATCCGCTCGGGCTTCTCGATGACTGAGCCGCGGGCCGGCGCCGGCTCCGACCCGAAGATGATCAGGACCACCGCCGAGAAGGACGGCGACGAGTGGGTCATCGACGGCCACAAGTGGTGGACCACGCAGGGTGACGAGTCCGACGTCCTCATCGTGATGGCCCGGACGAACCAGGACAAGCACCCCTACCAGGGCTGCTCGCTGTTCCTCGTCCCGACGGACGCCGACGGCGTCGAGATCGTCGAGCCCACCCCGCACCTCGGCCAGACGCTCCTCCCCGAGAGCCACGCCGAGATCCGCTACGACAGCGCCCGCGTCCCCGAGGAGAACCTGCTCGGCGGGCTGGACATGGGCTTCGTCCACGCCCAGGAGCGGCTCGGCCCGGCCCGGCTGACCCACTGCATGCGCTTCTCCGGGATGGCCGAGCGCGCGCTCGACATCGCGAAGACGTACATGTCCGACCGCGACGCCTTCGGATCGAAGCTCTCGGAGAAGCAGAGCCAGCGCTACGAGATCGCGGACATGGAGACGCGGCTCCACGCCACCCGGACGATGGTCCGCCACGCCGCCGAGGAGATCACCCGCGGCAACCAGGCCCGCGTCGAGGTCGGCATGGCGAAGGTGTACGCCGCCAACACCGTACAGGACGCCATCGACCTCGCCGTGCAGTGCTGTGGCGGGGCCGGCATCTCCCGGAAGCTCCCGCTCGCGGACTTCTACGAGGCGGTGCGTGCGTTCCGCATCGTTGACGGGGCCGACGAGGTCCACCAGCGCGTCATCGCCCGCGAGGCGTTCGACGGGGACCTCGACGAGGCCGAACTGGAGAACCTGCCCACGTTCGGCAACCCGAGCGGCTAACTCGGCCGCCGGACGGCCTCAAACGTAGAGAATGGCGACGTACAGAACAAGCACGGCGGCGATGCCCCCCGCGAGGGCTGCCTCGTCGCGCTGGAGAGTCGTCTCCTGCAGCGAGTCAGGAAGCCGGTACTTGCCCACGACGTTGTGGTAGAATGCAGCGAAGAGGGCGCCGCTGAAGAGTGCGAGCGTCGTTCCCACGAACAGCATCTGCGGGCTGAACCCACCGGCATCGGCACCCCCAGATGGTGGCGGCCGGACGGCGAGGAGGACCGCGTAGAACATGGTGGTGAGCGCGCCGATGACCACTCCGGTGCCGGAGAGGGAGAGTCCGACGACGGTGGGGAGCTTCCGAAGACGCACGTGAGACGTACACACGCGTCATTGTAAAGGCCTTGTGCGGCACGTCGACGTCGCGCTGTCCGCAGCGGGTCGCCTGAGCATCAACGTCTCCAACGACCGGGTACGGGCATTCTACGACCGCCGTGGGGTCGAGGTCTGTCCGCCGAAGCTGAACCAGCCGCTGGAGGGAAGCGGAGACGAGAGTTGAAAGGTGATGCCGGGGCAGATGGGATGTGCCCGATGCCGACGAGTCTGCGGAATGGTCCACGAAACGGCGAGAGGTCGCCTATCATGAAGCGCGTGTCGTTCTGGAAACTCAGCAAGAGACGGCGAGCGATGTCGATGACAAAGCACTCCGGACGGTTCAGCTGGTCGTCGTGCTAGTCGGTGTTCTCGCCAGTTTGGGTCAGCTAGATATTTCGGCGGCTGGCTGGTCACTCGTGCCGGGGCTCCTCTCGCTGCTCGGGTCGCTCGTGGCAGGTGTCATCACCTACAGTGAGTCCGACCTGTATCAAGGCCCCAATCAAGAGTATCTGCGGTATCTCGCTGAGGGAGCCGCCGGTAGCCCGAAGTGGGAGCGCGAGTTTCTCGACACGCTCGGCGAGTGGATTGCTGAGAACGCCGACGAAATCGCGCTCAACGGGCGATTGTTGTTCGTCACACAGGGCCGTCTGCTCGTCGGTGTCGTCCTCGTCGCCGTGGCATATCTGGTCTGAGTGAAACTTTTTCAGGTATCGGCTACCATCCCCTGTATGGAATCGAAGCGCCTCGAAACGCCTGCAGACAAAGGCCAGCGGAGCCACAAGGGCCCGGCCATCCTGACGAAATTCCTTCTCCGGAGACACCGGTATCGAGACGGTGACGACGACCCGAACGAGCAGTAGCGCCCGCCGGGCCGTTTTAGTCCGTTCACCTCCTGTCACGCCACATGACCGACGACGAGATCCGGTTCGCCGCGGGGGCCATCCGGGACGCCGACTCCGTGGTGGCGATGACGGGAGCGGGCGTCTCGACCGCCTCCGGCATCCCGGACTTCCGGAGCGAGGACGGCATCTGGCAGGAGTACGACCCGATGGACTTCCACATCTCCCGCTTCGAGGCGGACCCGGAGGGGTTCTGGGAGGAGCGCGTGGAGATGGTCGAGGACCTGTTCGGTGACGGGTTCCAGCCCAACCCGGCCCACGAGGCGCTCGCCGACCTGGAGACCGCCGGCCACCTCGACGCGCTCATCACGCAGAACATCGACGGCCTCCACCAGGACGCGGGCAACGAGGAGGTCATCGAGGTCCACGGCAACGGCCAGCGGGTCGCGTGCTACGACTGCGACCGGACGTTCGAGGCCGACGGCGTCTACGACCGCGTGCGGTCGGGCGCCGTCCCGCCGCGCTGTCCGCGCTGCGACGGCCTGCTGAAGCCCGACGTGGTGCTGTTCGGCGAGCAGCTGCCGGAGTACCCTCTGTTCCGCGCCCAGTCGCTCTCCGAGCGCGCCGACCTGTTCCTCGTCGTCGGTTCCTCGCTCACCGTCGAACCCGCCGCCTCCTTCCCCCGCACGGCGGCGGACGCGGGCGCGACCCTCTGTATCGTCAACCTCGACCGGACCGACCTCTCGGACCGCGCCGAGTACGACTTCCGCGCGGACGTGACCGAGGTACTGCCCGCGCTGCGGGACGCAGTGCAGGAGGGGTCGTAGTTCCTACATACACTCCCGATAAAGTTCCTACTCGGAAAATTTCTGCGCAATATCGCATTCATCCTACGTACTATCGTCACGTGACAGCTGTGTGTCCGCCGAGTACTCCCGTCCCGCCGAACAAGTGTGACTGGGGGGCCGCCGGTCACGAGCCACCAGCGACCCGGTGCAGCTCCGCCCTCGCTCCCCCAAACGGTTTTGTCGGGACCGCGCGTGCGGGCGACTGCCATGGAATACAGCGTGACCGAGACGGACGACGTGGAGGTGACAGACCTCTCGGAGGTCGAGGAGATTCCGCCGGACCTGGACATGCAGTCCATCGACACGGCCCTCGGGCTGGAGGAGATGCTCTGCAAGATCTGGCACTTCGAGGAGGGCGAGGAGATCGGCTACCACGCCCACGGGGAGCAGGAGGAGCTGTTCTACGTGCTCGAGGGTCGCTTCTCGCTCAAACTCGGGCGCTCGGGCGAGGCGGAGTTCCAGGAGGTCGGCCCCGGGACCTTCTGGGCCGCCGGGCCGATGATCGGCCACGGGCACCGCTGCGCGAGCGAAACCGGGAAGGTGCTCGCCCTCGGCGCACCGAACGTCGCGGACCCCGGACGGGACCCGCACTCCCTCTCCGACGAGGAGATCGACGAGGCCCAGTCCGACGACTGAGTCTCACGGTCCGGCGGCGGGGGCCGACGGCTCAGTTCGCCTCGGTCTTCGGCTCCGGGTCCACCTCGACGTCCTCGCCAGCGTAGGTGGCGTCGAGGTACTCGAGAACGCGGGCGGACTGGCTCATCGTCACGCCGGTCGCCTCGTCCACGACGACGGGGACCTGCCGCTGGCCGGAGACGCGCTTCACCTCGTTGCGCCGGGAGTGGAGCCCCTCCACCCAGACGGAGTCGTACGGCAGGTCCAGTTCGTCCAGCCGGTCGACGACGAACTCGCAGAACGGGCACCCCTCCAGCCGGTAGAGGGTGATGGTCGGCTCGTTCGCGTCCGTTCCCGCGGCGTCGCTCGCGTCGGCGTCAGTGCTCATACCCGCCGTTCGGGGGCGGGGAGCATAACTCCCGGGGCGGGCGACCGGCACGGCCCACAATCAGGAGCGCAACGCCCAAACGCCATCCCCCCGCAGAGCGGGTATGCGAGTGGACCGGCGGTACGTCGCGGTCGCGGCCATCCTGGGCATCTTCCTGCTCGTCCAGCTGGGGGCGCTCGCGCTGGTGGAGCCGTTCAACTCCGCCGGGTTCCAGGACGTCGAGAACCCGTCGGACCCGACCAACAGCCTGCTGTACGTCGGTGCCATCCTCGTCGCGACGGTCGTGATGCTGGGGGCGTTCAGGTACGGCGGCGACCGCGTCATCCGCGCCGTCCTCGTGGTCTCGTCGGGCTACCTCTCCTTCTACGTCTTCGCGGTGCTGCTGCCGGCGGCGCCGCTGCCGGGACTGGCGGCGTTCGCCCCCGCCGTCGCCCTCGCCGGCCTCGTCACGGTCGCGCTGTGGGTCCACCCGGAGTGGTACGTCATCGACGCCGCCGGCGTCGTCATGGGGGCCGGGGCGGCCGGACTGTTCGGCATCAACTTCGGTGTCCTCCCTGCGCTCGTCCTCCTCGTCGTCCTCGCGGTGTACGACGCCATCAGCGTCTACGGCACGGAGCACATGCTCACGCTCGCGGAGGGGGTGATGGACCTGAAGGTGCCCGTGGTGCTGGTCGTCCCGCTGTCGCTCTCGTACTCGTTCCTCGACGAGGCACCGCCCGCCGAGAGCGCGGAGGACGACACCGGGACCGACGAGGGTGCGGATCCGGCGGACGAGGACGACGCCGCGATGGCCGACGGGGGCGGCGACGAGGCTACGACCCCTGCCCCCGACGACGAGCGCGACGCGTTCTTTATCGGCCTGGGCGACGCGGTGATGCCCGCGGTCCTCGTCGCCTCGGCGGGCTTCTTCGCGCCCGTCGGCGTCTCCTCGCTGGTCCCGGGCATCGCGCTGACGCTCCCGGCGCTGACGGCCATCGTCGGGACGAACCTCGGCCTGCTCGTGCTCATGTACTTCGTGATGCAGGGGCGGGCCCACGCTGGCCTGCCGCTCCTCAACGGGGGTGCCATCGGCGGGTACCTCGTCGGCGCGCTCGCGGCCGGCATCCCGCTCGTCCAGGCGCTCGGCCTCGCGCCGTATCTCTGACGCCCGGTCGGTGAAGCGAATTTCAGTAACTTCGCCTACAGAAATGTCCTTCAGATTATACTTTTCACTCATCGTCCCGTAGCGGTGGTCGCGGGGAGACGCTCCCCGGTGGTCCCCAATGACGCCCTCACACACGCGCCGCCTGATCGTGGGCGGCACCGTCCTGCTCGTCGCCGGCTGGCTGGGGCTGATGGCGCTCGTCGCGCCTGCCCTCCTCGGCGCGGTCGCTGCGGCGACGCTGCTGCCGCTGACGCTCGTCCTCCTCCCGTACGTCGTGGTGCGATTCGCGACGCGGGTCGTCGAGACGCCGCGGCCGCTGTCCCGCACGACCGCCCCGGACGCCGTCGGCGGGGCCGAGGCCGGGTCCACCGAAGCGTAGGTCCCCCCGGCCGGAGCCGTCCGCGTGCCACCCCGGCCCCGGCCGTTCCGTGTCTGCTTCCCGGTCCCTCCCCCGGGACCGACTCCGACGCTACTCTCCGGTGAGCGCCTCGCTCGCGGGTGCGAAGTCGACGAGTTCACCCAGTCCCTCGTCGCGAGCGTTCTCGTACAGCATCTGGGCCGCGGCCACGGTCTCGACGCCCGTCCCGCCGGAGTCGAAGAGGGTGATCTCCGTGCGGTCGGTCCGGCCCTCGGCCGCCCCTGCGACGACCTCCCCGAGTTCGGCGTGGATGTGGTCCTCACCGATCACGCCCTCCTCGACGGCCTGCAGGAACGCGCCGGCGTCCTGGTGGGCGCGGGCCCGGAGATCCGGCACGTACGTCGCCCGTTCGACCGCGGTCGCATCGACCTCCCGCTTGTCGGCGTCGTACTGCCCCATCACGGTGACGTGGGTCCCCTCCTCCAGCATCTCCTCGTCGAAGACGGGGTCGCTCGCGTCCGTCGCCGTCACGACGATGTCGGCCCCCTCGACGGCGGCGTCGGGCGAGGCGACCGCCGCGACCGAGGCGGTCAACTGCTCGTTCATCTCCGCCGCGAACCCCTCGCGGTGCTCCTTCGTCGGCGAGTACACCTCCACCGTCTCCAGGTCCCGGACGGCCACGGCCGCGCGCAGTTGCCCGCGGGCCTGCGCCCCGGACCCGAACAGCGCGAGGGCCGTCGCGTCCGGGCGGGCGAGTTCGTCGACCGCCACCCCGCCCGCGGCACCCGTCTTGAACGGGTTGAGGGAGGCCCCGTCCAAGAGCGCCTTCGGCCGGCCGCTCTCGGCGTCGAACAGCGGCAGGAAGAAGTGGGCGTCGCGGTCGCTGAACCCGGCCGCGTACATGTACCCGCCCATGGCTCCCATCCCCGGGAGGACGGCCATGTAGCCCGTCAGCATCCCCGGCGGCGACTGGTTCACCAGTTTCGTCCGGGGCTCGGCCGCCGCACCCTCCCCGACCTCGCGGTACCCCTCGCGGACGGCCTCGACGTACTCGGCCGGCGTGGCGAGGTCGGACAGCTCGTCGCTCCGCAGGAACAACACCTCCGTGTCGGTCATACCGGCGGTTCACGCGGCCACCGTTTGGTGTTTGTGGCCCACCCCGGACTGGTCGACACGTGTCGCTCGACCGGTACGGCGGGAGCGGCGACCGGGGAACGATGGGCTCCCTGTGGCCGGCTATCCGACCGTTCGCGACGACCGGAAACTGAGATACGTCCACACAATAGCTGAGTAAGGAAGGTAGATAGAATATGCGGATAATAGAATATATGGGGATAAGATTACTGAGTTACCGGCTCAATCGGCGAGATCGTAGCAACCTGCCATATCTATCATGATTTTGACCGTCGTTCATGTAAAGTGCCTTCCAGATACGACTGATAAGTCCCACAGTGACGACTCGTACCTGCTGTGTGCCCGCTCGATACCATCTTCGTAAGTTACGAGTCGGATACGCCGCGAACGTCGGGTTGCAGCGGTCGAGACGGGCGCGAACGTGTCCCCCGTGGCTGCGACGACAGAGCCAGGGTCACCTCCGGCTCGCGTAGCTGACGAAGCGACGTGTTGAAGCCGGCGGCGACGGAGTGGGAGACGTGAACCGGAACGACCGGGCGATCACGGGGCTGGTGATGGTCGCCCACGCGATGGTGCACACGTACGAGCTGTCGCTCCCGCTGTTGCTTCCCGTGTGGCAGGCCACGTTCACCGAGGTGGCGCTCCCGACCGGCACGTTCGCGGTCACGGGGTTCGTGATGGGCGTGGTGCTCACGGTGGGGTACGCCCCGTTCGGCCTCGGTGCGCTCCCCGGCGGCGTGCTGGCGGACGCCTACGGCTCCCGCCGGCTCATCCTCGCCTGCCTGGTGGGGATGGGGCTCTCCTTCCTCCTGCTGGCGGTCTCCCCGTCGCTGGTGGCGGTCGCGTTCGCGCTCGCCGTCTGGGGCGTCGCCGCCTCCGTCTACCACCCCTCGGGGCTGGCGCTCATCTCGAAGGGCGTCGAGGAGCGTGGCTCGGCGTTCGCCTACCACGGCGTCGCCGGCAACGTCGGCATCGCGCTCGGCCCGCTCGCGACGGCACTGCTGCTGTTCGGTCTCGGCGACTGGCGAGCCGTCGTGGGGTTGCTGGCGGTCCCGGCGCTCGTCGCTGCCGTCGCCGCCGCGCGCATCAACGTCGACGAGACGGCCGCCGTCGACGCCGGGACCGCGACCGACGGCGGGGCGGACGAGGAGGACGAAGCGGCCGACGCGCGGGCCTCCGGGTCCGTCTCGTCGTTCTCGGAGTTCCTCGCGGACTCGCGGCTCCTGTTCGGCGGCGCCTTCGTCCTCGTGTTCGCCGCCGTGATGCTCTCCGGGCTCTACTACCGGGGACTGCTCACCTTCCTGCCCGAGATTCTCGGGGAGTTCCCGTCGCTCGCCCCCGTCGAATTCGCCGGACGCGAACTCGCGCCACAGCGGTACTTCTACGTCGGCCTGCTGATGGTCGGGGTTGCCGGCCAGTACGCGGGCGGTCGGTTGACGGACCTGCTCCCGGTGGAACTGGGGCTGCTCGGCGGCTACGGCGCGCTCGCGGTGTTCGCCGTGCTCTTCCTTCCCGTCGCCACGCTGGGCCTGGGCCCGCTCGTGGTCATGTGCGCGCTCGTCGGCTTCTTCCTGTTCGTCGTCCAGCCGTTCTACCAGGCGACCGTCGCGGAGTACACGCCGGCCGGCGCCCGTGGACTCTCGTACGGCTACACCTACCTCGGCGTGTTCGGCGTGGGGGCGCTGGGCGGGGCCGTCGCCGGCGGCGTCCTCACGTACGCCAACGACGCCGCGCTGTTCGCCGTGCTCGCGGCCTTCGGCGGCCTGGCCGCCCTCTGTGGTGGCGTACTCTACGTCCGTCGCTGAGGCGTGGCGGCGTGACGCGGCGTTTTTGCTCCTCCACGGGCTATCCCCGGTGTGCCTCCCGACATCAGCGTCGCCGTCGTGGACGCCGAGACCCCCGGCAACGTCGGGACCATCGCCCGCGCGATGAAGAACTTCGGCTGCTCGGACCTCCTGCTGGTCGACCCGCCGCCGCTCGACCCGGAGGGCGAGGCCTACGGCATGGCCGGCCACGCCCGCGAGGACGTCCTCCCGACCGCCCGCGAGGTCACGCTCGACCACCTCGTCGAGAACTACCACACGGTCGGCTGTACCGCCGTCACGAACGAGGACGCCCGCAAGCACGTCCGCTACCCGTTCCGGACGCCCGCCGACCTCGCCGACTCCCTGCGCGACGTGACGGCCGACACCTGCATCGTCTTCGGCCGCGAGCGGGTCGGCCTCACGAACGAGGAACTCGGCCGGCTGGACGAGGTGTGTGCCATCCCCGCCAGCGCCGACTACCCCGTCCTCAACCTGGGCCAGGCCGCGACCGTCGTGCTGTACGAACTCCGCGAGCTGACCGTCGCCGACACGCAGCTCCCGGACGGCCCCATCGAGCGCGCCGACGAGGCGGAGCTGGAGGGGCTCCACGAGGAGTTCGCCCGCTACCTCCGCAGCGTCAACCACCCCGAGGAGAAGCAACCGAAGGCCCGGCGCCTCCTCCGGCGAGTGCTGGGGCGCGCGCATCCGACCGGCCGCGAAGCCCGTACGCTGCGGGGCATCCTCCGCCGCGGGAACGGCCTGCTCGAACACCCGGAGCGGCTGCGGGACGGAGAGGACGAGTGAGGCGTCTCCTCAGGGCCGCCCGTAGCCCCCCAGTGCCGCGATGTCCGCGTCGGCGTCCGTGATCGCCTCGCGGAGCGCCGCCACGCCGGGCTTCTCCACGCGGTCGGGGTTCGCGAGGACGCGGACCGTCTCGGTCCCGACCGGGACGAAACCTCCGTCCAGGCGGTCGGCCGTCACCCGGAGGCCGAGCCCCGCGTCGGCCTTCCCCGCGAGGACGCGCCGCGCGGGGCTCTCGTGGGCCCGCGCCCCGGCGTCGAACCCGTCGATGGCGTCCACGAGATCGTGGCGGTCGACGTCGCGCTCCCCGGCCAGCGCAGCGACGGCGTTCCCGAGCGAGGTGCGAAGCCCCGACGCCGAGGTCCGGTTGACGAACCGGAGATCGCGGTCGACGAGGTCGCCCAGCCCCTCGATGGCCTCCGGGTTGCCCGCCGGGACGACCAGCCCCCACTCCCGAGTCCACGCGCCGAGTGCCTCGGCCTCGACATCGACCTCCCCCGGGGCACTCGTGACGGCCACGTCGGGGACGCCGTCGCGCAGTCGCCGGAGCCCCTCGCGCGAGCCGACGCCGAGGTAGCGGGGCCGCTGGACGCTCGAGACAGCCGCTCGCGGGTCGCCTCGCTCCCCGCTCGCCGACTGCGGCCCGCGTCCGCGGGCCACTCGGTCCAGCAGGTCCGACAGCAGGGGGTCGTCCTCGCCGACGCCGAACAGCGTCGGGGGACGCACGTCCGGCGAGAACAGCTGGACCGACACCTGCTCGCCCTCGTCGAGGTACTCCACGTCGCGGTCGACGGCCACGACGCCGTCGGCCTCGACCAGTGACGTGGTCGCGCCGCTGCCCCTGTCCACGGGGTAGACCAGCGTCCGGCCGTCACCGTCGGTCACGAGCCCCGCGGGCATGTAGCGCAGTCGGCCCTCGCTGTAGCGCTCGGGGACGGCCATCCGCCCCTCGACCGTGGCGGTCTCCGCTGCCGGCAGGCCCGCCGCCTCGCGGATGGCGGGCGCGACGAACGTCCGGAAGATGGTCAGCGCCGAGACGGGGTACCCCGGCAGGCCGACGTAGGCACTTCCGCCCAGGCGCCCGACGAGCATCGGCTTCCCCGGCTTCACCGCGACGCCGTGGAGCAGCAGCTCCCCGCGCTCCTCGATGACCCGGTAGATGACGTCGACGGCCGAGGCCGACGTCGACCCCGAGGAGAGCACGAGGTCACACTCCGTGGCGGCCTCGCGCAGCGCCTCCTCCATCGCGTCGTAGTCGTCGCCCGCGTGCGGGTAGAGCCGGGCCTCGCCGCCGGCCGCCTCGACGGCCGTGGCGGTCGTGTAGGAGTTCACGTCGTAGATCTGCCCGGCATCGCTGTCCAGGTCCGCCCCCGGCCGGACGAGCTCCTCGCCGGTGGAGACGATGCCGACCGTCGGCCGCCCCCGGACGGGGATCTCGTCCACGCCGAGGGCGGCGAGCAGCCCGATCTCCCGCGGGCCGAGCTCCGTCCCCGGTCCGAGCGCGCGCTCGCCGGCAGCCACGTCCGCACCCGCGAACATCACGCGGTCACCGGGTGCGACCGAGGTGCGGACGAGGACCTCCCCGTCTTCCATGTCGGTTGTGGACCTCGCCCGCCAGCTCGAGGCACGCGGGGTCGGCCTCGTCCGCGCCGAACGTGTCCGCGGCGTGGACGGCGTAGCCGTCGACGGCGGCCCGGTCGAAGCCGGGCACGTCGATGGCGGCGTCGATACGCTCGTGCAGGACGCGCCCCCGCGCCTCCCGGAGCGGTACGTGCTCCGGGCCGGGCGTGAGGTCGAGGGAGGCGATGGCCGCGTGGGCCTCCCCGGGCGGCGCGAGGTCCCTGAACTCCTTCCGCTCGCTCATGGCGGCCGTTGGGCCGGCCCCGTAATGAAGGGGTGGACCGTGGACCGGCGGACGATATCGGCACGGTTGTTCGGAAACAGCGGGGGTATCTGACGTACTTAGAACGGAAGCCGAGAATCGGGCAGATTATCCGGAAATCAGGCCTCGACGGCCAGTCCGGACTCCCGCAGCGCCTCGTCGGGGTCGGCGCTCTCGTGGACGACCAGGTGGACGGCGCGGGTCATCGCCTCGGGGTCGTCGTGCTGGAAGATGGTGCGCCCCATCGAGACGCCGGCGGCGCCACCGTCCATCGCGCCACGGACGTCGGCCAGCGTCTCGCGGTCGGTGTCGGGTTCGCCGCCGGCGATGACGACCGGCAGTCGGGTGGACTCGCAGACGTGCTCGTACGACTCCGCATCGCCCGAGTACGCCGTCTTCACGACGTCCGCGCCGAGTTCCTCGCCCAGCCGGACGGCGTGGCCCAGCGCCTCCGGGTCGTGCTCGTCGACGCCCGGGCCCCGTGCGTAGGTCATCGCCAGCACCGGCAGGCCGTAGTCGGCGGCCTCGGTCGTGAGCCCGGCGAGCTCCTCGATCTGGCCGGGTTCGTGGTCCGAGCCGACGTTGACGTGGAAGGAGACGGCGTCGGCGCCCGCCCGGATGGCGTCGACCACGGAGCCGGTCGTCCGCTTGTCGTTCGTGTCGGGCCCTACGGCGGTCGAGCCGTTCAGGTGGACGATGTAGCCCGCGTCGTTCCTGTTGGGGTGGACCCGCGGTGCGATCCCCTTCTGGGTGAGCACCGAGTCCGCACCGCCGCGCGTGATGGCGGCGATGGTGCTCTCGATGTCCTTCAGCCCGGTCACTGCGCCCAGTGTGATGCCGTGGTCCATCGGCACCACCACGTACCGCCCGTCCGTCCCGATGCGGTTCAGACGGGCCGCCTTCCCTGCATCCATGTTGTCCGTAGGTGTGGCAGGTACGAACAAGGGCGTTCCGGTCGGGGCCGACGTTGCACGATAACTGGGTCATTGTCGCCGAACGCGAATCACACGGCTGGACTGGTATCATCGACAGCGGCGTCCTGTGAAGTACCTCGGGGGCAAGCCCCGAGGCTTCGCCGTCCTGACCGCACGTCCCAAACCGGGCCGTGCCGTCGCAGGCGAATTTACTTCCCCTCGACCTTCCCGAAATGGGTCGGCTGGAATTCACACCCGAACACTCGATGCGTCCGTGAGGGTCGGCGGCTCCACCCCGCCCGACAACTCCCGTCGCACCTGCCGTAGCAGGATTTTGAGAGGAGTCGCATTTCCAAGTCGCCTCAGTCAGCGTTGGATTACGGTCTTCAATCCGTCTTTGTGGGTCTCTGACTGTACAGACTGTGCGACTCGTGGTTTGGTTACTCTTTCGACAGCCTTCACCCTCGGGGGCAAGCCCCGAGGCACTCGGCCTGCTCCGCCTGTAGAAAGCCCCCGGCCGCTCGACCTGTCGGGCCTCGTTGCGCTCCTCGGTCGCTCGCGTTGCTCGCTCCCTGTGGTGCTTACGTCGTCCGGGCAAGGTCGAGCGGATTGTCGGCGCAGCCGACAATCTATTAGCTGGCGGCGAAGCCGCCGGCCAACCGGCCCCTTCCAGTCCCGCCCCGTGGCCTGTCTCACGGCGCGATGCCGGTCTGAAATCAGGTGTGTACGTCTCCGCCCCTCAGTCCGCCTGTGATGCCCCCGTCTCGGCACCCGCCAGCGCACCCTCCGTTAGCTCCCGGCCGAGGTCCTCAAGCCGAGCCGCGGTTTCCTCGACCGGTCGGTCCTCCTCGTGGCCCTCGGCGACGACATCGACGAGGGCGCTCCCGACGATGACGCCGTCGGCGCCCGCGGCGATGACGTCCCGAGCCTGCTCGAACGAGGAGATGCCGAAGCCGACCGCGCGGGGGAGGTCCGTCCCGGTCTCGGCGACCCGCGCGAGCGACTCGGCCGTGCGGCCGGAGACGCTCGTGCGAGCACCGGTCACGCCGAGCCGTGCCTGGATGTAGAGGTAGCCGGAGGAGCGGTCGACCAGCCGCCGGAGCCGCTCGTCGGCGGTCGTCGGCGCGACGATGGACACGAGGTCGCGCCCGTGCTCGTCGCAGGCCGCACGGAGGGGACCGGCCTCCTCGACCGGCAGGTCGGGCACGACGAAGCCGTCGATGCCCTCCCGGGCCGCGCGCTCGACGAACGGCTCGGGGCCCGCCGCGTCGCCGTAGCGGTAGATGAGGTTGTAGTAGGTCATACAGACCAGCGGGACGTCCACGTCCAGTTCCGAGACGAACTCGAAGTAGCGCTCGACGGTCATGCCCCCCTCCATCGCCCGGACGACGGCCTGCTGGATGGTCGGCCCCTCCGCGATCGGTTCGGAGAACGGCAGCCCGAGTTCGATGCAGTCCGCGCCGGCGTAGGAGGGGTCGCCCGCTGCGAGGTAGGGGACGAACGCGGGCTCGCCGTCGAACGCGTCCGGGATGCGGCTCTCGCCGCCGTCCGGCAGGAGGGTACTGGGTGTCGGGTCGCCGTTCATTGCAGGCCCTCCCCCTCGAAGACGTCCATCTCGGGGGCGTTCGCCAGGTTCCGGCCGGCCGTCTCCTCCATGGCCGCCTCGAGGTCCTTGTCGCCGCGGCCGGAGACGTTGACGACGACGTACTCGCCGAGTTCGGCGGGGTTCTCGTGCTCCTCGAGGAAGGCCAGCGCGTGGGCAGTCTCCAGCGCGGGGATGATGCCCTCGGCCTGTGAGAGCCGGTGGAACGCCTCCAGCGCGGCATCGTCGTCGACGTTCACCGCATCGACCCGCCCCTCGTCCACGAGATGGGCGAGCTCCGGGCCCACACCGGCGTAGTCCAGTCCGGACGAGACGGAGTGAGACTCCATGATCTGCCCGTCCGTGTCCTGGAGCACCTTCGTCCGGGCGCCGTGGAGGACGCCCTCGCTGCCGGTCGAGAGCGACGCCGAGTTCGGCGCGACGCCGCGCTCCTCGTCCACGTCGAGCGTCGAGCCGCCGGCCTCGACGGCGTAGAGGTCCACGTCGGTCACGTCCTCGTCATCTCCGTCGCGTGAATCGGTGAACTCGGAGAAGATGCCCATCGTGTTCGACCCGCCGCCGGCGCAGGCGACGACCGCGTCCGGGAGCCGGCCGAACTGCTCGCGGGACTGGCGCTTCGTCTCCGCGCTCATCGGCCGGTGGAAGTCCCGGACCATCGACGGGAACGGGTGCGGGCCGACGATGGAGCCGATGACGTAGTGGGTGGTCTCGACGGTCGTGGCCCAGTCGCGCATCGTCTCGTTGATGGCCTCCTTCAGCGTCCCGCGACCGACGTCCACGGGGTTGACCTCCGCCCCGTTGATGCGCATGCGGAAGACGTTGGGTCGCTGGCGGTTGATGTCGCGCCGACCCATGTAGATCTCGCAGGGCATGTCCAGGTGAGCCGCGGCCATCGCCGTCGCGGTGCCGTGCTGCCCGGCGCCGGTCTCGGCGACGATGCGCTCCTTGCCCATGTACTTCGCCAGCAGGCACTGCCCCAGCGCGTTGTTGAGCTTGTGGGCCCCGCCGTGGAGCAGGTCCTCGCGCTTGAGGTACACCTCGATACCGTAGCGCTCGCTCAACTGGTCGGCCCGGCCCAGCGGCGTCGGCCGGCCGCCGAAGTCCCGCAGCCGCCGGCGGAACTCGTCCATGAAGCCGTCCCCGTTCTCGAGGACGTAGCGCTCGTAGGCGTCGGTCAGCTCCTCGATGGCCGGCATCAGCGCCTCCGGGACGTACTGGCCGCCGTAGCGTCCGAACTTCCCGTCTCCGCGTCGTTGCTGATGTTCGCTCATTGTGTGTGGTCCTCGGCGGGTGTCGTCAGCCGCTCCGTGTTCGCGCGGACCGACCCGTCCATGATGGCCGACCCGACGAGCAGTCCGTCGGCCCCGGCCCGTCGCATCCGCGCGGCGTCCTCGACGGTACCGACGCCACTTTCCGCAATCAGGGTGACGCTCTCACGCTCGCTCGCCGACAGCGACCCCGCCACGCGCTCGAACGTCTCCAGGTCGACCTCCAGCGCCGCGAGGTCGCGGTTGTTCACGCCCACGATGTCCGCCCCGGCGGCGAGCGCCCGCTCCAGCTCGTCGATGTCGTGGACCTCGACGAGCACCTGGAACCCCCGCTCCCGGGCCGCGCGGAGCATCGGTTCGAGGTCGTCACCGAGGAAGCGCGCGATGAGCAGGACCACGTCCGCCGCGACCGCATCGAGCTGGGCCTCGCGGAGCAGGAAGTCCTTCCGCAGCACCGGCACGTCGACGGCGTCGCGGACCCGTTCGAGCGCCTCGGTCGAGCCGCCGAAGTGCTCCGGTTCGGTCAGCACCGACAGCGCCGCCGCCCCGCCGGCGACCATCTCCTCGGCCAGCGCGACGGGGTCGTCCCGGCGCTCGCCCTCGGTCGTCGGCGAGGTCGGCTTCACCTCCGCGACCAGCGGTACCCGCCCGTCCGTCTCGGCGGCCGCGAACGCGTCCGGAAGCGATCGGGGGTCGACGGTCACCCGCCCGTCGCTCCCGCCACGCTCGCGGGCCGCCTCGAGGATGGAGCGGACGGCCGGCGCCAGCTCCTCTGTAGTATCCATTACTGTACACTGACGGACTCATCTGTGCATAAGACTTGCGGGACGACGACGCCCCGTTCGGCCGGCGGCGGGCCGGCTGCCGGGCTCCGTCCGTCGGGTTCGTCGGGTATCGTATATACGTCCCTACATAGACGGCGACAGTCGTTAGCCCCGGTCGTCCGTAACACCTGCAGAGCGACTCGTCGGCCGTCCTGGGGGTGTACCGGGAGACGCGAGGGCGTCGAGGCGACCGGACAGTGGTGGGCGGCCGACGGGCCGGAGCAACAATGACAGGGCGACCAGCGACCGACCGAGGAGACACCGACGGGAACGAACGAGCGGGAACCATCGACGACCAGCGCGACCCACCGCCCGCGGCGGCCGACGCCGACAGGGGGCGGGGCGGGGAACGCCATGCCCACCCCTCGCGCCAGAGCCGGCGTGGCTTTCTCGGCGGGATGGCCGGCATGGGCGTCGGCGTGGGGACCGTGACGCCGGGGCCGGTCCTCCAGCAGGTGGAGACGCTCCTCTCGCAGGTCGACGAGGAGGACCTGCCGGAGGAGGCCGACGGGAAGGACCCGCACACGGTGGCGACGTTCGAGGCCATCATCGACGCCGTCGTGCCCAATACGACCGAGGAGCCGGTCACGACGGACAAGGTCGGCGAGGAGCTCGACGAAGTCCACCAACTGGGCGGGCTCGACACCGGGATGACCGAGATGTGCATCGACATCCTCAACGACTTCATGTCGCCCGAGGTCCCGGTCCCGAAGGTGGCCAACACGGGGCAGACGGCGCCGCTCTCGCAGGCGCTGGCGGCCATCCTGGACACGGCGGCGAGCGAACTACTCGCCCGAGGCGGCAACGAGGACCAGCCCCAGCCCGGCCGGTTCGGCCCCGCCGGTGGCCCGTTCGCCTCCCTCTCCCGCGAGGACCGCTTCCGGGCACTGTACGATGTGGAGAACCGGGCGAGCCAGTTCGGCGAGGTCGACGACGGCGAGTACAGCCGCACGGGGAGCTTCATCGTCGCCCTGGCGGTCGTGTTCCCGCCCATCGTCTTCTACAGCGACATGAACGCCTACGACGACTTCATCGATGACGCGCCCAGCGAGCGCGAGTTCGACCCGGCGAAGTACACCAGCGCCCCGGAGGAGTACGACACGCTGCTTGGCTGGGCCCAGAGCGGCTACCCCGGCGTCACCGAGGGGCACGACGCCCTGCTGGGCTACGAACTGGACGAGGCGTTCGAGGCCACCGGGTACGGGCGCCGACGCGCCGACGGCCCACCGGGCGGGGACGTCGGTCGTCCTGCGGGGAGCGACGCGGACGCCGGCAGTGCGGGCGGCCGCGATGCGACCGCTGGCAGGGCCGACGAGGGAGCGACCGCCGACGGGAGTGCCGGACGGGACTCGGCCGACCCGTCCGCCTCCGGGGAGCTCCCGTCGCGTCTCGGCGAGTGGCTCGACGGAGGTGGGTTCCGATGAGCACGAACACGGGCGACTTCGACGTCATCGTCGTGGGCGCCGGCGGCGACGGCCCGGCCTGTGCCCAGCGGCTCGGCGAGCGCGGGCTGGACGTGCTGGTCCTCGAGGCCGGCCCCTGGTTCGGCAACGAGAAGTGGCCCACGCCGACCGAGGGGCCGGGGACGGCGAAGGTCTCCTCGGACCCCGACGACCTCTCGGGGGAGCTGCTCGACGAGCAGTTCACCACCCGCGAGGCGGAGATGCTGGAGAAGCTCGTCTGGGGACCCGCGGACATCGAGCGACCGCTCTGGTACCGCGAGCAGCCCGAGTACGGCCTCATCCTGCAGGTCGCCGGCGTCGGCGGGACGACGCTGCACTACACCGGCTGTCATCCGCGGGCGTACCCTGCGGCGTTCGAGGAGAACAGCGTGGCCGCCGGCGGCGAGGGCTGGCTCATCGACTACGAGGACCTCGCCGAGGCGGGCCCGCCCGGGTCGGACAGGTCCTACTACCGGACCGTCGAGGACCGGCTCAACGTCTCGCCCGCCCCGACCACCCCGAAGGAGGAACTCTACTACCAGGGGGCCGCCAGCGAGGGGTTCGACCTGCTGGAGGGGCGTGACGTCCAGGCCGAGGGGTACCGCCCCCAGCCGAACGCCATCACCCGCCCGGACGAGAAGCTCCGGGCGAACGATGACCGAACCACGGACGACTACAGCGCCGATAGCGTCGGCGGGCACACGCTGGTCGGGACCGAGATCCCCGGCAACCCGCACCCGCGCGGGGCCGACTACGCCGAGAAGGCCAAGAAGTCGAGCGCCATCGGCTTCGTCCCGGAGGCCCTGGAGACGGGCAACGTCACCATCCGGCCGAACGCCTTCGTGACGGAGGTGCTCACGGAGGGTGGCCCCGGCAGCGTCGAGGCCCGAGGGGTCCGCTTCCGCGACACCTGGAGCGGTGACTCCCGCATCGTCGAGGCCGACGCCGTCGTCCTGGCGGCCGGGGCCATCGAGACGCCCCGCCTCTGGCTCAACTCCCCGCTCCCGCGCAGCGACTGGGTCGGGAAGGGACTGACCATCCACTTCGGCGAGGTCGTCGTCGGACAGTTCAGCGAGGAGGCGCTGCGGAAAGCCATCGGGCAGGAGGAGATCGACCCCTGGGCCGGCGAGCAGATCGCCGCCCGCTTCGACTGGCCCGGCTTCGGCGGCGTCCAGACGTACGGCGGCGCCCCCGGGACGACCTCGCTCTCCTCCATCGCCGGGTCGAGCCGGACCTTCACCAGCGACATCCTGGCTGACGTCGGGGTCGAGGCCGACCCGGACGAGCCGTGGGACACCCGCGGACGCATCGCCGGCCGGGAGCTCAAGCGGTTCATGGCCGGCTACGACCGGATGCTCTCGCTCCAGATCATGACCGACGACGCGCCGCAGAAGCGCAACCGCGTCGAACTCTCGGGCTACACCGACGAGCACGGGGCCGTCCCGAAGGTCACCTACACGCCCGGCGAGGACGACATCCGCAAGCGAGACGAGCTGTCGCGCCGCTGTGCGAACATCCTCCGGGGAGCCGTCCCGGACGGGCTGGACCCGGACGAGCACGTCCACGTCCACCGGCTCGACGCCGGCCCCAGCGCCATCCACATCCACTCGACGATGCGGATGGGCTTCGTCGCCGACGAGAACTGCGAGGCCTACGACGTGGACCGGCTGTTCATCGCCGACCACTCCGTCCTCCCGAACGGGCTCGGCGGGCCGAACCCCACCAACACCGGGCAGGCGCTCGCGATGCGCACCGGCGACCGGATCGCCGACCTCTACTTCGAGGACTCGGACTAGCGCCCCCCGTCACGGGCTGTCGCCGGGCCCGGTTCCCTCCTCCGTCGGCATCCTCCCGTCCGCTGTGGAATCCACTGTCACGATATCAACCCGCACACTGTAGATGAACGTCCATAATGAGTCATTTAAGCAAGATACCGCGCAGTAGAGGTTCGTAATGGGGTGGAAAAACCGAAAACGACCCGGCACACGGCGGGGACCCGATCGGGGGACCAGTCGGGCGGCCTCGCGGTGGGGCTCCGTCGGGTAGGGAGTCGAGGCGTCGATTACGCGGGTTCCACGCGCCACGTGGTCGCGCTCGTGTACGACCACTTCTCGATCTCGAGGTCGGTCGCGGAGTCGCGCAGCTGTACCATCAGCGCGCCGATCTCCTTCGCGGAGAGGCCGACCTCGTCCGCGATGAACTTGCTCTTGAAGTAGAGTTCGCCGTCCTCGGCGCGCTCGCTGAGGTACGCCTGCAGGCGTTCGTACTTGCTCTCGGTCTCCGCGTCGTCGGAGGGGGACTGCGTGGTTGCGCTCATCTCTGACACCTCGCTCCCGCCTTGCGACCAGACCAGCATATAAAGGGGAGTCGCTTGGCGTGTCTTCGGCTCGTTTCGACCCCCGGAGGGCGAAAAGAGTTCGTTTCACGTCCTTTCGAGAATCGCTCAGAACTTTTATCGAGTGCTCTGAATCCTTCGTTCGCTATCTCTCATCATCTTCCGTTACATCTGCGATGGCGGATGTATTCAGGGTTCGTTCGTCGAAAACAGGGTCGCGAACCGGGGGCCGCGCGGCCTCGCGCCGCCCCGGTCGGCGGGGTCGTCTCCGGTCGCCGGGGGTCACTCCCGCTCGTGGACCCAGAACGTCTCGCTCTCCGTGACTTCCTTCTTGAAGATGGGGACCTCGTCCTTGAGCCGGTTGATGCCGTCCTCGACGGTGCGGAACGCCTCCTCGCGGTGGCCGGCCAGCACGACCACGAAGACGATGTCCTCCCCGTCCGGGATGACGCCCGTCCGGTGGTGGAGCCGGACCTCGAACACCCCGTCGCGGGTCGCCAGTTCGTCCTCGATGGTTCGCATCCGGCTCTCGGCGACCGACTCGTACTTCTCGAACTCCAGATACTGGGTCCGGTCGTCGTCGGGGCCGTCCCGGGCACGGACGCGTCCGGTGAACGTGGCGATGGCGCCGGAGCGGTCGGCGTCGGGCGCGCGTTTCACCTCGGCGACCAGCGACTCCAGCGTCTCGAACGGCTCAACCGCCTCGATGGCGGCCACGACGTCCGCTGTCGGCCCCTCCGGGTCGGTGACACGCGCGATGACCTCGCCCGGGACCTCCGCCTTACCGACGATGACCGTCGGCAGGTCGGCCTCCGGGAAGCCCACCGCGAGCGCGTGGTCGTGGTCCGGTGCGAGTCGCTCGATGGCGTCCCGGAGCGAGGGCCCCGGACCGCTGGCGTGCCACGCGTCGGCCCCCAGCCGGTAGGTCGTCGCCGCCCCGTCGCCGGGGACGGTCGCGGCACTTTCGCCCGACGAGACTCGGCTGCCGGCCTCACCACCGTCCTCGACGACCTGCCGGACGACGCCGACGCGGCCCTCCAGTGCGTCGGTCAGGCGAGCGGCCAGCGCCGCCGCCCCCGACCCGCAGATGGCAACTGCTTGCATGCCCGACGCCAGGTGGCCTGCGGGCTTGTATCCCCCGGCTGCTCGACCCTCAAGCGGAAGCTTAACCGCCCGCCCGGCGGAACCGGCGAGCATGAAGGTAGTCGTCTCCGTCGGGGGGAGCGTCCTCGCGCCGGACCTGGCCGCGGACCGGGTCGCCGCGTACGGCAAGGTCCTGTCGGAGCTCGCGGTGGACCACGAGGTCGCCGCGGTCGTCGGCGGCGGCCGGGTCGCCCGGGAGTACATCGACGCCGCCCGCGAACTGGGCGGCAACGAGATCGAGCTCGACCAGCTGGGGATCGGCGTCACGCGCCTGAACGCCCGCCTCCTCGGCGCGGCGATGGATGGCCCCATCAAGCCGCCCGAGGAGTACGACGCCGCCGCCGAGGCCCTCCGCCGAGACGGGCTCGTGGTGATGGGCGGGGTCGTGCCGGGCCAGACCACCGACGCCGTCGCCGCCGCGCTCGCCGAGTACGTCGAGGCCGACCTGCTGGTGTACGCGACCAGCGTCCCGGGCGTGTTCGACGCCGACCCGAACGAGGACCCCGACGCCGAGCGACACGAGCGGCTCCCGGCGGCGGACCTCGTCGAGCTGGTCGCCGCTGGCGGGTCGCTGGGATCTGCGGGCTCGAACGCACCCATCGACCTGCTGGCCGCCAAACTGGTCCAGCGCTCCGGCATCCGGACGCTCGTCCTCGACGGGGCCGACCCCGACCGCGTCCGGCGGGCGGTCCGCGCCGGCGACTTCGACGGCACGGAGATCGTCCCCGACGAGGAGGTGGAGTCGTGAGCGACGAGCCGGTCGACCCCGACGCCCCGGGGGACGCGGCCGACGTACCGCTCGACGCCGACGCGTTCGGCGCCCGGTCGCCGCACTCGCTGGCCGAGAGCGACCGCCGGCACGCCTTCTGGGCCGATGCCGTCGCCGACGCCGTCGAGGCGCAGGTCGAGGCGACCGTCGAGGCCGGCGAGCGCGACCCGGACGCCCCGGTCGTTATCAAGGGCGGCATCTCGCCCTCCGGTGTCCCCCACCTCGGCAACATGAACGAGGTGATGCGGGGCTACTTCGTCGCCGAGGTGCTCCGCGAGCGGGGCCACGAGGTCCGGCAGGTGTTCACCACGGACGACCGGGACCCGCTCCGGAAGGTCCCCCGGAAGCTCGCCGACCGCGACGGCACCGTCGTCGGTCTCGGCGAGGTGGAGGACGCGGGCGTCCTCGGGCGCAACCTCGGGAAGCCGTACACCGCCATCCCGGACCCGTTCGGCTGCTGTGACTCGTACGGCGACCACTTCTCGGGGCTCATCCGCCGGTCCGCCGAGCAGCTGGGCGTCGACATCGAGGTCGTCTCGAACACCGACCTGTACGAGTCCGGCCGGCTGGCGGACGCGACCCGGCACGTCCTCGCGAACGCCGACCGCGCCCGGGAGGTACTGGCCAACTACCAGAACAAGGTCGACGCCGACTACGTCCCGTTCAACCCCATCTGCGCGGAGTGTGGGAGGGTGACCGAGACGGTGACGGAGGTCGATATCGACGCCGGCACCGTGGACTACCGCTGTACGGACGTGGAGGCCGGCGACAGGACCATCGAGGGCTGTGGCCACGAGGGGACCGCCACGTTCCGCGAGGGGAAGCTCCCGTGGCGGTTCGAGTGGCCGGCCCAGTGGCGCGTCCTCGGGGTCGACTTCGAGCCGTTCGGCAAGGACCACGCCGAGGGGTCCTGGCCCTCCGGCGACCACATCGCCCGCGCGGTCTTCGGCGACCAGCCGCCCGTCCCGATGGTGTACGAGTGGTTCACGCTCAACGGGGAGCCGTTCTCCTCCTCGGCCGGGAACGTCGTCCTCGCCGGCGAGGTGTTGGACCTGCTGGAGCGGGAGGTGGTCCACTTCTTCTTCGCGAAGGATCCGAAGCGTGCCCGTGACTTCGACATCGGGACGCTGGACCAGCTGGTCGACGAGTTCGACCGCTTCGAGCGCGTCCACTTCGGCGAGGTCGAGGCTCCGGAGAACGAGCGCGAGCGTGCCGAGCGGGTCTACCCGTTCTGCGTCGACGAACGCCGCCCCGAACGGGTCCGCATCCCGTACACCTTCGCGGCGGTGCTGGGGATGACCGACGATCAGGACCTCCGGGAGACGATGGCGCGTCGCTCGGGACACATCCCCGACGACGCGCCCGAGTGGGCCGTCGCGGACGCGCTCGACCGCGTCCCGCTGGCCCGCAACTGGGCCGTCCGCACCGACAACGAGTACAACTACCGACTCGCCGAGGCCCTGCCGGACGTCGCGTTCGACGCCGACGTCGAGGCGGCGCTCGCCGACCTCGCCGACCTCGTCGAGCGCGAGGAACCGGACGGCGAGGCGCTCCAGGAGGCCGTCTACGAGACCGCCCGCGACCACGACGTCGAGGTGGGCGACTTCTTCACCGCCGGCTACCGCCTGTTCCTCGACGAGGACCAGGGCCCCCGGCTGGGGCCGTTCCTGGCCGCCCTGGAACGGACGTTCGTGGTCCGTCGCCTGCGGCTGGAGGATTGACCGGCTTCCGTCCCGTGTCTGTCCGTTGTCGCCACAGGGGGTGTCCGATGCCATCGCCGTGAGGGTCCGTGCCGGCGCGGCCCCCTACATCGTGAACGAGGTCCCGCAGTCGTTGCAGGTCATCTCGAACCGCCCCTCCTCGTTGATCCGGGTCGCATGGGGCGTCTCCTCGCCGCACTCGCGGCAGTCGACGACCGACTCCAGTTCGTCCCAGTCGTGCTGTGCGCCGGGGGCACCGAGCGCCCAGCCGCTGACGGGTTCGTCGCCGCGGTTCCACCCGGTCTGGTACTCGCCGGGAGCGAATCGGATGAGTTCGCCGGCCTCGACGACGGTCGTCTCCCGCTCCATCCCGACGTCGAACTCCACCGCGCCCTCCATCACGTAGAACACTTCCTCCTGGTCGTGGTGAGTGTGGAGACCGCCGGAGAACGACTCCCCCGGCTCGAGCTCGAAGTAGTTCATCGCGAAGTGTTCGGTGCCGAGCGCCGACGAGACGGGTTTGCGCAGGCTGTGGACTCCTAGTGGGCTGTTCCGCGTCTCGACGTCGTCGATGGCGACCTTCTCCATGGCGGGGAGGAGGGTGCTCGACGGATAAACGTCGGGGACGCCCCTCGCGCCGGCACCGGGAGCCGCGGGCGGTTCGCGTCGGAACCGTTAACACCTCCGCACCAGTCGTACCCCGGTACCGAGTCCGGTCACCGTCGGTCTCGGAGGTGGTGACCATCCGCTACTTCGATCTCGTACTGACCTTCGGCGACGGGGGCATCCATCCGGTCGACGGTCGCCTGGCCGCAGCCGAGGGGGTCTCGCGCAAGCTCCTCCATCACCTCGACGCGTACGCCGACGGGACCGGCGCGTTGCTCTACCGGCTCGAGGGGGACCGTGACGCGGCCATCGCGGCCATCCAGGGCGAAGGGCTCCTCGACTACGACCTGACGGGGCCCGACGCCGACGGCGGGTTCCACTGCTACGCTCACCTCGAGCTGAGCGACCCCGACGGGACGCTGCTCGGGCTCCCCTACGACCACGCACTCATCGTCGAGACGCCCATCCGGTTCCGCGCGGACGGGAGTCTCAGGGTCCGTATCGTGGGGCAACATTCGACACTCCGGGAGGCGCTCACCGCGGTCCCGGACGACGTCCGGGTGACCGTGGAGGAGGTGGGACACTACACGCCCGGCCGGAAGGACGCCCGTGCGCTCCTGACCGAGCGCCAGCGCGAAATCTTCGAGACCGCGGTCGACCGCGGGTACTACCGGATCCCGCGGGGAATCACCCAGACGGAGCTCGCCGACGAACTGGAACTCGCGCCGTCGACCGTCGACGAGCACCTTCGGAAGGCGGAGTCGACGATGCTCTCGTCGATCCTGGAGGAGTACCACCAGCGCGGGGGCGAGTGAGGGCGCCCGGGGCGTCAGTCGTCCCGGCGGGCTAGCAGTCCGGTCAGGAGCAGGCCGCCCAGCGCCGCGAGCAGTCCGAAGCCGGAGCCATCGCCGGCCGTCGGGGTCCGCCGCTCCCGGCCGCCGGCCTGGCCACCGCTGCCGCCCGCCTGCTGGTCGCCACCCCCCGACGCCGTACTGGTCGCGGCGCTGCTACCGCTGCCGCCATCGCCGGCACCGCCGTCGCTGACACCACCGTCACCGCCGCTGTCGTCGGCCGTCGCTGTCTCGCCGTCCGAGCCGTCGCCCTGCCCGGCTGCCTGGCCGGGCGTGGTCGTGACGGTTGCAGTCAGCGTGGCGGTCGCGGTGGGCGTGGCGGTCGCGGTCGCCGTCACCGTCGATTCGGTCCCCCCGTCGTCCGGGGCCGGTGTCGCGGTGGGCGTGGCGGTCGAAGCGTCCGTGTCGCCACCATCCGACCCGGAGTCGCCCGAGTCCGTGTCGCTGTACGGGCGCGGCCCGAGCTGCTCGCGGGCCTCCGCCTCGCTCGAACAGTCACAGACGTAGAAGTACTTCGAGTAGAGCAGCACCTCCTGGAACTTCCCGTCGTAGTTGGTCCCGTTCACGTACCCCTTGAACTGGTACCAGCCCGGCTCGGAGGGCGTGACGACGCAGTTCGCCAGTTTGGCGACCGTCTCGTCGGTGTCGTTGAGGTGCGTCGGGTCGCCGCCCAGGTCCTCCTCGTCGTAGATGGTGACGGCGATGACGCGGCCGTCAACGGAGTAGTCACGCATGTGCCGCAGCAGTCCGGTGTCCGTGGCGGTCCCGGGGTCGTCGTTGTCACGGTCGATCCCGAACGCCTGCGCGTCACTCGGCGAACAGTCCCGGAACCGGGTGTCCTGCGTCGTGATCTTGTAGTAGTCGATCTCCTGGAGACCGTCGCTCCCGTTCCAGGGGCCGACACCCTTCGAGAGCATGGTGTAGGCCGTCCCGGTGTCCGGCGTCGGGTCGTCCGGGATGATCGTGAAGTTCGCACCGTCGGAGGGCGGTCGCTGTTCCTTGTCCGGTTCGGGCGGGTTCCCCGGTGTCGCTGCGCTCCCCATCACGGGGAGTGCCAGCACCGCCGACCCCACCACCAGTGCCGTCAGCACGACGGCAGATGTCTGTTTCAGTCTCATACTCGGTCACTATGTCTCGGGCGTCACGTGGCGGACCGTGTCACGTGCTCGCCCATTCTCCGCACGCGATATTCTTTCCTACAGATGAATCAGCGAACGGCCGTTCATCGACGGTCCTTAACACTGCCGTGCGGGACGGTGTCAGTCGGCGATCGCCGCCCCCGCTGCCGTTTGCCGGCGCCGGTGCTGCCGGCCGATGACGGCCGCGGCGACGAGGAGACACGGCGCGAGCCCGGCGAACGCCACCTCGTAGCCCGCGACGGACGCGATGGTGCCGACGTACGCCGGGCCCAGGCTCCCGATGCCGAGGAACAGCGCCCGTGCGGCCCCGAGGTCGCCCCCCGTGTTCGCGTCCGGCGCCGCGTCGAGCAGGATGGCGTCCACGATGGGGAACTGGGTCTTATACCCCAGGGCGAGCGCCACCACGCCGACCGCCAGCACGGGGACCGACGAGGCCAGCACCACCCCTGCCAGCGCCGTGGTCGCGAGGAGGAGCCCCCCGACGGAGACGGCCCGCCGGGGAAATCGGTCCGACAGCCAGCCGGCCGCCGGCTTGGTGAGGATGCCGGTGAGGAACACCAGCGCGAACCCCGCCGACGCCACCACCTCCGGGACCCCCTTCGCGGCCGCCAGGTAGGTCGGGAGGAAGTTGATCCAGCCGCCCACCATGAAGTAGAAGAGCGCGTAGGCGGCCAGTACCTCCCGTTGCTCTCGGGTGGTCGCCAGCCGTCGGACCGTGTCCCGGAGGCCCAGCGACACCGGGCCCGTCCGGTAGGGTTCGCGGTTCCAGCCGACGTACAGGAGCGCCGCGAGCGCCAGCAGCGCCGCGATGGGGAGGAACGGGGAGCGCCAGTCGGCGGCCTCGAGGGCGGCGTGCCACCCCGCCGGGAGTCCGACGAACGGGAGGGTCGTCGCCAGCACGAGCGCCGCGACGCCCGCCGCGGCCAGGCCGCCGACGTCCGTCCCGGCGGTGTAGACGCCCAGCGCTCGCCCCCGGCGCTCGACGAACAGGTCCGACAGCAGCGCCCGCGACGGCGTCACGTAGATACCCTTCCCCAGGCCCAGGAGGACGGCGCCGGCCACGAACGCGAGGTAGTTCGGCGCCGCACCGATGGCGAGGAAGGCCGCCACGAGGACGGCGAGCCCCGGGAGCAGGAGCGTCGCGCGCGACCAGGCGTCCGAGAGCCGGCCGCTCGGGTACTGGGTGACGGCGTACACCGCCTGGAACCCGCTCAGCGCGAGGCCGGCGGTGGCGGCGTTCATCGAGAGGTCGTCGGTGATGGCCGGCAGGAGCGGGCTCAGGATGAACCGGCCACCCTGGAGGACGGCCCAGCCGAGTACGAGGACGGCCAGCATCCGCCCGGCGTAGCGGTCCCCCTCGTCTGCAGCGGTCACTGTCGCAGCGTGGGAGGTGGGGCCACTTGTGCGGCGCGATTCCCGGAGCGACCGCTCGATGGCTCGGTGAGAACGGGTCGTCGATCCGTCGGCGCGGACCCGGCGTCGAGTCCAGTCGCGGTCGGTGGTCAGGCCGCGCGGCCGCCGTCCTGCGGCTCGGCCTCGTCGTGGTCCTCCTCGGAGAGCGTCGCGAGGGCCATCCACCAGCCCGCCGCCCCGACCGCAAAGATGGCCAGCACGCAGATCGCGATGACGATGAAGGCTACAGTGGCGCTCATACCCCGGGGTTGCCGGTCTCCCATGAAGTAACTGTCCACTCGCAGCCGGCTCCACCCCTGGGGGTCCGCCGCATGCGTTCATGACGGCCGAGGAAGTCGGCGCTGCGGGTCCACAGCTGCTCGGCCGCCGCGCGGTCGCGGGCGGCCCTGCTCGGCGTCCGGGGCTCGCAGTCGACGAAGTACCGCCCGGAGACCCCGTCGACCCGTGGCGAGGCCGCGAGGAACACCACCGTCTCGGCCCCCTCCGCGACGCTGGTGACGGACGGGAGCCCGTCGAACGCCGCGATGGCCCGCGGGAGGGGGCCGGGCAGGAACCGGGAGAACCCCGACCCCGGGACGGCGCCGGGGTGGAGGCAGTTGGCCGTCACCTCGCTGCCCCGTCGCTCCAGTCGGCGGGCGAGTTCGGCCGTGAACAGCACGTTCGCCAGTTTCGACCGCTGGTAGGCGCGGAACCCGCCGCCGGGGTCGGTGACGGCGTCCATACCCAGTTCGACGCCACGGTGGGCGTCGGAGGCGGTGGTGACCACCCGCGCGTCGGGCGCGAGCCGGTCCAGCAGCTCGGTCGTCAGCAGGTACGGCGCCAGGTGGTTGACGTGGAACGTGCGCTCGACGCCGAGGGCCGTCAGGTCGCCGTCCCGGAACAGCCCGCCCGCGTTGTTCACCAGCAGGTCCAGCTCGTCCGTCCACTCCTGGGCGGCCGCGGCGAGTTCACGGACCGCGTCGACGTCGGCAAAGTCGGCCGCCTCGAACCGTGCGTCGGCGCCGACCGCCCGCAACTCGGCCACCACCCCGCGTCCGGCTTCGCGGTCCCGCCCGTGGACGAGCACGTCCGCGCCAAGGCGCCCGAGCGTGAGCGCCGTCTCGCGGCCGATGCCACTGGTCGACCCGGTCACCACCGCCGTCCGCCCGTGCAGGTCGACGCCCGTGACGCCGGCGCCGACCTCCGGTCGCTCGGTCATTACCGGATGCAGGGACGGCAGCCGCATACATCCTCGCCGTCGGGGGGACCGGCCGGCGTCGGCGGGCTGGAAGGGGAGGGGAACCGGGGAGTGGGTCGTGCGACGAGACGGGGGTATCGACATATACTACGTTTCGGAACATTATTCCGGATTTTGAACAAATATTCGGACTAACAGCCGGATATCCCGATTACAAATGAATAGTGTTGCCCGTATTCAGCGTGATTCTCGCGGGAGCTGCCAGTCGATGGGTTCGGCGCGCCGCTTCAGCAGCGGGTTGGAGACGACCTCCAGCGTCCGGTCGGCCGCGGCGGGCGTGAACGGGGCGGCCGCGAGCAGGTGGGCCACGTCCGCGCGCGTGACGCCGCCCCAGAGCCGCGCACCGGGCTCGGCCGTCTGCACCAGGCCGGTCCGGGGGCCGCCGGTCAGCACGCCCGGCCGGAGAATGGTGTGCCGGAGTGGAGCGTTCCGGAGCGCGGCTTCCGCCTCGGCCTTCGCCCGCTGTACCGGGCCGATGAACAGGTCGAACGCCGTCGCGAGCGGGCTGGCCGGCTCGTCGCCGACCCCGAGTGCGGACTCCACGACGAACGCCTCCGTGCCCGCCTCCGCGGCGGCTTCGACGAGGTTCCGGTTGCCCGTGCCGTCGACGAACTCGTCGGCGGTCAGGACCGCCCGGCCGGCGGAGCCGACGGCGCTGAGGACCGCGTCCACGTCCTCGACCGCCGCGCGGGCGTCGTCGGGGTCGAACAGGTCCCCGACGACCACCTCGTCCGCGCCGAGGCGGCGGAGCCGGTCGTGGCCGTCGGCCGAGCGGGTGAGCGCCCGGACGGTCGGCGGCCGGCCGTCGAGCGCCCGGAGTACCCACCGTCCGGTCCCGCCGGTGGCACCCGCGACGAGGATGCGGGTCCCCGTGGCATCGAGCGACGTGGTCGTGTCGTCGGGAGCGTCCATACCTCCGTTCGGGGCCCCAGCGACTAAGACCCGGTGCTGGCGGGGGGTTTTGTCGGTGGCGAGCGTACGGACGGCCGACGTCCGCCCATGCCGCCACTGCTCACCGTCACCGGTCGCGATGTCCTGTTCGCCCACTGGCCGCTCGACCCCGCGGCCCTCGAGCCGCACGTCCCCGACCCGCTGTCGGTCGCGACGTTCGACGGCGCCGCGCGGGTGAGCGCCCTGGCGCTGGAGAACGTCGCCGTCTCGCCCGGGTCGCTGTCGGTCCCCCGCGGGCTGGAGCGCGGGTTCGCCCAGCTCAACCTCCGCACGTACGTCGAGTACGGCGACGAGACCGGCGTCCACTTCCTCTCGCTCGACAGCGGCAGTCGACTGGGCGCCGCCGTCGGCCGGCGTGCGTTCGGGCTCCCCTTCCGCCCCGCAGCGAGCCGTCTCAGTCGCGCCGGCGACACGGTCCGGTTCAGCAGCCGCCGCCGGACCGACGACGGGCCGAGCGCCGTCTTCCAGGCGCGCTACCGGCCGGCCGGCGAGCCGTCCGTCGCCGAGCCGGGGAGCCTGGAGGCGTTCTGTATCGAGCGGTTCAGCTACCTGTTCCCGGCCGTTGAGGCGGCCGCGCCCCTGCCGGGGGTCGACGACGACGGGGTCGTGGTCGGCCGCATCGAGCGGGCCCCTTGGGAGCTCCAGCCGGTCGAGGCGACGCTGCGGACGAACACCCTGTTCGCGGCCGCGGGGCTGCCGGAGCCGGCCGCCGGGCCCGAACTCCGCTACAGCCCCGGCTTCGAGATGGGCGTGCTCCCGCCGGAGACGCGGTCGTAACTGGCGGGAATCCGTGCCCGCTCGAACCGGTCCTCGAGAGCGCGGCCCGTGACCTCAGGCCGTCGGCTCGTGGCCGCGGAGGAACGCCACGACCGCGTCCGGGTCGGCGTCCAGGCCGCCGGCCTGTGCGACGGTCGGAGAGCCGCCACCGCCGCCGCCGAACCGGTCGGTCACGCCCGCGATCACGTCGCCGGCGTCGACGGCCCCGTCCGTGGCGACCGCCAGTGAGGCGTCCGTGGCGACGAGTGCGACGACGGCCGCCTCGTCGCCGGCCAGTTCGCCCGCGCGGTCGGCGAGCGCGTTCGCGTCGACCCCGTCGACGGTGCCGACCAGCCACGCTCCGCCCTCCCGTTCGACCGTCGCCTACCGCGTCGGGCAGGTCCGCGACGCCGGTCCCGACTGTCCGGGCCGCGCCCAGCGCCGCCCGGTGGTCCGCAGCCCGCCGGTCGACGGCCCGCGGCCCGACGGCGAACTCGACGCGGGTCCGGCCCTCGCCCGGATTCGACCGGTCAAGCACGGTGACGGGGCCGATCTCCCGCGTGTTCGAGACGTGGGTGCCGCCACAGGCCGCCACGTCCCAGCCGTCGATCTCGACGAGTCGGACGGTGTCGCCGGTGATGCCCTCCTCCGTCTTCGTGTTGAACGCGACGTCGTCGCGGTCCAGTGCCTCCGCGGCCGGGACGCGCTCCCAGGAGACCTCGCGCGAGTCCCAGACCGCCCGGTTCGTGCGCCGCTCCAGTTCGACGAGCGCGTCGTCGTCGATGCCATCCGGCGTGCGGAGGTCGACCCGGACCTTCCCGCCGTCCCCGTCCGGGGGCGTGATGCCGAAGCCGCCGTAGCCCAGGTCGTCGAACAGCCGTCGCCCCGCGCCGTAGAGCGCGTGGCTGGCCGTGTGGGCACGGCGGCAGTAGGTGCGGAACGCCGGGTCGACGCTGCACGCGACCGGATCGCCCTCGTCGGCCGGGAGCGACTCGGCCAGCCGGTGGACCACGCCGTCGGCGGTCGACTGCACGTCGACCACGGGCACGCCGGCGATGGTCCCGCGGTCGGCGGGCTGACCACCGCCCTCCGGGTAGAAGTACGTCTCCGAGAGAACGACCCCGGGCGTGTCGGCCGCGTCGTCGGCGTCGGCGGTGACCACCGTCGCCTCGAAGGTGGTGACGTCCGGTTCGTCCGGTGCGAGTGAGTCGCCTGCCATGCGTCCGGGCACGGCGGCATCCGAGTAACCCCTGACGGTGCCGGCGACCCGACGGTCGGACGGTGGCCGCCCTCCGGCGCTCCGACCGCACGTCCGGTTTCCGGTCGGTAACCGCGCATTCAGGCGGCAGCTCGGCATATATCGCCACGCACTCACGGCAGAACCGGTATGCGGCGCCGAGATATCCTCCACCCGTGCGCGACAACTCCGATTCGCGGCTCACGAGGCGTCGGATGCTCCGCGGTGCCGCGGCCGCCGGGCTGGGGACCGCCCTCTCGACGGGGTCCCCGGTCGCGGCCGACCACACGGCGGACGAGAAGCCCGACCTCGACGAGGTCGACCCCGAGCGGTTCGACGCGGACGAGGCCGTCGTCGAGTACGAGCAGATCTCGACGCGGACGGGCGCGGAGGTCTGGGTCGACATCGTCCGCCCGGACGCGGACGAGCCGGTGCCGACCGTCACGATCGCGTCGCCGTACTACAACACTCTCGGGCGGGGGTGGCGCCGCCAGCTCAAGGACCCCCACCAGGGGCCGGACGTCCCCACCTCGCCCGGTGTCCCGGGGCTGGGCGCCGGCGAGTCGGTCCCGTTCCCGGAGTGGTACGACGAGTACTTCGTCCCGCGGGGGTACGCGGTGGCCCAGCTCGACCTCCGGGGGACGCGCAACTCATCGGGCTGTCAGAAGTACGGCGACCGCGACGAGATCTACGACATCGTCGACGCCATCGACCACCTCGTCGAGCAGCCGTGGTCGAACGGTGCCGTGGGGATGACCGGCGGCTCCTACGACGGGACGATGGCCATCGGCGCGGCGGTCGAGCAGCCCATCTCCGGCCGCCACCCGGAGGCGCTGAAGGCCATCATCCCGATCCGCGCCATCGGTCGCTGGTACGACTACGCGTTCGTCAACGGCGCGCAGATCGCCGGCCAGTCGCTCGTCACGCCGTCGCTGTTCACGGAGGTCCTGCCGGCCGCGGACACGCAGAACGCCGGGACGGACGACGACCGCTACCCGCTCCACCTGCTCGAGCGGAAGGCCTGCATGGCCACCTTCGGCGCGGCGGTCTCCCAGGGACACGCCTCGCCGTACCAGGACGCGAAGCGGCCGTTCTGGCGCGAGCGCTCGTTCACGAAGAACGCGGCCTCGATCAACGCGGCCACGTTCATCATCCACGGCCTGTTCGACTACAACGTCAAGACCCACAACATCGGCTACCTCTGGGAGGAGCTGCCGCCGGAGCTTCCGACGAAGCTCTGGCTCTACAACGGGAAGCACGGTGACCCGCACACGCCCGACGACATCGAGCAGGACAAGCTCACCCACCCGTTCCAGGCGAAGTTTGTCGAGGCGACCCACCGCTGGTTCGCCCAGTACCTGAAGGGGATCGACGCCGGCGCCGGGGTCGACCCGGAGGTGGAGGTCCAGCGTGCCGACGGCGCCTGGGAGAACGGCGGCGCCTACCCGGCCGCCGAGCGCGACGAGGTCCACTACTTCAATCCGGATGGGACGACCAGCCGCGACCGTGGCGAGGGCGGCGCCGTCGCCTACGCCGACGGCCCGACCAGCGACGCGCCGGACTCGCAGACGTTCGTCACGGAGCCGTTCGGCTCGGACACGCGGCTCTCCGGGCAGCTCTCCTTCCGGCTGGGGCTCATCGCCGAGGGGACGGACGCGACGGCGGCGGTCGAGGTGCTGGACCTGCCGCCGGGGGTCTCGCCGGACGACGAGACGACGGTCAAGCACACGCCCGACCGGAAGAAGCCGCTGCTGGCGACCTACGCCTGGGTCCGGGCCTGGTACCGCGACAGCGTCCCCGCCCGCGGTGTCTCCACGCCGACCGACGGCGAGGCCCTCCAGCCGAACTCGCTGGAGTTCGTCGAGTTCGGCTCCCTGCACACGGACCTGGTCATCGAGGAGGGCCACCGTCTGGCGTTCCGCGTCTCCAACGCCGCCGGCGGCACCCTGGGCTCGAACCAGGGCGGCACGGTCCGCATCGTCTGTGGCATCGACGACTCGCAGGTCCGCCTTCCCGTCGCGCCCCTCGACCCCGACTACGAGGGCGACGGCCACGGCGGCGCGAACGACTCGCCGCTGTACGGCGACCCGGAGGGCTACCGGTCGTTCCGCGAGGACGACGACGAGGGCCCCGACGTGCCAAACGCGCCCAACCCGACGTCCTGAGCCGGGGGCACCGGTGCCGTGCCGGCCTGGGCTCCCCCCGCCCGCGTCGTCCGGTGTCTCTCACCACATGCCGGCGGTGCCCAGCACCGTGTACAGCACGAGGCCACTGCAGAACGTCCCGCCGGCGACGAGGAGCAGGTACAGCACCCCGTACGGGACGAGCGGCAGCCGGTCGGCGCTCCCGGTCGGGAACCACAGTCCTCGCACCACGTTCGCGACCAGCGTCCCCACCAGCACCGCGAGGGCGCTCCCTACCAACAGGAGCAGGTACCGATACCACATCGGCACCGCCTCGGCGGCCGCCTGGCTCCCGACGAACACGTACCGAAATACACGACGCCCGGAAAAGTTACGTCGTTCATAACTGTTTGCCGCGTCGATCCCGACGGTCCGCAGCCCCGCGTACGACGCTCGCGGTGAGGCTGCTGCCGTCGGCCGTTCCCTCACCAGAACTCCGGCTTGCCCGTCCCGTCGGCCTGGTCGATCCGGGAGAGGATGACGTCCCGGGCCTCGACTCGATGTCCCCGCTCGGAGTGCCGCCGGAACACCCGCTTCGCCCGCTCCAGACTGTGCGAGGTGTACTCCTCGCCGCAGGTGTGACAGATCGTCCGGTAGGTGTCATCGGTCATGGCTGAGGATATGGCCAGCCCGTGATAAATCAAAGCCACGACAGGAAATAGTACGATTCCTGAATCGAATCCGCGTGGTTCTCACGGGCTGCCGGGGTCGACGGAGCAGTCGTCGCCTCGCGGTGCCGGGTCGGCGTCGTCGGGTCCCGACTCCTCACCTGCGGCGAGCCCACGGGGCAGCGCCGTTCGCCAGCCACGCCGGTGAGCACGACGTGTCGGTCTCCTCGACCGTGACAATGCCCCGACAGGTGGGCCCCGCCGGTGGATAGCCGACGAGCCGGTCGCCCGCCGAGCCACCGGTCACGGCGTCGAGTTTCCGGCCCTCGACCGCCCCGGTTCCATTCGAGAGTCGACGTCGACCCCCGTGTATCCCGAGGGGAGTAGCCCTATGATGTCCACGTGTCACCGGCTGCCTGCTCCCCGGTTCAACGGTTACGTTCCCTGTGGCGAGTACGGCCTCGATACTCTCCTCGTTACGATGTTTTCCGGAAGGTAACGATACGATATTCCGAACTTTGATGAATATCTCGAAAACCAGGCCACCTTATGCCCACGGGCGGGTAATCGATGGGGTATGTGGGATGGCTCCGACTGCTCCGGGAGATCCGTAGGACCAGCGATCCGGGGGCGAATGCATGACTGACTGCGGGTTCGAGCGGTTGGTGCGCCAGGTCCGCCGCCGGGTCATCCCAACGGCTCACGAGCGCCCATCCGGGCACCCCCAGTCCGAGGCCCCGGCGGTCGACCTGTCGGAAGCGTCGAAGTACAGCTCCATGTCGCGCACGGAACTCTTCCTGGAGACCGGGCTGACCCCGGAGGAGTACATCCTCCACGTGGTCCGTTCCGAGGGGGAGATCCGACAGCAGCAACTCGACGATATTCTCGGCTGGTCCCAGTCGTCGGTCTCCAGGCTGCTGTGTCAGATGGAGGAGGAGGGCGTCGTCGAGCGGGTCAGGGCCAATCGCGGGAAGGTCGTGACGCTCTCCCCGGATGCCGACGGGTGAACCGTCACGGGGAACGGTGGCCCCCCTTCCGACGCACCGGGAGGATTCGCCGGGTGTTCCTCCGTGGCGTCCCTCCGACGACACGGCCGTTCGGACCTTCCTGCACCCGCGACGGCGGATCATGGTCCGGTACCTGCTGAGTCGCCCGGGCGAGACGGTCAGTGCCGACGAGGTCGTCGAGGCCGTCGAAACTGCCGAGGGGCTGCTGGAGGAGCGAGTGGAGCGCAGCGAACGGGTCGCAGTCGACCTAGAACGCATCCGGGTGCCGTCTCTGGACGGCGTCGGTGTCCTCGAGTACAACGCCGATGTCGAACAGGTCCGCCACGTCCCGTCCGCCCGGACCGGGCTCCTGCTCCGGTGTATCGAAGGGCTGTGAGGACGGCCACGTTCCCGGCCTGCTCCTCCCTCTGTCAGCACAGGGCCGACGGTGCCCCGATTCGTCGGCACGTTGCTGACGTGTTCCGATTCCGTCGGCACGGGCTTCGGGCTCGACGAGCCGTCGGCCACCGGCCCGTCTCCTGCGATCCGGTAACCCGGCCGGCCGCTGGTATCGGACCGACCACCGGAGGTGACCCGTCCAGCACGGGGGTGGACGGTGGGTTGGGTCACCGTACTGTTCCCGTGCGCTACCCCGGTCGCACCGCCCGCGTAAATCTCTTTTGTGATTATCAGGGTCAATCGTTCGCAGGGAGCCGCGATGTCGTCCGATCGACAGCGGCCGGCCGCACAGTCACCGGAAAAGTCAACAACGTCCCGGGAAGCCCGGGCTGGGACGGAGGTACAGACGGAAACGTGGCTGCATTCCACTGTCGTTCGTGCCGAAGCGGGGAGAGATAGTACTATCCGATAGGGGGCCAACGTCCATACTAGTCCCGGGGCGACCCCGGAAGGTTGGGACAAATGGATTCACCGCAAAGCATGGAGGAGGCGATCGATATCCTCCAAGACCTCGGCCTGAAGGAGTACGAGGCCAGATGCTTCGTCGGCCTGGCTCGACTCAATAGGGGGACTGCGAAGAAGCTCAGCAGGGTAACTGACGTTCCCCGGACACGGGTGTACGACGCGGTACGGATCCTCGAGGCGCAGGGGTTGGTCGAGATCGAGCACTTGAGTCCACAGCAGTTCCGCGCCGTCCCGCTCGAGGAGGCGACGGAGACGCTCCAGGACAAGTACGAGAGCCGCGTCGAGCGACTGCGTGATGCGCTCGCCACGGTCGAGACCGTCGACGAGGAGGGGGACTCCCCGGTCCAGCAGATCTGGGCGATCACGGGGCGCGAAGCGATCGAGAACCGGACGGAGCAGCTCCTCGAGAGTTCCGAGGACGAGGTCGTCCTCGTCATCGGCGACGAGTCGCTGCTGACCGACGACCTGGTCGAGACCCTCAACGCGGTCGACCCCGACATCGAACTGGTGGTCGGGACGCTGACCGAGCAGCTCCAGGAGGAGGTCGAGGAGGCCGTGCCGGGCGCGACCACGTTCATCTCGGGGCTGGAGTGGCTACACGGTGGTGACGCGACCGAGGACGAGACGGCCATCGGGCGACTCCTTCTGGTCGACCGCTCCAGGATCCTGGTGAGTTCGATCATGCCCGACAGCGGTGAGGAGCAGGCGATCTTCGGTACCGGGTTCGGGAACGGGCTCGTCGTGATCGCCCGCCGGCTGATGTCGCAGGGGTTGATACCTGCACGCGACCCCCGTTAGACGCCCTGGGACCGCCGATTTCGGGTCACTCCGCTGCACTGCATCCTGCGCTGGCTCACGGCCGGCGGTCGTCCGGGGTGTAGCTGTCGAGCGGTCGAACCGTGAGGTACTCGCCGTTCTCGATGGTGACGTGGCACTGACAGTAGACGAACGAGAGTCGACCACCGCTCCGGGGCGCACCGTCGGACTGCGGTTCGAAGAGGCTGTCTAGCGCATCCGGCGCGAGGACGTGCGCCAGACGCGGGATGGAACCGGGTTCGTCCCCGACCACGACACTCACAGCCCGAACGACGGCCGTACTCACCGGCTCCCCGGTACCAATCTCGTACTCCATATTCACCAGTTCGAACCGGAGCACGAAGCCCGTCACGGTTTTCACCCGAATCATCAAAACAATCAGATTCCGGCGGACCGAAGCGAAGGCCACTGTGGCGAGCCCGTTCGAGACGGGCTCCGGGGCCCACGACGGGAAGACGGCGGAGCATCGCGTCCAGTCCACCGTCGCCCTCGCCCTCGCCCTTGTGCCGCTGCGTCTGGTAGGTGCTCGCACATGGGCTTCGGGAGCTACGACGAATCAGAACGGGAGAACCGCCAACAGAGTACCGACGAGGACGACGGGGAGACCGTTACAGCGCACGAACACGTCCACGACGGGGAGATGACCTTCGACTCCGGTGCCGGGACAGACGAACTGCTCTCGAAGCTCGGCGCCGTCAAGGACGCCCGGGAGGACGACGACGAGGGCTGAGGCGGCCGGTGGCCGGGCGATAGCGGCTGGCTCCGGTTTCCGTTCCGGCCGTCCCGCGCCGCAGCCGGGAGGGGATGCGGGCGCTCATGTGCGTGCCGTTCCGCGTGTCGACCGTTCGGCTCCGAGTTCCCGAGCGCTTGCGCTGTTCGGTGTCGTTCGGAGGAGGAAGCCGGTGGAGGGATTTGAACCCCCGACCTATTCCTTACGAAGGAATCGCTCTGCCAGTCTGAGCTACACCGGCGCTACACGGTGGAAGCCGGGTGCGCAGTATAAGGATTCCGAAGCGGTACCGGAACCGCCCGCAGTCACCGGGACAGCCGGACGTCGAGGCAGACGTTCAGTTCGTGGGGCGCGTACGACCGGACCTCACGGCGGGTCTCGACCGTCACGTCGTACGTGGGCGTCGCCGCGTCCCTGATGACCCGCTCGCCGGGGCCGAACGGGTCATCCTCGTGCTGGATGTCGTAGTAGTGGAGGACGCAGTCGTCGCCTGCGAGCCGGACGGCGGTGTCGAGGAAGTCGTCCGCGGAGTGGGGGAGGTTCATCACCACGCGCGAGGCCCGGCCGTCGTACCCCTCGTGGTCGACGACCTTGCGGACGTCCCCCTCGTGGGTGGTGACGCACTCGGCCACGCCGTTGCGGCGGGCGTTCTCGCGGAGGTAGTCGATGGCAGCGGGGTTGAGGTCCACGCCGACGCAGGTCGCGCCACGCTTCGCCGCCGGAATCACGAACGGCCCGACGCCGGCGAACATGTCGAACAGGTGGTCGTCGGCAGTCACCTGCTCGACGACGCGGTGGCGCTCGGTCGCGAGCCGCGGCGAGAAGTAGACCTCGGCGATGTCGACGAGGAACTCGCAGCCGTACTCGCGGTGGACCGCCTCCGTCCCATCGCCGGCCAGGACGTCCCAGTCGCGGACGCGGGTCTCGCCTTTCACCTTCGAGGCGCGGTTGATTACCGTCGCCGCCGGGAGCGAGGAGTCCATGACCGCCTCGGCGGCCGCCCGCGCGCGCTCGGGGTCGTCCTCGTCGAGGATGACGACCTCGCCGAGGCGCTCGTAGGTCGGCGCCCAGCCGAGGATGTCCGCGGGCAGGGTCTGCCCCTCGCGGACGGGCATCTCGTGGGTGACCACGTCGTACTCGTCGGGGACGGCGGTCGGGTCCGTCACGGGGACGAAGAGCCAGCCGTCCGCGACGGTGATCTCGTGGTCGCCGTCGACGAGGTCGCGCTCGGCGAGCGCGGCGCGTGTGGCCTCCCCGTCCTCGCGCGGGACGCGGACGCAGGGGGTCGGCTCCGTCCGCCGGTCGTCGTCGCTCACGGGTACCGGTCGGCGGCGGAATCGCCTAAGGCTGCCGTTCTCCCCCCGCGACGGACGAGCGCGGCGTCACACCAGGTCGAACCGGAACGCAGCGACCCGCCACGGGACCAGTAGCGCCATCCCGACGACGAGCGAGACGAGGACGAACGCGGAACTCGCGTTCCCGGGCAGGTAGGGGGTGTCGCGCAGGAGCTGGCCGATGGCGACCGCGCCGGTCCACGCGCCGGCCGTCCGGATGACCGCGTCGTGGAGCGCCTGCCGCCACGGTGCCCCGTACACGCCGACGACGAGCGACGAGACCACCCAGCCGAACAGGAACGGGGCCGCCGCGTACGGCAGACCGGGGAGCGCGGCGACGCCCCCGTGCTGGAGTTCACCGAGGACGAAAAACAGGAGGATGAGCGCGATGTCACCGGCCGCGAGGATGGCGGTCGTGGGGGAGCGGTCCACACGGCTCGTGACGGCACCGACGGCGTCCATGCCCGACGCTTCGACACCCGGTGACTTGTGCGCCCCGTTCCCGGCACGGTCGGCCGGCAGCCGCCCGTGGTCAACGCCGTGGATATCCGTGTAATACGGGCTGTCTGTCGAATATCGGGAGAATATGTCGGAAACCCGCGTCGGGGCGCCACGGCCGTTTTGTCGCCGCGCGCCCGAGCGGTCGCATGGACGAGTCGGCAGTCGGGTACGCGCTACTGGGCTGGCCGGCGGACGGACCGACGCTACGGCTGGACCACCGCCGGTTCGCCTACGCCGGGAAGTTCGTGATGTCGGCGACCGGGAAGGCCGTGGCCTACCGGACCAGCGGTGACGGTGAGGACAGCGGGGACCCCTCGGACCCGGAGGCGGTGCTCGCTGCGGCCGCCTTCGACGCCGACCGGACCGACGCCGGGACGTGCAAGATTCGCTACCTGACCGTCCGGCAGGACGCCCGGGGCGGCGGCCTCGGCGCTCGCCTGGCCCGGTTCGTCGCGGCGCGGGCGGCCGACCGGGGGTTCGAGCAGGTCGCCATCGGCGTCAACAACGCGTTCTCCTACGAGGCCCTCCACAAGGCCGGGTTCAGGTGGACCGGGGAGACGAGCGGCCTGGCCGAACTCGTCCTGGCGCGGCCGGCCGACCGCCCGGCAGCGGTGCACCCGGAGGCGTACCGCGCGGGTCTCGACCGCTTCCGCGAGCGGGACGACCTCGCGGCCGCCGAGCGCGAGTTCCTCGGGGGGCGCCGCGGTGCCGACCCGCCGGCCCTGGTCGAGTGCCCGTCCGGTCTCTGAGCCCCCGAGCCGGCCGTCTCCGGGTGGTTGTGACGGGCCCCCACGCTTTTGTCCCAGTACGAGAACGCTCCGAGAGATGGCGCAGCCGGTATCGCCGTTCGTCGTGGCGACGCTCGCGGGGGGCTGCTCTCGCTGGTCCTCGGGGTGGTCGTCCTCCGGGAGGAGCCGAACGCCATCTCGCGGTCGTTAGTCGCGCTACCGTTCGGAACCGCCGCCCGGGCGCTCTCGTACGGGGTCGGCCCCACCTGCGGGACGGTCGCGTCGCTCTCCCGCCAGCGCGCGGACGGGCAGTGACGGGGGCGGAGCAGTCGTCACGCTTACGCCCGCCACCCGCCGACTCCTCGTATGCTCACGTTCGTCGGCCTCGGGCTCTGGGACGAGCGCTCGATCACCGTCGAGGGGCGAGACGCCATCCGCGGGGCGGACCGGGTGTTCGCGGAGTTCTACACCAGCAAGCTCGCGGGCGCGACCGTCGACGACCTGGAGGCGTCCCACGACATCGACGTGACGGTCCGGGACCGCGAGGGCGTCGAACGGACGCCCGACCCCATCCTCGACGCGGCCGCGTCGGGTGACGCGGTCTTCTGCACCGCGGGGGACACGATGGTCGCCACCACGCACGTCGACCTTCGGCTGCGCGCACACGAGCGCGGCATCGAGACGCGGGTCGTCCACGGGACCACGGCGGCCGCCGCGGCCGCCTCCCTGACGAGCCTCCAGAACTACCGGTTCGGGAAGGCGACGACGCTGCCGTTCCCGTACGCGCACGGCGGCGACGACGTGCCCGGGTCCGTTCTGGACACCGTCGACGCGAACCGGGAGCGCGGGCTTCACACGCTCTGTTTCCTCGACATCAAGGTGGCCCACGAGCTGGCCGCGACGGACGAGTACATGACCGCGAGCACCGCGGCGGGGCTGCTGACCGACGCCGGCCGGGAGGACGACCTCGGCGTCGCCGTCGCGCGGGCCGGGAGCCCGTCGCCGGTCGTCGCGGCCGACCGCCTGTCGGCGCTCGCCGGTCGGGACTTCGGCGACCCGCTCCACCTGCTCGTCCTCCCCGGCGACCTGCACCACGTCGAGCGCGACGCGCTGGTGGCCCTGGCCGACGCGCCCGCCGCCCTCGCGGACGAACGGCTGGCCTGACGGTCATTCCCCGCCGTCAGCGCGGACGGGCGCGGGGTCGGGGTCCGAATCGGGGCCGCTCCCGTCGACGTCCAGCGCGTCCCGGAGGTCGTACTCCGAGCCGGTCAGCACGTACAGCACGTCCTCGACGACGGTCAGCACCTCCGGGAGCTCCCGGACGACGAGCCAGGTGATGGCCACGAGCGCCACCACTGAGAGCGACTGCGCGAGGACACGGTCGGCGAGGAAGTACGACACCATCCGGGGGTCGCTGGTCCCGAACAGGCTCATCACCTGCGGGACCGCCACCTGGAGGCGCTGCTGGCCGAACGTGAGGCCGATGAAGACGTTCCGCACGAGGTTGAGCGCGTAGATGACGGGGATGGAGACGGCGAACGCGCGGGCCTTCCGGCGCAGTGGCGCCCGCACGGCGACGATGAGGCCGGCGAAGATGGCCATGCTCCCCAGCCCCGTGCACGCGAGCCGGATGGTGTAGGTGATGGGGTACTGCCCCTCGTGGAGGAAGAAGAACGTGTTGCGGTAGTCGTAGTAGCCCCGCTCCTCGCTGAACGAGCGCGCACGCGCGGCGGCCCAGTCGTACTGCGCGGCGATGCGCTCGGTCGCCTCCGACCAGGTCAGGACCGTCGGGTCCTGGCCGAGCAGCCCCATCAGCAGCTCCGTCTGGACGGTGACCGTCTCGATGAGCGGGCGCCGCAGGACCGCGAGCGCCTCGAACGGCATGAAGACGGCGCCCATCCCCGCGACGGCCCGCGAGAGGACGAACAGCGAGTCGCGCCCGGCGTACAGCAGGTAGCCGACGTACGCCGACAGCGGGACCGCGGCGACGGCACCGACTCCCTCGATCACCGATTTCTGCTCGAACGCGAAGTGGTGGACCAGCGTGAGCCAGAACAGCGCGAACAGGAGCCACGCTCCCACGAGGACGTACCGGGCGGGTTCGCGGGCGCGGAGTTCCAGCAGGCTGCCGCCGACGAACGTGGCCACCACCAGCCACGCCAGCGGATCCGACAGCGCCCCCAGCGCCGCGAGCGCCGACAGCAGGCTCGCCGCGGGTCCGGTCATCGACCCACCGTTGGGTGATTCCGCCTATAGGTCTTGCCCGGGGCTGCTCCGGTGATACATGACGACCCGGCGCGGCGCGACGGTGGTGGCGACATCGGTCGTCAGTCGTCGTCGGTCGGGCCGACGGGGCCGGAGTCGCTGCGGCGTGGCGGCTCCCGCCCGGCGCCGTCCTCTCGCTCCCCGGTCGCGCCGGCGCTCGCGTCCTCCAGCCCCAGCGCCTCAGCGATGTGGAACTCCCGGTAGGTGACGACGTAGAGTGCGTCGTCGAGGACGGCCGCCAGTTCGGGCAGTAACCGGACGACCGGGTACGTGATGAGGACCAGCGCGACGACGGAGGCGGACTGGGCGATGACCTTGTCGGCGAGGTAGAAGGAAACCAGCCCCTCCTGCCCGGCGGGGACGCCGAACAGCATCGACACCTGCGGGACCGCGACCTGGAACCACTGCTTGCCGAAGGCGACCGCGATGAACGCGTTCCGGACGAGGTTGAGCACCCAGATAACCGGGACGCTGACCGCGAGTGCGGCGAACTTCCTGCGGAGCGGGGCCCGCACCGCGGCGATGAGGCCGGCGAAGATGGCCATGCTCCCCAGCCCCGTGCACGCGAGGATGATGAACGTCTCGTACTGGTGGCCGTCCGTGGTGAAGACGAAGGTGTTGCGCAGTCCGTTCTCGCCGGTCGTCACCGTCGGGTCGTAGCCGGCGAGCCGGATGAGGAAGTCGACCTGCGCGGTCGTCGTCTCCACGAGCGGCCCGTAGATCCAGGGGATGGTGGTGGCGGGCAGGTAGATGAGGCCCATCACGGCCACGCCCCGCGTGAGTACGAGCAGCGACTCGCGGCCACGGTAGAGGAGGTAGGCGGCGGACAGCGACGCGGGGACGGCGAGCGCACTGAGGACGCCCTCGATGGCGCTCTTCTCGACGAGCAGGAACTGGGGGACGAGCGCGAGCCAGAACACGGCGAAGGCGGCCCACGCCCCGACCGCGACGAAGCGGGCCGTCCGGCGGTCGCGCAGCTCCGCGAGCACCGCCAGGGTGAACACGGCGATGGAGACCCAGGCCAGCGCGTCGGTCAGTCCCTGCGACACACGTGGTCGGTCGACGCGCCGGGATATACGGTTTGTGGCTGGGCTCGTGGCACGCTCACAACCACCATCGAAAGCGCTCATACCCGCCGTCCGAGATGAATTCAGGCACCGTTCCACCAGGGAAGTGACGTGACTCGGTGGAGTTCGTCGTAGGCGTTCAGGTCGGCGCCGAGTGCCCCTCGGAGCCCGACATCGCCGTACAACGCCGAATGAACGAACTCGACGAACGTGACGACGACGGCCGGGACGCCGTCACCGCGGCGCGTCACGGCGGCCAACGCCATGAAGACGTGTCCGTGTCGGTCGTCGCGCGCCGGGGTGGCCGCGGCGGCGGGCCGCCCGTCAAGCGCCGGCACCGCGTGTATCGCCTCGACCCCTCGGCGCGTGTAGTCCCAGCACAGGAGCCCATCGGCGTCGTCGGTCCGGAGCGTCGAGAAGGAACTCTCCGACAGTGGCCGGCGTGGGTTGCCGCCCGGGAGGCGGTTCTCCACGACGTTGCCCGCGAACCTCGTGAGGTCGTACGCTGTCGTCTCGTGGAACCGCTCGGCGAGCCGCCGCAGGAGGTCGGTCGGTGCCGTAGTCGGCTCACCGACGAACGCCCACACGTCGGCCGGCGCCACCACGGCCCGCGGCGAACGGAGTAACCCGGTCGTCGCTGGACGCGGGCGGCCCCGGGCGACGGCGTCGGAGAACTCGTCGAACCGTACCGGGGCGAACCGGACGTTCCCCCGACGAACCGACCGGACATCCGCAACGACCTGCCGGACCGGTTCCGGGTCGATGTCGACCTGCGCGGCGAGTTCGGCCCCTCGCTCGGGCGTCGTCTCGGGAAGGTGACACGCCGCCGAATCCGTACCGACCAGCGTGAGGCGGTCGCCCGTCAGCTCCAGCTGGCCGCCGGGAACCGACACCGTCCGCGTCCCGGCCGCGAACGGGGCGGACGCCAGGTCCGAGAGCGACTGCTCGGTGACGTTGGTCCCCGACAGCGTCCCGTACCCCAGCAGGAACCGGTTCACCGTGGCGGCGCTCGCAATCCCGGTGGCCGCCGCCGCTCCGGCGAGCACCTGACGGCGCGAGACGGACCGCCCGGTGTCCGGCTCCTCATTCGCCGGGTCATCGTCGGGCGAGTCCGGGCGCATTAACGGGCGTTTCGGTATCAGTGGTAAGTGCTTTTTCACCCACTCCCGGCTCGACTCCGGCCCTCATTCCGCCGGACAGCGGTACGTCCCGAGGTCGACGCGCCGCGTCTCCGTCGGCCCGTCGAGCACGACCGGGCGCTCGACGTAGACGACGGACACGTCCGTCGGGCGCGAGTCGTGGCGAGCCGCCCAGCGGTCACAGAGGTAGGCACCGAAGTCGTCACGCAGCGGGGCCCCGCCGGGACGCCGGAGGTCGAGCAGATAGACCAGCCACCGGTGGCTCGGGAAGGTCGTGGCGGTGTCGGGCGGCGGGCCCCACGAGACGGAGCCACCGTTCCAGGCGTCGACGCGCTCCCCGGACGGCAGCGTCGCCGGCGCGACGTACCAGCCGTCCGTCCGGCGGGGCTCCGGGGCGAACATGTCCCACCGGTACTCCTCGCTCGCGTCCCGCACCTCGGCCGGGGCGGGTGCGACACCGATGGAGACGGCGTTCCAGAGGAGCACCGCCACGAGGAGGGCGGCCACGACGACCGGCGCGACGCGACGGTCCACCGTGCGGAGCCGGTCGGACAGTGTCGACTCCCGGGGTAGCGGGACCGTGACCCGTCGCAGGGCGCGCTCGATGCGCCCGCGGCGGGCTGCCGAGACGACCCCGCGGAGCCGACGACCGGCCATATCCCACATCCGCGGCGGGAGGAACGGCAGCAGGGCCGCGATGGAGACGAACGGGAACGGCCCGAGCCGGAGGGTGAGCGCCATCCCGAGATGCCCGGCCGCGAACGCGGCGGCGAGTAGTGCGCGCGGCCGGCCCGTCAGTACGAGCAGTAGCGGCGAGAGAACCAGCAGTACGAGCCAGCCCCGGGCCAGCGGTTCTAGCAGTGCCGGGTAGCCGGCGAGGGCGTCGCCAAGCAGCACCGTCAGGTGGTCGATACCGAGGACGTACCGGACGGCGGTCCCGCTCGGCCAGGCCTCGCCGCGGAGCTTGATGACGGCGTTCAGTGCGTAGACGAGAACGACCTGGACGAGCAGCGCGGCCGTCGCGACGCCGACGACGGTACCGTTCCGGTCGCTCGTGTCACGCTCACCCGTGAACGCGTCGACCGACCAGGTGCCCCCGAGCGGGAGGAACAGCCCCCAGAACAGCAGTCGTCGGAGGACGGAGTCGCCGGCGTTCAGCACCAGCGGGTTCCGCGCGTGCAGGGAGACGAGTAGCAGCCACGAGACGACCGCGGCGAGCCGGGTGCGGTAGCCGGCGGTCAGCGCGAGCGCCGCGAGACCGGCCAGCGCGAACAGCGCGACCTGCAGGGCGACGCCGCCGGAGAGCGCGTGGAGCGAGATATCCGCGAGCGGGCCGTAGACCTCCCGCAGCGCCGGGCGCGGCAGGACCCCGCGGTCGGTGTAGTGGGCGACGAGCGCCCGCGACCGCAGGAGGAGGTCCACGAGCAGCAGCAGGCCGAGCGCGACCCGGAGCGCCGCCAGTGCCCGGCGGTCGACCGAGAGGCGGCGTTCGACGGCGGCCCGGAACCGGTCCCAGCGCCCGGCCGATCCGGGCGACATCACCGATGCTGCCACCATGTCAGCTCCCGCGCTCGATGACGCGAGTTGTACGCCTCCAGCCCCTCGCCCAGGACGCCACGGAGGTTCAGGTCGTCGTACAGCGTGGAGTGGGTGTAGTCGAGGAAGGCGATGGGGACGACGAGGTCGCCGGCACGGCGGGTGACCGTGGCGAGGGCCGTGTAGTTGTGCCTGTGGCGTGGATCGAACGCCACGACGGACGCGACCGGCGGGGACTGCTCGAGGACGGAGGGGGCGTGAAACGCCTCGATCGAGCGGTGGGTGAGTTCCTGGCAGAACATCCCCCGGGTCCGGCCAGCCGCGAGGGCCTCGAACGAGGTGTCCGACCGGAGGTACGGCCGGAGCTTCACGAGGTTCAGGAGGACGTTGTACTGGATCGATCCGGCGAGGTACCGCGGGACGTCGTAGTAGGTCGTCTCGCGGAACGCCTCGGCGAGGGCGTACGCGGTCGCGACCGGGTCCGCCGGGTCCGCGCCGGTGAACGCGGCCACCGTCTCCGGGTTCGCGTCGGTGTACCGCGCCCGGAGGAGGCCCGTGGTGACGGGCCGGGGAGTGCCCGCCGCGACCGTCTCGCGGAACGCGTCGAACGTGACCGGCTCCCACCGCACGTCGTCTGCCTGGATTGCGAGCACGTCGGCGGTCGTCTCGCCGACCGTCTCGGGGTCGACACCGACCGCGGTGGCCGCCTCGCGAGCCATCGCCGGTGTCGCCTCCGCGAGCGAGAGCCGACGGACTCCGTCGCCACGGACGGTAAGGCGCTCACCGCGGCGGTCGATCTCCAGCCGGCCGCCGGGGACGGGCGCCCGCCGCTCCATCTCGAGGAACGGCCGGGCGGCCATCGAGTCCATGGACTGCTCGGTGATGTTCGTCCCCGTCACCGTTCCGTAGCCGAGGACGGCGTTGTTCGTGGCGATGGCGGCACCGAGGCCGACCGTCGCCGCGCCGGCCCGCTTGAGCCACGCCCGGCGGCCGAGCGTCTCCTCCCGGGCCGGGAGCCAGGACTCGTCGGCCGCGCGCTCGCGAGCCAGCCGACGGAGCGCAGCCCGGCGGTTCACGCTCCCACCATCCCCCCCGGAGGACAAGTATCTTCCATCTCCCGGCGGGTGTCCCGGACCGGAGGCGACGACCCCCCAGTTTTTGCGCCGCCCGCCCCTCCCCCCGGTATGAGCGACCTGCACGAGCACGGGTTCAAGGAGGTGACCCGGGTCGCGGCCGCCCGGGAACGGCTCCGCGAGGCCGTCACGCCGCTCTCCCGGACGGACACGGTCCCTCTCTCGACAGCGGAGGGACGCGCGCTGGCCGAGCCCGTGGACGCCCGGCGGGCGGTCCCCGACTACCGCCGCGCCGCGATGGACGGGTTCGCCGTCCGCGCCGCGGACACGTTCGGCGCCAGCGACCGCGCGCCGGAGGTGCTCCGCGAGGTGGGCGACGACGCCGACCCCGCGGAGACGAGCGTCGGGCCGGGCGAGGCCACGCGCGTCCACACCGGGAGCGCCCTGCCCGACGGGGCCGACGCGGTGGTGATGGTCGAGCACGCGGACCTGTTCGCCGGCGAGGTGGAGGTGTTCGACGCCGTCGCGGAGGGCGAGAACGTCGCCCCGCCCGGCGAGGACGTCGAGCAGGGCCAGCGCCTCTACGAGCCCGGCCACCAGCTCCGGCCCTCGGATATGGGGCTGCTGAAGTCCTGTGGCGTCCGCCGGGTCGAGGTCCACGACCGGCCGACCGTCGGCGTCGTCCCGACCGGCGAGGAGGTGGTCGAGCGCGACCCCGGCCCCGGCGAGGTGGTCGAGACGAACGGGCTCACCGTCTCGCGCTACGTCGAACGCTGGGGCGGGGCCGCCACCTACCGCAACGTCGTCACGGACGACCCGGAGGCGCTCCGCGCGGCGCTGGAGCGCGATCTCACGAAGGACATCGTGGTGACGACGGGCGGCTCCTCGGTCGGCGAGCGCGACCTCATCCCGGAGGTCGTCGACCGCCTCGGGGAGGTGCTGGTCCACGGGGTCGCGCTGAAGCCGGGCCACCCGTTCGGCTTCGGCATCGTCCGCGATACGCCGGTCCTGATGCTCCCCGGCTACCCCGTCGCCTGCATCGTCAACGCCGTCCAGTTCCTCCGGCCCGCCATCAAGCGGGCCGGCCACCTCCCCCGACGCGAGCACCCCACCCGGACGGCGACGCTCGCGCGGAAGCTCCCCAGCGGACCCGGCGTCCGGACGTTCGCGCGCGTGCAGGTCGAGACGGCGGACGGCGACGACAACGAGGGCCTGACGGCGACCCCGACCCGCGCCTCGGGCTCGGGCGTGCTCTCGTCGGTGGCGCTCGCGGACGGCTGGGTCGTGGTGCCCGAGGAGTCGGAGGGGTTCGCCGAGGGCGAGACCGTCCCGGTCGAAGACTGGGAACACTACAGGTAGGGGCGGACTGCTCGCATCGCTCTCGCCCGGTACGATGCGAACTGTCGGCGTACGGTCGGAACGCGGTCGGTTATGTGAAAACGACCGGAACAACGGACGAATACCGTCCTACGCCCGTTTCTGTATCTCCTCGCGCAGTACGTCGCTCACCACCTCGCCGTCGGCCTTCCCGCGGAGCGCGCCCATCGCCTCGCCCATCAGCGCGGAGAAGGCGCCCATCCCCTCCGTCTCGATCTGGTCGGCGTTGCGCTCGACGACCCCGACGACGGCCTCGCGGACCTCCGCCTCGTCGACGCCGGAGAGGCCGGCCTCCTCGACCGCGGCCTCGGCCGAGAGGCCGGGCTGCTCCGCCAGCACCGTCAGCACCTCGCCGATGCCCTCCTTGGCGAGGTCGCCGTCCGCCTCCAGTTCGAGGACGGCGAGCAGGTGGTCGTCGGTGAGGTTCTCGACGGGGACCTCCTCGCGCCGGAGTTCCGTGACCGTCGACTCGAGCGTCGTCGCCGCGGTCGTCGGGTCGATGCCACGCGCGACCGCCGCCTCGAAGACCGGCATCCGGCGGCCGTAGGCGACCTGCTCGGCGAGGCCGGCGTCGAGCCCGTGCTCGTCCTGGTAGCGCTCGACCTTCTCGGTGAGCAGCTCCGGCCGCTCGACCTCGCTGGGGTCGGGCTCCACGGGGGGCACGTCCGTCTCCGGGTACATCCGCGCCGCGCCGGGCAGCGGGCGGAGGTAGCGGGAGGTGCCGTCCTCCATGGCGTCGCGGGTCTCCTCGGGGACCCCCTCCAGCGCGGTCGCGGCGCGCTCGGCGACCGCCTCGATGGCCGCCTCGGCGACCTCGCGCGAGGCAGCGACGATGGCGACGGCGTCTTCCTCGCCCGCACCGACCGCCTCGCGGAGCTCGTCTACCTCCGCCTCCGTGACGCCGTACGCCGGTAGCTCGTCCGTGTGGAAGATGCCGCCGGCGCCGCGGCGCTTCGCGTGGTCGGACAGCTCGGTGCCGAGACGACGGTCCGGCTGTATCTCGGCGCCGACCACGCCGTCGAAGCCGTACAGCGGGACCCCCACGACGGCCGACGCGCCCGCGATGACCCCCGACTCCGTGTCGGCGAACACGTCGGTCACGTCCCGGGGTTCGCCCACGCTCGCGTCGCGCTCTGCGAGGTCGTCGCGGAGCTCCAGCAGCCGGACCTGCCGGTGGGCCTCCAGGCGGACGATGTCGTCGATGTCGTCGAGCGACTGTACCCCCTTGAGTTCGATGCGGGCGCCGGCCTCGATGGAGACGTTGACGTCCTGGCGGATGGTGCCGAGGCCGCGCTTGACCTTCCCCGTCGAGCGGAGCAGCATGCCGATGCGTTCGGCGGCCTCGCGGGCCTGCTCGGGCGAGCGGACGTCCGGGCCGGTGCCGATCTCGACGAGCGGGATGCCGAGCCGATCGAGCCCGAAGCGGACACCCTCGTCGGTCTCCTCGACGCGCTGGGCGGACTCCTCCTCCAGGAGCATGTCCGTGATGGCGACTGGCCCCTCGCTCGTGTCGATGACGCCATCGGTCGCGACGAGCGCCGAGCGCTGGAAGCCCGTCGTGTTCGACCCGTCGACGACGATCTTCCGCATCACCTGCACCGCGTCGACGACGTCCATGTCCAGCAGCGCGGCGATCTCGAGGGTCGTCTCCAGGGCCTCCTCGTCCAGCCGGGCGGGCGGCTCGTCGTCCTCCTCGACGAGGCAGGTGGTGTCGAAGGCGAGATACTCGAACTCGCGCTCGACCTTCGACTCCTCCAGGGCGGCCTCGTCGATCTCCCCCAGTTCCGAGCGCGTCGGGTGGAGGTAGCGGGTGAAGCGGCGGTCCGCCGCCTCGGGCTCCCGGCGAACCGTCGGGCAGGAGCAGAACAGCTTCGTCGCGGTGTCGAGCTGCTGGTGGATCTCCAGCCCCGCGACGAGTCCGAGGTCGGCGTAGTCGTAGTCGCGGTCGTGGTCCATGCCGCCGGATGTGTCGGGGGGGACCAAAAACGGCCCGATGGCGGGGGGACCACCGGGACCGCTCTGCAGACTGACGACCCCACTTAATGGAGGGGCGTGGCCCGGCGGAAGTTTAATACAGTTTTAATATAGGTTTTCGTACATGAAATCCGAGTCCGGCAGACTGGGGGGGCCGGGTGGTTCCGGACTCCTCGCGTTGACGCTGGTGGTCGTCCTCCTGGTGGGGGCACTCGCTTCGAGCACGGCACTGGTCGGAGCGACCGCCGTCTTGGCGAACGACGGCGGGAACGACACGACGGGTGGCAACACGTCGACCGACGGTGGCAACACCGCGACCGAGGACCGCACGGTCGTCGACGAATGCACGACACTGGGCAACACCGGCACGAAGTACCGTCTCGGAAGCAACCTCAGCACGAAGAGCGGGACCTGTCTCACGATCACCGCCAGTGACGTCGACCTCGACGGCGACGGGTTCGGCGTCTCCGGCGACGCCTCGTCGAGCGCCATCGCGGTCGTCCCGGAGACCAGCGGTGCCTCCGTCAGCAACGTCCGGGTCCACGACGTGCGCGTGAACGACAGCAACATCGGCGTGCGCGCCGGAAAGGTCGGGGAGAACGTCTCCAACGTCACGGTCGAGAACGTCACCGCTGTCGACAACTCACGGGGCGGTGTCGTCTCCTTCGAGACGGCGGGGCTCCGCATCGTCGACAGCGACCTCCGCCGGAACGGGGCCGGCGCCGAGCTGCTCCGTGGCAGTGCGACGCTCGTCCGCGTCACGGCCGAGAACAACGCCGGTTCGGGCCTGACGACCGCGCTCGGGTTGCAGGCGGTGAGCGTGACCGGCGGCGCCTTCGCGGACAACGATGGGCACGGCCTCCTCGTCCGCGATGTCGCGGCCGGGGAGACCAGCCTGACCAACGTCACCGCGGACGACAACGGGGTCCACGGCGTCGAACTGGAGAGTACGCCGGGGGCCACGGTCGTGAACGTCACGGCGACGAGCAACACCGACGACGGTCTGCGGCTGGAGACGAACCGCACCACCGTCACCGGGGCCGTCGCGTCGGACAACGGCGGACACGGCTTCCACCTCCCGGGGCTCGATGTCGCGGACGACGAGCGCGAACTGCGTGCCGACGCGGGTGCGCCGGGGCTGGTCGCGCTCCGCAACGGCGGCGCCGGCGCCCGCCTCGCCGGGTCGAACACGACCGTCGTGGGGCTGAACGCCACGGACAACACCGTCGGCATCGACCTGAGCGACGCCACCGGCGTCACCGTCACTGACGCGGCTCCCGGCGACGGGGCGCTCGGGACCACGGTGCGGTCGAGCGACCGTCAGGGCGTCCTCCTCTCGAAGACGGCCGGGACCACGGTCGAGGAGACGCTGGTGCAGGACAGCAACGCGGCGGGCATCCGCGTCGAGTCCCCCGCCGACAACACCCTCCAGCAGCTCCGGGTCCGGGGGAACGCGCCCGCGTTCGTAACGACCGGTTCGGGGACCACCTCGGTCTCCGGGCTGGCGATCCAGAACGCGGACCTCACGCTCGACGCGACCAACGTTTCCATCGCCGGGAACAGCTCCGGCGTCGGCGGCGGCTCCATCGAGCCGGAACGCCCGGGGAACCGGACCTTCGGCCCGTACCTGGATATCGGCACCATCGGGGACACGACGACCGCCGTGGTGACGGGCGAGGTCGTCGGGTCGGTCGATCTGACCGTCCAGTACCCCGACGACGCGGTCGAGGACCCGCCGCTCGTCGAGAGCACCGCCCGTATCCACTCGTACGACGGGGGCTGGTCGGCGGTCGACGGCTCGACGAACGACCCGAGCGCGAACACCGTCTCGGCCACCCTCGAGAACCCGACGGACACGTACTCGCCGGCGGCGGATCTCGAGAACGCCATCACGTCCTGCGGGTTCACCGACTGGCGCTCCGGCGAGACGTACCGCATCGACGCCAACCTGAGCAGCATCAGCGGCGCGTGCCTGGAGGTCCGGGCCAGCAACGCGACGGTCACCGGGTTCGGGTTCGGCGGCGAACGGCGGCGCCTGCTCACCGGGGACGCGGACGCCAGCGGGCTCGGAGTCGACGTCCGGCCCGGCCAGCGGAACGTGACGCTCCGGAACCTGCAGGTCGGCAACTTCGGGACCGGCGTGCGACTCGGCAGCGGCCCGGGCGCGGCGGCCGCGAACCACACGCTCGAGCGGGTCATCGTGAACGACAGCGTCGGGACCGGAATCGTCGTCGACGGCGACGCGGCGACGTTCCGGACCGTCGACGTGATCGACAGCGGCGGTGACGGCATCGCACTCCGGAGCAGCCGCGACAGCTCGCTCACCGGGCTCTTCCTGCTCGGGAACGCCGGGTCCGACCTCGTCCTGTCCGGCGACACCGAGGGGACGACCGCCCGGGACGTGGAGCTGTTCGTCGACCCCGACCGGGACGACCTCGGCCGGGCGGCGAACGTCGGCTTCGAGTCGGCCAACGAGGTCACCATCTCCACGATCACGGACCCGCCCGCCCCCGGCGACGGGCTGGAGGGCATTACCGACTACGTCGACGTCGAGGGGCAGGCGGGCGACGCCTTCCTGAACCTCAGCGTCGTGTACGACGAGGGCCAGGTCCTCGTCCACACGGACGACGAGTCCGACCTGGCGATGTACGACTACAACGAGCAGAGCGGCGAGTACGAGCGGGTCACGCAGGACGCCTTCCGGAGCGAGGCGGGCAACGTCATCGGCGCCAACCTGACCTCGTTCAGCACGTTCGCGCCGCTGGTGGACACGTCGGGCAGTGACGGCGGGACCGCGACGCCGACCCCGACGCCGACTCGGACCGACGACGGAGATGGTGGGACCCCGACCCCGACGCCGACCCAGACCGACGATGGAGACGGTGGGACCGCGACCCCGACGCCGACCCAGACCGACGACGGGGACGACGGGACGGCGACGCCGACGCCCGGCGGTGGTGAGAACGGAGACAACGACGACACCGACGACGAGGAGTCGTCCGGGGGACAGAACTTCGCCGGCGGCGGTGGAGGCGGTGGCGGTGGCGGGTCGGCCGATACCAGCTCCCCGTCGTTCGCCACCCGCTCGGCGGCTCTCAACCGGACCTCGATGCGCGTCGGTGGCGCGGTGCGGATCGACGCGACGGTCGAGAACAGCGGCGACCAGCGCGGCACCTACGAGGTGGAGCTGTTCCGGAACGGCAACTTCGTCCAGAGCCGGTTCGTCGAACTGCCGGCGGGCGAAGAGCGGAATATCAGTTTCACCCGGACCCCGCCCAGCACGGGCGAGTACACGTACCGCGTCGAGAACGTCACGGCCGGGACGGTCCAGGTGGTGGCGGAGGACGAACCCACGCCCACCCCGACCGCCACCCCCATGCCGCCGTCGGAGACCCCGACGGACACGCCGGCGGTGACCGACGACGGCGAGACGCCGACCCGGACCAGCGGGGGCGACTCGGCCCCCGACGAGGACCAGGAGACCAGCGGTCCGGCCCCGGGGTCACCCGACGATGGCCGCAGCGGACTCGGCCCGCTCGGGATGGTCGTCGGCGGGATCGGGGCACTCGCCGTCGGCGCGGGCGCCATCTACCTGCTCGTGCTGAAGCCCTGACGGCCGCGGTCCGGCGCGACCCGTGCCAGCCCGCTCGCAGTCTTCGTCCGCGCGGGTGCTCTCAGACCATGGAGACAGCATCGACGGCCGATGGCGACCCGACCGCCCCCTCCTCCGAGGTGGCGCTGGTCGACCCCGGGCGCCGCGGTTCGGACGGACCCTGGCCGCGACGCTCCCGACCGTCGCGATTCTCCTCCAGCAGCCGCCCCTCGTGGGCGCCATGACGGCCGTCCTCGTCGACGCTGTCCTGACGCGCCGGCGGGTCGGCCTGTGGGGCCTGCTGTGGCGCTACGGCCCGGCGCGGGTCGTGGGTCGTCAGTCGTCGCCGAGGATGCCGCGCTCGGTCATCCGCATCGGGTCGAGCACCTCGTCGGCCTCCGCCTCCGAGAGGTAGCCCTCCTCAATCACGACCTCGCGGACGGTCTTATCCTCGGCGAGCGCGCGCTTGGCGACCTTGCTGGCTTTGTCGTAGCCGATGGCCGGGTTGAGCGCGGTCGCGAGCGCCATCGACTGCTCGACGCGCTCGACGCAGTACCCCTTGTCGGCCTCCAGCTCGTGGACGAACTTCTCGCCGAACACCGCCGCCGCGTTCGAGAGCAGTTTCACGGACTGGAGGAAGTTGTGCGCCAGCACCGGCTTGTAGAGGTTGAGGTCGATCTGCCCCTCCGCGGCGCCGGCCCCGACGGCGGCGTCGTTGCCGACGACCTGCTTGTGCACCTGGTTGACCGACTCGGCGACGACGGGGTTGATCTTCCCCGGCATGATGGAGGAGCCGGGCTGGTTCTCCGGCTGGTCGATCTCGTTGAGGCCGTTGCGCGGCCCGGACGCGAGCAGCCGGAGGTCGTTGGCGATCTTGTTCAGCGAGCCGGCGACGGTCCGCAGCTGGCCGTGGGCCTCGGCCATCGCGTCGTGGGCGGCTTGGGCCTCGAAGTGGTTGTCGGCCTCGCGGAACTCCAGGCCGGTCTCCTCGCTGATGTACTCGGCCGCGCGCGTGGGGAACTCGGGGTGGGTGTTCAGCCCCGTCCCCGTCGCCGTGCCGCCGAGGGCGAGTTCGCCGAGGTGGTCGCGCGTGCTCGACGCGCGGGTGATGCCCTTCTCGACCTGCGTGCGGTAGCCGCCGAACTCCTGGCCCAGCGTCACCGGCGTCGCGTCCTGCAGGTGTGTCCGCCCCGTCTTGACGACGTCTGCGAACGCCTCCTCCTTCGCCGCCAGCTCCTCGCGGAGCGTCTCCAGCGCCGGAATGAGGTCGCGCTCGACCGCCTCCAGCGAGGCGACGTGCATCGTCGTCGGGATGACGTCGTTGCTGGACTGGCCGTAGTTGACGTGGTCGTTGGGGTGGACCTCGCGGGAGCCGATCTCGCCGCCGATGAGCTCGGTCGCGCGGTTCGCGATGACCTCGTTGGCGTTCATGTTCGAGGAGGTCCCGCTCCCGGTCTGGAACACGTCGACCGGGAACTGCTCGTCGTGCTCGCCCGCGACAACCTCGTCGGCGGCTTGCACGATGGCCTCGCCCTTCCCCTCCGGGATGAGATCGAGGTCGAGGTTCGCGCGCGCCGCGGCCTTCTTGACAATGCCCAGCGCCCGGACGAACTGGCGCCCGAAGCTGATGCCCGAGATGGGGAAGTTCCGGAGCGCACGCTGGGTCTGCGCACCCCAGTACGCGTCCGCGGGCACCTGCATCTCGCCGAGACTGTCACGTTCCGTCCGGTAGTCCTCGTTGCCGTCGCTCATGGCTCGGCGCTCGTGGGGGAGGGGGTAAATCCCGTCGAAGCCGGCCGCGCCAACCGCGGGTTCCGGTGACCGGCTGGCGCGGAGCGCACCGGAGAAGCGGATAACTCCCTCTGTCCAACCCGGGGGGAGAGGATTGTATTAATATGAGAGTGATTGAGATGTAGTTTGCACAATCTCTGGATAATATGTGTACTACTCGTCCAGAAACGGCAGCGTCCGGACGCGCGCCTTCTTCTGCTGGCCGCGGACGACGACCCGCACGGTCGTTCCGGGGTCGGCGTACTCGGTCGGGACGTAGCCCATCCCGACGGGCTCGTCCAGGGTCGGGCTCATGGTGCCCGAGGTGACCGAGCCGATGACCTTCCCGTCCGTGTTGGTGATGTCGTAGCCGTTCCGGGGGACGCCCCGTTCGACGAGGCGGATGCCGACGAACTGCTCGTCGACGCCCTCGGCCTCGACCCCCTCGAGCGCGTCCCGGCCGACGAACTCCGTGTCCAGTTTCACCACGAAGCCGATGCCGGCCTCGTACGGGTTCCGGGGTTCGTCCTCCGGGTGGAAGTCCTGGCCGGAGAGGAGGAAGCCGGCCTCGATGCGGAGCGTGTCCCGGGAGCCGAGGCCGCAGGGCCGGACGCGGTCGTCGCCGGCGGACCCGTCGGCTGGCTGCTCACCCTCCGTGTCGTCCGCCGCCGCGACGGGGCCGGTGAACGCCGTCCAGACGGTCCCGGCCTCGGCCCAGGGGACGAGCAGTTCGACACCGTCCTCGCCCGTGTAGCCGGTGCGGGCGACCAGACACTCGACGCCGGCGACGGTCGCGCCGACGATCTCGAACCGGCCCGGGTCGGGCGTCGCGTCGGTCGCCGCGGCGAGGTGGTCGAGCGCCGCGGGGCCCTGCAAGGCGAACATCGCCCAGTCGTCCGTGACGTTCTCGACGGTCGCGTCCAGCCCCCACTCGTCGCGGGAGTCGCACCAGCGCCCGTGGGCCCATTCGTCGTGGCCGGCGTTCGGGACGAACAAGTACGCCGGCGCCGCCGCGGCCGCGCGGTCGGTCTCGTCGGCCGGCAGCCGGTAGACGACGGTGTCGTCGTGCATGACGCCGTCCTCGTCGGTGATGGCGGCGTAGACGGCCTCGCCGGCGTCGAGCGCGGCCACGTCGTTCGTGACGAGCCGGTCGGTGAGCGTCGTCGCGTCCGGGCCGCTGACGATGATCTCGCCCATGTGCGAGACGTCGAAGAGCCCGGCCGACTCGCGGACGGCGGCGTGTTCGGTCCTGATGGAGTCGAACTCGACGGGCATGTCCCACCCGCCGAACTCGGTGAACGTCGCGCCCCGGTCGGCGTGCAGCTCGCGCAGGGGCGGTGTTCGAAGCGGCATACCGCCGCCGTCGCCGCCCGGGGGGAAAGCGATTCCGCTCGTCGCTCGTCGCCCCGCCCGCCGGCGGGTCCGCGGCGGTTCAGCCCTCGTCGCCGAACGAGTGCCCGAGCCGTTCGAGGTCCCGCTCCGCGAGTTCACGCGTCCGGGCCGGCGTCTCGCTCAGCGCCACGTCCCGGAGATGCGCCCCGTGGATGGCCGTCACCACGAACTGGGCGACCGTCTCCGGGTCGGCCGGGTCTTCCTCACCTGTCGGGAAGCCGCCGCCGCCGCGATGAAGGAGTCCGGTGCCGCAGCGGGCGACCGCCAGGGGAGCGGCGGGCGCATCGTCACCACCGCCTCGGTGCTCTGGCAGGTCGCCTCGGAGACGCCCGGGCTGAGCGCGTACGTCGCCTCGAAGGGCGGCGTCGTCCAGCTCACCCGGCAGCTCGCGGCCGAACTCGGCCATGACGGCATCCGAGTGAACGCCATCGCGCCGGGCTGGGTCCACACGGACATCGGCGGCGGGATGCTGCGCGAGGACGCCCCCGGGATGGAGGCGATGCAGGCGGAGATGGAGGGCAACACGCTCCTGGGTCGACTGGGCTACCCGGCGGACATGAAGGGGCTAGCGCTGTTCCTCGCCTCGCCCGCTTCCTCGTACTGCACCGGCGCGGTCCACCTCGCCGACGGCGGGTGGACGGCGACCTGAGCGAGCCGCGAACGGGCCGGGAGACGGCTCAGTCGGCGGTCGAGTCCTCCCCGTCGGGGAGCGCGTCGTCGTCGGTCTCCGAGACATCGAGGTCAGTGTCGAGGCCGAACTCGCGGGCGCGTTCGCGCCAGAACTCCGTGTACCCCTCCTCGCGACCGGCGACTGTGCTCTCGCCGTCGCGGACTCGGTCGAGCTTGAAGTCGACCTCCTCCAGCAGCCGCTCGCCGACATCGTCGCTGACGACACCCTGGCGCATCGCGTCCATGATGGCGGCCTTCTCGCGACGGAGCACCTGGCGCTCCCCCGAGAGCAGCTGCTCGTGGGCGAGTTCGGGCTGCTCGCTCAGGAGCCGCGAGATGGCGTCGTCGAGGGCGGCCTTCTCGCGCCCGTACTCCCCGGTAAAGTCCTCGTATACCGCCTCGGGAATCTCGCCGGCGTCGTGGAGCCGCTCGGCGGCCTCGAGCGCCCCGTCGACCGCGCGGGCGCGCCCGAGCAGGAGCTCGTACAGCTCCGTCGCCTCCGACCGCGTGACGACTCCCAGCCGGTCGAGCAGGTTCGACATCGTCAGCCCCTGGACGACGAGCGAGAAGGCGGCGACGCCGAACACCATCGCGCGCAGCTCCTCGCGAAGGGGGAACGGCGCCCCCGAGTCGAGCGTCCGCGGGAGCCCCAGCACGAGCGCGATGGGGATGGAGCCGTGGAGACCTCCCCAGACGAGGACGTGCTGGTAGGCGGTCGAGATTTCGGGTTCGACGAACCGGTTGGTGAGCGCCGTCAGGGGGTAGACGATGACCACGCGCGCGACCAGGACCAGCAGGATGGCCAGCAGGATGAGCTGGCCGTGGTTCAGCAGCGTCCCCACGGGCGTCGTCACGCCGATCATGATGAAGATGAACGTGTTGACGAGGAAGGCGGCCGTCTCCAGCGCATTGAAGATGCTCACCTTCGTCTGGGGGGTCATCGCCTCGTCGGCGCCGCGGTTGCCGACCAGCAGTCCCGCGACGACCGTCGCGATGACCCCCGAGACGTGGAGGTAGTGCTCCGCGAGGACGAACGAGCCGTACGCGAGGACAAAGGTGAGGACGATCTCCGTCATGTGTTCGTCGAGTTCGCGCATCACGCTGTAGACGGCGTAGCCCGCGAGCAGGCCGACCAGCAGCCCGCCCAGCGAGACGACGGCCACGTCCAGCACGATGCGTCCCAGCGCCGTCGGCTCGAACAGCCGACTCGTCGGCGCCCCGGACTCGACGAGCGCGAGGAACGTGGAGAACAGGACGACGCCGACGCCGTCGTTCACGAGGCTCTCGCCCTCGACGAGGACCGAGAGCCGCTCTGGTGCGCCCAGCTCCTCGAACAGCGCCAGTACGCTCACGGGGTCGGTCGGCAGCGCCATCGAGGCGAACAGGAGTGCGAACAGGAGGCTGAACCCGGGCGCGAACGCGTCGAAGACGACCGACCCGACCGCGCCCAGCAGGACGACCGCGATGGCGAGCCCGGCCACCGCGAGCGTCAGCACCGGGACGAGGTTCCGGCGCAGGCGTTCGAGGTCCGTCGTCGCCGCCCCCTCGAACAGGAGCGGCGGGAGCAACACGAGGAAGATGAGCTCGTCGGAGAGCCGGATGTCGATGATGCGGTCCAGCGTCCCCGTCGTGGCGGCCAGCGCGGAGAGGCCGAGCCCGGTCAGCAGCAGGGCGATGGTGTAGGGGAACCGGCCGACCTTGGCGACGAAGATGCCGACGCCGGCCGCGATGATGAACACCGGCAGGAGGTGGATGAGTGTCTCCTCGATGACGGGACTACCGCCCTCGGCGGCGAGGACGAGAAGATCGAGCGCCTCGACGGGCGGCGCCGACGGGGACGCAGTGACCATCACCCGGAGAGGCTCACGGCGAGATGAAAAGAGTGGCCGAACGGAACGCCGAGGGACGGTCACGCCGAATATCTCGCCTGTCACTTCCGGCCCCGTCCGCTCCACCGCCGGCACGGCCGGTCCGCGGTCGTCACGCTCCCGAGCAGCCGTCGCGGGACCGCCAGCGCTATCACGGCCCGTCTCCCACGGCGGGGGTATGGGACTTCTCGACGGACTGTTCGGCGACGGGGGGACGGACCGCGTCGCGCTGTTCGTCGACGGGCCGAACGTCCTCCGGAGCGAGTTCGACACCGACCTCGACGAGGTCCGGGCCGCGGCGGCCGCCCTGGGGCGTCCCGTTCTGACCCGCGTCTACCTCGACGAGCAGGCCTCCTCCGGACTCGTCCAGGCCGCCGAGGCACGGGGCTACGAGGTGGTCGTCACGAGCGGCGACGTGGACGTGAAACTCGCCGTCGACGCCGCCGAGATCGTCACGGACGGCGACTGCGACGTGCTCGCGGTCGCCTCCCGCGACACGGACTTCAAGCCCGTCCTCGAACTGGCGGCCCAACGGGGCTGCCGGACGCTCGCCATCGCCCCCGGCAGCTACGGCCGGTCCGACGCGCTCCGGAACGCCGCGCACGAGGCCGTGACGCTCGGCGAGTAGCAAGGAAATGCCTCGAACAACCGGGGAAAAACGCTCTTTTCTGCGGAACACCCCAACTTACTCTGGAAAAGATTCCACTCGAGAACTAACGGGCGAATCGAGTGGCTCACCCGGGCGAGACGAGCACCCGTCCCTCGCGGAGGGCGAACAGCGGCGGGGCCGACACCGTCTCCGGGTCGAAGGAGAAGGAGGCCGACGCCGCAGCCGTGTAGACGGCGACGGTGACGTGACCGGCGGCGGGCGCGGCGACGACGCCGGCCTCGCCGGGAGCGAGGTCGGCGTGCCGGGTCACGGTCCTGGCACCGTCGACGACGATCGTCGCGTCGCGGGGCTCGGGAGACCCGTTCCGCACCAGGACGACCGCCCGGCCGTCGCCCCCCGCCGTCGCGTCCGCCGCGGTGTGTGAACTCATGTGTGCCTCACCGGCAGTTACTACCGTGTCTGTAAGTGCCTTCTGGCCGTTCGTGCCCGTTATACGGGGCCTAACCCTCCGAATCGACGGGTCACGGGTCGGGGGCAGCAGGGCTCCGGGTTCCGGGTCCGGGGCCTTTTTCGCATCCGGAGCCGTACCGGAAGACATGAACGCCTTTCGTGAGGCCCTGCGTGAACTCCCGGAGACGGTGTTCGCAGACCTCCTCGAGAGCGACGACGCTCATCGAGTCGTGATGGACCTGCCCGGCGCGAGCGCGGACACGGTCGACGTCTCGATCGACGGCGGGCGGCTCCGGATCGAGGCACGCCGGGCGAAGGACGTTCCCTCCGAGTTCTCCTACGTCGAGGAGGAACGGTCGCTGTTCCTCGACGCCGAGCTCCCGCTCCCGCCGAACGCGACCGGCGAGGGCGCCACCGCGACGGTCGACCGCGGTGTGCTGACGGTGACGCTCCCCAAGCGAGGTGCGGCGGGGGAGACGCGGATCCCTGTCGAGGACCGCTAGCCACGTGGTGAACCTCCGCGCGTACCGGCGGTTCCCCGTCGTCGTCTACCAGTTCCTGCCGCTGCTGCTGGCGTACGCCCGCGACCGGCGGCGGTTCCTGCTGTTCGGTCGGTCCCGGCCGGTCGACGCCGCCACCCGTCGCCGGCGGGCGCGCAGGCTGCTGGACTCGCTGCTGACGCTGGGCCCGACGTTCATCAAGCTCGGGCAGATCCTCTCGACCCGCCCGGACATCCTCCCGCCGGAGTACATCGACGAGTTCGAGCGGCTCCAGGACCGCGTGCCGCCGGCCGAGTGGGAGGACGTGCGCCCGGTGCTGGAGGCCGAACTCGGCCCCGTCGACCAGGCCTTCGAGACGTTCGACACGGAGCCCATCAGCGGCGCCTCGCTCGGCCAGGTCTACACCGCGACGATCCCCAAGCCGGTCCCCGGGAGCCCGGACGGCCGCCGCGAGGTCGCCGTGAAGGTCCGGCGGCCGGGCATCGAGTCGCTGGTCGCGGCCGACCTCCGCATCATCACGTTCTCCCTGCCCCTCCTGATGCGCTTCGTCGACCAGGCGCGGTCGTTCTCGATGCGGACGCTGGCCGACGAGTTCGCGAAGACCATCCGCGAGGAGATGGACTACGAGCGCGAGCGGGGGATGCTGGAGGAGATCCGCGAGAACTTCCGGGGCGAGCCCGGGGTTCGGATGCCGGCGGTCGACCCCGAACGGTCGACGGGCCGGGTGCTGACGATGGAGTACATCCCGGGGACGAAAATCTCCGACGTGGAGGCGCTCGACGAGCGGGGGTTCGACCGGACGGCGCTGGCGGAGACCCTCCAGCGGGCCTACCTGAAGATGCTCGTCACGGACGGCACCTTCCACGCCGACCCCCACCCCGGCAACCTCGCGGTCCAGGACGACGGCCGACTCGTCTTCTACGACTTCGGGATGTCCGGCCGCGTCGACGCCTACGTTCAGGACAAGATCGTCGACTTCTACGTCGCCGTCGCGGACCAGGACATCGACGCCATCCTCGACACGCTCATCGAACTCGGGACGCTCAGTCCCGAGGCCGACCGCGAGGTGATGGCCGACGTGATGGAGCTGGCCATCGCGGACGCGCGCGGGGAGGACATCGAGCAGTACCGCGTCCAGCAGATCGTCGAGCAGGTCGAGGACACTATCTACGAGTTCCCGCTGCGGCTGCCGCCGAACCTCGCGCTCGTGTTGCGCGTGGCGACCGTCGTCGAGGGGGTCTGCGTGACGCTCGACCCGGACTTCGACTTCATCGAGGTCGCCACGGAGTACCTCCGCCGGGAGGGCTACGTCGAGGCCAGCGTCCGGGAGTTCCTCGCGGACCGGGCCGACGAGGTGGAGGACGCTGCCCGGGCGGCCGTCCGTACCCCGCCGAAGCTCGAGGACGCGCTGGACCGCATCAACCGGGGCGACCTGGAGGTGGAGGCGACCGTCAGCGACGAGGAGGCCGTCTTCGACCAGCTGGCCCGGCGGCTGGTGCTGGGGCTCCTGCTGACTGGGGCGGTCCTCTCGACGGCCATCCTCTACGCGTTCTCCGACCCCGTCGCCGCGGTCGCGCCGGGGGTCGGCGGCGTCCTCGTCCTGCTGTTGCTCTACCGTTCCTTCCGCGAGCCCAGCGGCATCAGCGCGACCCCACAGTTCACCCGGCAGGAGATGCGCAAACGGCAGGGCGAGGAGTAGGGAGCCGACGCGCCTTTGGGACCCCCCCGCGTCGCGGCCGTATGCAGATCGAGCCGTTCGCCCTGGAGCGCTGGTTCGCCGAACACGAGGCGGACAACCTGATGCTCGCCGAGTCCGGCATCCGGCCGCTGGACCCGGCGCGCTTCGACCTCGTGCCCGACGACCTGGGCTACGTCATCCCGACGAACGGCGACGCCGCCCTGCGCGAGCGCATCGGCGAGCGCTACGGCCGCGACGCCGACGAGGTGCTGCTGACCTGTGGCACCCAGGAGGCCAACTTCGTGACGTTCGCGGCGCTCATGGGCGAGCACGCCGTCGTCGTCACGCCGACCTACCAGTCGCTCCACGCACTCCCCGAGTCGTTCGGCGAGGTGACCCGCGTCGAACTCGACGCCGACGCCGACTGGCGGCTCGACCCGGACGACGTGGCCGCGGCGATGCGGCCCGACACCGCGGTCGTCGTCCTCAACAACCCCAACAATCCGACCGGCCGCGTCCACGACGCCGCGGTGGTCGAGGCCGTCTACGACATCGCCGCCGACGCCGGCGCCTACCTCCTCGCCGACGAGGTGTACCGCCCGCTCGCGGCGCCCGACGTGGCGCCGCCGCCGGCCGCCAGCCTCGGCCCCTACGGCATCTCCGCCTGCGGGCTGTCGAAGGGGTACGGCCTCGCGGGGCTCCGCTTCGGCTGGCTCGCGGCCCCCCGCGAGGTGGTCGAGGTCGCCTGGCAGTGGAAGGACTACACCACCATCTCGCCGCCCACGGTCTCCCAGCGGGTCGCCGAGCAGGTGCTCGCCCCGGAGACGGAGGCGACAGTGCTGGCCGAGAACCGTGCCCTCGCGGCGGAGAACCGCGAGCGCGTCGAGGCGTTCGTCGCCCGGCACGGACTGGACTGGTCGGCCCCGGAGACGGGCGTCAACGCCTTCGTCCAGGTGCCCGACGGGTTCTATGGCGGCCGCTCGTTCTGCGAGCGGCTCGTCGCGGAGGCGGACGTGGTGCTGGCCCCGGGCGAGACGTTCGACCAACCCGACCACTTCCGGCTGGGCTTTGGCTCGGAGCCGACCCACCTGGAGGAGGGCCTCTCGCGGCTGGATGCATTCCTGGAACGGCACGAATAGCTGGAGAATAATCGGTATAATGTGATAACATCCGGTTCGGGGCCACAAACTGCGCTCTATACGGGATATACGTGCAGAGACCGTCTCTCGGGGTCCCGACGCACCGTTCGTGTCTTCCGGTCGTCCGCCCTCGTCGCTACGCAAACCCCAAATCAGTCACCCCCCAACAGCCGGCACATGGGCAACGCGGACCTGCGGCAGCTCGCGGTCATCGAGGACGTGTCGTTCGACGACCTGGAGGGGAGCGTCGTCGCCGTCGACGCGCACAACTGGCTCTACCGCTACCTGACGACGACGGTGAAGTTCACCCGCACGGGCGCGTACACGACGAGCGCGGGCGAGGAGGTGGCGAACCTCGTCGGCACGGTCCAGGGGCTCCCGAAGTTCCTCGAACACGACGTGACGCCGGTGTTCGTCTTCGACGGCGGGACGACCGAACTCAAGGAGGACGAGGTCGCGGAGCGCCGCGAGCAGCGCGACCGCTACGAGGACGACCTCGAAGCCGCGCGGGAGGAGGGCGCCGACGCGGCCACCATCGCCACGCTCGAGTCCCGGACCCAGCGCCTCACCGAGACCATCCGGCGGACGACGCGGGAGCTGCTGGAGCTGCTCGACGTTCCCGTCGTCGAGGCGCCCGCCGAGGGGGAGGCCCAGGCCGCGTACATGGCCCGGCAGGGGACCGTCGACCACGCCGGGACCGAGGACTACGACTCGCTGCTGCTGGGCGCGCCGTACACGGTGCGGCAGCTGACGAGCAAGGGCGACCCGGAGCTGATGGACTTCGAGGCCACCCTCGAGGAGCACGACCTCTCGTGGGAGCAGCTGGTCGACGCGGCCATCCTGATGGGCACGGACTTCAACGAGGGCGTCGCGGGCATCGGCCCGAAGACGGCCGTGAAGTACCTCCGCGAGCACGGCGACCTCTGGACGGTGTTCGAGGCCGAGGACTGCTACGTCGAGAACGCCGACGCCATCCGGACCCTGTTTCTCGACCCGGACGTGACCGACGAGGCCGAGTTCGACACCGACATCGACCCCGACCTCGAGGCCGCACGGGCCTTCGTCTGCGAGGAGTGGGAGGTTCCCGCCGACGAGGTCGAGCGCGGCTTCGAGCGCATCGAGGAGGCCGTCACGCAGACCGGGCTCGACCGCTGGACGTAGGGTCCGCCGGGGTCCCGGCCGGGCGCCCCGGCTGCGGCCGACGGATGCAGCCGTTACAGTGGTTCGGGGCGAAAGGTCACGAGTTTAGTCGCGGGATGAAGCCGACAGCCGGCGGAACGTCGATCGTATCGGCGTTCGTCGGTTGTGGTGCCGAGTCCGAGGTACGGATACGCACTCCACGCGGAGGTAGCTGAAGCCCGCTATCTCAGTCGGGGGCCGCACTGGCACGGCCCACAACCCCACCGCGGACGAGTGGGGAACCTCCCGCCGTGGGCTGCCCGGTCTGTGACCGGAAACCCCACGGCTTTAGCCGTGGGAGGATGTCAGCACAGCGGCGCCGCCGTCACCGAGTGCGAGCACGCCGGCGACGACCAGTACGAGACCAACCGCGCCGACAGCGACGACCCCTGGCACATCGGCAGCCCCGACGCCCGGATGCGCGACAACGCGCCGCCGGTCGACATCCACCGTGGCCGCCGCCCCGACGCGGACGGCACCCTCACCGTCACCTTCGACCGCGCGTACGCCCGACCCCCGCGGCTGGCCCTCGGCCGGCGCGGGGGGACCGTCGAGTCCGTCAGCTACCGGACCGACGACGAGGGGAACGTCGTGGCCGCCGACCTCTCCGTCGACGGCGACGGCCCGTTCGACGTGTTCCTCGACCAGACCTGAGGCTCCCGCTCACCGGGGAGGTGTTCCCCAGGTCGTCAGCGACGCCCTCGACTCGACCGGTCGCCCGTGACGGAGATCGTCGTCTCCCCGCTCGCCGGCACCTCGTAGGCGATCTTCAGGTCCGTTCGCGGGCCGGCGTCGCGCTCCCAGACGACCGTCCCGCCCTCGACCGTCGGCTCCGTGGCGGTGGTCGACACCCTCACCGCACCCGAGCGCGCGACCGTCTGGTCGTTCTCGACCGTGACCGTCCGGCCGTCCGGCGCGTTCGCGCTGCCCTCGTCGGTCACCGCCAGCAGGTAGGAGGGCGTCGAGAACAGGCCGACGGCGTCCTGCCCGGGGTCCCAGCGACCGGGGGCGACCGCGCGCTCCGCGAGGAACTCGTCGCTCATCGGGTAGCGGAACCGAGTGGGGTCCAGCCCCTCGGCCGTCGTATCGTAGTCGAACTGCCGCCAGCCCCAGTACTCGCTCGTCGAGGACATGGTGGAGGCGACGTTGACGTAGAGGGTGCCGGCGCCGGTCTCGGTGAGTCCGTCGACCGCTTCCGGGGCGTCGAGCGCCGTCGCGGCGACCTCCGGGTAGTTCTCGACCCGGCTCGTCGACTCGCCGCCGGTGTCGCCGTACGACTGGCGGCCGTAGCGGTTCCCGAGCGCGGCGACCACGTCGGCATGCCCGCCGGAGCCGTAGCCGTCCGCGTCGCCGTCGCCGTCCACATCGTCGCCCAGGGTGATTCCGTCACCCTCGCGGTCCGCCATCGAGCGCGCGACGCGGTCCTTGTGCGAGTGCCCGCAGAAGAACGCGTCCACGCCGGCGTCGTCGAACAGCCGGCGGAGGGCGAACATGTTCTCGCCGGTCCAGCCCTGCCCGCTCTCGGCGATGCGGCTCCCGCGGGCGAGCTGCTCGGCGACGGGACGGCCGTCGGTGTCGTCGTACGCCCGGTTCTTCGCGTCGGGGACCCAGGAGGGGTTGTGGTGGCCGAAGGCGAGAATGGAGCGGTCCGCGCCCCCGTCCTCGTCGGTGGCGGCTACCCCGGCCAGCTCCTCGCGGAGCCACTCGAACTGCGCGTCGCGGACCTGTCCGCCGTAGGTCGAGACGGCGACCCCCGCGCCGAGCCGGTCGAGATACGACCAGTCGTACGTGTCGACGGCGACCACCTGCGCGGCGTCGCCGATGGACACGCTGTAGGACGGCGGGCCGAACGTCTCGCGGTAGAGCGCCTTCCCGTCGGTCCCGGACTGGACGTAGGCGTCGTGGTTCCCGCAGGTCACGAACGTCGGCGCCCGCACCTGGTTCATCACGTCCCAGGCGTCCTCGTACTCGGCGTAGAACTTCCCGGGCGCGTCCTGCCCGAGACAGAGGTCGCCCGCCACCAGCACGAGGTCCGGGTCGAGCGCGTTCACCTCGGCGATGGCACGCTTCGTCGCGGCCCAGCGCTCGTCGGGGCGCTCGCCGCTGATGCGGCGGGTTCGCCGGACGAACGGGTCCGGCGACTCCTTGGTCCGTGACTCCTCGAACCCGGACTGCATCCCGCGCGGGTCGCCGATCTGCGGGTCCGCGATGACCGCCACGTCTAGTTCGTCGGGGACCTCGCGCCGGACGCTCACCGCCCGGGGCTGTCGGTCCTCCCCGGCGGTCGGGTCCGCCCCTTCGTCCCAGGTCACAACGAGGTCGTACAGGTCCGGCGTGAACGCGTCGCTGTCGTCGAACGAGGGGATGGCGAACTCGGCGACCACTACGTCCCCGTACTCGGCCTCGGCCCCGTCGATCTCCGCGTCCGCGTTCCAGATGCGGCTCCCGTCGGGGTCGGCGTCGGTGGCGACCCGCCGGAGGTCGACCCGCGCGGGGCCGCCGAAACTGGGCTCCAGCCGGGCCGCGACGCTCTCCAGCGGTACGTTCGCATCGGCGTCGAGTTCGACCCGTAGGCGGTCGTCCGGGGTCCGGATGGTCGGTACCCCCGCCAGTGGCGACTGGATCTCGTTCACCTTCGGGACGTACACCTCGGCGCCGTCGGCCGGGGTCGGGTTCTCCTCCCGAGTGTCCTCGTTCGCCGCCGCGCCGCCCGCACCGGCGAGCGCCCCCACGCTCACCCCCACCGTCCGGAGAAACGTGCGTCGTTCCATACGTCACCGTTCGACTCCCCAGCAATGGGTGCAATGCCGTCGATGTCGGGACCGTTATGACGTAACTGGCCGTTCAGTACCGGGCGCCCGGTGGTCCGCTCCATGCGGCCTCGACGGCGGCTGACGCTCGCCAGGTGTCGACGGGATTATCCCCTCACCACTCCCACGGACGTGCATGGACCCGTCAGACGTGGAGGACCTCATCCGGGAGGCGCTCCCGGACGCCCGCGTTCGCGTGCGCCGCGCCCGCGGCGAGCACGACGACGACCACCTCACAGCGCTCGTCGTCACGCCCGCCTTCGAGGGCGAGACACTCGTGAACCAGCACGAGATGGTGTACGACGCCCTGGAGGGACACATGACGACCGACATCCACGCGCTCGAACTCCGGACGTTCACCCCCGAGGAGTTCGAGGAGGCCGCGGCGTCGTTCGACGAATAGTGGCGGGATATTCCAACGAGATTCTATACAAAATTCAAGCGGAGTCTATAAGTCGATAATGCGGTCTTCTCACCCCGTGTCCTCGCCGTCTGACAGCTCCACGTCCTCGCCGGCGCCGTCCGCGTCGGTCATCTCCGCGACGGCCCCCGTCTCGACGGCCGTGAGGCCCGTGACCTCCAGCACGTCCGCCACGGCGTCCCCGGGCACGGTGACGAGCACGTCGCCGAACCCGAGGTCGCGCTCCGGGTGGCCGCCGAGCGTCTCGACCGCCGCGACGACCGTCTCCGGGTCCGTGTCCTCGTCGGTCCGGAGGACGAGCGACACCGGCTCCTCCGGCGGGTCCGCGACCATCGGCCGGACGGTATTGGAGACGTACATACACGGCCGTTCTCCGTGCAGGGGCTTGTGAGTGACGGGCGCCGGCCCGTCGGCCATCGTCGACCCCCCGAACCGCAGCCTACATGTCGCGACCGGACGACCGCCGTGTATGAGCTTCGAGGTGCCCGAGGACTGCCGGTATCTGGAGACCCACGAGTGGATCCGGGTGACGGACGGGACCGCCCGCGTCGGCATCACCGACTTCGCCCAGGACGAACTCGGCGACGTGGTGTTCGTCGAACTCCCCGCGGAGGGCGACACCGTCAGCCAGGACGCGGAGTTCGGCGTCATCGAGTCCATCAAGGCCGTCTCGGACCTGTACGCGCCCGTCTCCGGGACGGTAGCGGCCACGAACGAGCGGCTCATCGACGAGCCGGAACTCGTCAACGGGGACCCGTTCGGCGACGGCTGGATGCTGGAACTGGAGGACGTCGACGAGGACGACCTGGAGGCGCTGCTGTCGCCCGAGGCGTACCGCGAGCAGATCGCGTAGCGGCGGTAGGCCTACCCCGGCCGACCGACGTGGCGACCGCCGGAACCGAAGGGGTTGTTATCGCTGCCCCGTAATCCCGGCCAACCCGATGTTCACGCCGTTACCCGACACGAGGGGGGAGACCGATGAGTAGCGACGACCGCGGCAGCCCGTTCGCGCCGCACACCGCCGCCGAGACCGAGGCGATGCTGGCGGCGGTGGGCGTCGCGGACGAGGAGGCGCTGTTCGACGTGCCCGAGGCCGTCCGGTTCGACGGGTCGTTCGGCATCGAACCCCGCTCGGAGCGCGCCATCCGCGCGGAGGTGGGCGACCTCCTCGCGCGCAACGACGACCTCACCGAGTTCCTCGGCCGGGGGCATTACGCCCACTACGTCCCGTCGGTCGTGGACCACCTCTCGGACCGCTCGGAGTTCCTCACCAGCTACACCCAGTACCAGCCCGAGGTCGCGCAGGGGTTCCTGCAAGCGCTGTTCGAGTACCAGTCGATGCTGGTGGAGCTGACGGGGCTGCCGGTGGCGAACTGCTCGATGTACGACGCCGCGACGGCGCTGGGCGAGGCCGCCTCGCTCGCCAGCCGCGTCCGCGAGACGACCGGGACGCGCGTCCTCGTTCCCGACCACCTCCAGCGGGGCCGGCGCGAGGTGCTGGAGAACTACGTCGCCGGGCAGGAACTCACCGTCGAGCCCTACCCCATGGCCGACGGGAACGCCGACCTCGACGCGCTCGCCGACCAGGTCGGCGACGGGACGGTCATGCTGTACGCGGAGAACCCGACCGTCAGGGGTTGCATCGAGGAATCGCTGGCGGACCTGGGCGCGCTGGCCGACGACCACGACGCGCTGTTCGTCGTGGGGTCGGACCCGGTCGCGCTGGCCGTCCTCCGGGAACCCGCGAGCGTCGGCGCCGACGTGGTGGTGGGCGACTGCTCGCTGGGTCTCCCGACGGCGTACGGGATGGGGCTGGGCCTGTTCGCCTGCCGGGACGACTTCCTCCGGCAGGTACCCGGTCGCCTCGTCGGCGCCAGCGAGGACGAGGCCGGCCGCCGGGCGTACACGCTCACCCTCCAGACCCGCGAACAGCACATCCGCCGGGAGCGGGCGACCTCCAACATCTGCACGAACCAGGCGTGGGTGGCGCTCCGGGCGGCGATGCACGTCGCCACGCTCGGCCCTGACGGACTCCGCGACCTGGCGAACGACTGCGTGCGGTACGCCCGCGACCTGGCCGCCGACCTGGACGACGTGGTCGGCCTGCGCGCGCCGGTCCACGACCGGCACTACCTCCGCGAGTTCCCCGTCCGGACGGACCAGCCGGCCGACGCCGTCGCGGCGGACCTCCGCGAGGAGGGGTTCGCCGTCCACACGCTCGACGAGCACCTGCTGCAGGTCTGCGTGACCGACGCGAACGCCGACGCCGCGGCCGATCTCGTGGCGGCGTTCGAGGAGGTGGCTCCATGAGCCCCCGTCACTTCGATCCGCTCGTGGTCACGCTCACGAGGTGGTCCGCGTGATCTTCGACCAGGCTCGCTGGACCGACGGCGATGGCGAGCGCTACGAGCCCCTCCTGTCGGAGACGTGCTCGCGCGAGGCCGAGCGGGACGCGGACGACCCGCTGCCCGACGACCTCACGCGAGACTCGCTGGAACTGCCGGCCCCCTCCGAGCCCGAACTCGCGCGCCACTACACCCGGCTCTCGGAGATGAACTACGGCGTCGAGAGCGGCCCCTTCCCGCTGGGCTCGTGCACGATGAAGTACAACCCGAAGTTCACCGAGGACGTGGCGGCCCCCCCCGCCGGTGCCGCCGGCGAGTTCGCCGGTATCCGCGTGGCGAAGGCGTACCACGAGTCCCGGAACGACGAGCGTAGCGAGGTCGTCATCCCGGACTCGGCCCACGGAACTAACTTCGCGAGCGCCGCCATGGCCGGGTACGACGTGGTCAACCTCCCGTCAGGCGAGGACGGCCGCGTCGACCTGGAGGCGCTGGCGGCCGCGCTCTCGGAGGAGACGGCGGCCCTGATGCTGACCAACCCCAACACGCTGGGCCTGTTCGAGCGCGACATCGAACGTATCGCCGAACTGGTCCACGACGTGGGCGGCCTGCTCTACTACGACGGCGCGAACCTGAACGCGCTGCTCGGGCGCGCCCGCCCCGGCGACATGGGGTTCGACGTGATGCACTACAACGTCCACAAGACCTTCGCCACGCCCCACGGCGGGGGTGGGCCCGGCGCGGGCCCCGTCGGCGTCGTCGACGGACTCTCCGAGTTCCTGCCCGATCCACACGTCCGCGCCGTGGACGACGACGGCGAGCGCGTGGCGGACCCGGACCGGGCTGCCCGCTACGAGACGTACACGCCCGAGCACTCGGTCGGGAAGGTCCATGGCTACGCGGGCAACTGGCTCGTCCTGGTCAAGGCGTACGCGTACATCGCGCGGCTGGGCGACCCCGGGCTCGCGGACGCGAGCGCGAAGGCCGTGTTGAACGCCAACTACCTCGCGTCGAAGGTCGACTACGAGGTCCCGTTCGGCCCGTTCCACCACGAGTTCGTCGCGAGCGCCGGCGCGCAGGACGCCGCCGACGCCGCCAAGCGGATGCTCGACTACGGCGTCCACCCGCCGACGACGAAGTGGCCGGAGATCGTCAGCGAGGCGCTGATGACCGAACCCACCGAGGTGGAGAGCCGGCGGACGCTGGACCAGCTCGCCGACGCGTTCAACGCGGTCCACGCCGAGGACGACGAGACGCTGGAGCGTGCCCCCGAGCGCACCGCCGCCCGCCGCATCGACCAGGTGACCGCGGCCCGTGAACCGCGGCTCTCGTGGCAGGCGCTCGACGAGTGACGGTCCCCTCCTTCCGAATCCCCTCGATTCCGGGAGCGACAGCCCCGTAGCTCGCCGTCTGTTCGTGTGTTCACTCTCGCGGCGAGAACGGAGTTTCGTATCGCCGTATACGGTTTACCAGTCGGGTCGCGACCGCGGATGATTGCCGGATGTTCGATCTTTACTGCACGCGGGGGCCACGACTACCCGGTCAGCGGGGGCTTGAGAGCGACGCAGGTGCCGTTCTCCACCGCCCGGCCGAGGGGAGGACGATTGCCCCAACTGAACCCGTTGACATCCTCGGTTAATGACGAATCCACGTCTCCGTGCTGAATACGGAGCGCGAATCGGGCACGGGAATCGATTTTAATCGAGGTTAGGCCCTCCCCTACCAGCGGTGTAGCTACCGGTGCTGGACGCATCCGTTATGAGGAGCAACTCGGCGAGTGAATCTCTTCGAGGCAGTCACCTGTCGAAGGGTCGAGCTGGTACCACACGACCTCTCGACGATTGAACTGCACCTTCTCCACGAGCATCCCCTCGACATCGTAGAGTCTCCCTCGTCGATCTGGCCGACGTGTAGGAGATGTATGAAAACTGTCGGTTACTCTCCGCATTCGGCTGCTGCTATGCCGAAATTGATAGCGTCTGGATAAATCCCGATAGTCAACTGGCTCGTCTGGCTCAAGTGATGGGAATCGATATCGTAGGACTTCTCTCGGTCATCCTCTATGGTTACAGTGATTTTGTTTCCTCCTGAATTCAGCTCGATGTTATCGTAGATTTCGAACTGTTCACCATCGAGTGTGACCGAATCTTCGAAGACGGTCGTCGGTGTTTCTTCTAGCGTCGAGTCGTCAGCTTTCGTGGCCGACGGGGAGTGCTGGCCCCGATATCGACTCCCCGGGTCAGTGACCGTAATCTGAAAGGAGATCCGTTCGGATGTTCCATTGTATATCATTACATCTGGAGGCGTGCACGCTCCAGTCGTAGACTCCGTGGTGGTCTGGGGAGTCCGAGATGGAGAGTCGGTTGGAGAATCTATTCGTGTCGTTGAAGTCGAGTTAGCAGCTCGAGGATTCGACTGGATGTCATCGTCTATACACCCGGCTCCAAGGGCAATGCTTCCGGCCAGCGCGAGAACGCCTCTTCTCGTTGGAGACATTTTGTAATTGTATTTTGTGCCGTTGTGTAGTTTAAGATTAGATTACTAATAACTCTATTTATTATCCATATACGTATATATGTGCTCCGTTTCGATTTTATCACCGCCAGTTTCTTCTTCAACTTTCACCTCAACACTGCCCCCAGACAGATTCCGATGACGAAATCCAGCCTATATTTGGTACGTCTCTTTGTGGTGCTGAACTAGAAGTGGCTTTTATCGATCGTCCACTGAAAGCTGACATTCTTGATCCAAGGGAGGCCGATTTCAACACGTTCCTCCGATTGACTCCGTGGGAATTCGATCTTCCTATCATACTCCCATACTGACATGGAGTTACAAATAATAATTCCAGGTTTCAGACTGATAAATAATATGGTAATTCCTTCATTCATAGGATATCCTTACCATATGCTGTAAAACGTGCTTTCCCAGTACCAGACATTGAGACGCCAGTTGCCACCTACCAGCCGGGATTCGGGAGGAGGTCCGATAGGGGATACGCGAGTCCGGGGCCACCCCGACCGGCGAGGGCCGGCGGCTGGCCCCGGCCGTGTTCGCGTCGGTGGTCGCCGGCGTCAGGCGTCGACGCCGGTGTCGACGGCCTCGCCGATGCGGACGAAGCCGTAGTCACAGTCCCCGCAGTGCCACTTCACCTTCCGGCCGAGGTGGAGTTCCGTACTCGCCACCCGCCAGAACGTCCGCTCCTCGCCGCACTCCGGGCAGTACCGCTCCAGTTCGAGGCTCATACGCCGCGTTCCGGACGGGACGCTGTTGAACCTACTGGTCCGGTTTCTCCCCGTCGGAGGGTGGATAAAGCGTATGCCGCGATATCGAATCCGCTCCCCCGGTTCCAGAGCTTCGGAGGATACTGAGCTACAGATCATCCTGACTCTTCACACAACTGAATCTACAATCGACCGGCTCAGCATTGTGTCCCAACAGAAGAATCGGAATCTGAGGAACGCGGTTAGGCGTGTGAGCCGTCGGAGCCGATTCAGCGGCGGGTGATTCCTACCTGACGAGCGTGACGAGCGCGACCACCCGAGTGAGGACGAACTGGCTGCGAAACACGACGCCCAGGACCGAGCTCGCCATCAGCATCGACAGTTCCAGCAGACGGGCATGAACATCAACGCGGCCATCGACGTGGCGCTGGTCTACTCCGGCGTCGCCTGGAACGCCGGCCTCCATGACGACTCGCTCCGGGCGAACACCCGAGAGGCCGAGATTATCGCGGAGTTGCGTGTCCTGTTCGCGCTGGTCCGCGAGGCGTCGCGGTTTCCCGGCGAGGAGGTGGTGATCGCGCCCCGATTTCGGCCAGCGGAGCCACATCCTGGAGGGCCACGGCGACTTCATCACGGACAGCCTGCTGGTCGATGTGAAGACGACGGCCAAACCCCGATTCACGGATGCCCACTGGCGGCAACTGCTGGGCGACTACGTGCTGAACGACATCCACCGGACGCTAGTCGACGCCGGTGAGGGGACGATGGACCTGCACCACCCGGAGGTGACGGAGGTGGGCATTACTTCGCGCGGTTCGGCGAGCTGCGGACGGTCGAGATGCGACGGTACTGGAACCACGCGAGGAGTACGAACGGTTCCGGGCGTGGTTCGTGGACCGGGCCATCGAGGCCAATCACGACGGACGGCTCAACTGCGACTCCATCCGGGCGGTACTGACCGAGCCCTACGACTTCGATCAGCAGTCGGACCTCTCCGATTTCTTCTGAGGCGCTGTCGCCGACCCTGCGGCATCCATACCGAGAATTCAACAGTCTTCCCACCCGGAAACTTCAGTAAAATACCCATTGATTCAATATAAAGTTTCAAATTATTTATATAGAATAAGAAGCTAATATATCTTTCTATAAAAGAAACAATCGGGCATCCAGGGGGTATGATTAAGTGTACTCGATCTTATGTAGTCATATGTCCGATAAGGGCACATTCAGTCGGCGGGTGATTCTGAAGACGGGCGCAGTCACCGGCCTCACAGCCGCAAACCTCGGTGTGGTATCGGCATCGGGTGGGGATACCGTCGAACTGCCGCTCGACGTGTATTACGACGAGACACATGTCGTAGACAAGAAATGGTAGAAGCATACCAAGGCGGCCAACCGCGTCCACCGAAACCGGGAGTTCATCCAGCAGTACGAGGGCGTTCACGGTCAGTGGGTCATGGCCGGGGGGAACCAGAAGGGTAACCACCCTCGAATTGAAGTAGAGATTGAGCCCGGCAACGAGCGGGCGAAGCGGAAGATTCCCGACGAGATGGATGGCGTCCCCATTGACAAGACGGAGCGCCCAAACGAGGTGGAGAATCACAGTTCACCCTGCTTCTACCAAGAAGCCGACTTCGGCTACTCGCCTCCAAGAGGCGCTTTCATCGGGCCGGACGACAACAGAACCGGTGGAGGCACGATGGGCTCAAGGATGCCGGACGCTCAAACTGGCGAGGAGTTCATCGGGACGAATGCCCACGTCGCTGGCGTCTGTTCGTCCGACAGCAGCGGCGTCGAACTGCAACATCCCGAAGAGTTCGGAGATACACCTGCTGCCTACGTCCGGCCCAGTCTGGTTCTAGATGAACTGGACTTCGCGCCCGGCGACTGTAGATTCTACAAGGACGGCTCACTCCAGTATTTCTCCAGCCCGGAGTCGAAGGTCGTCAAGGAGGGAGAGCAGGGGAATCCGTCGAACTGGTACCGGATCGCCGGGACCTACGATCTGAGCGCACTGGAGGCGATTCAACGGTACGGAGGGAACGTACGAAAGGCCGGACAACGGACATGTGAGACCTACGGCGACCACACCGGCTACGGCAAGAAGCAATCCGGGTACGAGTGCGCTGATATCCGGCGGCGGCAGATCCGATGGGGTGCCGCCACCGACAGTGAGAGTGGAGACAGTGGCTCTCCAGTGATCGACAACTACGATACGACATACTGGAAGGTGCTGGGCCTCATCTCAGGCAGCGCCGCCGGCGGGTGGTTCGATAACGGCTACGTATTCGGCCCATCGGGCTATGGCATCTTCAAGGAGAGCGGGGACCGCTTCTACTTCGCTGACAGCACGTAGTAACGCTCGAACGGCCGTCCGTCGGACGGTATCCTGTTGACCGTTTACTCATTTCGGCTCTCGGTTCCTTTCTCTCCTGCTACTGGTCCGGGACCCGGAGGTATGTCTCTGGGCACGTCCAGTGTGCTTTCATAGCCTGCTCAGAATCTTCCGGGCGTTCGCCGGCGCATAGTGACTCCTGAGCCGCACGCTTGACTGTCCGTTGCGCTGTCTCTCCCGCCTGGGGTTGGTGGCCACCGGAGGCAGTATTCTCGGATTCGACGCGAACTGAATCTGGGAGCGAGTCGGTGAACTGGAAGGTGGCACGGTAGCCCGATACATCAAGCAGTGCCGAGCATTCATCGGGGCGGTCTTCCCTTGTGACAGGTTTTAACTGAACGAACAGTTCGCCGTTCTGCGGGTCATACTTGGTGTTGCTGATTCCGGGACGATCACACTCCGGTGAGCCGTATGCCATGACTCCAACGACGTGAACAGCATTAGCAGCCTCGTCCCATTGGACCCGGACGTGTTTCTTGCGGCGGTCACGTCGTGGCGTAATCTGCTTAATCTCCTGATTTGTGATCGGAGGGTCTCCATCACTGCTGCCGAGCGTCCCCTCCGTACAGCCGGCGAGGCCGCCGGCAGTCGTCGCTCCGACGGCTGCGAGCATCTGGCGACGTTTCATCGACTCTCATCCCTATTGCCGAGAGCATACAGCCACCCTGGCTCACTGCTGGATTTGTGCCCGATGTAGACCTGCCCATCGGTGACTGCTGCCCCGCCGACATTGCGAGGTAATGAGACCTCCCAGCGTCGCTTGCCAGTACTGCGGTCAAGCGCATATACCATGTCGTCCCAGCCCCCAATGTAGACGGTCTCGTTCGCCACGGCGGGCGCGCCGGTCTGAATGCTCCAGCCCCAGAAGGCCCACTCCTCCTCACCAGTTTCAGCATCGAACGCCCGGACCTTGTTGTCGAAGAAGCCGGCGTAGACCGTCCCATCAGCCACCGCGGGTACGGACCCGGCTCGGGGCTCGGGCTCGGTCTCATAGCGCCACTTTGGCGCTCCATCTGTCGACAGCGTGTGGAGTCGGCCTGCGGTGTCGGCCATGTGAACACGACCACCTGCAACGGCGGTGCGGCCGAAAAACTCGGCCTCATCTGCGTCGGCGGGAGGAAGGCCGTACTTCCACTGGCGGGTACCATTTGCGGCGTCAAGGGCCTGGATGGAATCCCGGAATCCGGCGTAAATCGTTCCATCTACGACGGCGTGCTGGCCCCATCCGGCCGGCGTTCGGAACCGGGCCTGCTGCTCGCCAGTTCCGGCGTCCAGCACGGCTATCACAGAGCGGGTGTTAGTTCCCGTCCACACGTAGAGCGTGCCACCGGCCGCCGTGAGCGCCAGCTGCTCTCCCGGGAGATCGTACTCCCATGAGACAGTACCGTCGCCACTAGCGAGCGCGTAGAGTGTCGTCCCGGTTCGGACCAGAACAAGGCCATCTACGACTGCGGCCGGGGGCGCGGGCGCCACTTCGCTATCGCCGAGCGTCATGGTCCACTCCACCTCGCCAGACGCCACGTTCAGAGCTTTCACCTGTTTGCCGTGGACGACGTAGACACGGCCACCAGACACGACCGGCGCTGTGTCTCGGGAATACTGATAGGGATGCTTCCAGAGCCGGCCACCCGTCTTTGGCCCATCTGTCTCCATAAATCCAGTATTCCTCGGCCCAGCCGCCGTCTGTGGCCATTCTCCTGTCGCTTGACGGGAAGTATCTGTCCTACTCAATGAAGGCGTCCCGTCTCGTTCAGTCATCGGCCGGCCAGCGTTCTTCATGCCGGTACCATTCCGGTCTGCACGCATATTCTTTATGTGTACAATTAAACGACTATCTAGATGTATTGTAGTGAATCTCTGAGAATCGGGGGTGCGTGGGTGGAGAGTTGTGAACTGAAAACCGCGTCACAGATCGCTAACAGTCACATCGCAGAGCTTCGGAGGATACTGACTACAAACCACCATCATTCTGCATTCCAATCGATATTAAAAACGTCTCATTGGCGAGTACGCAGTTCTGGTACGAATTCCGCTCTTTTGATAGCCATTACATTCATAACAATAGCATGATCACAGAGTGATCTGGATTCCAAAGATAAGGTCAAAGGGACTAACAAAGTCCGCCAAGACGCTCTCAGTCGCAGAAGAGTTATGAAAATAGCATCTAGTGCTGAGCTTGGAGTCGTGGGCGTAGCACATCTTACGTCTGAAGATATCCGTGCGGCGGATCGTACTCAGACGCCAGTCGTTACTGGGCTCGAGAGTAAGGATCGAAGCCAGCCATATGAGTCGCTTGAGCCCGTAAAAAGAAATGTGCCTCAGGATTGGTATGACAATCTCCAGAGGGCTCGAAAAGCGAAACAAAAAGTTGTCTCAGATCATGAACATAAAAAAGGAATTGTGGGTATTGGCGTAAGAGCAGGCATAGCTGGTGGAGATAACGCTGATGTAATAGTTGACATTTCCGGCAAACATGCTGAAAAGAGGCGGGGAGAAATACCAGAGGAGAGAAACGGGACACCAATCACCGTTAGAAAGGGCCCACGAATTACACCAGATGGTCATAGTTCGTGCGACTCGGGCAATTCATACTGCAATGACTACTACCATGGAAGCAGTATTCCCGGCGGGATGCAGTGTGAAGGAACTGACAGTAGTGGGCCTGTAGGAACGTTATGCAGCCCGATCACCAAATCGAATGGAGATGTACGCTTTGCGACAGCGGGACATATTTTTGGTGCTGCCTGCGCATGTGGGCAACACTTCTGGCATCCGACCGAGTCGGATTATGACGTTGGAACAGTATCTGCTCACCACTGCTACGACGACATAGCACTTATTGAACCTGAAAATGGACACTCCCCCGAACGCGAAATACAGGACGCAAATCCGTCCGCAGTCCAGGGACAGTTCACGAAATCTGGGGTAGCAGATCTCCGCCGACGAGGCGAATTCATAAAGAAAGTTGGTTGGAGAAGTTGTAAGACATGCGGGAAGATTGAGAGCGAGGATTATACTCACAGCGGATATGGGTGTACACCCAAAGATGGGCAGGTGAAGTGGGGGGAAGCTACTGACAGCAAAGGGGGTGACAGCGGTGCTCCGGTCTATCACGTAAATCCAAATAATACCGACCACCAATGGATTGTTAATATTAGTTTATGGTCTGGATCGTTCAGCGCGGGAGGGACAAGCGCATGGAGCATATATAATAAACACGGGTATATTTTCTAATAAAACAATCTGAAAAATTCAGAACCAATCCAACATGGCCTCAAACACGTTATTATTCGGTCACGATGGGAGGATAGCACGCAATCATATTCTTGCATCTATAGCCGCCTTCGTGGCTATTTTCCTGTTCAAAATTATGGCAGTATCTTTTGGAGGCCCCGAATTTGTATTTTCCGGTATTTTTTCTATATTATCCCTTATCATTATAGGCACGGCCCTGAGCTATCATCATGCATTACAGAATGATGGGATATTGGTCAGCATACTGGTCGTATTCACTCCCGCATTCGCTGCCGTGTCATTCGACCGAATCTTTGAAATCGGACATCCACTCCCCAGTTGGATTTCGATTACTTCCATTTCAATTGGCGTTTCTCTCTTCGTGGGGGGTGTGGGGTACCTGGGTGGAAAACTAAGTGCTGAATACCGCGACAGCCCAAACAAGTCTGATTTAATATAATAAACCAACTATAGAGAAACGCGGCTATGAGTTCGCCATGCTCACCATCGTTGGCGAAGCTGCGCCGATCATTCTCGCTGTCGAGCCGGTGAAAGCCAACTCGAAATGGGAGAGCGACGATGCGACCCGAACGCCGAAGGCCGAGGTCGTTGACCGCCTGCTTATCGAGGCACAGAAGCACGTTGACCTGCATCTGGTGCTGGCCGACCGCGGCTTCGACGCCCACGCCGTGCTGGACACGATTGACCAGCACGGCTTGGAGTACCTCATCCCCACGCGCACGTACCGGGCTGATTTGGAGGGCGTCGCTAAGGTCGAAGACCATCCGACTTCGGATGTGGCCGTCGAGCCCGACGTAGAACTACGAGTCGACGGGCGGTGCCACGAGGTGAACTTCCTGTACGTCCCCTCTACGAGCGACGAGGGTGAGTACGCCGTCTTCCTGTCAGACCGGGACGATGTTGCGCCAGCGGACGTGCGAGGACTGTACGACCGCTACAGCCGACGATGGACTATCGAGAACGAGTACAAGCAGAGCAAGCAGTTCCTTCCGACGACGGCCTCGGCCGACTATCGGGTTCGGGCGTTCACCTTCGTCTTTAGCTGCCTGCTCTACAACGTCTGGCGGTTAGCCGATCACTTGCTGCGGCTGGAGGTCAACGGGCCTGTCCGGGACCGACCGGTCGCGACCGCGGGCGAGACCATCGAACTGCTGGCCTGCGTTCTCGTCCCCTGCGGGTAGCCCGGCTCGCGGGTCGGTTCGCTGGACCGAGAGTGACAACGCTGCAGGGAGGTCCGAGTTTCAACTGGGAGCCGAGGCATTCCGCTCTGAAGGCGGGGCACACGGCGAGAATCCGACCTCAGCTCCGATCAATCTCTCCGGCTATCACGCTGAGACGGTTGGTAATTCGCCCATCCTCCGAACTTCTGCGGCTCGAACCACGGGCGTCTCGTCGTCCGGTTCACTCCGGTTGCACGGACCGCACGTGCCGTCATACCACAACACACAAGTCGGTCCTTACCATCGTTAAGCCCACAATGCAAGAAGCGTACATCGTAGACGCCGTGCGGACGCCGTTCGGCAAGCAGGGCGGCTCGTTCCGCGACACACACCCGCAGGACCTCGCCGCGAAGCCGCTCCGGATGCTGGAGGAGCGCAACGGCTTCACGGGCAGCGAGGACATCGAGGACGTCATCTACGGCTGTGTCTCGCCGACCGACGAGCAGGCCAACAACATCGCGCGCCTGGCGCCGATGGTGGCCGGCTGGGGCGACGACGTGCCCGGCGTCCAGCTCGACCGGATGTGTGGCTCCGGCCAGCAGGCCGTCAACTTCGCCGCCGCGCAGATCAAGTCCGGCGCCCACGACGTCGTCATCGGCGGCGGCGTCGAGCACATGACCCGCGTTCCGATGGGCTCGGCCGGTAACTCCATCACGGACACCTACTTCGAGGAGTTCGACGAGCTGACCACGCAGGGCGAGGGCGCAGAGCGCATCGCCGAGCAGTGGGGCTTCTCACGGGACGACCTCGACTCCATCGCCGTCGACTCCCAGGACCGCTGGGCCGAAGCCGCCGAGGCCGGGCTGTACGACTCGCACGTCGAGCCCGTCGAGGTCGAACTCGACGACGAGACGGTCACCGTCGAGGAGGACGAGCACCCGCGCCCGGGCACGGACAAGGAGACGCTCGCTAACCTCCCGCTCGCGTTCCGCAGCGAGGGTGACGGGGTCATCCACGCCGGGAACTCCTCGGGCATCGTCGACGGCTCGTCGGCGCTGCTGCTGGCCTCCGGGGACGCCGTCGAGGAACACGACTGGGACCCGCTGGCCCGCGTCGTCGACACGCACGTCGTCGGCGTCGACCCAGTCACGATGCTCACCGGCCCCATCCCGGCAACGAACGAGCTGCTCGAACAGAACGACATGACGGTCGACGACATCGACAAGTTCGAGGTCAACGAGGCGTTCGCGTCCGTCATCACGGCCTGGCTCGAGGAGACCGGCGCCGACTGGGACAGGACCAACGTCTGGGGCGGTGCCATCGCCCACGGCCACCCGCTCGGCGCGACCGGCGCCGCGCTCGTGTCGAAGCTCGCCTACCAGCTGGAGGAGGACGACGACCAGTACGGACTGTGCACGATGTGTATCGGCTTCGGCCAGGGCATCGCGACCATCATCGAGCGCGTCGAGTAACGCCCCACCGACTTCTCACTTCTTCCACCGTGTCCGAGTGGCTACGCTCGGTTCTGGAGGGGAATTAGTGGGAGAAGGTTTACTCTGAACTCGTATCGTGGATAGTAATGGAGAAATATGGATATTGCCGAAATATAGCGCGTTGTTGACTACTCGTTCTCGAACCGCTTCTCCACGCTCGCGGCGTGGGCCTCGAGCCCCTCGGCCCCGGCGAGCGTCGTGATGGTCCCGCGCAAATCCCCCAGTGCGTCCTCGTCCAGCCGCTGGACGGTCGTCGAGCGGAGGAAGTGGTCGACGGAGAGCCCGCCGAACCGGCGGGCGGCGCCGCCGGTGGGCAGGACGTGGTTCGGGCCGCTGGCGTAGTCCCCGGCGGCGACCGGGGAGAACTCCCCGAGGAAGACGCTCCCCGCGGAGTCGATGCGGTTGAGCAGCGCCTCGTCGTCCTCGGCCATGACGACGAGGTGCTCGGCGGCGTACTCCTCCGTGAACAGCACCGCCTCCGACATCGACCGCGCGAGGAGGACGCCGCTGGCGTCGTTGTCCAGCGCCGCCTCGATGGTGTCCGTGCGCTCGCGCTCGGGCACCTGCTCGTCGACGGCCGCGGCCACCGACTCCGCCAGGGCCTCGTCGTCGGTCACGGCGACCACGCTGGTGTTCGGGTCGTGCTCGGCCTGTGCGATGAGTTCCGCCGCCACGAGGCCCGGGTCCGCGCCCCCGTCGGCGAGGACGCAGACCTCCGAGGGGCCGGCGAGGAAGTCGACCTCCACGTCGCCGCGGACCTCGGCCTTCGCGGCGGTGACGTAGGCGTTGCCCGGGCCGACCACCTTGTCGACGGCGTCGACGGTCTCCGTGCCGTACGCGAGCGCGGCGACGGCCTGTGCGCCGCCGACCTGGTAGACCGCGTCCGCGCCCGCGACGTGGGCGGCCGCGAGGGTCGCGTCCGGCAGCTCCTCGGCGGGCGGAGTACAGAGGGCGACGTGCTCGACGCCCGCCACCGTCGCGGGGACCACCCCCATGAGGACGCTGGAGGGGTAGGCCGCGGTCCCCCCGGGGGCGTAGACGCCAACCCGGTCGAGCGGCCGGTAGCGTCGGCCGAGCTCGCGGCCGTCGATGTCGGTCCGCCAGTCCTCCGGGGCCGAGCGCTCGTGGAACGCAGCGATGTTGTCGGCCGCGGCCTCGATGGCGTCGCGCAGGTCCTCGTCCAGCCGCTCGCAGGCGCGCTCGCACTCGTCGGTTACGGCCAGGTTGCCCACGGTGACGCCGTCGAACTCCTCGGTGAACTCCCGGACGGCGACGTCGCCCTCCGTGCGAACTCGGTCGACGATGTCGCGGGCGGCGTCCCGGGCGTCGGCGACCCCGGCGTCCCGGTCGAACAGGGCGGTCCGCTCCTCCGGCGAGAGTTCCGGTAGCCGGCGTACGTTCATGGTTCCCGGTTCGGAACGGCGGCGAAAAACGGTTTCCATCCCCCGAGTTCGCCCGGTCGCCCGTCTCCTGCTCCGCCGGGGACCGTCGACCGGCCATCTACCCTGCCCGGGGGGCCGGGGGTCGACACATGCATCGATTCCGAGGGGGTGCATTCGCGAATTAGACTTATCTAAACCCTGCATGCGTACAATCGAAACCTCGACGGACGAGTCGAGGGGTCCCCCGTGAGCCCTTCGTTGGACTACGAACGGGCCCGCGAGTACACCGAGGCCATGGAGGGGCGCCTGGATCGGGAGCTACGCGTTCTCGCCGACGCTGGGCGTGTTCTTCCTCGCCATCGGCGTGGGCGCCATCCTCCAGGTGGTCTGGGAGATGACGGACCTGATCCGCGGGGACGACTCGCTCGCCAGCGTCGGCACGCCGGTCAACGCGGCGGCGTTCCTGTTCGGCGCCGTGTTCATGTACGTGACCGGGCTGTTCATCGCACTGTAATGGAGGACAAACTTCTATGCGGTTCCGCTGGAAGAGGGAATCACGGATGCTGAGCGCCGTCATGGAGGACTACATCAAGGCCATCTACGCCATCCGGAGCGACGGCCAGGAGCGCGTCTCCACGTCGGCGCTCGCGGACTACCTCGACGTGACCGCGCCGACCGTCTCCTCCATGCTGAAGAAGCTGGAGGAGCGGGGTCTCGTCGATCGCGAGGAGTACAAGGGGGTCACGCTCACCGAGGAGGGGGAGCTGGTGGCCCTGGAGATTCTCCGCCACCACCGGCTTCTGGAGGCGTTTCTCACCGAGCGGCTCGACTACGACTGGGCGGACGTCCACGACGAGGCCGACCGGCTCGAACACCACGTCTCCGACGAGCTGACCGACCGCATCGCGGAGGCGCTCGGGAACCCCGGGGTCGACCCCCACGGCGACCCCATCCCGGACGCGGATCTCTCGCTCCCCGAGCCCGGCGACACCATCCGGCTCGCAACGGTCGCGGAGGGCGAGCCCGTCGTCGTCAGACGCATCCGCCACCAGGGCGACGAGGAGCTCCGCTACCTCGCCGACGCCGGCATCCGCCCGGGGGTCGAACTCGAGGTGGTCGACGTCGCGCCCTTCGGCATGGTGACCGCCGAGATACCCGGCGGGGAGCAGAGCCTCCCCGAGGAGATCGCCCGACTCATCGAGGTCGTCCCCGCCGCCGAGGCCGACGAACTCGAGGCCTGATACGGATTACGCTACGTCATTTCCACATCGACCGTCCGCACTCAGGCAGTCGTCGTGGTAAACAGTTAGCGTAATCCGTATGAGTCCGGTGACGCTCGCGGGAGGGAAGGCGGAATGAACTCGATACTCTCCACGTACGCTGGCAAGTCGAACGGGAAAGACAGAATTAGACGGAATGCGGAAATATGCGGCTCAGACCTCCACCAGATACCAGTATAGCGTCACCCCGCAGAGTGCCACCAGTCCGCCGAGGAAGAACACGACTGTCGGGTCGAGTCCGGCACCGCCGGTTGCGGCCGCGTCCCCGACGCGCTCGACGGCGGCACCGGTCTGCTCGGTCGAGAGGCTCGTGTCCCCCCGAGCCGGCTCCGTGAGGAACCACCGGCGGACGTAGTAGAAGACGACCGTCGCGATCGCGAGCAGGAAGTACAGGCCCAGCACGCGCCCGACGAGCCGTTCGAGCCGCGAGCGTTCGCGCTCCTCCCCGGCGAACAGGACGACCGCCTCGCTGGCGGGCGCGTAGACGGTCATCTCGTTGCCCTTCTCCGAGTACCCCACCCCGGCCGGCTTGAGCAGGTCGGCCTCCTCCAGCTTGTCCAGGTGGTAGTGGACGTTCTGGAGGGAGGTGCCGACCTCCTCGTGGATCTCGACCGGCGTGCGCGGCTGTTCGTAGACGGCCGCCATGATGCGCCGAGCCGTCTCCGACCCGAGCGCGTCGAAGGTCGCCGAGGCCTCCTCACCGCTCACGTCCAGCACCTTCGCGGTGTTCGGTCGCTCCGCGGGCTCCGCGCGACGCGGTAACAGTCCCATCGCTCCCCCCTTCCGGGGGGAGGCTGTTCGCTGTTGCGGTAGGTAAAACGCCGATTTGACCGACGGACGGTGCTGTCGCTCTCGGGGCGTCGTCTCGGCAAAGAAGGCGTGAGTCGCGTCCCTAGAGGTACCCCTGGTCTTCGAGGCCCTCCATGATGTCGTCAACGAGGTCGTCGACGTTCTCGTAGGGGAACTCTTGGTTGCCGCCCCCCTTCGTGTTGAGTTCCATGGCGGTCATCGAGAAGTCACCCGACTCGAACGTCGTACCCGGCCCGTTGGGGAGAGCCGGGACGAGGTCCATCGGGGAGTTGACGGGGTAGTCGGCGCCCTCGAAGGCGTCTCGGAACTGTTGTCGCAGGTCTTCCTTGTCGACCATTACACCTCGTGCGTGACACACACACTCAATTGAACGTTTCGGGATTGCCTCGTCCTCGCGGCCGGGGTCGGCGGGGGTCGGAGAGTGCGGCTCCGGGCCGGCGGACCGGGGGCGGACCGGCGGGTGCCGTCGCTCACCGGCTGACCGTCAGAGGAAGGAGCCGGTCTGACGACCGGCAGACTGTACCCCCGGTTCGGTAGTTACTGCTGACGTGGGGCCCGCGCCTCCCGGACATCGGCGCCGTCACGCAGCTTGTCCTCGCAGTGGGGACAGACACGGACGGTATCCATGCCCTGCGGGGCGAAGACGCGGACGTACGCCTCACTGACGTACGAGTCGCAGTTGTTGCAGTGGGGCACACCTTACGTCTACTTAGTCTCGTATTTAACCCTTTGGTTCGGCCAACCGGTCGGTTCCGCAGTCCACCCCGCCGCTGTCGCCTGATTCCGCGCCAGTCAGCGTCGAAGAAAATCGAACGAGGCGTCGACCTGCTGCCGGTCGGGCTCGACCGGCTTGCCGTCCTCGTACCGGACGAAGGAGAGGTAGAACGGCCGTCCGCAGCCCTCGCCCCGGGTCTCGCTCGCCCCGCAGACGACCTCGACGCCGTCGGCCCCGGCCGGCGCTCCGTCCCCGGACAGGTCGTACGCCGGGACGTACGCCCACCCGTCCAGCGGGTCGGCAGTGACCGCCTTGTCGGCGAGGTAGGCGTCCCGCTCCAGTTCCACCACCGCATCGCAGCGGGGACAGGTGTACGTGACAGTCACCATACCGCCGGTACGGGCCGGAGGCGCTAAACGACCACGGCTTCGCGGTTACCGGATTCGACGCCGACACGCCTTTGAGTCACCCGCGACTCCCCACGCGCATGATAGACGAGACCGTCGCGGAGATACGGGACATGCAGACCCACAGCTCCTCCGTCGTGGCGATCAAGGCGGCCGAGGCGCTCCGCGAGCTGCTGGAGCGGGACTTCCCCTCCGTCGAGGAGTACGTCCGGGACCTCGAACGGAACAGCCAGGCGCTCAAGCGCGCCCAGCCCTCCCACGCGACCCTGTTCACCACGCAGGCACAGATCCGGCGCGCCATCGACGAGGCCGACCCGACGGACGTCGCCGAGGCGAAGGACGCGACCGAGCGCGCCATCGAGGCGGTCGTCGAACAGGTCGAGACGGGGAAGCAACAGGCCGCCCGGAACGCGGCCGACTCGCTCGACGACGGCGACGTGGTGCTCACGCACGACTACTCCTCGACCGTACTGGAGGCGCTCGAACTCGCCGCCGTCGACGGCTGCCACCTCGAAGTATACGTGACCGAGGCGCGGCCGCGCTACCTCGGCCGCAAGACCGCCCGCACCCTGGCCGGCATCGACCGCATCGAGCCGCACCTGCTGGTCGACTCGGCCTGCGGCGAGGTGCTCCCCGAGTGCGACCGCGTCGTCGTCGGCATGGACTGCATCGTCGAGGAGACGTTCTACAACCGCGTCGGTACCTTCCCCATCGCCGCGACCGCCGCGGAGCTGGCGGTCCCGCTCACCGTCGTCGGCTCGTCGGCGAAGATCATCCAGGACGGGGGCTTCGAGTTCCAGAACGAGTTCCGGCCGGCCAGCGAGGTGATGCTCGAACCGTCGGACGGGTTCGACATCCAGAACCCGGCGTACGACGCCACGCCGGTCCGCCTCGTGGACTCGGTCATCACGGACGAGGGGACGGTCTCGCCGTAGGAGTGCGGCGGACGCCCGGAGAACCGGTCAGGCGTACTTCGCGACGACGTTGAGGACCTCGTCGAGTTCGTCACCGTCGAGCGCGTAGCGCTCCTGGGCGAACACGGAGCGGACCTCGTCGCGGTCCTGCGGGAGGACGTCGGCGATCTTGTGGGCGGTCTTCTCGTCGAGCTTCTCCAGTTCGAGGAGCTCCTCGACCAGCGCGCGGCCGTCCTCGGCGTCCATGGCGGCGAAGCGGTTGACGTGGTCGATGGCGCGCGCGAGCTCGTAGCGCATCTCGCGGTCCTCGTCGAGCGCGCGCTCCTGCTCGATCTCCGCCAGCAGCTCCTTGGCCTCGGCGGTGGTGACGTACTCCGCCTCGAGCGTCTCCTTGAAGATCGTCATGCGTTACTCCGTCTGGCGGCGGAGGTGTGCGGGCTTTGCGATGATGGTCTTCTCCTTGCTGCCGTCGACGATGGTGACCTTGTACGCGCGGCCCTGCTGGGCCTCGACCTCACCGGTGTGGCCGTCGAAGCGCGGGTGGAAGCGCCCGTCCGGGACGCTGGGGTCGATCTTGAGGTGGACCTTCTCGCCCGCCTCGAACTCCTCGACCGCGCGCCGCGGCGGCGAGGTACCCCGCTCGCGGGGTTCGTTCCGTAGCTTGTTGCGTGTTCCGTGGAGGGGCCCGTTGGAGCTCGGCATAGTCGTGACCCGGAGTTGTCCCGAGGAGTACTTGAATGGTGTGTTATGCGTCCGGCGTCACGACGACACAGCTGTCGCTCGCTGCCGTTGCCGGCGGAGAACTGGCGACGCTAGCGGACCTCGTCGGGGCGGAGAGTCGTGTCCGACTGGAGCCACGCGTGCTCCTCGTCGGTCCGGTAGACCACCACCTCGCTGCCCTCCTCGCGGAGTTCGAGCGCGTCCATCTCCGCCTCCCAGCCCTCCTCGTGGCTGGGCTGTGGACACCGCTCGCCCTCGAGGAGTTCGCGTGCCTGCTCCTCCGAGAGCCCCGACATCGCCGCCCGGAACGCCCACGGCGCGAGCGGCTCGCCCCCCGCCTTCCCCTCCTCGTCCGCGTCCTGCAGATCCTCACGGGCGCCGGCGCTCATGCCGACCACCCCGACGTTGCCCGGGTCGAGCGCTGACTGCTGTGGGTCATGCTCGTTACCATCCAGACGACACGGATGCATAAACGACCCGGCCATTATCGCTCCGTGAAAGAGCCCATCGGGTCCCCTACCGCCGAGAGACGGCGGAATTTGACTGAGCGTTCAGCCCGTACGAAAAAAGGTCGCGTCGTCAGATACGACCGACTTCCTCGACCTGCACCGATTCGACGCCTTCGACGCCCGAGAAGGCATCCTCGACGGCCTCCGTCCCGCCGGCGTCGTCGGGGACGATGACCGTCGGGAACAGTGCCACCAGCCCGAACGCGACGTCGTCGCGCTGGGTGCCCTTGATGTGGGCACCCTCCGGGAGCGAGGACTCCAGCCGTTCCTGGAGCGCGTCGAGGTCCACGTCGGGGCTCTCCGGCATGACCTTGAGCTTGGCTGCGACCTTCCCCATCGTTAGGGCCCCGTAAACCCGCAGTCCGGACACTCGTAGAGGTTGCTCTGCTTGCGGCAGGTCGAACACCGGAAGATCAGGTGCCCGCAGTCGGGACACCTGAACCGGGCGGCGTTCGTCCCGGCGATGTTGATGCCACAGGAGACGCACTGGCGCGTCTCGCTGCTGTCGGCCTGGCTCATACCCACGTCTCCTCGTGGACCGGATTTAAGGCTTGTCAACCACCGCGCAGACCCCGCGAGGGTCTGTCACGGTAGCCGACGACCCGCCGACCGCTGCCCCAGCCGCCTCGGCCCGCTACATCGCGTGTCCCTGGCCGCTGCCCCATCGCGGTGTGCAACTCGTCCGAAACCCCGCTCGCGGGCCGTTGCTGTCATTACTGACAGGATTCTCATATTATACGTCAGTCCGGGCAGTTCATCTACTATCTCTGTAGTTGTGAACTAACCGTTCGAAACGTGAGGAAATGACGAGCCGGCGGGCCCGCAGCCGTCCCGCCTGGTTTCAAGAACCGTCCGCCCGCACGCGGTGACATGACGCTGGTCGACGCGACGTTCTACGCGATCCATCTCCTCGTCGGGGCGCTCTGGACGGGGAGCGTGCTGTTCGCCGCCTGGGCGGTGCTCCCGACCGCACGGGCCGGCGAGGTCCGTCCCGAGCCCCTGGAGGCCGTCTTCGGCAGGCTGACGACGTTCTCCCGGGCTGCCGCGGTCGTGATACTGCTGACCGGGGGACACATGGCCGCACAGCTCTACACGTTCCAGAGCCTGACCGGGACGCCCCGCGGGCACCTCGTCCTGACGATGACGCTGCTGTGGCTCGTGCTGGCCGGCCTCGTCGAGGTCGGGAACAGCCGGATGAGCGACGGGCTCGCGGCGAAGAAGGTCCGGTCGCCCGCACGGGAGGCCGGCCGCTTCTACCGGGCCGCCGGCGTCGTGGCCGTCCTCCTGCTCGTCGACGCCGGTATCCTCGCGGCCGACGGCGCCGGATTCCTCGCGCTGTGACGGCCGGGGTACCGACCACCCGAAGGCGTTAGTCCCACGCGTTCGACGGGGGCCCAATGACCGACCGCCCGGCGCCCGGGCGCTACCGTCCCCGCGCCCGCCCCGATTCTCCCGCCGACGCGCCGCCGGCGCCCGAACCCGACGGGCTCCCGCTACTGGGCAACACGCACCAGTACCTCCGGGACCCGCTCACCTTCCACGAGCGCCACGCCCGCGACCTGGGCGACGTGGTCCGGGTCCGGCTCGCGGGCGGGAGCTTCCACTACGTCACCCACCCCGAGGACATCCAGCGCGTCCTCGTGAGCGACCAGGCCCGCTTCCGGAAGGCCTCGCAGGTCGCCGACGCCGGCGGCGGCTTCCTGACCGACGGGATGTTCCTCGCCACGGGCGACCAGTGGCGCCGCGCCCGCACCATCGCCCAGCCGGCGTTCTACCGCGAACGCGTCGAGCGATACGGTCGCCACGCGGTCGACGCGACCCGGGACGCGACCGCCGACTGGACCGACGGCGACCGCGTCGACCTCGGCGACGTCACGAAACGCCTCACCCTCGACGTCCTCGTCCGGGCGCTGTTCGACCGTGACCTCGACGACGAGTTCGGCCGCACGGTCGCCGTGGCCGCCCGCACGGTCAACGACTTCCTCGACGCCACCGCCCTCCGTACCGTGTTGCCGCTGCCGGACTGGGTCCCGACGCCCGCGGGGCGGCGCTTCGCGGCCGCGCGGGCCGATTTCGACGAGGCCGTCGACGACCTGCTGGACGCGCGCGGCGAGACGCCCGACGCGGCGTCGTTCGACGACATCGACGACCCGGACCTGCTGGACCTGCTGCTGGTCGCGAACCGCGCCGCCGACGAGGCGGACCGCCTCTCGCGCGCCGAGTTCCGCGACAACCTCGTCACCTTCCTGTTCGCCGGGCACGAGACCACCGCGCTCGCGCTCTCCTACGCCGGCCACCTGCTCGCCGGATCCCCGGCCGCGGCCGACCGCCTCGCCCGGGAGGCCGACGCCCTCGACGGCGACCCGATGGTCGCGGACCTGCCCGCCCTCCCGTACACGGAGGCCGTCGTGAAGGAGTCGATGCGGCGGTACCCGCCCCTGTACACACTGTTCCGCGAACCCACGGAGCCGGTCGTCCTCGGCGGGCATCGCATCCCCACGGGAGCCACCCTGGTCCTCCCCCAGCGCATCGTCCACACCGACCCGCGCTGGTGGGACCGGCCCGACGAATTCCTCCCGGAGCGGTGGCTGGACGACGAGACGGTCGACGACGCCGGGAACGGTTCGCAGGCGGTCCGAGCTGCCGAGGGCCGCCCGGAGTACGCCTACTTCCCGTTCGGGGGCGGGCCGCGCCACTGCATCGGTGCGCGGTTCGCGATGCTGGAGGCACAGCTGGCGCTGGCGACGCTCGCGCGGGACTGGCGGTTCACCGACCCCGACGAGGTGCGGCCGTCGCTGAACGTCACGCTCCAGCCGCGCGACCCCATCCAGGTCACGGTCCGGCGACGCTGACGCCGGGGCCGGCGCCGCCGGTGGTGACTGCCGCACGCGCCCCGCCCCGGGTCCGGAACAGCACCCAGCCGCCGAACAGTGCGAGCGTCGCCAGTTCCGGGAGCAGCAGCGCGCTCGTCGGGCCGGACAGCACGAAGGTCACTGCCACCAGCCCCCGGACGAGCCACAGCAGCGCCACGACCGCGGCCCCGACGCGGAGGGCGCGCCCGGCGCGAGTGCGGCCGGTCGGCGCGTCCCGGAGCCGGAGCCCGTCCAGCAGGGCCGCCGTCCAACCCGCGAGGTACCCGAGCGCGAGGGCGGGGAGGTGGGTGACGGACGGCGCCGGGAACAGTCCCGCGATGCCCAGCCCCAGGAAGGCGACGCCGGCGAGGGCCACCGCGGCCCGGTCCAGCGCGCTCGTCGCGGCGCGCCACCAGGACCCGACGGCGGCCAGGCCGAGGACGGCGGTCACCCCCAGTCCCGGCCCGAAGACGAGCGCACCCGGGGCGCCCGGGCGACCCAGGTCGGAGAGCCGCGCCCGGACCGGGAGCGCCCGGACCGTCGGGTCGAGAGCGCCGGCGACGAACACGGTGACCACGAGGGCCGCGACGCTCGCGACGCCGGCGAGTCGGAGGCGTGACGGGTACTCCACGGCCCCGTTCGCGGGGGGGCGAAATATGGACCTGGCGTTTCCCCGCTGGGGGTTAGTCGGCCGTGTCGGCGAGCAGGTCGCGCGCCCGCCGACGGGTGGCCCGGCGCGTCCGCAGCGACTCCTGCAGGCGGTCGGCGACCGTCTCTCGGAGGGCGGTCGCACGGTCGGCCTCGATATCCAGCGCCCGCGGGTCCCCGCCGGTCAGCCCGCGGGAGCCGGCGGTGTCGACTACGACGGTCGCGAGGTCGCGCCGGCGCTGGAAGACGCTCTGTGTCTCCACGACCGTCTGGACCCGGTAGTACGGGACGACGGTCGTCTCCCGCGACCAGAACCCGCCCCGGAGGACGACGTGGTCCTCGAGGACGGCGACCCCGAGGTTGCGCCACTTCAGGTGCGCTCCCAGGGGGGCGAGGACCACCAACCCGGCGAGGAGGTACCACGCGAACGAGAACGGCGAGAACCGGTGGATGCCGTACGCGACGCTCGTGAGGAGGAGGCCGACGAAGGCGTACCGGATGACGTACCGCATCCGTGCGCGGGCGGGCGGCCGCTCGAACGCCACCTCGCCGAACGGCTCCACCTCGCGCGCCAGGTCGACGACGCGCTCGCGGCGCGCCAGCGGCACCGCGGACTCGGCGCCGGAGTCCCCGGGCGCGTACCCCGCCGTCTCGACGGTGAGCGAGGCGTAGCCCAGCCGCCGCGCCAGCACGTTCTCCGAGAGGACGACCGACTGCACCTTCGACAGCGGCACCGTCCCGGTGAAGCGGTTCAGCAGCCCCCGCTCGTAGCGGAGTTCGTCGCCCGCCCGCGTGAGCCGGAACCCGTAGAAGTTCGTCACGGAGGACACCGCGCTCGCGACGACCGCCACGAGGGCCAGTCCGGTGGCGAGCAGCGGCGCGGCGACCGCCAGCGAGAACAGCGGGTCCGCGGCGGACCGCGCCAGCGACGGCGCGATGATGGGGACGAGGGCCGAGAACAGCGACAGCAGCCGGAGGTCGACCGAGACGACGCCCAGTAGCGCCAGTTCCCGGGGTGACATGGCGAACAGCTCCTCCTCGGCGGGCTGGTCGGCGGCCGCCCCCTCGTCGGTCGCCCCGTCGCCGGTCTCCTCCCGCGTCCGCTCGCGTTTCAGCCGGCCGACCTCGGTCCGGAGCCGCTCGGACTCGGCCTCGGTCACGTACCGGAGCTCCGCCTCGACGTCGCTCCCGCCCGCGGTTTCGACGGTGACCGCGGCGATGCCGAGTGCCCGCTGGAGCGCGTTCCGGCTGGTGTCGACGTTCTGGACCCGTCGGAGCGGGATCTCCCGCGTCCGCCGGGAGAAGACCCCGGACTCGATGTCCAGCGTGTCGTCCGTGAGCCGGTACTCGAAGCGCTGCCAGCGGGCGAACTGGTAGAGGCCGGCCAGCGCCAGCACGCCGACCACGACGGCTGCGCCCAGCCGCGGACCCGCGCCGGGCATCTGCGTCGAGCCGAAGGTGGCGATGACGAGCAGCCACCCCAGCCGGGCGGCGGTGGAGCCGGCACCGTAGGCGATAGAGAGCGGGCTGAGGCGCATCTCAGACCGCGTCCTCCCCCTCGGCGGCGATGGCGAGTCGCTTCAGCCGCTCCTGCAGTTCGTCGGCGCGCCCGGGTGTCAGCCCGGGGATGGTCACGTCCGCCCCCCGGGAGCCGGCGGTGTAGACCACGACGGTCGCCAGCCCGAACCCGCGCTCGACCGGGCCCCGGGAGACGTCGACGTGCTGGATGCGGACGTACGGGACGACCGTGCGGACACGAGTGAGGACGCCCCTGTCGAGGAAGAGCGAGTCCGCCTGCACGTGGTAGGACCACGACCTGTACCGGAGGTGGGCGTGTGTCGCGCCGAGCACGAACAGCGCCGTGAAGACGGCCGGGCCGAGCCAGGCTGGGCCCTGGAGCACGATCGACACGGCGCCGACGACGGTCCCGAGGACGAGCGCGACGAGCGCGGCCCGGAGGACCCAGACCAGTCGGACGGGCGGTTCCAGGGTCCGCTCGGGGCCCGTCAGCTCCCTCACGTCGACGGCGTCGGGGTCCAGCGGCCGGTCGGTCCCGTCGTCCGTCGCTGTCCCGTCGCCCCCGTCTCCCTCCCACACGTCGTCGGTTCCGTTACCCCCCGACGTGCCGTCGGTCCCGTCGCTCGCCGGCGGCTCGGACGCGTCCCGGTCCTCGGCGCCCGGCGCGGCATCGTCCGTCAGGCCGTCGCCGTCACTCATCGTTCGTACGGTGGACGCCACGGGTAAAGTAGCCCCCGACAGTCCCGACGCCGGGCGCGACCCGGTTCCCGGCCCCGACGCAGTCCGGGTCGACCGACTCAACGTCAGATGGGTCGTCGGGGCGGTGACGGTGGTCGGTCACGCCCGGTGGGGTCGCCCGGCGGTCACCCGGATGCGGGGCGAATAGTGGCACACCGGCTCGCCAGCGGGGTGCTCGAACCCGTTGACGGCGAACAGTTCGTTGGTGACGATGTCGACACGGGCGGGGGCCAGCTCCCACGGCGGGTGGTCGATGTCGCCGTACCAGAGGCGGCCGCGGTCGTCGGCGGTGTAGAAGCGGTAGTTCTCCGTGAGGAAGGCGGCCAGCGAGCCTGCTTCGGGGACGGACCGGTCGCCGTCGGGCCCGTAGGCGGCCGCGAACGTCGCGCTTCCGTCCGGTCGCCGGGAGCGGAACGCCACCCGGTCGCCCGCCCGGTCGACCGTCATGGTCGCCCGGTAGTAGGGGAGGCGGAACAGGGAGCGCGCGATCGTCACGCCGAGGCGGTCGTCCGCGTCGAGGGCGAAGAAGTAGACCCCGTGCTCGCCGTCGGCCGACGCCGCGTCCGGGCCGGTCTCCCGGACGTACGTCCGCAGGTTCAGCTCGCCGAACGACAGTCCCACGGGCGCCCACCGGGGGCCGATGGACTGCATCACGAACGGCACCACCCCGAGGTAGGCGTCGCCGTCGTACGTGGCGACGGTCAGCCCCTCGGGGAGCCGCGCCTCGACGCGGTCCGGATCGACCGGCCAGTGGGCGAACAGCAGGTCCTCCCAGGTCATCGAGAGGAGGTCGGGGTCGGTAGAACGGAGCCCGGCGTACATGGCTGGACGGAGGGGCCGGGAACGTATCGGGCTGACGGCGCCGGCAGTCGGTAGGACAAATCAGTGTTTGAGGCTTCGCCGCCTCTTTTGATAACCGTTCACACTGTCTCCCCATGGGTGGCACCGAGACACGGCGGACGGCGCTGGTCCTGCTTCTGACCGGGATGCTCGTGCTGGCCGGCTGCTCCGGCTTCGGCGGCTCCGGTGCTGGTGGTGACGCGGGCGGGGACGCCAACCTCGCGGAGGGCGGCTCCGACGGGGCGGCAGCCGCACCCGACGGCGGTGGTGGTGACGGCGGCGGTGGCAACGGTGACGAGGTCGCCGCGAAGTCCTACCGCGACCCGAACCGGACACGGGCGGTCGTCCGCACGGGGAGCGTGACGCTCCGGGTGGACTCGTTCGACGGGGCCCGCGAGACGCTGGTGGCGGTCGCCAGAGAGTACGACGGCTACGTCGCCGGCTCCGACACGTCCGTCGAGCGGGTCGGGAACCGAACCCGGACGACCGGCCGGCTGGTGCTCCGGGTGCGGAGCGACCGGTTCGGCGAGGCGTTCAGTTCGGTGAAGGCGGCCGGCGAGGTCCGGAGCGCCTCCTCGGACAGCCGCGACGTGTCCGACCAGCTGGTCGACATCGAGGCCCGGCTGACGAACCTCCGGAACCAGCGCGACCGCCTCCGGCGCATCTACGAGGACGCCAACGACACCGAGTCCGTCCTCCGTGTCGGCGAGCGCCTCTCGGACGTCCAGGAGCAGATCGAGCGCCTCCGGGCCAAACGCCGCAGCCTCCGCGACGAGGTGACGTACGCGACCATCACCGTCCGCATCAACGAGCCCGGGCTCACGCCGACGCCGACGGCCACCCCCACGCCGCGACCGTCGTACCACGAGACCGACCTCGGGGCGGCGCTCGCGGCCTCGGTGAACGGCGTCGTCGTCACCGTCCGGGCGCTGCTCGTCACGCTCGCGTACGTCGGCCCGTACGCGCTCGTCTTCGGCGTCCCCGTGGCCGGCCTCGCCTACGTGGCCAGGCGCAGGGAGTATATCTGAAATCTGGCCGGCCAGTCATCGAAAATCCCGAAATATCTGATAATGTCGGAAGTTAGGTAGAAATGGAGTGGCCAGGAGGGATATCGGCTTCCGCTCCCCGAGCCGGGTCCGTGTGGATCGGTTGCGAGCCGCCGTCGGAGCTTTGGGGAACGGCTCGCCACACACGCGTATGGAGTTCCGAGTCGTCCAGGGCGACATCGCGGCCCAGTCCGCGGATGCGCTCGCGAACGCGGCGGGGACCAGCCTGCAGATGGGTAGCGGCGTGGCCGGGGCGCTCCGGCGGGGCGCCGGCCCCGAGATCAACGAGGCGGCCGTCTCGAAGGGGCCCGTCGACCTCGGCGCGGTGGCCGTGACCGACGCCTACGACCTCGACGCGGAGTACGTCGTCCACGCGGCGGCGATGCCCCACCGCGGCGACGGCCAGGCGACCCGCGAGTCCATCCGCGACGCCACCCGGAACACTCTGGAGCGGGCCGACGAGCTGGGCTGCGAGTCGCTCGTCCTGCCGGCCCTCGGGACGGGTGTCGCGGGGTTCGACCTCGCGGAGGGCGCACGCATCATCTGCGAGGTCGTCGACGCGTACGAGCCGGAGACGCTCTCCGACGTCCGGTTCATCGCCTACTCCGACGCCGACTACGAGACCGTCCGCGAAGTGGCTGCGGCCGTCCGCGACGGGTGAGCGGCGTCGCCGACAGCGACCGGTGGCTTCCAGGGCGCTCCTCCGTCGTACTGGCGTCTGACGCCGTTCTCTCGTTCTGAAACCGTTAGCGCGGGTCAAGTGATCGGGACACGTACGGTGGTGTATGACCGGGGTCGAACCGGCCGGAGCCGCCATGGGGACGGACCCGGCGACGGCGCCGTTCGGCGAGGCCCCCCCGTCGAACCTGCTCATGCTGGGGCCGTCGATTGGCTCGGACGGCGGTGCGGTCGTGCGGCTCGTGGAGAGCATCACCGGGACGCCGTCGCTGCTCGCGGTGTCGCTGCTCCGGTCGCCCGCGGAGCAGCTCGCGGACTGGGAGGACCGGTGGCGGACGCCGCCGAGCGAGGTCGCCGCCGTCGGCTGTACCAACACGGGCGCCACGGGCGTGGACGTCGACACCGACTTCCGGACCACCACGGTCGCCGACCCCGGCGACCTGACCGGGCTCGGCATCCGCGTCGGGGAGTGCCTCGACGCCCGGGCCGACCGTCCCACTGTCGTCGTCTTCGACTCCGTGACGACGATGCTCCAGTACGCCGACACCCGGTAGGTGTTCCAGTTCCTCCACGTGCTGACCAGCCGGATGCGCCGTGCCGGCGCGATGAGCGTGTTCTACATGGACCCGGAGGCCCACGACGAACAGACGGTATCGACCATCCGGAGCCTGTTCGACGGCGTCTACGAGTGGAGCGAGGACGGCTGGGACCGCGCCTAGCTCCAGGCGTGCCAGGTGACCGGCGTGTCGGGGAACCCGACGACCCGGAGCAGTTCGCCCTTCTCGTCCTCGCGGATCTCCACGGTCCCGTCGAAGGCCTCCTGGAGCATGGAAACGGTCGCCGACTCGATCTGGTCGGTGTCCAGCGTCGCGACACCGAGGAAGCCGGCGTCGTCGATGCGGTCCCGGACGACGTGGCAGAACTTGAACGCCTCCGTTCGGTCGAGATGCTCCAGCATCCCCGTCAGCGAGAGGATGCCGGTCCTGACGCGAGGGGTGTCCAGCCCGTCGATGGCCTCGTTGAGTCCGCGCCCGACGGCGGCGAGGTCGTCCGGGCGCGGACCGTCCGACTCCTCGGCGAGGTCCACGAGCGCCAGCCAGTCGTCCTGCTTCCCGGGGACGGTGAGATCGGCCCGTCGCTCCGTGGCGGGCCGGGACGTGGTGATGACGACGACGCCCTCGCTCGCGTCCCGGCCCGCACGGAGTATCTCCCGGGCGGCCCGGTCGGCGCTTCCGCCGGCCCCGGTGACAAGCAGGGTCGTGCCGGGGCGCTGGCGCCGTGCCTCCGTGACCGGGAACGACGCGCCGAGGTCGTAGGCGTCGTCGTGGTTCGCGGCTCCGCTCATGATGGCCGGTCGAACAGTTCGCGAGCCGCGGTCATGATTCCTCGGGCTCCGTCCGCTGTGTGCCCTCGTCGATGCTCCGGAGGGCGGCGACGAAGCCGGCGTCGTCGCCGGCGCCGGAGTCCGCGTCCTCGAGTTCGGCCTCCAGCTCCGCCAGCCGGGTCTCGAGCTCCGCGAAGGCGTCGCTCTCGGCGAGCTCCTCCTCGCTCTTGCGGGTCTTCAGGGTCTCCTTCTTCGCGAGCAGCGAGGTGTACTCGTCGAGGGCGTCCGAGTAGGCCTCCTGCGAGCGGAGGCTGTCGATGGTGTCCCGGAGGCGGTCCTCGTCGACGGGCTTCGTGAGGTAGGCGTCGAACCCCATCTCGATGATGTCGAAGTCCGGCTCGACCGCCGTCACCATCGCGAACTTCGCCCCGACGCCCCGGTCGCGCATCTCCGAGAGGGTCTCTTTCCCGGAGAGGCCCGGCATCATCCGGTCCAGCAGCACCACGTCCACCGCCACCCCGTCCTCGACGAGTTCCAGGGCCTCCTCCCCCTCTGCGGCCGTGAGCACCTCGTAGTCGCTCGCGAGCCAGAGCTCGTACGTCCGACGGAGCTCCTCCTCGTCCTCCACGACGAGCACCGTCGGTTGCTCGCCCGCCGATCCGTCACTTTCGCTCATGGGTCGTCTGACTCGACCCATCGGCAAAAACCCTCTCCCGGTGGTCCGTTCGGCCGGACTGTCCCTGGCAAACACTGCCCGAAGAAGCGACAGCCGAGGGGCGAACGTGGCCGCGCGCCCGGCCCCACGACGGGACCGACAGCCGAGATCCGGCCGTCAGGTCGGGACCTCGACGACGTCGGCGATGTCCGAGGGTTCCTCCGTCTCCTCGTCCACGTCGGGCGCGGCCGCCGCGAACCGGAAGACGAACACCGCGCCCCCGGGGTCGTTGTCCTCGACGAACACCTCGCCGCCGTACTTCTCCATCATCGTGTCGACGAAGAAGAGCCCAAACCCGGAGCCGGTGCCGTCCTCGTGGAGGCCGGTCTCGTTTCGGCGGAAGATAGCGTCCTTCAGGTCGTCGTCGACGCCGGGGCCGTCGTCCGCGATCCGGAGTTCGACCACCTCCGTCATCTCCCCGTCCCCGTCGTCGTCGGCCCGGAGCGCGAACGCATCGTCGGCGGTCTCGCCCGTCGACACCGACACGCGGGGCTCGTCGGCGTCGCTGTGCTCGACGGCGTTGGCGAGGACGTTCCCGACCACGTCGTCAACCAGGTCGTCCGCACGGACGTACAGGGGCTCCTCGGGCAGGTCGACGTCGAGGACCACGCCGTCGTACGTGGTGCGGAGCGTGTCGAGTTCGCGCTCCAGCACCCCGGCCAGGTCGATGGGCTCCAGCTGCGGGTCGCTCGTCCGGAGCGCCTGCAGGATGGCCCGGGTTCGCTCGACCTGGTCGACCACGCCGGCGGTCTGCGTGAGGATGGTGTCGGCGAACTCCCGGACGCGGTCGTCGTCGGTCTCGGCCTCGATGAACTCCGCCCGGGACTGGATGATCATCATGCTGTTGAGGATGTCGTGCCGGATGATGCTGTTCAGTAGCTCGAAGTTGTCCCGGGCCCGCTCGGCCTGCCGGGCGTCCCGGTCGCTGGTGACGCTGAGCGACCCCAGCGCGATACCACCCGCGGCGCCGAGCCCGCTCGTCACCGCGAGGACGTACTGTGGTTCGTCGACGGTCCGGGCCTCCGCCAGCCGGACGAGGACGGTGGAGTAGACCCCCCCGCCGACCAGCACGAGCCCGGCGACGCCGAACAGCGTCACCCGCCAGCGCTCCGCCCGGTTGAACGAGGACCCCGCCAGCCGGTAGGCCCCGTAGATGACGACCAGGGCCGGGATGGCGATCTGGAGCAGCGCCAGGACCGCTCCCCACTTGACGTCGAGCATCCGCAGTTCCCGGTTCAGGTTCCACAGCCCGACTGCTAGCAGCCCGACGCCGATGCCACCGAGTGCGAGCGGCGGCCCCCACGGACCACGCAGACGTCGCATACCCGTAGGCTCGGCCAGCGGTCGGAAACAGTTTGGGGGTGTGTCACCGGCTGGCCTACTTTCCGCGGAGCGACTCGCTCCGGGAACGAGAATCACGCGTCGAACGCAACTTATTGCTGTATTCTATAGAGCGTTGCTCCGTATTGAGTCGGATTATCGATATATCGGGACGATCACGAGTATATCCGAATCGGAGCCCGAAGACGGAAGTGCGCGGTCCGCCGAGTGACGGGTGATGGAGCACGTGCTCTCGCTCCCGGTGCTCCGACTGGCCGTCGCGGCGGCCCTGGGGCTGTTCATCGGGTTCGAACGCGAGCACGCCGAGAAGGCCGCCGGGGTGCGGACCTTCGCCCTGCTGAGCCTGTCGGCCGCGGTGTTCGTAGTGGTGGACCGGCCGTTGTTGCTCGCGGTGGGGGGTTTGCTGGTCGTGGTACTGGGCGCACTCCTGGGTGCACGCGCGCTCGTCGGCGAGCGCGACGGGCTGGCGCTCACCACCACCACCTCGATGCTGGTGGCGTACGGGGTGGGCGCGCTGGCCGGCGCGGGCGAACTCGTCGCAGCCGTGGCGGTCGGCGTCGTCACGTCCCTGCTGCTGGTGTCGAAGCGCGAACTCCACGGGCTGGCCGACCAGCTCTCGCGCGAGGAGGTCCGGGCCGCGGGGCAGTTCGCCATCATCGGGTTCGTGGTCTATCCGCTGTTGCCCGCGGGCGAGCGCTCCGTCTCGGTGGCAGGCGCGACCGTGGCGGTCGAGCCCCGGGTCGTCTGGGCGATGGTCGTCACCGTCGCGGGCATCGGCATCGTGAACTACGCCGCCGTCCGGTTGTACGGCGGGAAGGGCGTCGCCGTCACGGGCTTTCTCGGCGGCCTCGCCTCCTCGACCGCCGTGGTCGGGTCCGCCGTCGAGCACGTCCGCGAGGACGCCTCCGCGACCCCGTACGCCGTCGCCGCGGTGCTGCTGGGGAACGCCGCGATGTCGCTGCGGAACCTCGGTATCGCGCTCGTGTTTACCCTCGGCGCGGCCGTCCCTCCGCTGACGGACGTGGTGGTCCCGTTGGGCGTGCTGGCCCTCGCCTGCGTGGGCGCTGCGGCCATCGTCGCGGGCCGGGGTGGCGAACTCGACGTCTCGCTGGACCGCCCGTTCACGCTCCGCTACGTCCTCTCGTTCGGGCTCCTCTTCCTGCTCGTCGTCGTCGTCGGGAGCCTGGCGCAGTCGCTGTTCGGGACGGCCGGCTTCTACGTGACGGCCGCCATCGCGGGGCTCGTGTCCTCGCTGGCGGGTGCCGCGACGGCCGCGATGCTGTTCGTGCTGTGACCGCCCGCCACTCGCGGACGACGGGGTCGGCCGGCAGCGCGGGACTTTTGCCGTGGCGGCCGAACGGACGGGTATGGACCTGACGCCGGAACGGGCGGCCGTCCGCGACACCGTCCGGGAGTTCGCCCTGGAGGAGATCCGCCCGGTCGCCCGCGAGGCCGACGAGGAGGAGACGTTCCCCGAGGCGGTGTGGGAGGGACTCGCCGAACTCGACCTGACGAGCCTCACCGTCCCCGAGAAGTACGGCGGCTACGACGCCGACGGGCTGACCTACGCCCTCGTCAACGAGGAGGTCGCCTACGGGATGCTGTCCGTGGCGACCGCCCTCTCGGTCCACTGCCTCGCCACCTCCTGTATCGCGACGTTCGGCTCGGAGCCCCAGCAGGAGCGCTGGCTGCCCGAGATGCGGGACGGCTACCCCGTCGGCGCGTTCGCCCTCTCGGAGCCCCACGCGGGATCGAACCCCGCGGAGATGTCCACCGTCGCGCGCCGCGAGGGCGACGAGTACGTCATCGACGGCGACAAGCAGTGGATCACGAACGGCGAGCGCTCGGGCGTGGTCATCCTGTTCGCGAAGACGGACCCGGACGACCCCGGGAGCGTCACGCAGTTCCTCGTCCCGAAGGAGACGGCGGGGCTCAGCGTCGGCAAGAAGGAGGAGAAGCTCGGCCTGCGCGCCAGCGACACCACCTCGCTCACGTTCGACGGCGCACGCATCCCCGTCGAGAACCGGCTCATCGAGGAGGGGCGCGGGCTGTCGGCCGCGCTCCGGATCCTGACCGGCGGCCGCGTCGGCATCGCCGCCCAGTCCGTCGGGCTCGCGCAGTCGGCGCTCGACCTCGCCGAGGAGTACGCCACCGACCGCGAGCAGTTCGACCGGCCCATCAGCGAGTTCCAGACCATCCGGCACAGGCTCGCGGACATGCACGCCGATACCCGGGCCGCACGCCTGCTCACCTACGACGCCGCCCGGGAGCTGGACGACGGCGCGCCGCCGGCCGAGGCCGCCTCCATCGCGAAGCTGAAGGCCAGCGAGACGGCGATGGACGTGACCAACGAGGCCGTCCAGATCCACGGCGGCTACGGCTACACCACCGACTTCCCGGTCGAGCGGCTCTACCGCGACGCGAAGATCACCACCATCTACGAGGGGACCAGCGAGATCCAGCGGACGATCATCGCGCGGGAGCTGCTCGACTGATACGGATTACGCTACGTCATTTCCACATCGACTCCGCACTCGGGCGGTCGTCGTGGGAAACAGGTAGCGTAATCCGTATGAGCCGGGTCGTCGGTCGAGCGGTGTCGCTCGGACGTGTCTCGTCGGCGGGAGTCTGGACGGCGGCGGGGTGGACGAGCGTGCATCCCCGGCGCAAGCCGTTTGAGTGGCGGGACCGAAGCCTCAGGTGACATGGGAAGGCCCGACGCCGGTCGTTCGTACGAAGCGGTCGTCTACGACCTCGACGGGACGCTGGTCCACCTCGACGTGGACTGGGACCGCGTTCGCCGGGAGGTGGGCGAGACGCTCGCCGAGCACGGCGTCGATTCCGAGGGGATGGACCTGTGGGAGATGCTGAAACGGTCCCGCGACGATTGCGTCCTCGCGGAGGACGTCGAGACGACGATCGCGAAACACGAGCGCGAGGGCGCCCGTCGCTGTGACCGGGAGGACTGCGCGAGCCGGCTGCTCGCGCACCCGGACGACCTCCCCGTCGGCGTCTGCTCGCTCAACTGCGAGGCGGCCGCCCGCCTCGCGCTGGAGTGTCACGGCCTCGACGAGTGCGTCACGGAGGTCGTCGGTCGGGACACGCTGGCGACGGAGAAGCCGGACCCGGAGCCGCTGCTGCAGACGCTCGACGGGCTCGGCGTCTCGGCGGACGAGGCGGTGTTCGTCGGCGACAGCGGCCGGGACGCCGTGACCGCCGAGCGGGCCGGCGTCCCCTTCCGCTACGTCGAGGAGTGGATCTAGTCCTGGGGCTCCGAGGCCGTCGTGGTGTCGGTCCCCCCGTTTTCCCGGCGTCGGGCGTAGAGGTAGACGGCGATGGCCGTGACGAACCAGACGAGCGCGCCGACCCGCACCGCGAACCCGGCTTTGGCGCCCCACGTCGGGAGCGCGACGACCGTCGAGGCGACCGCGACGACGGGCGCGCCGACGACGATGGTGAGGACGAAGGTGACCTGCATCACCCAGCCGAAGTCGACGCCCTCGGGGTCGGTGGAGTCGACGCGCTCGGGCATATCGGACGTTTCGGCCGGTCCCGGGTAAGCGGTTACGGTCGCCGACGCCCGGATCGCCGGCCGACGGCCGTCCGCCCGTGACGGGTCACTCCTCGACCGCCAGCACCGGAGCGACGGGGTCGGGGTTCGGTGTCACGCCCTCCAGGAAGGCACCGACGGGGCGGGGCTCGCGACCCAGCAGCCCGGCGACCTGCTCGCGGGTCAGGACGTTCTCGCCCGTGTCGACCAGTCGCAGGCGGCGGCGGAGCCACCGCTCGTCGTGTTCGCCGAGCCAGTAGTCGCCGGGGTTCGCGAGGTGAGTCTCGTACCAGGCCTGCCGCGCCGGCGAGGGGTAGTTGAACACGAGCAGGCCCCCGTCCGCGACGAGGTCGAACAGGTCCCGGAGCGCCCGCTCGATGTCCGGCACGTAGTCCAGCGTGTTCAGGCAGTAGACCACGTCGAACGTCCGGTCGACGGCGGGGTCGGGCAGACTCGCGGCGGCGAAGGTCACGTCGGCGATGTCCCGGTCCGGTGCGAGCGGGCCGTCGCTCGCCGCTCGTCCGTCGCGGTTCGCACGGGCCCGCTCAAGCGCTGCGGGGGCGGGGTCGTAGCCGCGGAACGCCGTATCCGGGAACTCCTCCGCGAGGTCGAGGAGGACGACCGCGGCCCCACAGCCCACCGACGCGACCGTGTCCGGGACCCCGCACTCGACGAACAGGTCCCCCAGCAGGCGCGCGGCGTCGTGCCCGCGACGGCACATCGCGTCGCGGTCGGCCGGCGTGAGCGGCGCCCGCCAGAAGGCGTCCCAGTCGATGGTCGGCCAGTCGCGGTCCGCGGTCGGGCCGTCGGTACTGGCGTCCGCGTCGGCCGTGGGCTCCTCGTCGGCCTCGACGCCACCGGTCGCGCCCGACGCGTCGGCCGCGCGGTCGCTCATCGCCGGATCTCGAAGCCGGTCAGTCCCTCCGGCCGTCCGTACTCCACGTCGACGTCCGCGACGTGTGCCCGTTCGGGCCCCTCGTGGCAGTACGTCAGTAGGTCCTCGACGGCGCTCCGGGGTCCCTCGAAGACGGCCTCGACCCGGCCGTCGTCGAGGTTGCGGACCCAGCCGTCCACGCCGCGGTCGAGCGCCTCGCGCCGTGTCGTCGCACGGTACGTCACTCCCTGCACGTGGCCACTGACGAAGACGTGGGCTCGGACGCGCTCGTCGTCTCCGTCGTCGGTCATGCCGGGCGATTCCACAGCGGTCCACTAAAGCCTGTCCGCGAGCCGCGGTCGCCCCGGCCGTCGGTGGCCGGCCGCACCGTCCCGACCCGTTTTTGGTCGTCGGCTGCGAGGGTCACGGCATGGTACTCGAGGGGACGGTTCTCGTCGGCCGGGAGTTCGAACCCGTCGAGGGGCGCGTCGTCGTCGAGGACGGGACGATAGAGCGGGTCGAGGGTGACAGCGTCGACAGCGACGACATCATCCTGCCGGCGTTCGTGAACGCCCACACCCACATCGGCGACTCGATCGCCAAGGACGCGGGTGCGGGGCTCTCGCTGGACGAACTCGTGGCGCCCCCGGACGGCCTCAAACACCGGCTCCTCCGCGAGGCCGACCGCTCGGCGCTCGTGGCAGCGATGCACCGCTCGCTGCGCTACATGCGACAGGGCGGGACCGGCGCGTTCGTCGAGTTCCGCGAGGGCGGCGTCGAGGGGGTCGAGGCCGTTCGTGACGCGCTGGAGGGCGTCGACATAGAGCCCGTCGTCCTCGGGCGGGAGACGGTCGCGGCGATGGAGGCCGCGGACGGGTTCGGTGCGTCGGGGGCTCGTGACGGTGACTTCTCCCGCGAGCGCAACGCCACCCGCAACGCGGACAAGCTGTTCGGCATCCACGCCGGCGAGCGCGACGCCGCCGACATCAACTCCGCCCTCGACCTGGACCCGGACTTTCTCGTCCACATGGTCCACGCCGAGGGCCTCCACCTCGACCGCGTCGAGGAGCGCGGGACGCCAATCGTCGTCTGCCCGCGCTCGAACCTCGTCACGAAGGTCGGGTTCCCGCCGGTCGGCGACATGCTGGAGCGGACGACGGTCGCGCTCGGGACGGACAACGTGATGCTCAACTCCCCGTCCATGTTCCGCGAGATGGCGTTCACGATGAAGTTGAGCGACGACCGCGTCACCGCCCCGGACGTGCTGCGGATGGCGACGGTCGCGGGTGCGGACCTCGCCGGGCTGAACTGCGGGCTCGTCGCCCCCGGCCGCGACGCCCGGCTGCTCGTGCTCGATGGCGACTCGGACAACCTCGCGGGCTACCGCGACCCCGTCCGCGCGGTCGTCCGGCGGGCGGGCGTGGACGACGTAAAGCGGGTGACGAGCCCGGAGACCGTCCGGGAGTAGTTCGCGGGGCCGTCCGTCAGGGCTCGACGACCAGCTTCCCGAGGAACGAGTCCTCCACGACGGCTTCCTGGGCCTCGGACACCTCGTCGAGGTCGTACGTGCGGGCGACCTGGGGGGCAAGCGCGCCACGGTCCATCAGCGCCGCGAGCCGCTGGAGGACCCGCGCCACGTCGGGCGTGTTGAACATGGAGACGTGGTGGACGGTGAGCGCCTTCCCGCGATGGGCCGGGACGTCCGGGAACGTCGCCGCGGCGTCGGTGTTGCCGATGGCGGCGATCCGCCCGCGGAACGCGGCCACCTCGCAGTCCAGGCCGAGGTAGTCGTCGAGCCGATGGTCCAGTACCACGTCCGGCTGGCCCGCCTCGCGGATGGCGTCGGCGAGGTCGTCGCGGCGGTAGTCCAGCACGTCGTCGGCGCCCAGGTCGCGGAGGTCGCCGTGGTACTCCGGGCTGGCGGTCGTCGTCACGCGCGCGCCGGCGGCGTGCGCGACCTGGACGGCGACGTGGCCGACGCCGCCCGACCCGCCGTGGACGAGCACGCGCTCGCCCGGTTCGAGGCCACACTGCGCGATCAGCGCCTGCCAGGCGGTCACGCCCACGAGTGCGCCCGCCGCGCCCGCCGCGAACCCGACCCGGTCAGGGAGTCGCGCCAGCCGGTCCGTCGGGACCGCGACGTACTCCGCGCACGTGCCCTGATGGTCGTTGCCGAGCGCGGTCGCGAACACGCGGTCGCCGGGGTCGTAGTCGGTCACGTCGTCGGCCACCGCCGTCACCACGCCCGCGGCGTCGCTGCCCGGGACCCACGGCAGGCCGCCCGGCCGGTACGACCCCTCGCGGAAGTAGGTGTCCACGGGGTTGACGGCCGCGGCGCGCACCTTCACCAGCACCTCGCCGTCGCCGGGCGTCGGTCGGTCCACGTCTTCGACCATGAGCTGTTCGGGCCCGCCGTGGTCGTGGAATCGGACGGCTCGCATGGCCGGACCGACGACCCCACTCCCCAAAGGGGTAGGGGAACCGGCGGCCCCGGTCGGGCCGGCCGGAGTGGTTCCAATGGGTCGTCTTCGCCCGCTCCACGAATTCGGCGTTCGCCGGGAGGTCGTACATCGGATGGATCTCGTCCTCCCGTCCCCCGGCGTCGAGGTCCAGACGAACGTGTCTCATATCCCCGCCCGGTCACGATGCGGAACAGGTCCCGCTGGTCGGAGTGGTCCGCGGGCATCGGTCGACGGCCCGGCGCCCACGGCACGGTGTGTCCGGCCCGCATCCGATCCCTCCGACCTCGTGTCGCTCACCGGAGCGGTCGCTCACGAGCGTGGAGTGTCGCCCGGAACACTAACGTCCGGTCTCATCCCGTGGCGGCGTGCCGCGTCGACCGGGAAACCCTCGTGCCGGGCGGTTCGCGCCGGAGCGCGAACGGGTGGCGAGACGGCGTCAGCCGTCGCAGCGGTGCCATCCCTTCGTGGCGGACGGCGGTTCCTGTCGCGTGCCCGGGTTCTCCGCGTGTCATCGCGCCCTGCCGGGGTCTCGGGCGGGGACTGAGGCACGCAGTGGACGTAGCCGACGACGCGGTATCCGTGTTTCGGGGCGCGAGCGGCGGACAGGGACGCCCCGCCACATCCAGTGTGGTGTCTGCCAGGCCGCTCCAGCAGCGCCCACCCGGAAGGGTCAGGTGCCGCGGCCCCCTCCGTTCACACATGACCGACCTGCGCGACGGTTCGCCGGCCGACGACGTGGACGGGCCGGTGGTGCTGTTCGACGGGGTCTGCAACTTCTGTGCGTGGAGCGTCCGGTTCATCCACGCGCACGACGACGGGGCGCTTCGCTTCGCGCCGCTGCAGTCCGCGGTGGGCGCGGACCTGCTCGCCCAGCACGGGATGGACCCGGACTACTTCGACTCGCTCGTCTACCTCGGCGCCGACGGCGTCTACACGAAATCCGACGGGGCGGTCCGCATCGCCCGGCACCTCGACCAGCCCTACCGGCTGGCGTGGCACCTCCGGGTCGTGCCCCGGGTCGTCCGCGACGCGGGCTACGACCTGCTCGCGCGGGTGCGCTACGACGCGTTCGGGAAGAAGGAGGCGTGCATGGTGCCCGACGCCGGGTTGCGCGAGCGGTTCCTCGCGACCGACGACGCTGCGGGGGGCGAGGCGACCACGGACGCGACAGCGGCCGCCCGCGACACACCTGCTCAGCGTAATTCAAGATGGAGCCTCCGGCCCAAGGAGCGACCGAAGCGTAGCGAAGGGAGCGAGTAGGCCGGAGAGGAAACCGACATAGCACGACCCAACCGGCACACTGCGACCGGTCGACTCCCGAACGTATAAGTACCGTCGGCGTTTCTCTGAACTATGGACGTGCGCCGGACCGCCGTCGTGAAACTTGATGTTTCCGACGAGCAACGCGACGCACTCCACCGAACCGCTGAGCAGTACCTCTACTGCGCGAACCGAACCGCCAACTACTGTTGGTCGAACACCTCGTACGCCGAGTGCAAAACCAACAAACGTCAGGTACGGGACGCTCTATACTCCGAACTTCGAGAGGAGACGGACCTACAGGCACAACTCGTTCAAGCCGCAATTCGTCGCGCCGTCGAAGCCATCAAAGGCGTTGTCGAACGCTGGAAAAAGGGACAGCGCGTCTCCCGGCCAACGTTCACCGCCGAAACGATGGACTACGACACGCGGAGCGCGACTTTCTATCGCACCAAGGCGTCGCTGGCGACAGTCGATGGTCGGGTCGAACTGCCGTTCGTTCTCCCGGCAGACAGCCCGACGCCTTACGAACGGTATGTACTCTCAGAGGACTACGAGTTCCGCGAGAGTACGCTTCGGTACGACGCGGTGACCGACGAGTTCTACCTTCACATCTCGACGCGACGGACGAACGGTGGCAACGACGCGGAGGTTCCGGCAGATACCGGGCCCCCCGACCAAACGGTCCTCGGTATCGACCTCGGCGTTAACTCATTAGCCGTCGCTTCGACCGGCACGTTCTGGCAGGGCGACGACTACGACCACTGGTGCCGCGAGCTCGAGAAGCGACGCGGAGAGATGCAACAACGCGGCACGCAGGCCGCACACGACGCCCTGCTTCGACTCGGGAAGCGCGAAGAAGCATGGCGAAAACAGTACATCCACACGGTCGCTAATGAGGTCGTTACCGAAGCCGCCGAACACGACTGCGACGTGATCGTGTTCGAGGACTTGACCGGCATTCGAGAGCGGCTTCCACACGCGCAGTGGCACCATGTCTGGGCGTTCCGACGCCTCTACAAGTACGTCTCCTACAAAGCCCCCGAACAGGACATCTCCGTGGAGCAGGTCGAGCCGAACCACACGTCCACCCGCTGTTCGCGGACGGACTGCGGGTTCACGCACGACGACAACCGCCACAGGGAACAGTTTGAGTGTCAAAAGTGCGGGTACGAAGTGAACGCGGACTACAACGCCGCGAAAAACATCGGGTTACGGTACGCCCGGAAGCGACAACATAGACTCCGGTCCTCGCCCACGTCGGGGAGCGGAGACGCAGAAGTAGACCTGCGTATAAATGGTGGGACGTTGAACGGTGAGAGTCACCAGCCGATTGCCGGTGACTGATCGCCGGGAGTCCACATCAAAGCCACCGAAAGACGCGACGCGTCTTTCGAGGCCTCGACGGCGCGAAGCTCCGTCGGTGGCCCTACCCTCAAGGACCGAGGCGCGTCAGCGCCGAGGGAGTAGGGTAGGGTAGTTTACACGGAGTAGTCGTCCTCGCGGATCTGGCAGTAGCCGCCGTCCCGGGCCTGGAACTTGCCGTACTGGTACTGGCCGAACAGCTTCAGGGCCGCCGGCCCCGCGCGCAGGGCGTCCAACCAGCCAGCACGCCCCTCGCCGGGGTCGGGCTGCATGGCGCTGGCGACGCCGAAGACGCGGTCCCAGTCGTCGGGACCGTAGTCCCGGACGACGTCCGCGAGGACGACGTTCCGCCGGACCTCCTCGCCGATGGCGCGCCGCCACTCGTAGTTGTACGCCCGGAGCGCGCCGAGCCCCGCGAGTCGCCCGGCTTCCTTGCCGGTGCGGATGGCGACGTGGTCGCCGCCCTCGTGGAACGCGCTGGTGGCGCCCATCGCGCCGCCGACGACCGCGACGTTGGCCGCCGTCGGGGACTCGATGGGACGGGTCGAGGAGATGGGGTAGGTCTCCGTCCCCTTCGACTTCCCGTGGTCCTCGAGCAGGGGGAAGTTGCTCTCGTCGTACGAGGGGTAGGCGTACTCCAGGAGGCGCCGGATGTACTCCTTCCCGGCGGGGACGCGCTCGTCCCCGGGCCGGAGGAGGGCGTAGTCCTCGCGGTTCTCGACGGTGTCGAGGTCCAGCCCGATGGGCATCGTCAGGCCGACGCGCGCGACCCGGCCGTCGTTGGGGAACACCCACGGGTAGGCCGTGTGCCCGGGCATGTGGCCCCACCAGAACTTGAGGCGGTCGGGCTCGAACAGCTCCTCGGGCATCTCGCGGTACTCCTGGTAGGCGATGTGGTTGGCCCTCGTGGACGCCAGCCCGTCGTACTGGCCGTCCGGGAGCCACTGCTCCAGCACCTGCCCGGTCACGGTGCGCTGGGGGCCGTCGGCGAGGACCAGGTACTCGGCCTCGATCTCGGTGCTGTCCTTCAGCGTCAGGTGGTGGGTGGGGCTGCCCGTCAGGTCGGTCGCCACCTCGCGGACGCCCGTCCCGACGCGGTACTCCGCCCCGGCGTCCTCGGCGCGCTCGCGGAGCCAGTCGTCTAGCCGCGCGCGATGGAAGGTGAACCCGAAGTTCGGGTACGTGGAGTCGATGCCCGTCGTGTCCATCTCGACGGACTCGTTCGGGCCGATGAAGTCGGCGCCCCGCAGTTCCCGGAGTTTGACGTGCTGGGGGACGGGTACGTCCAGGTCCATCAGGTCGACCCAGTAGTCGAGGATGCCGGCGGCGTCCGTCGAGTCCGGGCCCGGTCCCTCGCGGTCGGCCCGCGGGACGCCTTTCTCGATGACGAGGGCGTCGGCGTCCTCGGCGGCGGCCGCCCGCCCGGCGGAACTGCCGGCCGGCCCGCCGCCGACGACGGCCACGTCGACTCGTTGCATGGATGCGTTCGCGGTTCGGGACGGCTTAAATGGCGTGACACGAGCTGGACGGGGATGGAGGAGCCGGCGTCTACCTCCTCCCCGCTCACTCCGTTTCGCCACCGAGCGAATGATACGTCCGGTCGCTCGTCTCGCCCTCGACAGAATCAACTCTTCAACAGGAGTCGTATCGGGCCACGGTTTCGAGCGACGGGGCCGACGGAGACGGTTACGAAGCCCTCGCGCTCTCTCGGGACGACTGGGGTGATGGCACTACCTCCGAAGCCCTCGCGCTCTCGACCGGTTGCGACTCGCTGCGCTCCTCACTCGCTCGCGTTGCTCGCTCGTTGCGGTGCTTGCGTCATCTCACCGGATCGAGAGCCCTCGCCCTTCGATTCCACCAGGACAGCACGTGGGCCAGTCGGCGAACGTGGGCCTCACACCTCCCCAACCGCCTGCGCTTCTCGCTCACTCCGTTCGCTGCGATGCTCAGCCCTCGCGCGCTGGCTGCGGCTGGCCTCCGGCACAGCCGCCAGCGCGCGCCATTGTGACTGGCGGGGTACGCGACCCTCCACGGCCCGCGGGCCGGGAAGCGCGTGGCGAGCGGCCTGTCCGGAGCCCGGGCGTGCCGGGGGACTTCGTCCCCCGTATCTTGCGGTGTAACTGCGAGAACCCGGGGAGGGACAGGGACGCCGTCCCCGTTGGACAGACTACGCCCCTAGTGAATTCGGAGGGCGAGCGCTCCGTCGGAAGTATCATCTCAAAGACCGACTTTCGCTCTCAGATCGGGGAACAAATCGAGAATTTCGAACTTCGTGTCGAAATTCGGCAACTATCGTCTCAGAATTCCCTCCAGATTCTCCTCACGTCCGGGAAGGAACACTCATGTACCGGGCACCCGCATCCGTCAGTCAGGATGCGGCGGGGCCGACGTGGTGGCCCCGACAGAACGCCACGACCACAGACGATGAACGAACGGACGCGCGAGTACCTGCGGGGGCGATTCGGCGACTACTACCGGCGGGTCTCCATCGAGCCGCCGCCACGCGCGAACGAGCGCGAGTGGGGGTACATCCCGTTCTCCGGGGGCGGGACGCGGATGATCCGCCACCGGGCGTGGATCGACCTCGTCGGCGGGGCCGACGACCTGGCGGACGCGCTCGCCGACGAGTCCGTCCGCCCGCAGCACGTCTACTACTCGGCCGGGAGCTACGACGACCCCGGCGCGGGGACGATGGGCGACAAGGGCTGGCGCGGGTCGGACCTGGTGTTCGACCTCGACGCCGACCACCTGCCCGGCGTCGACCCGGAGGCGGCGACCTACGCCGAGATGCTGGCGACCTGCAAGGAGGCCCTGCAGCGCCTGCTGGAGATCCTGGAGTCGGATTTCGGATTCACGGACACGTGCGTCGTTTTCTCGGGCGGCCGCGGCTACCACGTCCACGTGCGCCGGGAGGACGTGCAGGCGCTCGACCGGAGCGCGCGCGGCGAGATCGCGACCTACGTCCGCGGCGCCGAGGTGGCGTTCGAGGACCTCGTGCGGACGGAGGCGGTCGGCGGGGAGGCCGGGCGCAAGAGCCCCGCGGAGAAGCGGTCGCTCCCGCCCGAGGGCGGCTGGAGCGGACGGCTCCACGACCGCCTGCTCGCGTTCGTCGACGAGGTGGCCGGGATGGACGACGAGTCGGCCATCGAGCGGTTGCGGGGGTTCGAGAACGTCGGCGAGAAGAAGGCCCGGGGTTCGCTCCGGGCGATGCGGGAGAACCGTGAGGCCATCGCGGTCGGCAACATCGACGTCCACCCGGCCTTCTTCAGCGTGGCGCGGACGTTCCTGAGCGACGCACTCGCGGGTGCGGGCGCGCCGATCGACGAGCCGGTGACGACGGACATCAACCGGCTCATCCGGCTGCCGGGGAGCCTCCACGGTGGGAGCGGGCTGGCGGTCACGCCGCTGGACCGCAGCGAGGTCGCCGCGTTCGACCCGCTGACGGACGCCGTCCCCGACACCTTCCGCGGCAACGAGATCAGGGTCGAGGTGACCGAGGCGGGCCCGGTCGAACTGCTGGGCGAAGAGTTTACCATAGAGGAGGGAGAGCAACGAGTGACAGAGGCGCGAGGCGTCTTCCTCATGGCGAGGGGGCGCGCCGAGAAGGCACCCGAATGAGAGACCAGAACTGATGAATCTGGACGAACTCCGAAGCGCACAGAGCCGGGAACGACAGGCCTCCCAGCTCCAGCACCTGCGCGACGGCTTCTACGAGGAGGCGGCCAGCTTCATCCGCGGTCTGCGCACGGAACGCGAGCGTGCGGCCGCCCGGACGGACTACCCGTTCCCCTACGACGACCCGGAGGTCCAGCGGCTCACGAACGAGATCCAGACCGCCGAGGAGGTCGTCGAGTCGCTGTACGAGCGCCGCGTCGGCAAGGTCGTGAAGATGGCCTCCTTCGACGCGGCGGGGATGGCCGTCGACGCCGAGGGGCTCACCGTCGAGGAGTCCGACCTGTTCGAGACGCTGGTCGGCGACATCGAGGCGAACCGCACGCGCGTCCTCGACGCGCTCGCGGGGACGGCGGGCGACGACGCTGGCGACGCCGCGCCCGGCGGCGCCGACACCTCGACCGCGGAGCCGACCGGCGGCGACCGGGCCACCCCGGCGGACGCCGGGCACGAGACGCCGGCCGCCACCGACACCGGGGTCGGTGCCGACCCCGAATCCGACGGCCCGGTCCACATCGGGAACGAACCGGCCGCCGACGGGCCGGTGTCGACCGCGGACGAGGCGTCGCCCCCGCCGAGTGCGGAGCGAGCACCCCCCGACGCGGACCCGGCCCCGACGCCGGACGCGGCTGGCGGCCGCGAGGCAGCCGCCGACTCGGCGTCGACCTCGGACAGCGTCCGACAGGGGTCGGGGGGTGGCGGTCGCGGCCCCATGCCCGACGGTCACGACGACGGGATGGACGCGGCGTCGGCGATGGGCGGGGAGTCAGCCGGCCGGTCCGACGAAGTCTCCGGCGGGGTCCCGGACCCGACCGGGACGGACACGCCGCCATCGGAGACTGCGAGTGCGACATCCGGGGCCGACGCGATTCCCTCCGGAGTGGACGCGGCCGACGGGACCACTGCCGGCGATGCCGGCCGCCCCGCTCCGCCGCCCGAGGAGCCGCCCGGACACGGTAACGAGCCCGCGGCCGGGACTGCCTCCGGGACGGCGTCTACGACCGGATCCGACGATGTGCGCCCGGGGACAGGAACCGAGTCGGGAGCGACCCCCGAGCCCGGGACGGGCGAGGCTGCGGGCCGGTCGACCGACCCGTCGCCCGCCGACCACCCGGCGTCCGGCTCACGGCCGGTGCCCGGCAGGGATGGGAGCGACGCCGGGGACGATACTGCGGAGGACCCCGCGGCCCCAGCGACGGACACCGGGGAGGCGACCGGCACGCTCGTCCGCGTCACGGCCGACGTGGGCGAGATCTTCGGCGTCGACGGCCGGGCCTACGACCTGGACACGGGCGACGTGGTCGTCCTGCCGCCGGACAACGCGGCCCCGCTCGTCGAGGACGGAAGTGCGGAGCCGCTCGACTCGACGCCGTCCTTCGCCGATCACTCGAGCCGGTCCTGATACCAGCCGTCGATGTGCTCTCCCTCCGAGTCGACGACGAACGGGAGCGCCAGCAGGACGGCGATGAGGAGTACGGAGAACACGTCGCCGGGGATTTCCAGGCGCGAACTCGGGACCACCGACCCGAGCGGTGTGACCCGGTGATGACGACGAGGAGTTGACCAACGCTCCGACGGCGGCGGTCCGATCGCGTGACCACCCCACGGTCCTGGCTCATGAGTGCCGGCGTGTCGGCCCACCTCGAAAACGGGTCCGACTCCGGTCCGCAGGCGTGTCGGTGCATTCCCACCCGCAGGCGCCGGCCCCACAGCCGGCGCGTTCACGGGCCGCCCACCACGACGGCCCACGTCCGTCCCCGCTCCGTTTCCCGCTGCCGCCCGCAACGGCCGCCCCGCACGGCCTCCCGGGAGCCGTCTCGGGTTACTGGACCAGCCCGGAGACGACGCGTGACTCGGCCTTCCGCAGGTGCTCGTCGACGGTCGAGGGGGCACAGTCCAGGCTCTCGGCGATGTCCTTGTGCGTCGCGCGGCGCGGGACGTCGTAGTAGCCCTCCTCGACGGCGGTCTCGAAGACCTCGAGCTGGCGGTCCGTCAGCGGCGAGAGCAGGTCCTCGCCGCCGGGGACGTAGGGGCCGGCGTTCTCGACGGTGAAGTCGAGCGCGTCCGGCAGGAGCCCGAGCGCCTCGCGAAGGTTCCCGTGCGTGCCGACGAGCGTGGCCTTCAGGCCGTCGTCGGTGAACTCCAGCGGCGTGTCGATAATGAGCGCGTTCTCATGGGCGATGTCCAGCAGGGCGCTCCCCTCCTCGGGGGAGTCGGCCTGGACGAACGCGTGGAAGCCCTCCTCCTCGACCTCGACGACGTCGTAGTCCCGGACGCTGGCGCGCTGGGAGAGGGCCGTCTCGAACGACTCGCGGTCGCCCAGCAGCCGGTACAGCAGGACGGTCGTCCCGTCGGCCCGGGCGTCGACGTGGAGGAGCTCCTCCCGCGTGACGCTGCGGTGGCCCTCGACGAATCGGTCGACAGGGTGGATCGCACGGTGCGTCGGTGACAGCGTGAGTTTGAGGTATTGCATTGGTTGACGTGCCCCGGTTGCTCCCGGTGTGCCCCGATCTGGACACTACGGGTTGAAATAGAAATTGACAACAGCGTCCAAAGGTCTGTCAGCGGCCTTCTAACGGCAGAATCCGGCTTCTCCCCCTCTCTCTCGGGGGTATTTGAACACCCGGTCAAATACTGGCGGGGCGTTTAGTAGTCCCGCGTGGGCGCTGGGGGGTCGTTCCCCCGTCCCCTCCGGGGAGGCAGCGTGCGTGCGTCTGACGCCCCCCGGTTCCGCAGGACTGTCGTGGGCAGCACGTGGCGACAGTCCGTCATACGCAGAGCATAACGACTATGCGCGGGCCACTCCGAGTCGTGACCATGAGCGACTGGCCACACGACCCCGACGGTGAGGAGGGGAGCGAGGGGATGCGCAAGTACGGACAGGCCATCCTCGCGAAGAAGCTCGACGAGGAGGCGGACTTCCCGCTCCGCCGCGACGAGTTCGTCGAGGAGTACGGCGACCACCCGGTCCGGCTGAACCACGAGCGCGTCGTCAGCGTGGCCGCCATCATGGAGCACGTCGAGGAGTCGGAGTTCGACGAGATCGTGGGGTTCCACAAGGCCGTCGGACGCGCCATGCGCGAGAACGGCCTCTGGGAGATCACCCCCCAGGAGGTCGGCCGGTAGCCCCACGACCGGCTGGCACCCCCTGCTCCTGCCGTTCGCCACCCCGGAGAGCGGCTGCCGTCCGTCGTGTAACGGAACCGTGAACGGTAACGCATTTACTACGAACTCCCTCACGCTCCGGTAGTGACGAACACGCAGGTCACCCTGATCCAGATCGACAACTACGGTCCGTGGACGGTGACGCCGGAGCCGCGTCGAGAGGTCGACCTCCAGACGCTCCAGTCCCGGCTGTACGCCGACCTCTCGCAGCTGTTCGGTAACCGCGAGGGGTACGTCTTCTTCACCCGCTTCGACAACATGATCGCGGTCACGAACGGGCTGGAGCGGGACGCGCACGCGCTCATCCAGGAATCGGTCGCCAACCGCTACCCCGTGACGGTGTCGCTGGGGGTCGCGACGGACCCCTCGCCGGCGCTGGCGCTGGGTGACGCCACCGACCGGCTCCAGGCCGCCGGCAGCGCTCAGGACGAGGACCGCACCCGCATCCTCGGCGGCGAGTTCCTCCCGGAGTCCGCCCGGACCGACGAGGACGTGCAGATCGCTCACTTCGACGTGATCGACGCCACGGGGAAGTACACCGACCAGCTGAACGCCTTCGACTCGTTCATCCAGATCGAGCAGGGGTACGCGGAGCTGATGCGGCACATGCGCCGGGCCCACGACTCCCTCTCCTTTTTCGTCGGCGGTGACAACGTCATCGCGGTCTGCCCGGAGCTGGACCGGGCCGCCTACCGGAACGCCATCGACCACGTCGCGGGCGAGGTCGGCGTCGACCTGCAGGTCGGCGTCGGGCGGGCCCGGACGGCACAGGACGCCGGGATGAAGGCGAAGCACGCGCTGGAAACATGTCGCCACGACGGAACCGACGTGGAGTTCGCCGCCGGCCGCTGATCGCTCGGTGGTTTTGAACGGCCGTAGCAGGCCGGCCGTATGGTGAAATCCGGTTTGCACTCTTGACCAGTTTTATATATGACGGAAACCAGAGAACAGTTGACATGACACGGAACTATCGGCGACGTGACGTGCTGAAGGGGACGGCCGGAATCGGAATCACTGCTGGACTCGCCGGCTGTACCGACCTCGGTGGCGGCGGGGACGGCGGCGACGGGGGCGGTGGCGGCCGCACGCTGAGCCACGGGGTCCTCCTCCCGCTCACGGGCGACCTCGGGAGCCTCGGCCAGCAGATCCGCGACGGGGCCATCCTCCCCCGGGCGGAGCTGGACGGCGAGACGGACTTCGAGATCGACCTCCAGGTCGAGGACACGGAGACGGACCCGCAGGCCGGTATCTCCGGGGCGAACACGCTCATCAACAACGGCTACCCGTCGCTCACGGGCCCGGCGTCCTCCGGCGTGAACCTCCAGGTCACCCAGGAGGCGCTCATCCCCAAGGAGACGGTCGGCTGCTCGCCGTCCTCCACCTCGCCTGCGGTCACGACCCTCGACGACAACGACTACGTCTTCCGGACGGCCCCCTCGGACGCGCTCCAGGGCCAGGTCATCGCGCAGGTCGGCTCCGAGAACCTCGGTAACGACACCGCGGCGACGATGTTCGTCAACAACGACTACGGGCAGGCGCTGTCCGAGTCGTTCACCTCCTCCTTCGAGGGCGAGGTCCTGCAGCAGGTCTCCTTCGAGAAGGAGCAGAACTCCTACTCCTCGCAGCTCGAGTCCGCGCTCAGCGGCGAGCCGGAGATGCTCGTGGTCATCGGCTACCCCGCTTCGGGTATCCAGCTGTTCCGCGACTACTACAGCGACTTCGACTCCGGTGAGGACATCGTCGTCACGGACGGCCTCATCGACAACGACCTGCCGGACCAGGTCGACAACGACATGGCCAACGTCACGGGCACGGCGCCGAAGGCGTCCGGTCCCGGTCGTGACGCGTTCGACCAGAGCTACCAGGACGAGTACGACCGCGAGCCCGGCGTCTTCAACGCCCAGGCCTACGACGCGACGGCCATCTGCCTGCTCGCGAACGTCTACGCCGGCGACAACGACGGCACGGCCGTCCGCGACGAGATGCGGAACGCCGCCAACCCGGACGGCGATGAGTTCGGCCCCGGCGAGCTGGCCGAGGCCCTCGAAACCGCCGCCGCCGGCGACCCGGTCAACTACCAGGGTGCCTCCTCGGCGACGGACTTCGACGACAACGGTGACATGGTCGCCGTCTCCTACGGCATCTTCAACGTCGAGGACCGCGCGTTCACGGAGACCGAGAGCGTCCAGTTCGGGAACTGAACGGCGCGGCATCCGCGGCATCGGATCTTCCAACTATCTTCTCCATATCCGCGTAGAAGCATCCTCATCCGGGGAACGCAGAAAATTATCCAGTAAAGGGGCAGATAGCGAAGAAAGCCGACGACCGCTCGGGGCGGCCCGTTCAGCCGCCCAGGAACTCCTGGCGGACCTGTTCGTCGTTCAGGAGCGCGGTGCCCTCGTCCATGAACCGGTTGGTCCCCTGGACCAGCACGTAGCCCCGGTCGCAGCGCCGGAGCGCCTCCTTCGCGTTCTGCTCGACCATCAGCACCGCGGTGCCGGCGTCGTTGATGCGGTCGATGCGGTCGAACATGTCGTCCACGAGGTCGGGTGCCAGGCCGGCCGAGGGCTCGTCCAGCATCAGCAGGTCCGGGTCGAGCATCAGCGCCCGGCCCATCGCCAGCATCTGCTGTTGCCCGCCGGACATCGTCCCGGCCTTCTGGTTGCTGCGCTCCTCCAGGATGGGGAACCGGTCGTACACCTCCCGGATGCGGTCCTCGGGTACCTCGTCGAGGATGTACGCGCCCATCTCCAGGTTCTCCCGGACCGACAGCGTCCCGAACACGTTGTCGGACTGGGGGACGTAGCCCAGCCCCAGGCCGATGATCTCGTCGGGGTCGAGGCCGGTGATGTCCTCGCCCTCGAACTCGACGGTGCCGCCCATGACGTTGGTGAGGCCGAACACGGACTTCATCACCGTCGACTTGCCGGCGCCGTTCGGGCCGACGATGGTGACGTACTCGCCGGCCTCGACGTTCATGTCGACGCCCTCGAGGACCTGGAGGTCGCCGTAGCCCGCGTCGAGGGCCTCGACCTGGAGCAGGGAGTCCTCGGCAGTGAGGAAGTTCGTGGCGTTAACGGACGCCTCCTCGATATCCCGCTGGTCACCGGTTCCCTGGCTCATATCTCATCACCCAGGTAGGCGTCGATGACCTGATCGTTGTTCCTGATGTCCTCGGCGCTCCCCTCGGCGAGCACCTTCCCCTGGTGCATGACGATGACGTGTTCGCAGTTCTCCATGATGAGGTCCATGTCGTGCTCGACGAGCAAGAAGGTGTACCCCTGCTCGCGGAGGTCGTGGATGCGGTCGAGCAGTTTCTCCTCCAGCGACGGGTTGACGCCGGCGAACGGCTCGTCCAGCAGCAGCATGTCGGGCTCGACCATCAGCGCCCGCGCCAGCTCCAGCAGCTTCCGCTGCCCGCCCGAGAGGTTGCCGGCGTACTCCTCGGCGAGGTGGTCGATCTCGAAGAACTCGAGGGTCTCCCAGACCCGGTCCCGGAGCTCCGTCTCCTGGGCCACGACGTCGCCACGCAGGCCCGGCAGGATCGAGTGCAGCATCCGCTCGCCGACCTGCCCGCGGGGCGCCAGCATCAGGTTCTCGAGAACCGTCATCGCCTCCAGTTCGCGGGCGATCTGGAACGTCCGCACCAGCCCCCGGTTGGCGATCTCGTGGGGCTTGCGGCCGGTGATGTCCTCGCCCTGGAAGAGGACGGTGCCGCCGTCGGCCTGGTGGACGCCGGTGATGCAGTTGAACGTGGTCGACTTGCCCGCGCCGTTCGGACCGATGAGACCCGTCAGCGAGCCCTCCTCGACCTCGAAACTGGCCCCGTCGACCGCGGTGATGCCGCCGAACTGCTTCCGGAGGTTCTGGACCCGGAGCGGGAGCCCGGCCGGGACCGTCTTCGCGTCCTCCTCCACGCTGGAGTCGGCGGCCTCGGGGTCGATGTCCTCCACGTCGACGTCGGCGTCATCCGGGATGTTCGCCTCGGCGGGGCCGGCGGTCGCGGCGGGCTCGGCGTCGGCCGGCTGGCCGTCGCCGCTCACGAGCCCTCACCTCCCTGGGACGGCGCGGTGTCGGACGGTTCGCCGCCGTCCGCGGCCGCGCTCGGTCGCTCCGGGCGCTGGGAGAGGTCGACGCTCGAGGCGATCTCCTTCCGGTCGCCCAGCAGTCCGTCGGACCGGTTCTGCATCAGGTAGACGATGACCGCCCCGAGGAAGACGAACTTCAACGAGGCGACGTTCTCGACCAGGTAGCCCAGCCACGCGATCGGGTTCAGCGTGACCACGGCCGCGTAGAAGTTGTTCGGGGCCGGGAGGCCACCGAACAACAGCTGTGCCACCGCGTCGATGAGCCGGGCCGCCAGCTTCGGCCCCTCGAACAGGAAGGCGGCGAACACGGCACCGCCCACGACGCTGCCCGTGTTCGAGCCCGCGCCGCCGACGATGAGCGCCGTGAAGATGTAGAAGGTGAGGATGGGTCGGAAGGTGTTCGGGTTGACGAAGCCGAACGAGCCCTGCCAGAGGATGCCGCCCAGCCCCATCAGTCCGCAGCCGACCATGAAGACCTTGATCTTGAACCCGCGGGTGTCCTTGCCCAGCGAGCGCGCGACGAGGTCGTCCTCCCGGATGGCCTTCAGGACGCGGCCGAAGGGGGAGTTGCCGATGCGGAGCAGGAGGACGTAGTACAGCGAGACGACCACGAGCAGCAGGAAGAAGGCGTACGCGAGGTCCAGCACGACGGGCTCGGGGATGCCGATGGCGTCGGCCGCCGGGTAGACCGCCTGTCCCAGGACGGTCGGGCCGCTCTCCCCCTCGAAGAGGAACTCCATCGGCGAGTTGCTGATCGTGGTGATTCCCTGTCCGCCGCCGGTGCCGAACTCGACGCCGAAGATGCTGACGACGTTGTAGCCGCTGGCCGAGGGGTTCTGGACGGTCCCGGCGAAGTGGCTGGCCTGGAGGGTGAGCCGGATGATCTCGGAGAACCCGACGGTCACGATGGCGAGATAATCGGCCTCCAGCTGGAGTGCCGGGAGCGCGGCGATCCCCCCGATGATGGCCGCAATGAGGACGCCACCGACGATGGCGACCGGCACGGGGAGCCCGAGTCCGGGCGGGGAGCCCGACGGCGGCGCCACCAGGATGGCGGAGGCGTAGACGCCGACGGCCATGAACCCCGCGATGCCGATGTTGAACAGGCCGGTGTACCCCCAGTGGAGGTTCAGCGCCAGCGCCATCATCGCGTAGACGGCCATCAGGAAGGTGATGCTCGCCAGCGAGTTCACCACCGCGTTCACCGCGCCGGCGTTGTTGACGATGGCGAAGAAGCCGTTGACGAGCGCGTAGACGACGTAGACCAGCAGTAACAGGCCGCCGACCATCCGCAGGTCCGACTGCTTGAAGAAGTCCGGGACGGCGTTCCAGACGCGGCTCATGCCGTCGTCACCCCCCCGAAGAGGCCCTCTGGACGGTACAGCAGCACGACGATCATCACGAGGAACGCGGCTACCCGGGCGAAGTCGGAGGGGATCCACACCAGCGAGAGCCGGGAGACGACGCCGATGATGATGCCCCCGCCCATCGCCCCGTAGACCGAGCCGATGCCGCCGAGGATGACTCCGGCGAAGATGAGCAGTAGGAGCCGGAAGCCGAGGTTGAAGTTGAGCGTCCCCCGCTCGAGGACGATGAGGAAGCCGGCGACCCCGGCGAGTCCGCCGCCGATGATCCAGGTCGCCCGGACCACCCGTTCGGTGGGGATGCCGGTGACCTGGGCGAGGTCCTTGTTGTCGGCCATCGCCCGCATCGCCTTCCCGAGTTTGGTCCGCTGGAGCAGGAGGTGGACGCCGAGCATCAGGCCGACGGCGAACAGGACCAGCGTCACCTCGTGGGCGTCGAGCGGGACGACGCCGTCGATGGCGGGGATGTCCAGCGCCGGGACGCCGCTGGTCCTGGTCAGCCCCCGCGTGTTGGTCGAGAAGACGATGACGATGACGTAGCGCAGCGCCAGCGCCACGCCCAGCGACGCGATCAACAGCGAGATTCCACCCTTGTCACGCATCGGCCGGTAGACGATCCGGTCGAGGAGCAGCACCGAGCCGATGGTCACCACCGCGGAGACGACGACACCGACGACCACCGCCAGTGGCGTGCTGACGATCGATACCAGCGCCGGCTCGTTCAGGAGGAAGATCTCCCCGAACGGCACGTTCGCGTTCAGGGTGACGAAGGCGGTGACGTACGCCGCCAGCCACCCGGAGAACGCTCCCGTGGTCAGGTAGTCACCGTGAGCGAAGTTGGCGAAGTTGAGGATGCTGTACGTCATCGAGAGGCCGACGCCGGCGAGTCCGACGACCAGCCCCACGATCAGTCCGTCCTTCATGAACCGCCCGAACGTCGACACCGCGAGGTCACCACCAACGAGCTGTGTTCCCCCGACCGTCAGGGTGACGCCGGCGAGCTTCCCCGCGAGGTCGACAGCGAGGTAGAGGGTCGCGAGGACGAGCAGCCACACCGCCGGCCGCTCGACGACGAGGTCACGACCCTCCCTGTAGGCTTCAGTTACACCCATGAGTCTGCTTCACGGACTGTTAGCCACGGCCAGCAATCAATAATCCTTCGCTCCCTTTCGGCGGTAGGATGGTCAATACCAGCGTATCGACGGGAATCCGGCGGTGGTAGTGGCCGTCCGCGTACCGGGCGGCCCGGCCGCCGGAAGGAAAGGCCTTTGCTGGGTCCGACGGGACGGGCGAACATGCTACGGACGCTGGCGGACCTCGACGCCTCCGGGACCACACTCGGGGTGCGGGTCGACATCAACAGTCCGCTCGACGGCGGACAGCTGGCGGACGACTCGCGGGTCCGAGCGCATCTGGACACGCTCTCGGAGCTCCTCGACCGCGACGCCAGGGTCGCGGTGCTCGCGCATCAGGGGCGCCCCGGCGGCGACGAGTTCGCCGACCTCTCCTCGCACGCCGACCACCTCGGCGAGCTGCTCGACCACCCCGTCGACCACTGCGACGCCACGTTCACCGCGGCCGCCCGCGACCAGGTCGACGCCCTCGAGGACGGCGAGTGCGTCGTCCTCGAGAACACGCGGTTCTACTCCGAGGAGTACATGGAGTTCGACCCCGAGGTCGCCGCCGAGACGTTCCTCGTTCGCAAGCTCGCGCCCGCGCTCGACGCGTACGTGAACGACGCCTTCGCGGCCGCCCACCGCTCGCAGCCCTCGCTCGTCGGGTTCCCCGTCCTCGTGCCGGGCTACGCCGGCCGCGTGATGGAGCAGGAGCTGGAGGTGCTGGGCAGTATCGAGTCCAGCCCCGAGCCGCGGGTGTACGCCCTCGGCGGCGCGAAGGTCGTCGACTCGCTGGACGTGGCCCGCTCCGTGCTGGAGCGTGACCTCGCCGACCACGTCCTCGTTTCGGGTGTCGTCGGCAACGCCTTCCTGCTGGCCGACGGCGTCCAGCTCGGTGCGGCCAGCGCCCACGTCGTCAACGAGCGCTCCAACCGGGCGGTCAAACGCGCCGGCGACCTGCTCGACGACTTCGGCTCGCGCATCCGCCTGCCACGCGACGTGGCCGTCGAGCAGGACGGCGAGCGCGCCGAACTCGACCTCCGCGACCTCCCGTCAGAGAACGCCGCCATGGACATCGGCGCGAAGACGGTCGCCGCCTACGCGGAGGTGCTGGACGACGCCGGGACGGCCATCTGCAACGGACCGGCGGGCGTCTTCGAGGAGGAGCCGTTCGCCACCGGGACCCGGGACCTGTTCGAGGCCGCCGCCCGTGCGGAGCACAGCATCGTCGGCGGCGGCGACACCGCCGCCGCGCTCCGGGCGCTCGGCGTCGAGGGGTTCGACCACGTCTCCACCGGCGGCGGGGCGGCGCTCCGGATGCTGACCGGCGAGCAGCTCCCGGCCGTCGAGGTGCTCCGCGAGGACTGGCACGAGACGCCCCCGGACGCCGGGGCGTGACCGACCGGGACGCCGCGCCGGGCGTCGTCGTCGAACGCGGCGGCACCGAGGACGCGGCGGCGGTCGCCGACTGCTGGGTCGCACTCGCCGAGGGCCAGCAGGCACACGGCTCGCGGCTGCTCGCCGACCGGAACCGGCACGCAGCCCGGGAGGCTGCCCTCCGTCACGCGGTCACCGGCGGGCTGTTCGTCGCCCGCCGATGCGAAATGCCGTCGGCCGCCGATGGGATCAGTGCCGACGACGCCGCGGCTACCGCCGACGTGGCCGTCGACCTGGACGCCGAACCCATCGCCCTCGTCGAGGCCGACGTCGATGCCGACCCCGACGACGTCCTCGGCTTCGTCACGGCTAGCCTCGCGACCGGGGAGTTCGTCGAGGCGAGCGACCGGGGGGTGGTTCGGAACCTCTACGTCCGGCCGGAGGCGCGGGGGCACGGGATCGGGACCGCGCTCCTGGCCGTCGGGGAGGCCCACCTCGCCGCCGAGGGCGCGGCCGTCGTCTCCCTGGAGGTGCTCGCCGCGAACGAGGCCGCCCGTCGCTTCTACCGGCGTCACGGCTACGGCCTCCATCGCGTCGAACTCCGGCGGCGCATCGACGACCGATAAGGTTTCCAGTCCCCGAGGACAACCGCCGGACGCGCCACGGGAGCTTGGGCGGTTCAAGCACTCGACTTGTAATCGAGAATTCGTGGGTTCAAATCCCACCCGTGGCTCGTCTCACAACCTGGTGCCACAGGCCGGGCACTCGGGGCCAGCCTCTCCCGTTGACGACTCGACGCCGAGTTGGCAGTTCGCACACCAGAGTCGTCGCACGTCATCCCCGCCCGGCGCGTCGTGTGTCATGTGTGCCCGATACGCACTCCAGCTGCAAGAGTGTCAGTCCCCGTCCAGCCCCCGGAGTAGTCCCTCGGCGGTGTCGGTCGCCACGTAGTCGGTGCGCTTCCGGTGGACCTCGATCCTGGGCTCGAGCTTTCGCTCGCTCGCCTTGATGCTGCTCCCCTCGTACTCGGTGACGAGTCCGACCCGCTGGAGGGCGCGGTAGCAGTGGCGCACGTGCTCGAACTCCGGGTCCAGGTCGCCGGCCGGCACCTCTTTTCGACGCGGACTCCACTCCGCGATGTCGGCCCGGATGGACACCGTGCCGTGGCGCCACTGGAGACGCGCCAGCAGGAGAGGGGGGCGAGGAGGATCTGCGGCAGTCAACCGCCGCTCGGGCCGCCGGCCAGGCTCCGATTCGTGCAGGGACCGGGCCGCTACAGCCGGGACCCCTGCTCGCGTATCTTCTCGTTCCCGAGGAGGAGGTAGGCCACTGTAGCGCACGTGGCACAGACGAGCAGTCCGAGGAGGAGGTCGATGCTGAGTCCGAGGACGGTGCCCGTGTTCTCGATGACCTCCGGGATGCCGATGGCGACCATGCCCGTGAGGTAGATGACGTAGGTGTTGGCGTTCCCGTCGAAGACGATGGGCTGTGATTCGTTCCGGTGTCGTTTGAGCGGCTCGTTCATGATGACGAGGTAGTTGACGGCGAGCCGGGTCCCGATGCCGACGATGCCGAGGATCTGGAGCACCGCGAGCCGGCCGACGGCGTCCTCGATGTACCCCTGTAACAGCTGGCCGCCGAAGAAGGAGCCCAGGGCGACGAACACCAGCACCAGCTGGGCCCGGGTCTTATTCTTCGTCGGGTCGAGCACGTCCATCGTGTAGAGGATACCGAGAACGGAGACGAACACGGCGATCGTGTACTCGCGGAACCAGGTCGCGTTCTGGACGGAGAACGTCGCGACCACCGCGATCACGACGACCGCCGGCCAGAACTGCTGTGGCGGCGCGCGGACCAGCCTCTTCAATGCGGTTCGTGCGGTCTGCCGCAGGACTCCACCTCCGGACATCAGAGTTGGTATTGTCGAACACAAATGTAAATCTGATTACCGGGTTGGATTATGAATTTTCGACTATGTATCGGAGCTCGTTCGGAACCGGTTCGATTTTCCACTTCTCTGCCCGCTGGAGATACCGCAGTCCTTCCGACCACCGGGGAGGAGATCCCGAGGGCGGTGACACTCCGCGGAACCGTATAGAAACCACTTGAGTGTGAACCCTGTTCGAGGGGACGATGCCGGCGGGACCATCACCGACTGGGAGCGACGACAGAGCGATACAGCGCCGACGGGTGCTGGCGGCGAGCGCCGGCGCACTCGCGGGAATCGCCGGCTGTTCCACCCTCGGCGCGGAGACGCCTGCGACCGCCGAGACGGCGTCCGGATCCCCGACGCCGGACGGAGCTGCCACGGCGACACCGGACCGACCGACCGAGTCCCGGGCGGGGCGCGACGAGGGAACAGCGACCCCGAGGGACCTCCGGACCGCACTCGCGGCGGGAGACGTAGTGGCCGTCCTGCGACCGCCGGCTGGCCAGGAGGAATTGGCCGCCAGCGACCTCGTCGACACCGACGCCTGCGGGGGGGAGCGGACACTCTCGAGCGGCGGGCGGGCGGACGCCCGGGCGGTCGGAACCGCGTTCGCCGCGCTCGACGCCCCCGTCGAGCAGGTGGTGGCGACCGCCAACTGCCCGGCCCGCGAGACCGCCTGGCTGGCATTCGGGGCACACAGCGTCGCCGACGACCTGGCGGAGCCACTCGCGCAGCCACCCGGCGAGGGAGCCGTCCGGGTGGTGGTCGCACCCGGGGAGCGGCTGGCGGGCCAGCTCCCCGAACCGCTGGCAGCCGGTACCTGTGCGGTTCTGTCCCCGGGCGAGGATGGCCCGGAGCTGGTGGGGAGCGAGGACCCACGGAGCTGGGCGGACGGAGCCACGCCGCCGCCCCTGCGACGGAGCCGCTACGACATCAGGGCCGGGACCCCGGAGGCGACCAGCGTCTTCCGCCGCCGGAGTTCGACGGACGGCCCCAGGGTGCTGGTCCTCGGGGGCATCCACGGCGACGAGGTCGCCGGGTATCGCGCGGTCGAGGCGGCGAGCACGTGGTCCGTCGAGGCGGGGACACTCGTGCTCGTGCCCCGGGCCAGCGAGCAGACCATCGCCCGCGACCGGCGGACCGACAGGGCGGGCCGCGACCTCAACCGCCAGTTCCCGCTCGACCGGGAGCCGCGGACGGCCCTGGCACGGGAGCTCTACAACGTGGTCGTCCGCCACGACCCGGACCTCGTCCTCGACATGCACTCCTCGCAGGGCGTCTGGAACGAGGGCGGGTTCGGCCAGGCCGTGTTCCACTCCGGCGACCCCGCGCTCGCGGCGACGCTCGAGCGCGTCGTCGAGGAGGTGAACGAGTCGGTCGTACCGCCCTCCCGGCAACCCGACTACCGGTACGAGGCGGTCGAGTCGGACGGGTCCCCGCCGGGGATGCTCGCGACAAAGGTGGCCGAGGAACTGGGCGTCCCCGCCGCCCTGCACGAGGTGACCGAGGAGGTCCCCCTGGAGACACAGGTCGAGTGGTCGACGGCGGTCCTCGCCCGGGTCCTCGAAGCGCGTGGCGTCAGCCTGGACACGGGCGGGTGAGGGCTGGTCCCCGGAACGCCTCGGGAGCTTCTCCACGGTGGACTTGTGGACGGCCGCCCGGGCGTCGGGGATAGCCTCGTCGAGGACGTCGTCGGTGACCTCGGTCCGGCCCCAGTCCTCGGCCTTCCGGGCCGCGTTCCGGAGGATGCCGATACCGATGCGGGCGTCGCCGGCGGCCTCGTTCGCGATCCGCTCGAGCCGCGGCCGGTCGATGGCGCCCTCGTGGAGCCCCCACCGGACGCGCCCGCATGATGGCGACATACGTCGACCAGGAATGGCGGAATAGCGAGTGAAACCGCCGGCCGGGTCGTCAGGCTCAGGGTGCCCGCACCCGTCTCCCATCACGTGAGCGGTTCCGACGACCCCGACCCCACCGAGCGAGCAAAGGAGATACAGGCCAGACTCGTCGTCCTGCGGCTCCGCGAGCGGACGGCGAACTTCGAGAACCGGGAGGCCATCCGCCGCGAGATCAACCGACTCGAGGAGGAGTTGCGTTCGCTCGGCGGGGACCCGGAGGAGTCGTCCGACGGGGAGTGACCGTCGGACGGGTCAGTCCGCGTCGGCAGTGATCTGGTGCCGTCCCTCCATCGTTTCGACCAGCTCCGCGAGCAGCGTCCGGACCGCCTCCTCCTGCGCCGCCTTCGAGCGATGGATGGCACTCGGCGACACCTCGCAGGCGTCGTAGCCGGGCGTGGCGACGGGCTCTCCCGTCTCGCGCTCGTAGTACTCACGGACCTCCCGCAGCAGGCCGTGCAGGTAGACGAGTTCCTGTTTCCGCATACTACCTGATAGGGGCCCCACCCCTAAGGGTCTGTCTCCGAAGCCGTCCGCGTCGGGTGGTTCGGGAGTCGGATTCCGGGCTGGCGAACCCTCGTCCACGACCCCCCGACGGGGTACTGTTCCCCGACGCTGCTCGCCCGTCGGCCCGGAACCATGGGGGGTGGCCGAGAGGATAAGTAGTACGCCAGTTGGAACACCGGCATGGAGTCCGCTGACGACTCCACAGGTGCGTCGGTCGCCTCGACGACGGGGGTCGAAGGTGCTGATCGTGAGTGTGCGCATCGTCCTCCTGCTTCCGACGGCGCTGCTCTCTCTACCAACTGTTCGCGCTCGCGGACCGCTAGCTCATCAGTTCGCGGGCGATGATGTTTTTCTGGATTTCGGTGGTGCCCTCGTAGATTTGGGTGATTTTGGCGTCGCGGTAGAACCGCTCGGCGTCGAAGTCGTTGACGTAGCCGGCACCGCCGTGGATCTGCACGCACTCGTTAGCGACGTCGACGGCGACGCGGGAGGCGTACTCCTTCGCCATCGACGCCAGCGTCGTCAGCTGTTCGTCCCGGTTGTCGACGGACCAGGCGGACTTGTACGTCAGCATCCGTGCGGCCTCCAGGTCGGCGAACATCTCGGCGAGTTTGTGCTGGATGGCCTGGAACTCGCCGATGGGCTGGCCGAACTGCTCGCGCTGCTGGCTGTACTCCAGGGCGCGCTCGGCGGCC
>PXRM01000013.1 GCA_003020985.1 Halobacteriales archaeon QS_4_70_19 | reverse complement strand
TTCCGATGGGGTACCATCGGGCTTCGGTCGGGGACTCCGAGATTGTCCGATTGTCCCGGCATGGGCGCGGACGTGCCGCGTCGGATGAATCGAATAACGTCCAGAGGGCACCTAAACCTGCCGATTCGGACGTTTGAGACAGATGACGGCGATTCATCCCCGCCCTCAAGGGCGGGGCTTTCTCGCCTGCAATCACGTAAACGTCGGAAAAAGACGGCGACAGTCTGTGTGTTGTGGCGGAGTTTGTCGGTTTCTGCGCGCGGGCCATGCGCGGCGCTACGCGCCGCGAATTCGAGGCGGTGAAACCGCCTCGCAAGGCCCGCTCGCACGGCCCGAGGCGCATAGCGCCTCGCTGTCATCGGGCTATGCCCGACTGCCTGCGGGACCTTCGGTCCCGCTCTGTCCTCTCCGGCCTGCTCGTTCGCTTCGCTCACTCCTCGAGGCCGGAGGCTCCGCCTCGAACCTGCTGACGGGCGGTAGGGCGAGGACCGTCGCCCGATGCCGACCGCTCCAGAATATCTGTACTAGGGAGCTGTTTGGACGGTTATATCCGAATATCTCCTACAAAATCTGTTGCTTATTCAGTAAAAGATACTTTTGAAGGATATACGCGTTCGCTCAGTACGGCGACTGTCGGACGAGGTGGCCGCCGTCGACCGCGTAGTACGACCCGGTGACGTACGCCGAGGCACGGCTGGCGAGGAAGACGGCGAGCGGCACGCAGTCACGGGCGACGCCGAACCGGTCGGCGGCCATCTCGTCGAGGAGCTGTGGCGGCAGCGCCCCGCCGGCAGCTTCGGACACCCCCTCCGTCTCGATGATACCCGGCGCGATGGTGTTCGCGCGGATGCCGTACTTCGCCCACTCGCTGGCGACGGTCTGCATCAGGTTGTGGACGCCGGCTTTCCCGGCACCGGAGTGGCCGTGGAACGGGGCCCCGTCGACGCTGTTGGTCGCGCCCATCGCGATGATGGAGCCGCCGCCGTGCTCGCGCATGTGCTCCCCGACGCTCATGGTGCAGTAGGCCGTCCCGTCGAGGATGGTTCCGACGACGGCACGCCAGCCGTTGACGGAGAGGTCCTCGAAGGGGGTGAGGAAGTTCGCCCCGGCGTTGTTGACGAGGACGGTGATGTCGCCCAGTTCGTCGAGGACGGTGTCGCGCATCTCGTCGACCACCTCCTTGTCACGGACGTCGACGGTCGTGGCGCAGGCGTTCACGCCCTTCTCCTCGATTGCCTCGGCGACGGGTTCGAGGTGGTCCATGTCGCGGCTGGCGATGGCGACGTCGGCCCCGTGCTCCGCAAAGGCGAGCGCCATCTCCTCGCCGATACCCGTGCCGCCGCCCGTGACGAGACAGACCTCGTCCCCCATGAGGTCGTCCGCGAAGATGTCCGTTGACGGGGGCGTGGCTGGCCAACTCTCCGTGGGTTCGCTGTGGTCGGACATGGCCGATGCGTCCCACGGCGGGTACAAGTAACCTCTCCCACACGGGGACGGGGTGTATTTATGGGGGGCATCGCGACCTGCCTATCACGTGTCGCGACCCAAGACACTTGATGCGGGGCGAGTATGCGCCCGCATGAACCGACGGCGGCTGCTCCGGTGGCTGGGCGTCGCGGGGGCCGGCGCTGTCGCCGGCTGTTCGAACCAGGAGGGGCCGGCGACCGCGTCATCGACGGGGAGCGGGCCGACGCGCTCCCCGACCGGGACCGCGTCGCCCACGCAGCGGACGGCCACGGAGACACCGACACGGACCGAGACGGCGTCCGACTCGCCGACGGCCACCGAGCGCGAGTCCGTCACGGAGACGCCCAGCGAGACGGAGACCGCCAGCGACTCGCCGGCCGACACGGACACCGAGAGTCCCACCGAGACGGAATCCCCGACGGCCGAAGAGACGGGAACCCCGACACCCGGCGAGGGGCTCCAGCGGAGGATCGCGCTGGCTAGCGTCGATTCGGTTCCCTCCGGATACGAGGTCGAGATGGACGTCGAACTCCTGCGGTCGCGGATTACCGATGCGCGGACCGCACACCTCCGAATCACCACGACCAACACCGGTTCGCCACGCTCCATCTCCGTCGCCCCGGACGACTGCAGCCTGCTGAACCGCTCGAAGGGCGGGAGCGATCGGCCGTCGGGGCTCTGGCTGCACGACCCCGACACCGCCCGGCGTATCGACCGCGACGGGAACCGGTGGGAGGCCGACAGGGACCCGGACGAGGGGCGGGCGTACGCCGCGTACGGGTGCCTGAAGAAGGAGTACGCCGAGGGCGAGTCCGTCAGCAACGAGTACGTCCTCTGGAGCGACTACCGTGTCGAGGGATATCTGGAACCGGGAACCTACCGGTGGGAGGAGGAGGTCTCCGTCTCCGAAGGCGACACGCCGACGGGAACCACCGGCGAGAACACGTTCATGTGGGGGTTCTCATTGTCCGTGAGCGAGCCCTGACGGAGGACCGCTACTCCAGCCGGTCGCGGAGCGCGACCTTGTCCATCTTCCGGGTGGAGGTCTTCGGCAGTTCCTCGACGACCCGGAACTCCTTGGGGACCTTGTAGTCGGTGAGCGTCCCCCGGCAGGCGGCCTCCAGGTCGTCAGCGGTCACGTCGCCGACGACGAACGCGACGATGCGCTCGCCCAGCCGGTCGTCCGGCGCGCCGACGACGGCGGCCTCCTCGACGCCCTCGACGCCGTACAGCACCTCCTCGACCTCGCGGGGGTAGACGTTCTCCCCGCCCGTGATGATCATGTCGTCGATGCGGTCCTCGACGAACAGGTGGCCGTCCTCGTCCATCCGCGCAACGTCGCCCGAGCGGAGCCATCGCTTCCCTTCTCGCTCGACGAACGCCTCCTCGTTCACCTCGGGGAGGTTGAGGTAGCCCGGCGTGATGGTGTCGCCGTGCCAGAGCATCTCGCCCTTCTCGTTCGTGCCGACCGGCTCCTTCGTGTCGGGGTCCTCGATGCGGACGTCGACCACCTCGCGGGCCGGCGGGCCGATGCTCCCCGCCTTGTAGACGTCCTGGTCCGGCGTGTTGATGGCCGCAAGCGGCGTCGTCTCGGTCATCCCGTATCCCTCCAGCAGTTTGCTGTCCAGCAGCTCTTCGGCGGCGTCGATGCGCTCCTTCGGCATCGGTGAGCCGCCCACGCCGACCGTCTCCAGCGCCGAGAGGTCGTACCCCTCGACGCCTTGGTTGATGATGTCGACCAGCATCGTCGGGATGAAGAAGGCGTACGTGACGTCGCGCTCGGACATCGTCGACAGCGCGAGGTCGATGTCCCACTGCGGGAGGAGGTGGTTCGTCGCGCCGGCCACGATGAAGGGGGTCGTCGTCACGTTCAGCCCGGAGACGTGGAAGCAGGGGCAGACCGTCAGGCAGACCTCGTCGCTCGTCCAGTTCATCGCCCGGACGAGCCCGTGGGCGTTCGCCGCGAGGTTGCCGTGGGTGTGCTTGACCCCCTTCGGACGCCCCGTGGTACCGGAGGTGTAGACCAACTCGGCGAGTTCGTCGTCCTTGCGCGGATGGATCTCGTGGGGCCCGGCATGCTCCGCGACGAGGGAGGCGTAGTCGTGGCCCCGCTCGCCGTTCGCGACGACGAGGTGTTCGAGGTCGTCCGTCTCGAACGAGGCGGCCACGTCCTCGAACTGGCCGACCGTCACCAGCGCCGACGCTCCCGCGTCGTCGAGGACGTACTCCACTTCGGGTCCCTCGAACCGCATGTTGATGGGGAAGGGGATGGCCCCGCGCTTCATCGCCCCGAGGTAGGCCGCCACGAAGGCGGTGCTGTTGGGGAGGTACAGGGCCACGCGGTCGCCGGGGTCGACACCCAGTTCCGCCAGCGCATTCGCGAACGCGTCCGTCTCTCCCGCGAGTTCGCGGTAGGTCAGGTCACGCTGTGGGTCGGTCACGGCCAGGTCGTCGGGGGCCTCCGCCGCCGACATGTCGAGGTAGTTGGCGAAGTTCATGTCCGGGGACGCGGGTGGGTGCCGCTTATGATTTTGGGGTGTGATGGCCCCCGGCACGATACCCGGGGTGCAGGTCACTACGTCACGCCCGTGTTAATCCCCCGCAAATCCGAGGGAAAACGGCTTCACGTGTCCCCTGCTCCCGTGAGCCATGGTCGACTTCGGTTTCTCGGAGGAGGAACGTGCCATCCGACAGACTGCCCGGGAGTTCGCCGAGAACGAGATCGCGCCCGTCGCCCGCCACCACGAGGAGTCGGGCGAGTGGCCCCGGGAGGTGTGGGAGAAGGCCGTCGACGCCGGCCTCGTCGGCGGCGGCATCCCCCAGGAGTACGGCGGTGCGGGGCTCTCGCAGGTGGAGATGTGCCTGTTCATGGAGGAGATCTGCCGCGTCGACGCCGGGATGCTCGCCGCCATCGGGACCGAGTTCGGCACCCGGATGATCTCCGCGTACGGCACCGAGGAGCAGAAGGAGTGGATCCTCCGTGGGGTCGCCGAGGGGGAACTCATCGGCGCGCTCGGGAACACGGAGCCCAACCACGGCTCGAACGCAGCCGGCATCGAGACGACCGCCCGGAAGGACACCGGCGAGCGAAGCTCGACGAGCCCTGCAGTGCCGGAGGCACGGCAGGACGGCGACGAGTACGTCATCGACGGCGTGAAGACGTTCATCACGCACGGCACCATCGCGGACTACGTCCTCACGATGTGTCGCACCGGAGAGGAGGGCCACGGCGGCATCTCCGCCATCATCGTCGAGACGGACCGCGACGGCTTCGAGGTCGAGAGCGAAATCCACAAGCTCGGCTGGAACGCCTCCGAGACCGCCCAGCTCCGCTACGACGGGGTCCGCGTTCCCGAGGAGAACCTCGTCGGCCACGAGAACACCGGCTTCTACCAGCTCATGGAGTTCTTCGAGGAGGAGCGAGTGGGCATCGCTGCGCAGGCGCTCGGCATCGCGCAGGGCTGTCTGGAGGAGACCGTCGACTACGTCTCCCGGCGCGAGCAGTTCGACCGCGAACTCCGGGAGTTCCAGGCCGTCCAGCACAAGGTCGCCGACATGGCCACGAAGGTCGAACTCGCCCGGCGACTCGTCTACGACGCCGCCCGGCGCGTCGACGACGACGAGAAACCCACCAAGCTCGCCTCAATGGCGAAGCTGTACGCCTCGGAGATCGCCGAGGAGGTCGCCTCCGACGCCATCCAGCTCCACGGCGGGAACGGCTACACGACCGACTACGCCGTCTCCCGGCACTACAAGCACACCAAGATCTACCAGATCGGCGAAGGTGCGAGCGAAATCCAGCGCAACATCATTGCGAAGGAGGTGCTGGGATTGTAGTATATCTATACTATCGGGCCTGTTTGGCTATCGAGTTCGTTATTGTACTGAAAGCAGCCTCGTATTGTGGATATATCGCTCGGGATGACGGCGTACCCGTGCGCTCGCGGGGACACAGCTCTACAAGACGGATTCCGTAGGAGACGCACCTGCCGTATCCTGCACGCGGCTCCTGTCAGCTGCCGGCTACCGAACGGGGCCGGCTGGAGCGCACTTCTCGATCACGACTGACTGTAGATGAGGTTCCGCTGGATCTCGTTCGCCCCCTCGTAGATGACCGGGATGCGGGCGTCGCGGTAGGTCCGGGCGATGCGGCGGTCCGTGAAGATGGAGCGGCCGCCGTGGAGCTGCATCCCGCTCTGGGAGCACTCGACGGCCGCCTCCGTCGAGGCCACCTTCGCCATCGAGGCCCAGAGGCCGGCGCGGTCGTTCTCGGCGACGTGTTCGGCGGCGCGCCAGTTCAGCGAGCGGGCCTGCTCGAAGGTGAGCCGCATGTCCGCGAGCGAGTGCTGGACGGCCTGGAACTCGTTGACCTGCCGACCGAAGGCGTTCCGGCCGTGGACGAACTCCCAGGCCTCCTCGATGGCCGCGGCGGCGATGCCGAGGCCGTGGCCGCCCACGACGACGCGGCCGTGGTTGAAGAAGTCCGCGAGCATGTAGAAGCCGGCCCCCTCCGAGCCGATGAGGTTCTCCTCGGGGATCCGGCAGCCGTCGAAGATGACGTGGGCCTGCTTCGAGGCGCACATCCCCATCTTCTCGGGGGTGTGCTCGGCCTCGTAGCCGTCCGCGTCCGTCGGGACGATGAACAGCGAGTAGTTGCCGTAACGGTTGTCCTCGTCGTCGTCGGTCCGGGCGTACACCGTCACCCAGTCGGCCTCGACGCCGTTGCCGATCCAGTACTTCTCGCCGTCGAGCACCCACTCGTCGCCGTCCTTCTCGGCGCTCGTGGACATCCCGGCGAGGTCGGAGCCGGTCTCCGGTTCGGAGACCGCGAGGCCGGTGATCTGCTCGTTCCGGCCGACCGGTTCGAGGTACTCCTCCTTCTGCCGCTCGCTCCCGTACTCGGTGGTGATCTCGGCGCCGAACGGGATGTCCGCGGCGACCAGCCCCGCGTCCATCCCCGCCTCGAGAATCTCCCAGGGGTACTCCCCGCTGTCGAAGTACCGTTCCGCGTTGGGGGCGATGTGCTCGTCCGCGAACTCGCGGGCCTCGGCCTTGACGCCGCGTGCGTGCTCGGGGACGACGGACTCGGTCAGCAGGTCGAGCTCCATGCACTCCTGTTGGGGCGGGAGCGACAAGAAGCGCACGCCGGCGGGGGCCTGCCCATTCAAGTGGCCGAGCGGGCAGTGTCACGCCCGGAGGCCGGGGTCCAGGGTCGCACCCCCGAGGGGACCCTGGGTCCTCGGGACCCGACCGTCAGTCGTCAGACTCGCCGGGGGCGGCGTCCTCCGGCACCTCGCCGCCGAGCGACTCGCCGGCGTACTGCTCGCGGAGGTCCTTCTTCGAGAACTTGCCCGTCGCCGTCTTCGGCACCTCGTCGATGTAGACGACGTCGTCCGGGAGCCACCACTTGGGGTAGTCCTCGCGGAGGAGATCCAGGATCTCCTCGTTCAGGGTGGACCCGTCGGCGTCCGCGCCGGGGACGACGAACGCGACCGGCCGTTCCTGCCACTTCTCGTGGGGGACGCCGATGACGGTCGCCTCGGCCACGTCCTCGTGGGCCATGATGGCGTTCTCCAGTTCGACGGAGGAGATCCACTCCCCGCCGGACTTGATGACGTCCTTCGCGCGGTCGACGATCTTCAGATAGCCGTCCGTGTCGACCGTGACGATGTCGCCGGTCTTGAGCCAGCCGTCCTCGAAGTCCTCCTCGTTGGCCTCGGGCCGCTGGAAGTACTCCTTCGTGACCCAGGGGCCGCGGACCCACAGTTCGCCGAACGCCTCGCCGTCGTGGGGGACCTCGTTGCCGTCGTCGTCGACGACTTTGAACTCCAGGCCGGGGACGCCGAGGCCCTGCTTGGCGCGGCGGTCGAGCTGGGTCTCGTAGTCCGCATCCTCCAGGTCGGACTTGAGGTGCGAGACGGAGCCGATGGGTGACATCTCCGTCATCCCCCAGGCGTGGAGCAGCTCCACGTCGTGCTCGTCGAACCAGCGGATCATCGACTCGGGGGCCGCCGACCCGCCCACGATGACGCGGTCGAGCGTCGAGAGATCCACGTCGTGGTCCTCCATGTAGTCCTGCAGCCCCATCCAGACGGTCGGGACGCCGGCCGTGATGGTGACGCCCTCCTCCTCGATGAGGTGCGCGATGTCCTCGGGCTCCGGGGACGGGCCAGGGTAGACGTGCTTGGAGCCGCCCGCGGTCGCCGTGAACGGCATGCCCCACGCGTTGACGTGGAACATCGGGACCACCGGCATCACGACATCGTCGTCCGCCATCGGGATGCCCTGGGGCGTGAGCGTGGTCATCGTGTGGCTCCACAGCATCTCGTGGGTGTACTCGACCCCCTTCGGCATCCCCGTCGTGCCGGAGGTGTAGCACATCCCCGCGGGCTGGTCCTCGTCGATGTCGGGCCAGTCGTACTCCGTCGGGTGGCCGTCGACGAACTCCTCGTAGGCGACCACGTCGAGGGGCAGGTCGTCGGCGTCCTCCGGCACTCTGCCGCCCATCGCGACGAGCCGGTCGACGGCGTCGAACTCGTCGTCGGCGCCCTGGACGGCGCCGGCCAGCTTCGGGAACAGCGAGTGGTCGACGAAGACGGTCCGGTCCTCGGCGTTCTGGACGATGAACCGGATGTGCTCGTCCGGCAGCAGCGGGTTGATTGTGTGCAGCTGGGCGCCGATGGTCGGGACGGCGAAGTACGTCTCGAAGTGGCGGTGGTGGTTCCAGCAGAACGTCGCCACCCGGTCCCCCTCCTCGATGCCGGCCTCGGTCAGCGCGTGCGCCAGCTGCGCGGTACGGTCCCCGTACTCGTCGTACGTGTACCGCTCGATACCCTCGTGGGTGCGCGAGACGATCTCCGTGTCCTCGTACAGCGTCTCGGCGCGCCACAGGAACGGTCGTAGCGTCTGGTCGTGACCTCCTGGCATACCGATTCGGTGTTCTCCCGGCTCCGGCTTGAAGCTTGCCGGTCTACCACGGGATATTTATGATCCGTGGCGGTTCGCCATGGCCGGACCGCCGTCCGCGAAGGTCGTGTGCCGACCGTCCAGAGCCCGTGCTACCTGTTCTCGAACCGTCATAACCAGCCAGCAGGCCCTTGTCACCCCACGCGAACATCTCGGGCATGGACAGACGCAAGTTCCTGGGAGCCTCCTCGGTCGCCGCCGGGGTCGGCCTCGCCGGGTGTGGGTTCTTCGGGAAAGTGCTCGGGAAGGTCCCGCCGCCGGAGGTCGCCCAGTCGAAACTGGACGCCGGCGGCTGGCGCGAGGACGAGACCGAGTCCGGGACGGTGTTCACCGAGGAGTACGCCGCGGGCACGGTCACCGCGACCGGCCACACCATCCACTACCAGGACGAGGGGCTCCGGCGGGAGATCGCGGAGAAGACGCTCGGCGCCGTCACGGGACAGCTGAGCGTCTTCTTCGCCACCCGCATCGAGTTCGAGCCCGAACTGGACAGCCTCCCGCTCGGCATCGGCCGGGGCGAGGTGCTCCAGCGGACCAAACGCTCCGCGAAGGAGGACTTCGAGACCGAGATGGAGGCCGACGGCCTCACCGACATCGAGGTGCTCGGCGAATCGACCCTCGAGGTCGACACCGGCGAGGAGGCGGACCTGGTCCGCTACGGCGCACGCTACCCGGTCGACGACTTCGGCTTCACCGTCAGCGACGGCGAGTCCGTCTCGCTCTCGGGGTCCCCCGTCCGGGTCCGGGGCTGGCTGGCGGTCTGGTACAACGACGACGTCGAGTCGACGCTCGTCTCCGGTGCGGTCCACGCCGCCGGGAACTACACGGAGACCATCGACAGACAGCTGAGCTCGGCGCTAGACATGACACTCGACATCGACCTCGGGCTGACGCCGGCGGCCTACCGGGAGGAGGCGTTCGGGCTGATGCGGACGGTCAGCTGACGGTGACGCGGCCCGGGTGGTTCGCGATCCCCGCGGCGGACCACGGCTGGACGCCCCCGCGAGCCGGGAAAGACGGGGTCGCGGGACGTCGGCGTCGGCAACGTCCCGACGGGATCGAGGCGCGAGGGGTTCGGGGCCGCTGTCGCCACCGCGGTCACGAAGGGCGCGCGAGCAGTTTCCGTCGGAAAGTCCTTTTCGAGACGTTATCGAAACCATATTCTCTCGAAGAGAGACATAAATACAAAGTACTCAGGTTACCCGAAATCTTCGAGACTCGACTGTCCCTGCCCGGTGCCGTCCTCGTCCTCGCTCACCGACTGCGAACCGTGTCGCTGGGAGAGCGAGGCCCGTCGCAGGGTCCGCGGGTCGTCGAACAGTGCCTCCGTCGCCCGGTCGTCGAGCCGTGCGAACGCCGTCCGTGCCCGTTCCGCACGGGCCTCGTAGTCGACGACCGGGTAGGGGTAGTCGTCGCCGAGTTCGACGCCGGCCGCCTCCAGCACGGTCAGGGGTGCCTTCTCCGGCCGGGGGAGATGTTCGTCCGGCAGGTCGGCCAGCTCCGGGACGTACCGGCGGACGTACGTCCCCTCGGGGTCGTACTCGCGGACCTGTTTAGCGGGGTCGTACACCCGCACCGGGTGAGCACCGACGTGGCCGGTCTGGGACTGCCACTGCGGGTGGTTGATCCCCGGCTCCGCGTCGAGCAGGTGGTAGTACATGAAGTCCGCGCCGGCGCGCCAGGGCTCGCGGAGGACGTAACAGTAGACCGAGGCGCACATCGCCCGCATCCGGAAGTTGATGTAGCCCGTCTCCACGAGGGCGCGCATCGCCGCGTCGACCATCGGGAAGCCGGTCCGGCCCTCGCGCCAGGCGGCCGCCAGCTCCGGGTCGTGCTCCGAGCGGTAGAGCCCGCGGAAGACGGGGTTCACCGCGCGGTCCATCCAGCCCGGCCAGTCGGCCAGCTTCTGCCGGTAGTGGTGGTTCCAGAACAGTCGGGAGGTGAAAATCGACCGCCCCCGCCCCTCGGGGCAGCGCTGGACGCGCCGGTAGACCTCGCGGGTCGAGAGGGTGCCGAACTTCAGGTCGACGGAGAGCCGGGAGCCGTGTTCCTCGGCCGCCGCGGGCGGGCTCACGTTGCGCGGGTAGTCCGGGAGCTTCCGGACGAACGCCTCCAGCCGGTCGAGCGCGGCGTCACGGCCGCCGCGGGGCCGCCGATCAGGGTCCTTCCCCGGCTCCACGTCGTGGCGGGCCTCCACCTCGGCGACGGTCACGTCGCTCGCGACCGGGTCGCCCGGGAACGACTCCGGGGCCGGGTGCGGGTCGGCCGTCAGATAGCCCCGGCACTGGCCGGCCCAGTCCGTACGTGACGCCGGGGGCTCGGCCGCCGCGTCCGGGGGTGTCGCCCGGCGGCCGGTCCGGGAGTCGGACTCGCGCACGATGCCGCCGGGGTCGAACGCCTCGACGGGACAGGCCAGTCCGTCGCCGTCCAGTAGCGCGTCGTCGCGGGCCTTCCCGTGGCGCGCCGTCACGTCGCGGGTGACGTAGACGCGGGGGTCGTCCAGCCCCGCCAGCAGCGACGGGAGCCGCTCGCGGGGGTCGCCGTACAGCAGCGCGAGGTCGGTCCCGCGGCGCCGATACGCCTCGGCGAGACCGGCCAGACACTCGTGCACGAACCGGAGCCGGGCGTCACAGGCCAGCCCGCGGTCGCCGTAGTAGCGCGGGTCGACGACGAACACCGGCAGGACGCGGTCGTCCGGCCCGGCGGCCGCAGCCGCGGCCGCGACGGGTTCGTTGTCGGGGACCCGAAGGTCCGAGCGGTGCCAGACGACGGATTCGGTCACGGACACGGTACGGCGCCCGCGGCGAAAAACCGTTGGGTCGCCGCCAGTCGCCGGCCGACACCCGTTCCGCGGGGGGTCGCCTGCGCGCCGCCCGCGAGCACGAGCGGTCACCCGGTCCGGAGGACCAGTACCGCTCGACCCGTGGTGGGGTCGTCAGGCAGGCGGCCGAGAGCCGCCCCGAGCGTGGCGTCCGCCTGCGGGAGCGCGGGGGCGGACGACCGGCGACGGGAAGGCTCATCGCGGCGCTGCTGGCGCTCGTATTCGGCCCGTTCGGCGTCCACGGGTTCTATGCGGCAGGGGCGACAGGGCGTCGCCTACCCGGTCCGCTTCCGGACGCTGCTTCCGGGGCTGCTGGCGGTCATCGACGCGGCGCGTTACCTACTGATGGACGGGAGACGTTCGAATGGTGGTATCCGAGCGACCGGGGCGGCGCTCATTCGAGCGCGCTGCCGGCGCGGATGATGGTCTCCTCGCCGAACGCCGGTCCGACCAGTTGCAGGCCGACAGGGCCGCGGTCCGTCTCGCCCGCCGGCACTGAGATGGCCGGCAGGTTGGCGAGGTTGACGGGGACGGTGTTGGCGTCCGCGAGGTACATCTGGAGTGGGTCGGAGAGCGACTCCCCGAGTTCGAACGGCGGGGCGGGCATCGTCGGCGAGGCGAGCACGTCGGCGTCGGCGAACGCCTCGTCGAAGTCCTGCTTCACCCAGGCGCGGGCGTCCTGGGCCTGCTCATAGTACTTGTCGTGGTAGCCGGCCGAGAGGGCGTAGGTGCCCAGCAGGATGCGGCGCTTGACCTCCTCGCCGAAGCCCTGCTCGCGGGCCCTCGCGAACGTCTCGTTCCAGTCGCCCTCGTGGCCGCCGGACCGGCCGTACCGGACGCCGTCGAACCGCGCGAGGTTCGAGGACGCCTCGCTCATCGCGATGACGTAGTAGGCCTGCACCGCGGTCTCGACGGACGGCAGCGAGACCTCGTGGACCGTCGCCCCCGCCGCGCGGAGGTCGTCGAGCGCCGACTCGAACCGCTCGACCACCACGTCGTCGGCCCCCTCGACGAGGTCGGTCACGACGCCGACCGAGAGCCCGTCCACGTCGCCGTCGGCCGCGTCGGCGTAGGTCGCGGTCGTCGCGGGATGCTCGCCGTCGTACTCCTCGGCGAGGTCCTCGCGGATGTCGTGGCGGGTCGTGGCGTCGCGCTCGTCCGGCCCGGCGATGACGTCCAGCAGCTCCGCCGCCCCCTCCACGTCGGGTGCCAGCGGCCCGATCTGCTCCAGGGAGTTCGCATAGGCCACGAGCCCGTAGCGCGAGACGAGGCCGTACGTCGGCTTGATGCCGACGACGCCGCAGAACGCGGCCGGGCACCGGATGGACCCGCCCGTGTCCGAGCCCAGCGCGTAGTCGGCTTGGCCGGCGGCGACGGCGGCCGCGGAGCCCCCGGAGGACCCGCCCGGGACCCGTCCTGGGGCCGCCGGGTTGTCCGTCGGGCCGAAGGCGCTCGTCTCGGTGGTGGTCCCCATCCCGAACTCGTCCATGTTCGTCTTGCCGACGACCGTCGCGCCCGCCTCCTGTAGTTGTTCGACGACGGTGGCGTCGTACGGCGGGACGTAGTCGGCCAGCATCGCCGACCCGCAGGTCGTCCGGACGCCCGCCGTCGAGATGTTGTCCTTGACGGCGACCGTGGAGCCGCCCAGCGGGCCGTCGTCGGCACCCGCCAGGCGCTCGACGGTGAGGAAGGCGCCGTGGTCGTCGTCGAAGCCGTCCGGGACGAGGCGCCCCTCGCCGGGCGCCTCCTCGTGGTCCTGTGCCGCCATCAGCCCACCCTCGGGCCCTTGAAGCGGCCGTCCTCGGTTTCGGGGGCGTTCCGGAGTGCCTCCTCCTGCGTGAGCCCCTCGTGGACCTCGTCAGCGCGGAAGACGTTGGCGAGGTCGGCCTCCTGGTCTACCGCCGGTACGTCGTCGAGCGCGTCGAAGTAGGTGAGGATGTCGCCGAACTGCTCGGCGAACCGCTCGACCTCCGCCTCGTCGAGATCGACGCGCGCCAGCCCCGCGACGTGGCGCACTTCCTCGGGGTCGACGGCGTCCGTGTCGCTCATGCCCACTGGTCCGCCGGAGCGGGCACTAAGGGTTTCGACTCCGGCCCCCGACGGGAACACGACCCAGCTCCGGCCCCCGGGGCCGTCGTTCCTCCATCGAGGCGCCGTCAGGCCTCGTGAAGTCCTCCCGGGACCCGTCGCCACGCGGTCCGAACTCCGGGGTCGTCACTACCTGTCGTGTCGGCGACATCGAGTCAGAACCATGACCATTCTCGCGAGCGGGAGAGTCGGGACGAAATCACCACGGCAGCGCGACGAGCCGTCCATTTCCGCCCGAGAATTTAAGTTGCATCCGCCCCAACTTGATACCGAGTAGGGAACTTCTTACCTCCCCCTATCGCGGTCCAGCACACCAATGACAGACACCAGTGTCAGACGCTTCCGACGCGAGAACGAAGACGAGACCGAGGCCGAGGGGTCGAGCGAGAGCGAGGAGCTCGCCTGTCCGGAGTGCAGCGGCGACCTGGCCACGGACACCGAGCACGGAGAGGTCGTCTGCCAGGACTGCGGGCTGGTGGTCGACGAG
>PXRM01000012.1 GCA_003020985.1 Halobacteriales archaeon QS_4_70_19 | reverse complement strand
CTCACGCTCGGGGGCAGTCGTCGGCTCCGGTTCGCCGTCCGACGCGTCGCCGTCGCCGTACTTCCGCCGGAGGCTGCCCTTCGCTTCCTCGACCGGCACGCTGTACTCCAGCAGGTTTTGTAGGTCCGCCTTGACCTCCTCCTTGTCGACGCCGAGGTCGGAGGCGAGCTCCTCGGCATGGTCTTCTAACTCCATCGGCTGGGCGTTGGCCGGGACTGGATAAAAGGATTCCCGCCGGTGCCGACCCGCGCAGCACCGGCCGCCGAACGCTTAACCCGTCCCCGCCCGCGGGCGTGGGCATGGCAGGAGCCACGGAACACGTCGCCATCCTCGGCGCCGGCACGATGGGCCGCGGCATCGCCCACGCGGCCGCCGTCGTCGGGCACGACGTGACGATGCGTGACGTCGACGAATCGGTCCTGGACGAGGCCGCCGACGCCGTGGACGGGACGCTGTCGGGCGCCGTCGAGCGGGACAAGCTCGACGCCGGCGCAGCCGAGGCCGCGCGCGACCGCATCCGCACCACGACCGACCTCGCGGACTGTGCCGACGCCACCGTCGTCGTCGAGGCGGTCCCCGAGGACATCGACCTCAAGACGACCGTCCTGGGGGAGGCCGAGGCCACGGTGAACGAGGACGCCCTGCTGACCTCGAACACCTCGTCGCTCCCGGTGACGGAGCTGGCGGCCTCACTGGACCGGCCGGAGCGGTTCTGCGGGCTCCACTTCTTCAACCCCGCCTACGTGATGGGGCTGGTCGAGGTCGTCACCGCCGAGCAGACCGGCGATGGCGCTCGCCAGCACGCCGTCGAGTTCGTCGAGTCGCTGGAGAAGGAGGCCGTCGTCGTCAGGGACGCCCCCGGGTTCGCCTCCTCCCGGCTCGGTGTCACGCTCGGCGCCGAGGCCATGCGGATGCTGGAGACGGGCGCCGCCGGGACCGCCGACATCGACGCCGCGATGGAACTGGGCTACCGGCACCCGATGGGGCCGCTGAAGCTCTCGGACGTGGTCGGGCTGGACGTGCGGCTGGACATCCTCGAACACCTGCGCGAGGAACTGGGCGAGCGGTTCCGCCCGCCCGAGGTCCTCCGCCGGAAGGTCCGCGCCGGCCACCTCGGGCAGAAGTCCGGCCGTGGCTTCTACGTCTGGGAGGACGGCGAGGTCGTCCGCCCCGTCGACGAGGAGTAGGCCCTCACTCGCCGGTGCGACCAGCCGCGACGCTGGCAGAACCGACTCGGCGGGAGCGGCCGGAGACGGCGAAGGGCCATACCAGTGCCACGAGGGGGCTGCTCGAGGGGAACACTCTGAGCGGAAATCCGTCCATAGCAGCTGCTGTGGTAGACACTTCTCCATAATATCCGTAATTGTTGGATAATACTGGCTGTACTGAAGAAATCCGGCAACCGAATCGGTCAGTCGTCGGCGGGCGTCGCCGCGAATCCGACGTCGACCTCACCGGCGTCCAGTTCCCGTTCGATCTCGCGGGCCGCCCGGACCATGTTCTCCATCTTGCCGTAGGCGATCTCCCGGGGCAGGAGCTTCAGGCCGCAGTCCGGGGAGATGGTCAGCCGCTCGGGCGGGACGATCTCGAAGCCCTTCTTGATGTTCTCCTTGATGACCTCGACCGGCTCGACCTCGGCGGTGTGGGCGTCGACGACGCCGAGCGCGAGGTCCTTCGTGAACTCCGGATCCTGGAACACGGGGACCTGCTCGTAGTCGCCGTTCGCGAGTTCGAGGTCGAACTCGTGGACGGGGAAGTCGAGGACCTCGGGGTAGATGCGCGAGTAGTCGCCGTAGCAGACGTGCAGGCCGAGCCGGACGTCGGCGGGCACACCGTCGGTCCCCAACGAGCCTCCGTTCGCGCCGCTCGCGGAGACGCCGTCGACGATGCGCTCTAAGCACTCGCCGACGATGGCGTGGTCGTCGGGCGTCGTCGCGAGCGCGGGCTCGTCGATCTGGATGTAGCGCGCGCCGGCGTCGACCAGCGCCTCGATCTCCTCGTTGACGAGGTCGGCCAGCTCGTACGCCAGCGTCTCCTCGTCCTCGTAGTGCTCGTTGAACGACCAGTTCGCGAGGGTGTACGGCCCCGTGATGGGGACCTTGACCGGGCGCGCGGCCACGCCGCTGGTGAACTCGAACTCCTCGACCAGCCACTGCTCGCCGTAGGAGACCTCGTCCACGACGGAGGGCTTGTCGAAGTAGTTGTGGCCCCAGACCTTCACGGGGCCGTTGAACTCGTAGCCGTCGATGCGGTGGGCGAAGTACTCCACCATCTCGTTGCGTCGCATCTCGCCGTCACAGACCACGTCCAGCCCCGCGCGCTCGTGCTCCTCCGTGATGAGACGCGCGGCGTCGTCGTGGGCCTCCTGTATGTGTTCCTCGTCGAAGTCGTACTCCTCGTCGCCGACCAGGTCCTCCGACCGGTTGAGCCACTTGGGTTTGGGGTAGGAGCCGACCACGGTCGTCAGGAGGAAGTGGTCGGTGGGGTGGTCGTCCGGGCGGAACTGCTCGCGGACGTCGGCCCCGCCGTCCGCGGCGGTGGTCGGGGTCTGAGAGCCGCGGCCGCTGTCGCCGGCTTCGGGCCAGCCGTCGCTCATGCCGTCACCTCCTCCTCCCCGGCGGCTGCACGCGCGAGCACGTCCAGCTTCTCCCGGGCACGGTTGACGGGCAGGTAGAACAGCTCCGTGTTCGTCGTCAGGTAGGTCGTCTCGAACTCCTGGGAGGGGATCTGCTCGTTCACCCACTCGATACGGTCACGGACGGTCCCCACGGACTCGACGCGCGTGTTCTGGCCGTCGACCAGCCCGAGCGCGATGTCGTCGGTGGTACCGTACTCCGTGACGTTGTAGAGGTTCGTCTCGTGGTCGCTGACGAAGTCGAAGCCGATGGCGTCGAGGTCGGCGTCCATCAGGTGGGCGTACGCCTTCTCCGGGACGGCGCCCCAGCAGGTGTGACAGACCACGTCGGCGTCCGTCGCGGCCGCCACGTGGTCGATAGCCTCGCTGGCACGCTCGTCGAGCCCGTCCTCGGGCGGGTTCTCCACGAGCGAGGGCTCCAGCAGGAACAGCGTCTCCACGTCCGGGAACTGCTCGACCTCGCCCGTGAGGAACTCCGCCACGGCCTCGACGAACGCGGCCTCGTCGCCGTAATGCTCGTCGGTAGCGAGGTCCGAGAGCGAGTACGGCCCGGGGAGGACCGCCTGCAGGGGACTCGACTCCGCGTCGAGCACCCCGGCGGCGGCCGTCAGTTCGTCGGCCGCGTCGCCGGTCGGCGCGAGTTCGTCCACGACCACCGGCTCGCGGTAGAAGTTGTTGTTGTCGTAGTAGCGGACGATGCCGCGGGTGTCGACGGCGTCGGCCACGGCGAGCGGGTGGGCGATGTTGTCGTCCCACCGGCCCTGCCCCTCGACCACGCGGTCGAGACCGGCCTCCGTCTGCCACTCGATTTCCTCCGCGCGTACCCGCTCGTACGCCTCGGTCACGTCCGCCCCCTCGGTGCCGTCGATGAGGTCGGACTTCTGGTGTCCCTTCAGGTCCGAGAGTTCCTCCTTCGCCCAGCCGGGCAGTGGGAGGAGTCCCGGCGTCGTCGCGACGAGTTCGGTCATCGACCAGGGGTACGTGACCACTCCGAATAATATTTGCTAATCGCCCTGATGCACCGCGGTAATCAAGTCCCTGGGGCGCGGGCTCAACGCCCAGTCGGGGCGAGCTCCAGCACGACGAGCCGCTCGGAGGGGTGTGCCTCGTCAGCGGCCTCCTCCGTGGTGAGGCCCTCGTTCCGGGCCCTGTTCCGGACGGCATCGAGGCCGGTCAGCGAGGAGACGAGCAGGAGGGCCCGGCCCTCCGGCGCCAGGACGCGCCGGACGGTTCCCAGGAACGGGTTCACGACCGCGCGACCGTCCTCGCCGCCCGAGAGTGCCCGCTCCATCCAGTCGTCCCACTCGCGCTCCGGCGGCGTGGGGAGGTACGGTGGGTTGAACAGCACCCAGTCGAAGACGCCGTCACCGAACCCGGAGACCACGTCCGTCCGGACGGCTGGCAGCCCCGCCTCGCGAGCCCGCCGGCAGGCGTGGGGGTTGAGGTCGGACGCAACGACCCGCGCCCCGCAGGCCTCGGCCACCTTCTCGCCGACGTAGCCCGATCCCGTCCCGAGGTCGAGGACCAGGTCCTCGTGCTCGACCCGGGCGACGGCAGTCGTCGCGAGGAGCCGGGAGTCCTCGGCCGCCCGGTAGACCGACGGCTCCCCGCGCAGCCCCGCCAGCCGGGGGCGGTCCCCGTCAGTCATCCTCCCGGTCCATCGGTTCGACGGGGGTGAACAGCTCCCGGTCCTCCACGCGCTCGACGGCCGAGACGTACTCGCCCTCCGTCGAGCGCGGGTCCGGGGCCCCGTCCGGGTCGGTGTCGATGGCTACCGTCGGGTCGGTCACGGCACTCATGTAGGTCCCCGGCCCGTCGCCGTCGACCGAGGAGGCGGGGGTGATCGCCGACCGGGGGTCGCTGTCGTCCTTCCCGTTTCCCCGCCCGCTGAGGTCGCCAGCGAGCCGGAACCCGTCGGTCTCCTCCCGGCCCATCAGCTCGCGCTGTGGGTAGGGAATCTTCACGCCGGCCTCCTCGAACGCCTCCTTGACCGCGTCGATGACGGCGTTCTGCGCGGCCCACTTGCGCTTGACGGAGGGGTCCGGGATCCAGAAGCGGAGCGTCAGCACCACCGACGACGACCCGAACTTGTCGACGACGACGTCGGGCGCCGGCTCGTCCAGCACCTCGTCGAGCACGTGCATCGCCTCCCGGGCCAGCTCCATCGCTCGGGCCACCTCGACGTCGTAGTCGACGCCGACGTCCACCTGGATCCGCAGTTTCCCGTTCCGCGAGCGGTTGATGGTGTTGTTCTTCGTGACCTCGTCGTTCGGGATGATGACGATTTCGTTGTCGAACGTGCGGATCTCCGTGTTGAAGATGGAGATGTCGGTGACGACACCCTCCTCGTCGTCGATGACGACCCAGTCGTTGACCTCGAACGGGCGCGAGATGAGGAGGACGAAGCCGGCGACGATGGCCCCGAGCGTGTGGCGTGCCGCCAGCCCCACGAGGAGTCCGGCGGCGCCGGCACCGAGGAGCAGGTTCCCTGGATTCACCCCGTACAGCGCGAGGACGAACAGAACCGCGGGGGCGAACACGAGGAGCTGGACGACGTGGTGGGCCACCTCCTTCTGGTGGGCCGTGATGGTGTCTGCCTCCGATCCCCGTCGGATCGCCCGCTTCGTGATGCGCGTGACGGTGAACGCCGCCGCGAGCGTGGCGGCCACCACCAGCGCCCGCACCCCGTCGGCCGGGCCGATCTTGATGAACGTGAACGCGTGCAGCAGTTCGTTCCGGAGCCGCCAGACCACCACCAGCCCGATTGAGACTGCCAGCCCCACGACCGTGACAGAGAGCGACTGCATCGCCTCGACGATCTCCTTGTCGTCGACCCGCCGCTTCAGGGGACTCCCGGCGACGTAGATTACCGTCGTCGCAGCGACGAAGAAGGCGAGCAGCGCCGCACTCATGAGATACTGCTCCACCCGGGACAGGGTCCAGGACCACGGGTACAGGGTCGGGTCCGACTGGAGCAGCGCGGGTCCGAGTCCAGTCACGGTGGCTCCCCCTCGGGCGTGACGTCGCCCGCCCGGCGGCTCATCAGTTCCTCGCCGGCCGCGTCGACCACGGCGTCGGCCTCCGCGATTCCGCTGATGTGGACGGTGTTGCGGACCGCGTTACGCATCGTCTTCCGGCGCTGGGTGAACACGCCCCGCACGAGGGCCATGAAGACGGCCTCGTCGACGTCGTACTCGGGGTCACGGGGGAGACACCGCACCACGGCACTCTCGACGGCCGGCTCCGGGTCGAACGCCGTCGGTGGGACCGTCTCGACCACCTCGATGTCGGCGTAGTGGCCGGCGGTGACCGAGAGTCGCCCGTAGTCCGCCTCGCCGGGGGCGGCCGCCATCCGCTCGGCGAACTCGCGCTGGAGCATCAGCACGAGCGGTCGTCCCCACGGGAGCAGACGGAAGCAGAACTCGCTGGACGCTCCGTAGGGCAGGTTGGAGACGGACCCGGTGAACGCCGGCAGGTCGACCTCGAGAGCGTCCCCCTGGACGACGTCGAGCCGACCTGCGTCGACCGCATCGGAGAACTCCTCGCCGAGGAACGTCGCCAGCTCCGGGTCCTGCTCGACGACGGTGACGTGGCCGTCGCTGGCGGCCAGCAGCCTGTCGGTCAGGCCGCCGGTGCCGCCCCCGATCTCGAGGACGTGGTCGGTCGCGTCGGCCGGGAGGTACCCCGGCAGCCGGTCCAGCACCCGGTCGTCGACCAGGAAGTGCTGGTCCCGGTTCGGGTCACCGCGGACCCCGGCCCGACGCCGCAGTGCGTCCGGATCCCGTCCTGTCATACGCGTTGTGACGAAATCGTCTCCGACACGCTAAATGGTTGACGCCACCGGACGGGTGCGTGGCACCCTCCCGGGGTCACTCGCTCCGGTTCCGGGTCGCGAAGACGCGGTACTTCATGTCCTCCTCCTGGATCTCCTCCATGATCCGATCGATGAGGACCTGCCGGGGGTCGTGCAGCCCCGAGACGCGCTCCTCCAGGTCCTCGAACGACTCGAACGGCTGTCGCTTTCGCAGGTCGAGGACGTTGTTGCGGAGCTTCTTCCCGATCCCCGGGAGCAGGTTGAGCGCGTGGAGGCGGGTGGTGATCGCCTGTGCCTCGTTGAAGAAGTCGACGAACCGTCGCTCCTCCTGGTCGACGATGGCCGCGACCGCGTACTCCAGCTCCGACTCGGCGGCGCCGGATAGCTCGTCGTAGTCGATACGGCCGACACGACTCACTTCGTCGCCGCGCGGGTCGATCGGCACCCGGTCCCCCACGTTCAGATCCGTATCGCCCTCGAAACGGATGAGATAGAGATCGAACTCCTCGACGCCCAGCGCGTACGCGACGGGCGTGTTGCTCCGCTGTTCGTCCGGCAACCCCGTCGGGAGGTAGTCCAGGACGACCGCCTCTCGAGGGTCGTTTTCGTCGCCGGCGTCAGTCATGTGCCGAGGATAGACGGACCCGATATTTAAAATGCTTCCACGGATGCGGTCGAATCCCGGCGACCTCTGCCGGTATCGTCCGTCCAGATGCCGACGGGGGATGAGCAGACGGCACCGCCTCCCGCTGCCGGACCGTGGTGCCGCGCTGGCGGAACCGGCCGCGGAGTGGCGTCCTCCGCGGTCGGGTCGGCGGTCCGGCGACGACTCGTCAGGTCACGTGTCCGTTGCCTGCGGTTCCCTATTTGAATGTACGTGAGTGCGTAGCAACCGAGATATGTACTGAGTAAAATTATTATCCCGTTATAAATTAATTATACTCTTGGAAGTGAATATATGGACCGTTTATGAAATTTGTGTGCAGCCGCGTGAGCGTAGCGAGCACGGTTCTCCGCTCCGAGCAGCGTGGCGGCGTCGCCGCCACGTGCGAACGGCGCTTCGCGCCGTGAGCGCCCGCAGGGCGCGAGGAGCGGCGTCTTTTCTGAACGTTTTCGTAAAGAAGCTCTACCACGTGCCGTGGAACGTGTCGAAGGACAGCTCGTCGAGCGGTTTCTCCCCGATGGCGATCTCGTACTCGCCGGGCGTGAGCATGGGCTTCTCGAACTGCGGACCGTCGTCGGTAGTGATACGCGGACAGCCCGTGTTCACGAACGCGTCCATGTCGAAGTTGACGAGCCGGTCGGGCGTGATCTCGTCCATCGTGATGAGGTAGGCATCGTCGTTCTCCGCGACGATCTCGTTTGCCACGTCCCAGCGACCCTGGCCGATCTTCGTGCAGAAGATGACGCCGAACGTCTCGGCGTCCATGGCCCGGTGGACCGCGCCGTAGCGCTGCTTGAGGAACCTCTCCGTGTCGGCGACCTTCACCACGTTGTTGACGGGGTCGGCGATGACGACCGTCTTGTCGGGGTGCTCCATCGCCAGCCCGAGCGGGTGGAACTTGCCGCCGCCGACGTACAGCACCTGCTCCGCGTCGATGTCCGCGCTGGCGTAGTTACAGCCCAGGACCTGCCCCTCGTGGGTGAGGCGGTCGTCGCCCCGGCGCGTGTGGACGGTAAAGTCGCGTGCCTCCAGCCACTCGCGCATCTCGTCGAACTTGTTCATGTGCTGGGCCGTCGTGACCAGGCCGACATCGGGGTCCTCGTCCGGATCCGACAGTTCCGCGAGCGACTCCTCCATGATCGGCGTCACGTCGACGTTCGAGAACAGGGGGACGTAGATGATGGAGTCGGACTCCTTCATCGGCGAGTGGCCGAAGTGGACGAACACGTCCGTCCGGCGCATCAGGTAGGTGTCGAGGTCGCAGGCGCCGTAGCAGGGCTGGCCCGATATCATCACGCGAACGCCCTCGGGGAGCAGCTCCCGGAGGTCGTCGGCGACGCTCGGCCCGCGGCGTTTCAGCCCCTCCGGGAACTGGAGGCCGACCTTCTCGGCGTCGCGTTCCTCCACGGCCTCGACGATGCGGTCGAGTTCGTAGTCCCAGGTGCGCTCGTGGCGGAGCGCCATCCCCGTCCGGGTGAGGTCGCCCTCCGTCCGTTCGGGGGCGTCGGCGTCGTGGCTCATTATCCGAGGATACGGTTCAGCCCGTATAACGTCGGTGTTTCCGCGAGTGCACCACGACAGCGCCCTCACGGCCGGGCTCAGCAGCCGGCCGCCATCGCATCCGTCCCGCAGCAGGTGTTAAGCAACCGATAACTAACCACCAGCTGGAAACATGGTTACGGGATGAGCTTCTCGACAGCAGCCCCGACCAGCGGTCTCGTATCGACGCTGCCACAGGTTCCCCTCGTCTTCTCCGGTGACTTCCTCCAGTACGCGGTCGTGTTCCTCGTCCTCGCCGTCGTGGCGGCACTGCTCGGTGCGCGCGGCATCGCGGGTGTCAGCATGGAGATCGCCCGTATCCTCGTCGTCATCTTCATCATCCTGTTCGTGGTCTCGCTGATCCTCTGAAGGCCGTGCTCGAGCGCCTCCAGGGAACCGACTCCGTGGAGACGGCCCGGACCGTCGCTGCGGTCGCCCGCGAGAACCGGGTGTCCGTCCTAGCCGCGGGACTGGCCTACCACGCGTTCAACTCGCTGATCCCGGCCGCGATACTGGCCGTACTCCTCGTATCCGTGTTCGACGGGGTTCCCGCCCTCCTCGACCTGTTCTCGACAGCGACGGGCGTCCGGACGGACCAGTTCGTCGAGCCCGTCCGGCGGGCGACGAGCGAGTCGGCCGGACAGCTCCGGGCGGTCGTCATCGCGGGCGTCGTCCTCGTCTGGAGCAGCGGCCGGCTCTTCGAGGCGGTCCAGCGGACGTTCACCGAGATGTACGACTCGGAGCCGTACGCGTCGCTGGTGGAGAAGCTCCGCGATATCGTCGTTGCAGCGGCGAGCATCCTCGTCGGCACCCTCCTCGTGACGGCGCTCGGGACGTGGCTCGTCTACGCGACGGACGAGTGGTTCCTGCGACTCCTCGCGCCGCCGCTGCTACTCGTGGCTCTCACCCTCGTCTTCCTGCCGATGTACTACCTGTTCCCGCGGAAGCCGGTCTCGCTCCGCGAGGCGGTCCCCGGTGCCGCCTTCGCTGCCGCGGTCTGGGTAGTGTCGGCCATCAGCTTCAGTCTCTACGCGTCGACGGCCGAGAGCGTGGAGCTGTACGGGGTGGCGGGCGGCGTACTGCTCCTGTTGAGCTGGATGTACGTCGTGGGGCTCGCGTTCCCACTCGGGACGATCCTCAACGCCGTCGCGGCAGAGGCGGACCACGACCTGGAGGCGCCGGACTGAGGGTCGACCGCCGGAGTCGGTCGCCCTGCCCGCGTTCGGCAGACCTAAACCGGGGCGGTGCCAAGCGCGGCCGATGAGTATCGATTCGAGCGAGGCCGAGACGGAGGCCGACCACCCCGCCGCGCGGGCGACGGAACTCGCCACCGAGCTCGGTGAGGTCATCACGGAGCTCCCCGCCTACCAGGACTTCCTCGAGGCCAAGGAGGCCGTCGAGTCGGACGAGGAGATCCAGGAGGAGGTCCGGGAGTTCGAGCAGCTCCGCGAGGAGTTCATGCTGGCCCGGCAGACCGGCGACGCCACCAACGAGGACCTCCGCGAACTGCAGGAGGCCCAGCAGGAGCTCCACGACATCCCGGAGATGGCGGAGTTCCAGGCCGCGCAGAACCGGCTCGAGCTCTCGCTGCAGGAGCTGAACGAGACGATTTCCGCCCCGCTCGAGGTCGACTTCGGCGGGAAGGCCGGCGGCTGCTGCGAGGACTGAGGACGTTCCCGCGGGGGCCGTACCGGCTCCTCGGGAAGGGGTACTTCCTCGAAGTCGAGACGCTCTGCGACGTGTTCGGCTGGGACCCCACGGAGACGACCGAGGACATGGGGCTCGGAAGTCACTCTCCGGGGACGAGCGCGACCGGGCGAGAGGTGGCGACTGACTTTTCCCGGCGAGGGTCGTTGCCGCCGCCATGCGTGACACACTCCGTAGCGGGGAGCCCGTGGTCGGCACGTGGGCCTCGCTGGCCGACCCCGCGGTCCCCGAACTGCTCGCTCCCGACGCCGACTTCGTCGTCCTCGACACCGAACACACCCCGAACTCGCTGGAGACCGTCGCCGACTGCGCCCGCGCGGTCAACGCCGCACCAGGTGAGACACTGCCCCTCGCCCGCGTCGCGTGGAACGACCCCGTCCGCATCAAGCGATTGCTCGACCTCGGCGTCGCGGGGGTGATGGTCCCGATGGTCGAGACGGCCGAGGAGGCTGCGGCCGCCGTCGAGGCCTGTCGGTACCCGCCCGACGGTGTCCGGGGCATCGCCACCGCCAGGGCGTCGGCCTACGGTCGCCGCTTCGAGTCGTACGTCGGTTCAGCCAACGAGGACGTGCTGACGGTCCTCCAGATCGAGACGGCGGCCGGCGTCGAGAACGCCGCCGATATCGCCGCGGTCGATGGTGTGGACGCGCTGTTCGTCGGGCCGGCCGACCTCTCGGCCGACCTCGGCGTCTTCGGGGAGTGGACCAGTCCGGAACTGACCGACGCCATCGCGTCCGTCCTCGACGCGGCGGAGGACGCGGGAACGCCGGTCGGGACGCTCGGGGCCCGCCCCGACGAGGTCCGGGCGCTGGGGTCGCTCGGGTTCGACTTCCTCGTCGCCGGCGTCGACACGGCACTGCTCCTGGATGGGGTGGCCGACGCCGTCGACGCGGCGCGCGAGACGCTGGAGTGACTGCGGTTCCGCAGGTCACTCGAACCGCTCGGGCGTGACCCGTGCGAGTCGCATCGCGTTTCCGGTGACGCCGAGGCTCATCCCCATGTCGCCGACGACGACCGCGAGCGCGACGCTCACCAGTCCCAGCGGCACGCCGACCGCGAGCAGGGCCTTCACCGCGAGGCTGGCCCAGATGTTCTGCCGGATGACGCCGTTGGCCGTGTTCGACAGCGCGTACAGGTACGGCAGCTTTCCGATGTCGTCACCCATCAGCGCGATGTCGGCGGTCTCCAGGGCCGTGTCCGTTCCCGCCGCGCCCATCGCGATGCCGACCTCGGCGGTCGCCAGGGCGGGGGCGTCGTTGATGCCGTCGCCGACCATCGCCACCTCGTCGTACTCCGCCTGGAGCGCCTCGACGGCCGTCACCTTCTCGTCGGGGAGCAGTTCGGCGCGGTGCTCGTCGACGCCGACCTGCTCGGCGATGGCACGGGCGGTCCCCTCGTTGTCACCGGTCAACATCACGACCCGCTCGATCCCCAGATCGTGCAGGCGCTCGACGGCTCGTTTCGACGCCGGCCGGACCTCGTCGGCGATGGCGATGGCGCCGAGCAGCTCCGTCTCCGTCCCGACGAGCACGACCGTCTTGCCCTCCCGCTCCAGCGCGGCGAGCGTCTCCTCGGGGAACGTCTCCCGGGGCTGTGTCGACGCTGAGGTCGGCACGCCCCCGTCGGCCCGGCGTCCCCGCGTGAGGTCGAAACCCAGTTCCTCGAACAGCGCCGGCTTGCCCGCGTGGTAGGTGTCACCGTCGATGTCGCCACGGATGCCCTTGCCCGTCAGGCTCTCGAACGCCGTGGGTTCGGGCAGGTCGGTCACGCCCGCCGCCGTGGCCCGGTCGAGGACGGCCGTGCCGATGGGGTGCTCGCTGCGCTGCTCCAGGCCGGCCGCGCGTCGGAGTAGGGTCTCCTCGTCGACATCGCCGAGCGGGACGACGTCGGTCACGGCGAGTTCGCCCCGCGTGAGGGTCCCGGTCTTGTCCACGGCGATGGCGTCGACCTGGCCCATCGCCTCCAGGTAGTTCCCACCCTTGATCAGGACGCCGTTCTTCGCGGCGCTGGTGATGCCCGAGACGACGGAGACGGGCGTCGAGATGACGAACGCGCACGGGCACGCGATGACCAGTAGCGTGAGCCCGCGGATGAACCACGTCTGCCAGCCGCCGGTGAACTCGGTCGTGAACCCGGCCACGGTCACCGGGACGGGGTCAGTGATGAGCAGTGGCGGGATGGCGGCGGTCAGGATGGCCAGCACGACCACGAGCGGCGTATAGTGGCCCGCGAACCGGTCGACGAACTGCTCGGTCTCGGTCTTCTTCGCCTGCGCGCCCTGCACCATCTCGATGATGCGCGAGAGCGTGGAGTCGCCCACGGTCGACGTGACCTCGACCTCCAGGTACCCCTCCTCGGCGATGGCGCCGGCGTACACCTCGTCGCCGACGGTCCTGTCGACGGGGACGCTCTCGCCGGTGATGGGCGACTGGTCCACCGCGCTCTCCCCCTCGCGGACGACGCCGTCGAGCGGGATCTTCTCGCCCGGCCGGACGACGACGGTCTCGCCCACGGCCACGTCCTCCGCGGCGACGGTCACCTCCTCCCCGTCGCGCCGGACGGTGGCGTCGTCGGGCGACAGTTCCATCAGCTCACGGAGAGAGTCCCGGGCCCGGTCCATCGCGTAGTCCTCCAGCAGCTCGGCGACACCGAAGAGGACGGCCAGCGTCGCCGCCTCGACGAAGTAGCCGATGGCGGTGGCGGCGATGATGGCCGTCCCCATCAGCAGGTCGATGTCGAGGCTCCGGTTCCGCGCCGAGTAGTAGCCGCTGCGGACGACGGGAACGCCGCTGACGACCACGGCGCCCAGGAACAGCACATCCGCGACGTGGAGCGGGGAGCCGAGGACGCTCGCCACCACGGGGTTCTGCGCCGTCAGGAGGAACTCGAAGAGGAGGCCGAGGGTGACGAAGGCAGCGCCGGCCCGGGTCTTCTTCGCCCGGGGACTCGTCCAGACCTCGGACGGCGGCGCGATGTCGACCCCCGAGGACGGCTCGTCGTCGCCTCCGGCCCCGAGGACCTCGTAGCCCGCGGCCTCGATGGCCGCGACCACGTCGGCCTCGCTCGTCCCGTCGGGGTCGTAGGTGACGGTCGCCGTACCCGTGGTCGGCTGGGGGGCGGTCTCCACGACGCCGTCGAGACGCTGGAGGCTCTTGTCGACCTTCTGCGCACAGGACGGGCAGTCCATCTCGGGGACGGTGAGGCGAGCAGTCACGCTCGCCTGGCCGTCGCCCCCGCCCGCCCCCGACGCGTTCGGTTCGTCGGTCATCGCCCCGAGGTAGGACACTGACTTCGATAAGCCTTTGTTGGAATGTTCCAACCGGAGCGCCGCCAGCTACAGCAGCGTCGACGCGCGGTCGGCCACCTGTTCGCCCGCGACGTACTGTTTAGCGAGGTGTTCCTCGGCCCGCCGGAGCCGGTAGGTCAGCGTGGACCGGGGCACGCCCAGGTGGTCGGCGAGGCCACCGACGTCGACCTCGCGCGGGGACTCGTAGTAGCCGTGTTCGACGGCGGCCCTGAGGGCGGCCTCCTGCTCGGTGGGCAGGCCATCACGACCGCCGCCCGTCTCGCCGGCCGGCGACGACGTCTCCGCCGTCCGGAGCATCTCCATCCGGGCGCAGTCCCCGACCGCCGACTCCAGGTCGGCGAAGAACGCCGCCACGTCCCCCTCGCCGGAGTGGATGACCCGCCACGTGTAGTGGCGCCCCTCGTGGCGCGTCTCGAACAGCACGCCGCCGCCCAGATGGTCCCGGGCGACGTGGGGGACGGAGGAGCACTCCGGGGTCCGCTCCCAGTCGGAGTAGAGGACCAGCGTGTCGTCCGTGTGGTCGAGGACCTCGGTGGTCTGGGTGGCCCCGCAGTCCTCCGTCGCGAGGCAGTCGGCGTAGTAATCGGATGTGAGGAACGTCGACTCGATGGCGCTGAGCGCCGCCGGTCCGCCGGTGACGTGGTCGACCCGCCAGAGGCGGTCGGCGGTGGCGTGCAGCGAGAGCGAGCGAATCCGTGCCTCCGGGTGCTCGGCGAGCGTGTCCGCCACCCGGTTGCAGCCGGGTTCGTACTCCAGGGCGAAGACGAGTTCACGCATGTGGCCCCGTAGGCGGTGGAACGGCATAACACGTCGGCCGAGAGGCATCGTCCACGTTTTCCGAACGGTTAAAAGGCTACAAACGAGTCTCGCAATGGCTGAATCTTCATACGCTTTGCAGGGCGAGAAACTCCACGACTTCAGTCGTGGGATGAATCGCCAGTCATCGTTCACGTTCACTGTGCGCCGAGGATTCACCTCCCATCGCGGCGAACAAGTGGATGTGCGTGGAAGATTGGCAGTTGGCTCGGTGTTTGCCACGGCACTTCGCCGAAATCAAAACAGTAAGCCGACCACGCCGACTGTCGTTAAAAAGTCAGGTAATTCGAAGCCCTCCGCGGGTACGAGTAACGGCTTCGTAGCGGGGCCAGTGGCCGACAGTCCACAGAGCCTAGATTCCCAACCATCCGAATCGACGGGAGCAACGGAGGAACCTCGGAAAACCCACGACTTTACTCGTGGGAGCACGTCACTAAGTGTTCCAGTACTTGTAAGCTCTCAAGATGGGAGAACATCATCGTCAAGGAACTCGGAACGATCAACGGGAATACTGGCCCAAGCGCTCTTGACGACCTCGTATTCCGTCCACCCTTCCGTCCGAATCATCTCGCCTGACGCCTCACAGAACTCTGCCTTCGATATGAACTCGTTGTCGAAGAGAACATAAAGCAGATACGGCGGTCCCACAACGTCAGTGTCGTATCCGCGGTCGCCAACTAGTCGCCGAATCGATCGGCGCGCGGCACCATCGAGCAGCGAGACGATCTGATACGAGTCCCCATGTTCGGAAAGCTCCTGCTTCAGCGATTCTTCACCCGCGTCCGGTCCGTGAGGTCGCGGAACGACAGTCACACACGACCACGACGAAGAATCGTCGTCTAAGTGATCGAGCACGCGCTGGCTGCCTCGTTTCAGATACTGTTCACGGCTTCCCTCGGGCGCATGCGTGTTAGAGTTGACGTGCTTCTGCAGTTCGTGCCTGCAGACGTTCGTGGTCGTGAGAGCGAGCGACTCCGCCAGTCCATCCCGCCGGTCGGTGTTCGCAACGGCAATCAGGGAACTCGTATCGGTCAAGAGCGGGTGGCGAGTGTCACTCGCCATCACTATCAGCGAGGAACGTTGAGGTGTCCCGCTCCATTGCCGACTCGAACGCGTCTTTCTCCGCTTCCATCTGATCGATTTTCTCACCGAGGAGAACCCGAGCTACGTCTTCGTCGATCTCACCACGGCTGTATCGCTCGTAGACCGCGATTTCGTCTTGTCCGTCCAGAGACCGACGGAGCATCTCGATCAATCCGGTCCGAGCAAGTTCGCTCACATTGACGCCGCCAATACGGATCTCATCAAGCAGCTCCGCAGCCTCTTTTTCGGCTCCGGCGCGGAACTGAATCGTCTTATCGTAGCTCGAACCGCTCATAAAGAGGCGTTCGCCATGCAGGGAGTTATATGTTATGACGTGTAAGGACTTGTTAGTACATCTCTCTTCGGTGCCTCAGTCACGCGAGTCCCATCTCGATCCGCGACCGCTGTCGATCTTCCTGATAATATTACAGCGTTCTGACTAAATATGGTCTTGACCGGGCTATTGGCTTCTCAGAGCCTATGGTGACTCAGATACTGTTAGGGGATTGGTGGTTTGTAGATTTCTATATTCGGAACTGGTGTCGTGCTCCGCCCGACCTTCGGTATCGCTGAATACGGTTTACGCGCCGCGACGCTGACGGGCGCGGGAGCGGATAAATCAAAAATTTTGACAATTCCATGGCTTTCAGGCCACTACTGCAGAAATAGCACGTGTTCGGGATGGACTCGATCGGTTACCTTCGAACGTCCCGTACCACCAGCCGGACCAGCAGGCCGACGTAGGTGAGCACCCCCCAGCACGCGACGGCGAGCAGGCGCGGTCGGCGGCGGCTGCCGACCGCTGCGCCCGATGCACGAGCAAGCCTCCCACCGCTCACCACGGGCCGATCCCGGAGTGCGAGGAGGAGGCTCATACCCGACGGAGGCGTGTCTACTCGCAAAGAACTTCGGGGGACGCTCGGTCGTACCCGGCCGGATGCGGGGGATTTAGCCCGTGCCCGTCCGCACGGCTGGACACGCATGTGCGCGCACGAACTCGGTACGTCGGACTGGGGGGACTGGCTCCCCCGCGAAATCGCGGCCGCCGAGCCCGACGGCGTCGACGTCTGGCATCTCGGTTGCAACGGGTTCGTCCTGAAGGCCGCCGACGGGACGACGGTGGTCATCGACCCGTACTGCGGCCTGGGCGACCCGCCGAGGACGATCAGGATGGTGCCGGTCCCGTTCAACCCGGGAGAGTTCGCCGACCTCGTCGAACCGGACGTCGTCCTGGCGACCCACGAGCACGCCGACCACGTCCACGAGGGGACGCAGGCGCCGCTCGTGGCAGGCGGTGCTGACCACCTCGCCCCGGACGACTCGCTGGCCGTGGTCGAGGAGGAGGGCTGGACCGACTGCGAGGGCGTCGACGAGAGCGCCTTCCGGGAGGTCTCGGAGGGTGATACGGTCGCCGTCGGCTCGCTGACCGTCCACGTCGAGCCGGCCACCGACCCGGACGCGACACACCCCGTCTCCTACGTCGTCGAGCACGACGCCGGGGCCCTCTTCCACGGCGGCGACGCCCGCCCGGGCGACGCGTTCGACGGCATCGGCGACAGGTACGACCTCGACCTCGGCGTGCTGGCCTTTGGCTCCTCGGGGCTGCTGGACACGGGGACCGGCGAGCCCGTCTACAAGCGCTGGTACTCCTCGCCGAACGAGGTCGCGGAGGCGGCCGCCCAGCTGGAACTCGAACGCCTGCTCCCTTCGCACTGGGACATGTGGAAGGGCCTGACCGCGGATCCACGCTCCGTTCGGGACCACACGCGCTCGTTCGAGCATCCCCGAACCGTGGAGGTCGTGGAGATCGGCGACAGGACGTCGCTCTGAGCGGACGTCGGCCGGGTCGTTCGTCCGGTATCGCCGGGCCGGAACGATGTTACGCTCAGGGTAGATTTATGGGCGAGAAGTTGCAGATTGGTAGTACACATGAGCAACGCCGACTCGGAGGAGGTGAGCGTGGTCGTCGAACGGGGGGGTATCAGCGTCGAGAAGTCCTTCGAACCCGACGACTTCCCCGTCCCCGCCATCGCCTTCGTCATCCACTCGGACCGGGAGGAACTGACGGACGTCGAGATCGTCGACAGCGTCCCCGACGACGTACCGGCCCAGGACATCGGCTTCCACCCCAAGTACGGGGCGGACTTCTGGCGGGTCGAGGACGACCGGATCGTCTTCGAGCGGGAGTTCGAGGCCGGCGAGGAGTACACCACCGTCTACGGGCTGCGCGCGAAGGACACGGACGACATCGAGCGCTTCCTCACGGAGCCCTCCATCGAGGGGGTCGAGGGGGAGGAGAGCGTCAGCGACATCATCGGCGACGAGGACGCGGACGAGGACGAGGCCGACGAGGAGGAGGCGCCGGACACCTCCATCGAGCTGGAGGAACCCATCGAGGTGGACGAGGAGGACGAGGAGACGGCCGACGAGGACGCGGCACCGGCTCCGGCGGAGGCCTCCGCGGACGACCTGGAGTCCGCCATCGCCAGCATCAACGAGGGGGCGGCCGACGGTGCAGAGGGTGACATCGACGCGACCGTCGAGACCGCGCCCGAGGAGGAGCCCGCACACGGGAACGGCACCGCCGAGGCCGTGTCCGTCAACGACCTGGCGGCGACGCTGGCGTCGGAGATCCGTGCGGGCGATGTCGCGGACGAGGACCTCGAGACGCTACGCGGCGCGCTCGGGCCGGATATCGACGCGCTGGAGACTGAGGCGGAGGTGCCCGGACACGTCGAGGCGAAACTCGACAAGCTTCAGGCCGATGTCGACGAGGTCGTCGCCTACACGGGTGCGCTGGAGGCGTTCCTCGACGATGCGGGCACGGCCGAGGAGCTGCTCTCGATCCGCGAGCAGTTCGGCGACATCGAGGAGAGCGTCCAGCGCCTCGAAGGAACAGTCGAGGGCGTCGAGAGCGACGTCACCGCGGTCGACGACCGGATGGACGACGTAGACGAGCAGGTCGCGTCGATGGCCGAGACCACGACGGCGCTGGACGACCGCGTCGCCGACGTGGAGGACGAGCTGGCCGACCTGCGCGGCGAACTCGCGACGATGCAGGACGAACTGGGCGAGGACCTCGAGAGCCGCGTCGCCGCTGTCGAGACCGAACTCGACGAGATGGAGGACGACATCGAGACCCTCGAGAACCTGCGGCAGGCGCTGGCCGGCGACTAGGAACCGGACGCCTTTTCTCCTGCAGTACCGACCATTCATCAATGACGACGGTACAGATCGCCGTCCCTCGGAAGGGTCGCCCGCTGGAGGCCGTCCTCGAACGGGTGGCGGGCCACGCCGAGACGGCTGGAGCGGCCAACGCCACCGGGCGCGTCGACGAGGTCATCTCCACGCTCCGGCTCGAGAAGGCCGTCACGAAGGACGAGCGCGACCTCGACCGGTCGGTGTACGAGCGGCTGGCGGACTACTCCGACCCCGAGGACCCGTACGCCCCCGAGTACACGCTGCTCCGGGACGCCCGCGACGGGTTCCCCCGCCGCGTGGTCTTCGACTCGCTGACACTCCCGACCCCCATCGGCGAGGTGCAACTCGTCGGGCGCGAGGAGCCCTTCCGGGCGCTCCGCAAACACGAGTTCGCACTCGGCTTCGACTCGGCGGACCTGGTACTGGAGGAGGTCGTCGAGCTCCGCCCCGAGCCGCTGGCGACGCTCGCCGATGTGAACGAGCGCATCGACCCGATGGACACCGACGTCCGAGTCGCTGGTGGCCTCGGGGACACCGTCTACCACACGCTGCTGGCGACCCCGGAGACGCGTGGGGACGGTGGCGACCCGCTGGACCGTTCGTTCGTGTCCGACTACGAGGGGGAGCTCTGCATCTCGCCGCGGTACGAGCGGCTGGTGGAGGCCGTACTCGGGACCGACGCGCTCCGGGACGTCGAGTTCACGTACCCCACGCCGGAGTCCGAGAAGGAGGAGGAGGCCGCCATCGCGGATACGGGACTGGGCGTCTACCTCACGGTGACCGGCTCGACCGCCCGCGACCACGGACTGCTGCTCGGGGAGCGACTGTTCCCCTCCGAGACGGTCCTGCTGGAGAACGTCCACGAACTCGACGACCACGCCCGCGAACTGGCCGGACTGCTCATCGACGAGTCGGAGACGGAACTGGTCGCCCCCACGACCGACTGACGACCACTCGATTCGGCGCTCTCGCGGGACGCCCGTCCCGCTACTGTTCCTCGCTCCCGGCACCTCTCACGAGTCCCCGAACCGTCCGTAGACGCTCGCCACTGTCTCGTTTCGGACATCCAATGGGTATCGACGCACTCGGGGATTCCGTATAGCGATATACGGTTTACGGGTCGGAGAGCGAACGGCAGCGACGAGCAGGAAACAGAACTACTCCGACACTTCACTCCAGCAGCGAGTAGATATTGGTCTCGTAGACACTCCGGACACGATCGCCCCAGTTGTGCGTGTACGTGTCGATGACGTCCTGTGCGACGTCTCCGCGCAGGTACTTCACGACGCCCCTGTCGCCGGTCCGGTCCCGGAGGTGGGTGGTGAAGAAGTGTCGGAAGTAGTGGGGCGTGACGTTCTCCTCGGCGCCGCCGCCCGCCCGGTACCAGCCTGCCTCGCGGGCGTGGTCGGTGACGAACGAGCGGACCATCTTCGGCGTGAGGCGGGCGCCCCACTCGTCCTTCGTCGAGCAGAAGAGCGGCTCTGCGGGGGATCGTGCGTCCGGGCGGACCGCGAGCCACGCCGTCAGCACCGACGCGAGTTCGTCGTCGATGGGGACGACGGTGTCCCGCTTGCGCTTGTTCGAGGCGGTGCGTTCCTCGCCGTTGTAGCGCTCGCCACGTGACGGGACGCTCGGGACGTAGATGGAGTCGGACCGGCCGTCGAGTCCGCCCCGGGGCGCAACCTCGTACGCCTCGCGGACCTCCGGGTTCGTCAGTGAGCAGTCCCGCAGGTCGAGGTTACAGCACTCCCCGACTCGGATTCCCGTCTTCAGCAGCGTGACGATGACGGCCCGTTCGAGGGGGTGTTCGAGCCCGGCCACGAACGCCCGCATTCGGGGGAGGTCGATCTCCCGGCGCGCCGGGTCCGTGTCGATGGTCTCGTCCATCTCGTCGGTCACCAGCGCCATCGGGTTCCGGTCGAACGTGCCGACCTCGACCATGTACCCGTAGAACCGGTGGAGGTAGGAGGCGTAGGAGGCGACTGTGCTGTCGGCGTACTCCCCGCGGAGCTGGTGGACCCAGGCCATGCAGTCCCGACGGGTCGCGTCGGCGAGCGTGGTCCCTCGCTCGGCCAGGAACGCCTCTGCGGAGCGCAGGACGCGCTCGTAGGCGTCGCGCGTCCGCTCGGTCTTGCCGTGGTAGGTCAGGTCCTCCAGAAAGTAGCCGACCGGGTCCTCGACACTGCCGGCCTCGCCGGCGCGGGCTTCACTCATCGTCGACCACCGTGTACCCGCCGTGGCGACCCGAGTACCGAACCCGGCCGTCCACCTGGAGCGCCTCCAGCGTCTCGTCCAGACGCTCCTCGATGTCGTCGGTCAGTCCGGCGACCAGCTCGTCCCAGTCGAGATGCGCGTCCGAACCGAGGAGGTCGAGGACACGCTCTCGGAGGGCGTCACCCCCGGGGTTCGACTCCGTATCACCGCCGTCCTCGGGGTTGCCTTCGGTAACTCCGTTCCGGCGGGGGGATCCGTCCCCCGCCTCGCTCTCGCTTTCGGAATCACTGCTGGTGGCAGTTCCGTCGATGTCGAAACTCCGTCGTCCCGCCTGTACCATCAGGCGGACGTACTCGCTGCGGCTCACGCCCATCGATTCGGCCTCGTCCGCCCAGGTGGCTCGCTGGTACGCCGGGACGTAGGTACTCACCGAGACCCGCTCGGTGTCAACCCCCTCGGTGCTCATGTCACCTCGCTCGGACCGGCCGTACTTCAATCTGCGTCAGACACGACGATAAGGGCAGTTATCATCGTACCTGGGTGCACGTCTCGAGTCGCTGGAGGCTAGTTATCGTCCAATGTGGATCGTAAATCGGGGACGGTGCCCAAGATGGACGATAACTCACGGCCAGTCCGGCTCCTCCTCGCCGGGCGACTGGTCGGTCCCGGACTCGCCGTCGGCCGGCTCTCCCAGCTCCCACCCAGCTCGCTCGGCAGCCTCCGGCAGCGGGAGCGGCTCCCAGCCCCCCGCTGTGACCGTCGCGTCGTCGGGGACCACGTACACGTACCGCTCAGTGTCGTGGTGCGTGTGCATGTGGTCGAGCGTCTCGGCGGCTGGCGCGGGTTCGGGCGGGAAGTCGTTGCGCAGGCCGTGCTCACGGGTGAACTTCGTGAGAACGTACGGCGGCTGGTCGGAGACGATTCCCACCTGTTCGCTCCAGCCCCGGCCATCCGCCAGTGCGGCTGCTGGGTCCGAGAGTCCCCGGAGCGCCGCCAGATCGAACGCGAGCGTCAGTCCGGTCGCCACGCCCGGAGAACGGACTCGGACAGTGGTAAGGGCAGCGACCGCCGACCGCGGCAACCGCTGTTCGAACATGAACGTTTATGACATTCCGCCCCCTTGTCCGACGTGAAGACTGATGCTCGCTGTACCCGTACGCAACTGATTCTCTCCCCCAGGCTGCAGCGGCATCGACGCGCGAACGTTCCCCCTACACCACAGATACACATGCACGACTCCGACGAGATGGCTCCGATGGTCCCGCCCACGACCGACCCGACGATCCTCACGACCCGCGCCGACGGCGGCCCGACCCAGCGAGACGGGTTCGAGCGCCCGCCCGAGGCGACCGGCGCGGCGGCGGACCGCCACCGGGAGGAGATCGTCCCCGGCGTCGCCGACCTCCGATAACGGACGTACCGCCCACTTTCGGTGGTAATACCTGGGATTCGATAGCTACAGCGCTGGTACGGCCGTAACCTCGGCCGTGACGTGGGAATCCGCCACCCTGTCTGCTTTCGGCGAACCTAAACTCTCAAGTGCGCCCTCGCGAACCCGACGGTATGAGCCAGCAGCAGGGCGAGTCCGGGGAGGCTGCCCGAGACGTAGCGGCCGCGGACGAGCCGTTCACCTTCGACGACCTCAGCATCGTGATGGGGACGTACAACGAGGAGGCCGCCATCGGGACCGTCCTCTCGGACATCGAGCGCGTGACCGACGGCCGTACGGAGGTCGTCTGCATCGACGGCTCGGACGACAGGACGCCCGATATCGCCCGTGAGCACGGTGCCACGGTCGTCGAGCAGGAGCCACAGGGGTACGGCGTGGCCGTGCGTGAGGCACTGCTGACGGCCTCTCGTCCCGTCGTGGTGACGACGGACTGCGACGACACCTACCCCATGGACGCCCTGCCGGCGTTCCTCGACCTCGTCAACGAGGGGTACGACGTCGTCTCGGGCGACCGGCTCTACTACGGGGCCGACGCGATGCCGGCGTTCAACCGCCTCGGGAACGCCGCCTTCGCCGCCATCGCGTCCGTGCTGATGGGTGAGCGCGTCCACGACACGACGACGGGGATGCGCGCCTACCGGCGCGAGGTCATCGAGAAGATCGAGTGGACGGAGAACACGGGCCTGTCGGCGGAACTGATCGTCCGTCCATTGATGCGGGGGTACGAGGTCCGGGAGGAGCCCATCACGTACGCCGAACGGGCCGGTGAGACCAAGCTCGACCCCATCCAGGGCGGCGCCGAGATCCTCAAGTCCATCGTGACGGTCTCGCTCGAGGAGCGGTTCCGGTAGGGGAGCGAGCGGCCATATTCTCACTTCTGTGACAGTTCCTCGAACAGGCGGCTGTCCGGGTTCGAACTCGTAAACCGTATGTCGCTATACAAAATCTGGCCGGTCGGCGTCGCGACGCACCTGTCGCATACGAGACGCACAGCCGCCGACGCGCCACTCCGGCAACGCCTTTCACGTCGGGCCAGTGAGGCCCGGGCATGGTGCTGTCGGAGCTGGGGCTCCCGGCCGGCGGGAGTTACGAGATCGCTCGCTTCCTCGTCCGTCGTGGGCTGGCGCTGCTCTACCTGCTCGCCTTCCTGGTCGCCGCGCGGCAGTTCCGTCCGCTCGCCGGCGAGGACGGCCTCCGGCCGCTGGCGTCGTACGTCGACCGTGCGTCCTTCCGCGAGCGCCCGAGTCTCTTCTACCTCCTCCCGAGCGACCGCGCCATCGCGGCGGCGGCGTGGGGCGGGGTCGGCCTCTCGATGCTGGCGCTCCTCGGCGCGCCCGCCCTCGTCCCAGCGCCGTTCGCGCTTCCGGCCTCGATGCTCCTCTGGTTCCTGCTGTGGGCGCTCTACCAGTCGTTCGTCAACGCCGGCGGCGTCTTCTACGGCTACGGCTGGGAGTCGATGCTGCTGGAGGTCGGCTTCCTCGCCGTCTTCCTCGGCGACCCCGGCACCGCGGCCCCCGGCGCGGTCGTCTGGTTGCTCCGGTGGGTCCTCTTTCGCAACATGGTCGGCGCGGGCCTCATCAAGCTCCGCGGCGACGACTGCTGGCGCGACCTCACCTGCATGGACTACCACTACGAGACCCAGCCGATCCCCAACCCGCTGTCGTGGTACGCCCACCACCTGCCCGACCGGTTCCACCGCGTCGAGACGCTGGGCAACCACGTCGTCGAACTGGCCGTTCCGTTCCTCTACTTCGCGCCGCAGCCGTTCGCCGCGCTCGCGGGCGTCGCGACCATCGCCTTCCAGGGCTGGCTCGTGCTGACGGGGAACTTCTCCTGGCTCAACGCGCTCACCATCGTCCTCGCGTTCAGCACGTTCTCAGACGGAGTCCTCGGGTCGGTCCTTCCGGTCGCGGCGCCGACCACGACCACCGCACCCCTGCCGTTCGTGGTTCTGGTCGTCCTGGTCACCCTGCTCGTCCTCGCGCTCAGTGTCCGCCCCGCCCTGAACACGGTCTCGGAGACGCAGGTAATGAACACCTCCTACGACCCGCTCCACCTCGTCAACACCTACGGCGCCTTCGGCTCCATCACGCGTGACCGCTACGAGATCGTCGTCCAGGGGACGTCGGACCCGGACCCCGGCCCGACGACGGAGTGGCGCACCTACGAGTTCCCCGGCAAGCCGACGGACCCCGACCGGCGACCCCCGCAGGTCGCCCCCTACCACCTCCGGCTGGACTGGCAGCTGTGGTTCGCGGCGATGGCACCGACGCCCCGCCGGAGCCCCTGGTTCCCGCGACTCCTCCGCAAGTTCCTGGCGGGCGACGAGGGGGTCCGGTCGCTGCTGGCCCACGACCCGTTCCCCGAGGGACCCCCCGAGCACGTCCGTGCCGTGCGCTATCGCTACCGCTACACGACGCCCGCGGAGCGTGCGGAGACCGGCCGCTGGTGGGAACGGGAGCGCGTGGGCAGCTACGTCCAGCCCGTCTCGGCGGACGACCTCGGGAGCCGCCGGTACGGGGCCAGCCTCCGGCGGTGACGGCGATAGCTTCCTTGTCCCGGCGTACGGACGAGTCGGTATGGAGCAGTTCGTCCAGCTGATCGTCGCCGGCGGGCTCGTGCTCCTGGCGGGCCTCTGGGGGACGGCTCTGGCCGCTCGGTGGGGGCCAGCCTGGGCCGCGAGCGTCGTGGCCGCGCTGGTGGGGAGCACGGCGCTGGCGGTCGGTATCAGGAGCAAACTGGCGGTGTGATAGCCACCCGGGAGCGATCGCCCTGTAACAGGCCCCGGGGCAGCATTAGAGCACGGTCACGCCGACACCGACCGCCACCAGACCGAGCACCACCGTCAGGAGCGCCAGGGCCACGAGGACCCCGCTGTAGCCTGCTCCGTCGGCGGACGCCTCGCTCCAGGGGGTCTCGCCCGTGCGCCGCCGCGCCCGGTACTCGCTGAACGTGAGGGACGCTACCGACTCGTGCCCGCACTCGTGACACGTCTCCGGCCGCTTGCGGTAGAGCTGGTCACAGCACGCACGGGCGAATCCGTCCCCCATGTACGCTAGTCCCTGGCGTGCATGTTTCGCTGTTCTGCCGTAGCCGTGTGGTCGTTCAAGTCCGGGGAGGACCGATACGGCCCCGAGCGGTCAGAGCAGGGCCAGCAGCGACGTGACGGGGCGACCCTCCAGTCGGTCGATGCGGTTCAGGACGGCCTCGCGCTTCCCCTCCGGGAGCCGTCGCGCGGTCTGGCGGAACTTGCTGTCCGCGGTGTACGTCTCGATATCGTCCCGGCCGCGGCCGTTGACGTCCCGGCGGATGCACTGGACGTAGGACTCGTAGGTGGCGCCGCCCCCGACCGCCGTGTCGTCGATGCCGACGGCCGAGCGGAAGGGGCCGCCGTCGCTGGTGGTGACGCTGACCTGCGCGCCCAGAACGCCGACGCCGAGGTCGGGTGCCTCGTCGAAACGCGGCCAGAGCTCCCGGACGCGGGGGTCGGCGATGGCGGAGCGCTCGTACTGGCGGTCGGTGAGTTCGCCGTGGAGCAGCGCCGCGGCGAGCGGATAGCGCCCGCCGAAGAGGAGGGCGATGTAGGTCCAGTCCGGTTGGTCCTCGTCGAGGACGCGGTCGAGGACGGCGTCGTCGGCCTCGTTGAACATCGTCGCCGTCGAGGCCATGGGGAGGTTCATGTGGACCCGGATGGACTCGACGTTCGACGGGTCCGTGGGGTCGACACCCGCCTCGCGGAGCTGCTCGCGCACGTTCAGCATCGCCTGCACGGCGGTCGTGGTGAAGCCGTCGCAGGGGTAGCGCTTGTTGAAGTACTGCTCGCGGCGGAAGCCCCACTCGTCCACGGGGGACCCCTCGGTCGCGAGATCGTCGACGGCGGCCCACATGTCGCGCGGACTGCGGACGTCCGAGACCCGGTAGCAGTAGCCGAGTGGGCTCTCCAGCAGGTCGCGTCGTCCGGAGAGGCCGTCGCGCGCGAGCAGGGCCGCGCGGACGCCCGCGCCCGTCGGGTCCGCCGTCACCATCCCCTTCCCCTCCGCCGTCCACGCGGGGATGGAGGTGAGCTGGGGCTGGGTGGCGGCGATGCCGACCGCGTCCTGCAACTCGCCGGCGCCCAGCTCGAGGAGTTTGCCGGCGACGAGCGGCGTCTGCACCTGGTGCAGCGGGAGCGCCTGCCCGGTGTTCGTCAGGTCGGTCATGAACTGGCTGGTCCGGGCGAGCACCTCGTTCCCGGCGACGATGGCCGTGAGCAGTTCCTCGCCAGTGACGGGCTGGCCCCCGTCGCTGGCTGCCTCCGCCGCGGCCAGCGCGGCGGGGATGATGGCCGCCCCCGAGTGCGCGAGGTTGGTGAAGTCCTCCCACTCGAGCACCTGGCAGAGGTAGCTGTTCGCCATCGCCGCCTCGTGCGGGGAGGCGTCGCCGAACCCGACGACCGTCGCGTCGCCGTCGCTGAAACCGACAGTCGATTCACAGAACGTCCGGCCCGGCGCGGTCGCGCCGCCGGCGACCATGCAGCCGAGCAGGTTCTTCAACTGCTCCTTCGCGAGCGCGACCTGCTCGTCGCCGAGCTGGTCGTACGAGAGCGCCTCGACCCACTCTGCGAACTCCCGGGTCAGGTCGGGGGCGTCGTTCGTGCCGAAGGCGCGCTCGCGCACCTCGCCCGCTGGGTCCCCCTGCGCACGCTCGACCGTGGCGAACGACGACGGCTCGCCCTCGCACTCGGGGACGCCGCCGCGCTGGAAGAACCCCTCGAGCGTCTCGGCCGTGAATCGCGGGTCCTCGTCGGGGTGCGGGACGTGCGCGAGGACGTACATCACGAGGACCAGCCCGACGAGCGTGTTGGCGTCGTCCTTGTTGGGGTACGTGCGGCCGCCGAGGATGGGCGCGAGCCCGGTGAAGTCCCCGTACAGCGTCGCCTCCCAGTCGGCCTCGTCCATGGCCAGCTCGGCGTGGGCGGTCGGGTCCGTCCCCGGCGTCACCTCCGCGCCCCCCGTGGCGAGCGTCATCGTGTACGACCGCGAGGGGTCGGCCTGCCCGTCGGCGTCGTCGTCGGTCTCCGGTTGCACCACGTGCAGGTTGTACGTCTGGTTCACGAGGAAGCGGCCGAACCGGGTCGCCGTGATGACGGGCCCCCCGGCGGCCCACTTCGTCGCGAACAGTTCCAGCCCCGCCTCGACGCTGCGTGCCTCCTCCGACACGGCAGTCGCGGTCGACGCGGCGTCGGCCTCCTCGACGGCGTGCTTGCCGAGCAGCGCCAGCGATCCCAGCCCACCGAGCCCCTGCAGTACCGACCGTCTGTCGAACCCGCTCATAGGCGTACGTCCCGGTACTGGCGTATCGGTCTGCTCCCGGCCACAGCGGGCTGTATAAGACGTCCGGACCGTCCTCGGCTCACCTGGAGAGGTATCGCCTCGCTGCTGGCCGCCCCCGGTGTCAGTTTACCCTCCGTGTGACTGGAGAGGATTATGGGATAGAATCGAACAGAAGTTGATAATACGAGCAGTATTATCCAAAACCGTCATATTAGTGGGATATTCCTGCCCACGGACAGAAATAACGTCCCTGCTCATCCCCGGGCTCCGCCCGGGTACCCGGGCGCCGTCCGGTGGTTCCCCGGCCGGAGGTGGCGAAGGACTATGTGTCGTCCGTGAGGTGTTGACCCATGCCACCAAGGACGGCGACGTACGATTACGTCATCGTGGGCGCGGGTTCGGCGGGCTGTGTGCTCGCGAACCGCCTCACGGCCGACGACCAGACGACGGTGCTCCTGCTGGAGGCGGGCGAACCGGACGAGCAGCGCGAGATCGCCATCCCGGCGGCCTTCCCGGAGCTGTTCGAGAGCGAGGCCGACTGGAACTACCACACGGAGCCCCAGGCGGAGATGCAGGACCGGGAGCTATACTGGCCCCGGGGGAAGACGCTGGGCGGTTGCTCCAGCGTCAACGCGATGATCTACATCCGCGGCCACCCGGAGGACTACGACGAGTGGGCGCGCCGGGGGAACGACGGCTGGGCGTACGACGAGATGCTGCCGTACTTCGAGCGTGCGGAGGACTTCCGCCCCGGGCCCAAGGAGTACCACGGGACGGGCGGGCCGCTGGCGGTCAGCGAACCGCGGTCGCCTCGGGCCCTCTCCGGGACCTTCGTCGACGCGGCCGAGGCGGTGGGCCACGAGCGCAGCGACGATTTCAACGGGGCCGGCCAGCAGGGCGTCGGGCTCTACCACCTCACCCAGAAGCAGGGACGGCGCCACAGCACGGCCGACGGCTACCTGAAGCCGGTCCTCGACCGCCCGAACCTCACGGCGCGAACGGGCGCGCACGCGACGCAGGTCGTGCTGGAGGACGGCCGCGCGACGGGGGTCGAGTTCGCGCACGAGGGCGACCGCGCGGTCGCGGACGCGAGCGAGGAGGTGCTCGTCTCGGCGGGCGCGGTGGACTCGCCGAAACTGCTCATGCTCTCGGGCATCGGCCCCGGCGACCACCTCCGCGAGCACGATATCGCGGTCGAGCGGGACCTCCCCGTCGGAAAGCACCTCCAGGACCACCTCTTCGCGTTCGTCGTCCACGAGGCCGAGAGCGGCTGGCACTCCACCCTCGACGACGCGGGCGGCGTGCTCGACCTGCTGCTCTACTTCGGCGCGAACCGTGGTCGGCTCACCTCCAACGTGGGGGAGGCGGGCGGCTTCGTCCGCACGGACGACGACCTCGCGGCGCCGGACCTGCAGTACCACTTCGGGCCGACCTACTTCATGCGCCACGGCTTCGACAACCCGGAGGAGGGGCGCGGATTCTCCATCGGCGCGACCCAGCTCCGGCCGGAGAGCCGCGGCGAGGTCCGCCTGGCGTCGGCCGACCCGTTCGACGACCCCGCCATCGACCCCAACTATCTGGACGCGCAGGCCGACCTCAACGCGCTGGTCGACGGGGTCCGCCGGGCCCGGGAGATCGCCCGCGCCGACCCGTTCGACGACGTCCGCGGGGACGAGGTCTGGCCCGGCGAGGACCGCACGACGGACGAGGAGATCGCCGAGCACGTCCGCGAGACCGCCCACACCGTCTACCATCCCGTCGGCACCTGCCGGATGGGTGACGGGGACGACGCCGTGGTGGACGACGAGCTCCGGGTCCACGGCATCGAGGGCCTGCGCGTCGTGGACGCGTCCATCATGCCGACCATCACCGGCGGGAACACGAACGCGCCGACGGTCGCCATCGCGGAGCGCGCGGCGGACCTCCTCCGGGACCACTGACGCCACGGGCCCCGGACGCCGGACGGGGCTGCGGCTCGGCGGGAGGCGCACGACCTGGCGCAGAAACGGTCAGACGAGGTCCGCGCGGTCGCCGTGGACGGCGGACTGGATCCAGGCGTCCTCGTTCTCGCTGTCGTACACCAGCCGGTCGCCGTCGGCGGTCTCGACGTCGTCGAACGCCCGCAGCTCGGCCGCGTCCGCGCCGACCGTCGGGAAGCTCCGTGCCGCGCGGCCGTCGTTCTCCGTCTCGGCGGAGTGTGTGGAGGTTCCGGTCAACTCGTCTCGGCCGGAACTCGCCAGGTGAAAGACCATTCCCTCTGGCGTCGTGGAACGCTACCGGCTGCCCGATACGAATCCCGTCCCGTGGTGGCGGACACGCTGCTGGGGGTCGCGGCGCGTCGGGAGGAGGGTGTCGTCCGGAGTGTCCGGTGGACCTGCGGGACCCGGGCCGCAGTCACCGGGGCATCCGAGCGTCAACCGGCCGTAACGGCCGACCACACAGTGGCCCGCTCCCCGCCGCGGCGGCACCAGCGAGTGTCCAGACGACGTCGCCCGGCACCGGCCGGGCACGGTGTCGCCGTCGGCGGGAGCGAACACTGCTGCGGGGCGGTACCACCGTCTCGCCCCACGAGAAAGCAGGGGCTACAGCAGCGTCCGCACCGCAGCGAACAGTTCGGCGACTTATCGACAGGCTAGGTGGGGAACGGCGTCGGGGTCGTCCTGCCCACCCGTCGTTCCTGACGACCGGGCGGGACGGAACGCACGGAGGGAGGAACTCTTCGGGAGGAAACGGCGTGGAACGGGAACAGGAACGGGAACGGAACGTGCAGACGGGTGCTACCGCTCGATGACGATGCCGGAAGCACCCACGGCGGCCTCGGGCTCCCCGAGGACGACGGCCTTCAGGTTCTCGCCGGTCGGGGTCGACTCCCGGCGCCAGGTGCCGTTGACCTCGCGGAACACGGCTCCGCTCTCACCGACGGTGAGCGTCTCGACGTCCCCGGCTTCGACGTCCTGGAGCCCGGCGTCGCCAGTGTCGTCCCGGACCCACTGGGCGCCGTCCCAGTGATACACCGAGCCGCCGCCACCGGACACGGTCACGTCGTCGAAGCTGTCGGAGTCGACGCCGTAGAAGTTGTAGTCCGCGTTCTCGATCCCGAGCTTCCGGTAGGTGACGCCGTCGTCGGTCTCGAAGACGGTCTGGTTGTCGTCGACCGCGTGGCCGAAGCGATCGTCGTGGAAGTCGATGGCGGTGATGGCCGAGCCGCTCCCGGGCGTCGTGTCGTCCCAGGTGCCCGTCTCGCCGCTCTCGAAGGAGTGGTAGATCTTCCCCGAGTCGCCCGCCACGTAGACGCTCGCGCTCCCCGACTCCCCCTGTGCGCTCACGTCGTTGAAGTTGTTCGTCACGTCCATCGGCGCGGAGTAGTTGGTCAGTACGCCCGAGACTACGTCGTACTCCCCGATGGCGCCCGACGCCCCGACGAACCACAGCGCCTTCCCGTCGTCGGTCACGTCGGCGCCGTACAGGTTGTCGCCGTTGCCGGCCGGACCACCGTCGAGGATCTTCACCCAGCCGTCCGCCCGGCGACAGAGGACGACGCCACCGCCGCCGACAGCGTACAGCCCGTTCACGGTCCGGACGACGTCGTACAGGGCGTTCTCGGTGGGCGTCTCCGCGACGGTCCAGCCCTCGTCGGTCAGGGCCAACGCGCTGCCGGTGCCGACCACCGTCGCCGTGGTGGCCGCGCCAGTCAACTGTAGCATACGCCGCCGCGAGTAGGTGGGGGTCGGGTCAGGGGTTTCGGTCATTGTCCCACCCGGGGGTGAGTCGGAGCAGATATTACGTGCCCGGCTAATAGTTCGGCGCTTTTTGAGTTCCCGATACGAACTCCGGTGACGTACCGCGAGGACAAGCCCCGCGGCTTCGCCGTCTCGTCCGTCCAGAAACGGACGGATGGACGCAGGTGAATTTACTTCCCCTCGACCTCCCTACGGCGGGTCGGCTGGAATTCGTACCCGAACGCCCGGTATCGGTGAGGGTCGGCGGCTCCATTCCACCCGACAACTCCCGTCGTCGTCCGGAAATCTTCGATTTTCGGACGACCCCGAGGCACTCGGCCTGCTCCACCTGTAGATAGGCGGTGCCTCGTATATAAAGGATGGGGCGAGGGAGCGAGGGCCTCGGGACCGTCACTCGGGCGTGTCGAAGGCCTGCTGAACCAGTTCGCGCTGGACGGTGCGCAGGTGTTCCGAGAGGGTGGCCTTCGCGATGCCGAGGTCGTCGGCCACCTCCGCGGCGGACGGGCCGTCGGGGTCGAAGTAACCCCGTTCGACGGCCTCGCAGGCGACCTCCCGCTGGCGGCTGGTCAGCTCGTCGATGTCGAGGATGGTCGTCTCGGAGGCCGCGGAGACACCCTCGGGGGCGTCGTCGCCGGCCCGGATGAGCTGCTCCAGCTCGACGACGAAGTCCGACTGCCCGAACGCCTCGATGACCCGCTCCACCTCGCGGGTGTCGAGCGCCGCGAACGAGCACCGCAGCGCGTCCCCCTCCCATCGGGTGTGGTATGGGTCGATGGGGAGGAACCCGAAGCCGTGCCCGAGGCAGTGGCCGTGGCCGCAGGCCGTCGTCCCGCCGTCGGTCTCGACGAGCGAGGGCAGCCGGCAGACCGTCCCGTCGCCCGCCCGGACGATGGGGTGCGCGCCGAGTTCGACCAGCCGCTCCTCCGGCGCCGCTTCGACGACGACCTGTGGAGCCCGGCCCCTCTCGCCGGGTGCGACCAGCTCGCGGATGCCGAACTCACCCGCCAGTCGCGTGACCGGGCAGTCACGGACCGGCAGGACCAGGACCCGGGCGTGGACCGCGGTCGAACTCGCGAGCGGGGACGACGCCGGCTTCGACATGGTTGTCAGGGTGCTGGGTCCGGGGTGACAAAAGCGTTCCCGGAACCCGGCGTTCATCCGTCCCCCGCGAGCCGAACGCGTCGGTGGGCCCGGTCGTCGAGCACAGCCAGTGCCGACCGCTCGTGTTCGCTGACGGGCCCCTCGCCGAGGTCGCCGTCGAACGCGTTGGTGACGACCACCGACGCCCCCTCGCAGTACCTGGCCAGCGGCGAGGGGTCACCCGTCGCCTGGAACGGGATGGTCGCGTCGTTGACGAACACGGCTTCCGGAGGCGGAGCGGCGTCGAGGAGTCGCTCCGCGTTCCGTGCGTTCGCCCGCGCGAGGTCGAGCGCCCGCGGCTGGTCCCCGCGGCTCTCCGCACGCGGCGCGTGCGCGAACAGCGTCCCGGTCCACGCGACCCGCGGCGTCCCGAACCGGTCGAGGCGGCCGCCGAGCACCTGCCCGTCGCGCACCAGCGTCGGCGCGAACTCGAGGACGACCACGCCCGCGCGCCCGTGCCGAGCGACGTACTCGCGGAGCGCGGCGGCTGTCCGTCTGGTCTTGCCCGTGTTGGAGGGGCCGGTGAGCAACGTGTGCCCGGACGGGGGGATATCGGGTGCCAGGTGCTCGTCGGTGTCCGGGAGGGCGTCCGTGCCGCCGTTGCCATCGGAATCGCCGGGCACGGCGTCAGTCGGCGGGTTCGGCGGCCGGTCCGTCGCGCTGCCGGAGGAGGAACTTCGCCCCCAGTGCGACCGTCGCGACTGCCACCGCGACGGCGAACAGCACCGACAGCGTGGCGACGACCGTCACCTCCCGGGAGAGCCCCTGGAGCATCTCGCGGACGGAGTTGCCGGCCGTCACGGAGACGATGGCCATGACGAGCACGCCGGCGACGCTGAGTGCCGTGGTGGGCTTCCGGCGGTCCGCGCCGTCGTGAAGCAGGTAGAGGACGAGTGCGAGCGCGAACGGCGTCCCGACGGCGCCGATGACGAGCGCCTGCGCGAGCAGCTGGACGAAGTTGCCGCTGACGAACGCGCCTCCGGCGGAGACGAGCGCCGTCCCCGCGAGCAGCGCCCGGTAGCGAGCGTCGTCGACGGTCGTCCCCCAGCCGAGTTTGTCGGCCACGAGGAACGGCGGGACGTGGGTGTTCCCCCCGAGCGTGGAGACGGCCGCGCCGAGGATGCCGACGAGAAACAGCGTGACCGCTGCGTCACCCACGACGGGCTGGAGCGCCGCGGCCGCCGCGCCCGCCGTCGGGGCCACCTCCTGCCCGCCCAGCGTCCCCGCGACGACCAGGAAGATGGCGACGCTGTACAGCCCGAACGCGGCCAGCATCGACGCCCCGGCGTCGAACCTGGCGAGGCCGTAGTCGTCCGCATCCCACCCACGGGCGCGCATCGTGTACGTGTGCATCGTGACGAGGGTGACGTGGACGGCACCGCCGAGGACGGCCGTGATGGCCATCGCGGAGCCGTCGGGCGCCGACGGGACCAGTCCGGCGGCCGCGGCACCCGGGTCCGGCGGGACGACCACGAGCGTCGCGACGAAGACGAGGACGACGGCCGTGACGATGAGTTTCGCGCCGATCTCGGCCACGCGGTAGCCGCCGCCGGCCAGTCCCACCGCGAGGACGATTGCCCAGATCAGACCCCAGAGTCGCGTGTCGAACCCGAACAACTGCGAGGAGATGGTCGCCAGGGTGAACATGATGAGCAGTTGCGCCACCATCGAGACGAGCACCGTATCGGCGACGAGCAACCACGCCCAGCCCTCGCCGAGCCGGTTCTCGACGGTGGCGACGATGCCCTGCTCGGTGAACGTCCCCAGTCGCGCGGCGAGCAGCAGGGTGACGAACCCGGCGGGCGCCGACAGGAGGACCACCCACAGCAGGTCGTAGCCGAAACGTGCGGCCAGCACCAGCGAGCCGATGGTCGCGGGCCCGGCCGCGATGGCGCCGGCGAGCCACGCCGGCCCCATCTCGGCCAGTCCGTTGCGGACCTCTGAAACGTTCATGCCGGACGGTCCGGGCGTTCGGCTCTTAACCCTTTACACCCGGTGATACCACCGGGTGGCACACTTCGAGACGGAGAACCGTCGCTGGCAGCCGAGAGCACCGGAGAGCGGATGTGGCAGGAGCGGAGCAGCTACCGCAGGCCGGGGATCTTCTCGATCAGCCGGAGCGCGTAGTTGACGCCCGTCGCGTAGATGCCGTACGGGACGCCCGGCGGCGCCGACATCGTGCCGGCCTTTTGAAGCGTGACGTTCTGGGACTCGGTGTACTTCATGATGCCCTCGTCACCGTGCCGGCGGCCGATGCCGGACTTCTTCATGCCGCCCATCGGGGCGTCGACGGCGGCGAACGCGGCGGCGTACCCCTCGTTGACGTTGACGGTGCCGCACTCAACCTGGAAGGCGATGTCGACCCCGCGGTCGTAGTCCTCCGTCCAGACGGAACCGTTCAGCCCGTACTCCGAGTCGTTGGCGCGCTCGATGGCCTCCTCCTCGTCGGAGAACTCGTAGATGCCGACGACGGGGCCGAACGTCTCCTCGCAGCACGGCAGGCTCTCCTCGGGGACGTCCGTCAGGACGGTCGGCTCGTAGAACGTCGGCCCCAGGTCGGGGCGGGCCGTGCCGCCACACTCGACGGTTGCGCCGCGGGTGCGGGCGTCCTCGACGTGCTCCTCGACCTTCTCTAAGTGTTCCTCGTGGATGAGACAGCCCACGTCGACGGAGTAGTCGTAGGTCGCGCCGAGTTCGAGGGCCTCCGTGGCGGCCACGAACTTCTCGACGAACTCGTCGCGGACCGACTCGTGGACGTAGAGGCGCTCGATGGAGATACAGATCTGGCCGGCGTTCGTAAAGCAGCCCCGGACCAGCCCCTCGACCGCCTTGTCGATGTCGGCGTCCTCGCAGACGATGGCGGGGTTCTTGCCGCCGAGTTCGAGCGAGCACTTCGTGAGGTGCTCGCCGGCCTTCGCCGCCACGAGGCTGCCCGTGTCCGAGGATCCCGTGAACCCGAAGTAGTCGCACTCCTCGATGAGCGGGTCACCGATCTCCGGGCCGTAGCCCGGGACGATCTGGAACAGGTCGGCCGGAAGGCCGGCCTCCTCCAGGAGCGCCTTGGCTTTCAGCGCCGAGTACGGTGTGTCGGGTGCCGGCTTGATGACGACCGCGTTGCCGGCCAGCAGCGCCGGGATGGCGTCCGAGGCGGTGAGCGAGAGGGGGTAGTTCCACGGCGTGATCATCCCGACGACGCCGACGGGGTGGTGGTGCTCCCAGGTCTTCTGGGCGCCGGGGACGCCGGCCTCCCGGCGCTCGCGCGCGAGGTAGTCCTCGGCACGGTGGCCGTAGTGGCGCGCGTTGATGGCGACGTCCATCACGCCCTCGTGGGCGTGACGGCGGGACTTCCCGGTCTCCACCTGGACCACGTCCAGCAGCTCGTCGTCGTGGTCCAGCACGAGGTCGTGGAAGTCGAGGACGATCTCCTCGCGCTCGCTGACGGGGCGCTCGGCCCACGACTCCTGGGCCTCGCGGGCCCGCTCGAACGCCTCGCGCACGTCCGTCTCCTGGCACGCCGGGAGCGTCCCGACGACCTCCTGGGTGTACTTCTCGGTCACGTCGAACGTCTCCGTCACGCCATCGGCCAGCGTGACGTATCGGCCGAGTCCGGCGATACGATCGTCGGACTCCGCGCTCTCGAGGTCGAACTCGCCAGCCTGTTCGCTAACTGTCATAGACGGGGGTGGGGGCCGCTGCCTCCTTAAGCGTGTAGCACCGTAGCAGGGGGTCTATTTAGGGTGTCCTGGCGGCGCCGGGACGGCTCCCTGCCGTCGGACGCTACGGCCAGGGCGTCGAGTCCCAGGTCGATACCGGAACGGGAGAACCGAAGCTGAACTGCGAGGTTACTGCGGCGAGAGCGTGACCCGGATGGCGTCAGCCGGGTCGGGCGAGAGGAACAGGTCGTTGGACGGCACGTACATCGAGGCGAAGGAGAGCCGCTGGCCGGAACTGGCCGTCACCTCGACCTCGAACGCCCCGCCGGGTGCGATGGGTGGGGCTCCGGGAACCTCACCCATGGGGTCGTTCGGGTCCTCGACCGCGTCCGGTGGAGCGTAGGCACCCACCGAGGAGACACCATCCACCTCGGAAAGCTCGTCGACGAGGCCGGGCTGGTCCGGGAAACCGGTCGGTGGGCCCGCCTCCGCGAGCGCCTCCAGACCGACGGAGGCCTCGTATCCGGTAGTGAAGATGGGTTCTCGCCGGTGTGGACGGCGTAGGCGCCGGGCGTGATCCAGACCTGCCCGCCGGTCGCCGTGTCCGACCCGTAGAAGTCCGTTGGCGCCACGTTCTCGACCCGCAGCGTGAACGTCACGTCGGCCATCATGCCGCCGTCGGTCGGTGTCTCGTCGTCCGTCGTGCCGTCGCCCATCGGGGTCGGCTCGTCGGTCGGTTCGTCCGTCGGTTGCTGCCCCGTCCCACTGATACTCGAACAGCCGGCGACCGTCACCAGTCCGGCACCTCCTGCGAGCTGCAGGAGGCGCCGGCGCGTGGAGTCGTTGTTCGACATTGCGGCTACGGCTACCGAGTCCCCGAAGAAACGGATTTTTCAAGATGCGCTCGGAGGGTGTATGGACTCGAATCCGACTTCTTCGCAACTTCGTTATAGTTCTGCCGGCGCCGGAGCAGCAGCTGTGCGTCGAGCGGGTGGCTGGTCGGGAGACGGTCGATGTCCGGAAACGGTAGCGAGAAACGGAGTGGAGCGGCGCCTGTCAGTGGATGCCGAGCGCTTCGATCTGCTCCTGGTAGCGGTTGCGGATGGTGACCTCTGTGACCTGCGCGACCTCGGCGACCTCGCGCTGGGTCTTCTTCTCGTTGCAGAGCAGGGAGGCGGCGTAGATGGCGGCGGCGGCGTAGCCCGTCGGCGACTTGCCCGAGAGCATGCCCTTCTCCGCCGTCACTTCGATGATCTCGCGGGTCTTCTGCTCGACCTCCTCGGAGAGGCCGAGTTCCGAGCAGAAGCGCGGGACGTACTGTACCGGGTCGACCGGCTCGAGGCCGAGCGAGAGCTCCTGGGCGACGTAGCGGTAGGTACGGCCGATCTCCTTCTGCTCGACGCGGGCCACCTCGGCGACCTCGTCGAGCGAGCGGGGAATGCCCTCCTGTCGGCAGGCGGCGTACAGCGCGGCAGTAGCGACGCCCTCGATGGAACGCCCGCGGATGAGGTCCTCGTCGAGCGCGCGCCGGTAGATGACCGAGGCGACCTCCCGTACCGAGCGTGGGACGCCCAGCGCGGAGGCCATCCGGTCGATTTCGGAGAGGGCGAACTGGAGGTTCCGTTCGCCGGCGTCCTTCGTGCGGATGCGCTCCTGCCACTTCCGCAGGCGGTTCATCTGGGAGCGTCGTTCCGAGGAGATGGAGCGGCCGTAGGCGTCCTTGTTCTTCCAGTCGATCTGGGTCGTGAGCCCCTTGTCGTGCATCGTCTGCGTGGTCGGGGCCCCGACGCGGGACTTGGACTGGCGCTCGGAGTGGTTGAACGCGCGCCACTCGGGCCCGCGGTCGATCTGGTCCTCCTCGACGACCAGTCCGCAGTCGTCACAGACCAGCTCCTCGCCGTCGTGTACCAGATCGGTCGACTCGCATTCAGGACAGCCGCGTGTGGTCTCGTCTTCCTCCTCGGATTCGACACTCCGCTCTCGCTGGCGAGTCGGCCCGTCCATTATACTTATGTCGTCGGACCCTCCCACATATAAAAGCTTTGTCTGTGAGGGTGGTTGCCGCTACCCGTGCGGGCGGCGCCGGCGCCGGGTTCCCGCTGTACGGGCGGTAGACTGGTCAGAATCCGCCGGCGTCACGAACCGCCCGCGCGACCCGTTCCGGTCGCTCCTCCTCCACGAAATGCGAGACGCCCTCGAGCACCTCCATGTGCCCCTCAGCCTGCGGCAGTGCCTCGGCCCACTGGTCGAGCACGGCGTTCTTCGCGAGCGGGTCCCAGCCGCCGAAGACGAGTTCGACGTCGATCTCCCGGCCTGCCGGCCCCCACTCCGGGCCGATGGTCCGGTGGATGTCCCTGTAGAACGGGGCGGTGTTGCGGGTGCCCAGCCGCGAGCACTCGAAGGTGTTGCCGTGCCCCCAGTACCGGGTCTGCCGGACGAGTCGCTTCGAGGCAGCCGTGTTCCACGGGTCCTCGAACTGCTCGTAGTAGACGCGGCGGGCGGCGGCCTCGTGGTCGGGGAACCAGCCGAACCCCTCCACGCGCGCGAGGTAAAACAGGAGTTCGAGGAGGACACGGTACTCGCCGGCCGGTCGCCGGAAGACGGCGTACGAACCGACCGCCGGCCAGAGGCGGTCCGGCGTCACGCGCGGGAAGTCCGCCCACGGGAGCCAGTCGATGGGGTAGTCGTCGAAGGTGGGGCCGACGAACGGCATCGGGAAGACGGTGGTGTTGCAGGCCACGAGTCCGGTCACGCGGTCGGGTTCGCGCAGCAGTGCGCCCATCCCGGCCGGCCCGCCCCAGTCGTGCACGACGAGGGTCACGTCCCGGAGGTCAAGTGCGGTCACGAGTTCGTGGAGGTTCTCCGCGTGGTCCATCGGGACGGCCTCGTAGATGGCCGTCGAGGAGAGGCCGAAGCCGATGTGGTCGAGTGCCACGAGCCGGACGGGTGTCGCGAGGTCGCCCGCGAGCGCCCGCTCCCGCAGCGAGCGGACGACCTTCCGGTAGGCGTACGAGCACTCCGGGTTGCCGTGGACGAACAGCACGACCGGCAGGTCCGCGACCGCCGTGTCCACGTCCCCGGTCGGCACGAGCCCGCGGTCGTCGAGCACGACGTCCCAGAAGAACAGCTTCCGGCCCGTGTCCCGGCTCTCGGTGAGTTCGAACCAGTGGCCGGCGTCGGCGGGCGCGTAGTCGTCGGGGACGGACGTGACGGGCGAATCCCCCGGCTCCGTGGTCACGCGGTCGTCCCGGTGCATGTCCGACCCCCTCTCGGGCCCCGCTGGTAAGTGTGTGGAAAGTCGCCTACCCGGAGCCGGACGACCCCCACGGCGTGGTCGAGTATCGACCCGTCCATCGGGGGCAGACCCGCCGTCACGACTCCGCGACCGCCGCCGGCTCTGCGTCCGCCAGGTCCGCCAGTCGCTCGGGGTCGATCGGGAACACGGCGTCCGGAGTCCCCGCCGCGGCCCACACCAGGTCGAGCGTCAGCAGCGACTCGTCGAGCAGCGTCGGGAGGTCGCGCTCGTGACAGAACGGCGGGACGCCGCCGATGGCCCAGCCGGTCGCCTCGCGGACGGTCTCGGGGGCCGCGAGGTCGGCCCCGTCCCAGCCCAACTCGTCGGCGACACGCACCGTGTCCAGGCGGTTCGCGCCGCTCGTAACGACCGCCGCCGCCCTGTTGCCGTCGGTCACGACGATGCTGGAGGCGATCTGGGCTACCTGACAGCCGATAGCGGCGGCGGCGTCCTCGGCGGTCCGGGTCCCGTCGTCGAACTCCTCGACCGCCGGGTCAAGGCCGTACCGGTCGCGGGCCGCCTCCGCGAACTCGCGTGCGCGCTCGTGCATGTACCGGCGGCGCGTTGCGTCGGCACATGAATCCGACGTTCTCCCTCCTCCCGGTACCAGGGGCCGGAACAGGGCTCCAGGCCCGTCGTTCAAATCCGTCCTTGTGCCTCCACGAGACGTATATCCGTGGACCGTCACCGGGCACCTGCATGCGACGAAGAGCCCTCCTCCGCGCCGCGGCTCTCGCCGGGGCCGCGGGCATGGCAGGCTGCACGACCGACGGACCGATGGACGGGAACGGCGGAGGTGGCAGTTCGCCGACCGATTCCCCGACCGACACGCCGACCGACGCGCCCACCCACTCCCCGCCGGAGTCGGCGACGGACACGCCCACCGACGACCATACGGCCTCCCCGCCGGAGTCGGCGACCGACGCGCCAACTGACGACCACACGGCCTCCCCGACGGACTCCGGCGAGCACACCGACGAGGGGACCGCCACCCGGACCCGGACCCCGCAGGGGAACGGCATCGTGAGCGAGGAGTTCGAGGTGACGAACCAGAGCTGTGGCACCGGGAAGAACGCGGTCGATATCACCTTCGACGGGCAGGCCGTCGCCCTCGACGGCATCATCGACGGGTCCGACGCCTGCTACACCGCCGAGCAGGAGTCCGTCGACTACGACCCCGCGACCGACCGGATGCGCGTCAACGTCCGCGCGTACCGCCCCGACGAAGACGCGATGTGCGCGGACTGCGTCGTCGACATCGAGTACGAGGCCCGCTACGTCTTCGAGGGTGGCACGCCCGAGGAGGTGACCGTCGCCCACGACGGCCGTGACGTGGCGAGCGCCCGACAGGGGAGCAGCAGCTCAGGCACGTACTGAGCGTCGGGGGACCCGACCGTTCCTCCCGCGACGGTCGGGAGGCTACCGACGTGCATCGGCAGGTCGAAGCGTCAGCCAGTGCTGGATGCCACCGTGTCCGACAGGTGGCTGTACGGGTGGGCGGTGGGCGACGCTGCTGTCGGAGCGGCGTCACTTCTGGTGCCCTGTACGTGCTGGCACTGGGCTCGTCGGCGCTCGTCGTGAGGCTCGTCCTCGTCGGACTCGGGTTCGCCATCGCGTCCGGGCGTGGCGACTCGGCCGGCGCGACGGCCGGGGGCGGGCCCAGTGTCGACACCGACGACCGCGAACGGACGTGGGGGTGACATCCCGGCGGGTCCTGGCCATCTCGGCGGGGCGGAGCGTCTATGACCCCCGGTCGCCTACCGCCGGCCGTGACTGACGCGACCGAGTCGGGCGAGCGGGACCTCCTCGTCCCCTTCGACGACGATATCCTGACGGCGGTTGCCGAGCGGACGGGGACGGAGCCGACCCGACTGCGCAACCTCCTCCGGCACCACCAGGCGTCCGCCCGCGACCTCCCGGGCATCGATAACCTCGTCTACGAGTGGCGGAAGTACCTCCCCTACGACCCCGTAGTCGCGCGCACGGAGGAGGCGTTCCACTGTGTCGTCCTGCCGGAGGTGTGGGGCGACTTCGCGGACGTGCTGGAGGTCGACGACGAGGACTTCGAGCGGCTGCTCGCCGTCCACGACCGGCAGGCGCGCCGGGCCGCTGCGGCGCGCGGCGAGTCGACCGAGCCGTTCGACGGCGCGGCGCCGATGATCCTCACCCGGGAGTAGCTCTCGGCCCTGAGATGCGGTCCGCTCGCCCGAGCACGCCCAAAACGTGATGGGCGCCGGGACTGCAGCGACCCCCATGACGGACGCACCACAGGCAAGTGACGGACCGACGGTCGCGGCCTGCCAGACGGACGTGGCTGACCTCGACCCGGACGCGAACGCGGCGACGCTGCACGACCGCGTCGCCGCGCTCCCCGACGCCGTCGACGTGGCGCTGTTCCCCGAGCAGTTCCTCACCGGCTTCGTCCCCGACGAGCGCATGGCCGACGCCGCCGTCCGGACCGACGGGCCCACGCTGGACGCCGTCCGTGACTGTGCGGCGGAGCACGACGTGGCGCTCCTGGTCGGCTACGTGGAAACGTCGGGCGAGGACGACGATGCGCTGTACAACGCCGTCGCGTACGTCCGCCCGGGCGGGGAGACGACGGTCTACCGGAAGCGCCACCTCTGGGGGCGGGAGCTGGGCGTGTTGACGCCCGGCGAAGAGCGGGTCACGGTCGAGACGCCGCTCGGCGAGACGGGGCTGGTCACCTGCTACGACCTGAACTTCGTCGCCGACAGCGCCGCGTACACCGAGGAACGGGTCGACGCGCTGCTGGTCGTCGGTGCGTGGCCGGCCGCCCACACGGAGAACTGGCGGCTGCTGGTCCGCGCCCGCGCGCTCGACGGCGTGCGGTGGGCGGTGGCCTGCGGCCGAACCGGCCGGCGGGAGGTGCCCGACGCCCCCGGCGCGGCGTACGGCGGCCGCTCGATGGTCGCGCGGCCGAACGGGTCCGTCCACACGGCTCTGGCAGACGCCGAGCGCGACCTCGTCACGACTCTCGACCCCGACGAGCAGGCCTACCACCGCAAGCGTGTCGGCATCTACCGGGACTGACTATCTGCCGGTTGTTCGACCCCGGTTCGGCAGGCTCGCTTCGGGCCCGGACCGACCCCGCGACGGACTAGGGGCACCTAGCTCGCGGGAAGTATTTTTCCGAAATCAGAAATTCTCCTTTCTCTCCTGGAAAGTATTAAGTGCCCGGCGCACCCAGATGAGGACGCAATGAGCACCCAGAAGAACGTCCGTCAGCAGGCCGGCACCGTCGAGGGGAGCGAGGCACTGCGGGTCGACGAGGAGAAGGCGGAACAGATCGTCGAGGCGTTCAACACCGACCTCGCCGCGAGCTACGTGGCCTACCACCAGATCCGGAAGCACCACTGGAACGTCGAGGGCGCGGAGTTCCTCGAGCTCCACGAGTATCTCGGCGAGGTCGCCGAGGACCTCGAAGCGGCCGCCGACGACTTCGCCGAGCGCGCGCAGGCGATGGGCGGCGTCCCGCTGGCCGGCCCCGCGAACCTGGAGGAGCACTCCCCGGTCGAGTTCGAGGGCGAGGACGTCTACGACATCCGGACCTCGCTCCACCACGACATGGAGATGTTCGGCGACGTGATCGAGACGATGCGCGATCACGTCGGCATGATGGAGGACCTGGGTGATTACACGTCCAGCGAGATTCTGCGCGAGCACCTCGAAACCGTCGAGGAGCACGCCCACCACTTCGAGCACTACCTCGAGGACGACACCCTCGTGCTCGAAGAAGCGACCCACTAGGTCGGCCACCGGTCCCTTCCGGACGTTCCGACACGTTCTCTCGATACCGTCTAGTCGCTCGGAGTACCGATGCCGGATTATCGTGTTGTACGTCTCATTGTCGAGTAATCACTGCTTTACTCTCGGAGAGTCGTGACTAACTGTCAGGAACAGCCTGTATCTCGAAAAGTAACCGTCCTCGGAGACCGGGACGTCTCGAACGCGTTCCGTCGAGTCGTCACCGACGGAGCGCGCGACGGCCTCGGCGAGTGCTCAATCGTCCAGATCGACGAGGGTGTCCGTCGCGATCCACGCGTCAGGGTTCCCCTGCTCGGTGAATACAGTCCGCTCGGGGGAGGCGCCGTGCGCGGTGACCATCGGCTGCTCCTGGCTCTCGGAATCCCGACTCCGTGTGGCTTCCATCAGCCGATTAGGTGTGCCTAGAGCACAAGAGAGTTTCGGTCCTCCTAAACCGCCGAGGGGGTTTTCCGCGTCGCCACCGCAGCCACCGGCATGACCGACTGGGACGCCGATGGCGAGCCGATCCCCGTGCAGGTAGCCTCGCGGCCGCAGGCGGCCGACGATCGCCGGCCCGCCGCGCGCGAGCGTCGGGAGCGTGACGGGAGCGACGCATCCACGGGGACCCGGAACGACCCCGACCTCGACGTGCTGGTCACGGACCTGGAACGGACGCTGCGTGACCTCCGGGGCGTACTCGAGCGCGACGCGGACAGCGTCCGGGAGCGGGACGGGTCGTCGCTCCCCCGACCGCCGTCGCCGCGCGTCCTGCTCCGGTTCACGGAGGAGTACACCATCCCGGCGACCGTCGCGACGCTGGAGGCCGCCGTCCGCGGCCTCGAACTCCTCGGCGGCGCCATCCGGCTGCTGGACGGGCGCGACCCGCGCCGGTCGGAGGAGCGGCGCGGCGGGCGCGATGCCGCCGACGTCCTCGCTGACGCGTCGGCGGTCGCCGGCGAACGGGCTGCCGCCGGGGGCCGGCAGGCACTCTCGCAGGTCGACGAGGCGCTGGCACACCTCCAGCGGACCTACGAGGGGGAGCCGGCGGACCCGGCCGCCCGGCGACTGCTGGCCGACGCGCGCCAGCTGCGCGCCGATATCGACGACCGACTCGGGTCCATCGAGCGTGCCAGCGCGGAACGCGCAGCGGCCCCGCGGCCGGACCGGGAGGCCGGGGAGCCGGAGCGTGGCCCACAGGTCGACGTGGACGCCGAACTGGAATCGCTCAAGGAACGGGCCGGGCGGGGGGACGACGACCGGACCGACGGCCCCACGGTCGGCGACCCGGACGACGTGACCGGCAACTGAACGGCCGCTACTCCACCGGCCGGAAGCGGTAGCCGTCCCACCGCTGGCTCTCGCGTTCGCGGATGCCCGCGTCCGGGTCGCGTAGCTCCGGGACGTACACCGGCTCGACGGTGTCGCCCACGGTGACCTCGTCGGTCGTACACTGGCCCAGCGCACGGACCGGCGTACCGTCCACGTCGAACTCGACGATGGCGAGGGTGTTCGGCTCGCGCACGCCGGGCGGCGTGGCATGGCTGGTCGTCCACGTCACCACGTCGGCCTCGTGCGTCGAGAGGTCGACCTCCCCGACCGGCTCGCTCCCGTCCGGGCCGACCGGATGGGGCGGGCAGGTGAGACTGCCGTCCTCGTACCGCGCGGCGGTCATCGGCGGTCGGTCCTCGCCGTCGGCCCCGCCGGACGCGTCGTCGGAGTTCATCCGCCCGCCTCCATGAGCGTCGTGAGGACGCAGTTCCCGAATCCACCGACGTTGCAGGTGAGTCCCACGTCGGCGTCGACCTGCCGGTCGCCGGCCTCGCCGACCAGCTGTTCGTACACCTCGACGGCCTGTGCGACGCCACTCGCGCCCAGCGGGTGTCCCTTGGACTTCAGCCCGCCGGAGGTGTTGACCGGCAGTTCGCCCTCGCGGGCGGTGCGCCCCTCCATCGCCGCCCGCCAGCCCTCGCCCGTAGCCTCGAAGCCCAGCGCCTCCAGCTGCATCACCTCCAGGATGGTGAACATGTCGTGGAGTTCGGCCACGTCGACGTCGTCGTGGGCGAACCCGGACTGCTCGAACGCGGCGCTCCCGGACTCGGCGACCGCGCCCATGTGTGTCGGGTCCGCCCGCTCGTGGACGACGTGGGTATCCGTGGCGCCCGCGATTCCGGCGATCCGGGCGAACTCCCCGGCGTAGGACTCGGCGTGCTCGGCGGGGACGAGAGCCAGCGCGGCCGAGCCGTCGGTGACCGGGCAGAAGTCGTACAGCCGGAGGGGGTCGGCCACCATCGGCGAGTCGAGCGCGGTCTCCAGGTCGATCTCCTTCCGGAACTGCGCCTTCGGGTTCAGCGCGCCGTTGGCGTGGTTCTTGACGGCTACGTGTCCCAGCGCCTCCCGCGGCGCGCCGTGGGTGTCGAGGTAGTTGCGCGCGGTCAGTCCGGCGAAGGAGGGCAGCGTGACACCCTGCTTGTACTCGACGGGGTGGGTGAGCGAGGCGATGATGTCCGTCGACTCGCCGGTCGTCCGGTGGGTCATCTTCTCGCCCCCGACCAGGAGCGTCAGGTCGCTCGCGCCGCTGGCGATCGACTGCCAGGCGGCGTAGATACCCGCGGCCCCCGAGGAGGAGGTCTGGTCGACGCGCTGGGTGTACGCCGGAATCGCGCCGAGGTCGTGGGCCAGGGCGTTCGGGATGCCGGTCTGCCCCTCGAACTCGCCACTGGCCATGTTCGACACGTAGAGGTGGTCGATGTCGTCGGACCCGATGCCGGCGTCGTCGATGCAGGCCCTGCCGGCCTCGGCGAGCAAGTCCATGACCCACTCGCCCTCGCGGACGCCGAAGCTCGTCATCGAGGCCCCGACGATGGCTACGTCTCGCATGCCCCATCCGACCCCCCGTGGCCGCGTAACTGTTTGGGACGGGGCGACCCGGGAGCCTGCCGCGTCAGGACCGCAGTCGCTCCCGGAGCCCGGCGATGTCCGGGTCCGCTCGAGCGCCTCGGGCGGCGTCCGCGCCCTCGTCGACCTCCTGGGACGGTTCGTTCTTCTAGGACGATTCGTTCTCTTGGGACGATTCGTTCGACGACATCACCGGAGACGAGCGCCGGCTGCCCCCTACAGGTCGTGCCGAACGACTATACGGATCGCGAGTCGGAGCCCCCAGCCGCCGTCGGGTGGTCGAGCCGAGCCGTCTCAGCGGCCGGGCGGCTCCCGGTAGCTCGTCGTGCCGCCGGGGTGGCCCTGCGGGTTCTCGATGCCGACCAGATCGCCACCCGTGGGTGTGCTGTACAGCGCGAACAGCAGTTCGTTGACGAGGTAGAACCGGACCCGCTCGGGGTCGAGTCCGTCCGGTTCGGGCGAGGCGACGGTGACGCCCATGCTCTCCAGCAGTACCTCGCGGCGGTCCGGGGTGAGGTCGACGAACCGCTGCTCCGTCCACTGGAGGGCGTAGTCGTCGAGCGCCACGAGCGCGTCGCGCATCCCCGCGGCGTACTCCGGGCGGTCGCGCACCCGGCCGACGGTGTACCGTTCGACGAAGTCCCCGACGCTCGAGACGGCTGACGGGTAGAGGTGCTCCGCCAGCGCGACCAGCGTCTCGCGCTCGCGGTCGGAGAACCCCTCGTCGTCGTCCCCGGTAGCCAGCACAGCCCAGCCGAGCGACCCGCCGAGCGCGGTCGCTGCCCCGGCGGCCGTCAGGGCGGCCATCGCGTCCCGGCGGGTGAGTGCCGCGTCGACGCTCTCGTCCTCGCCGCCTCCGTCCGTGGGTGGTGTCGAGTCCTCGGTCATGTCGTCCCTCCGTCGGTCGGGTCGGTCGTACCGTTCGCCGTCGCGTTCGCCGGCCGCCCCGTCGAGAGCCGGGTCTCCACGGTCACTCCCGGCATGGCCGTCTCCGGGACCCACGCGGCCTCGCCGTCACAGCGGTCCGCGCCCCGGCAGACCTGCGGGTGCGGCGTGAGGACGCGGTACTCCCCCTCGTCGAGCGCTACGGGCGTCTCGAGCCGGTAGGCGAAGGCGTTGCCGGGTGCGTACTCGGCGTTGACCTCCAGCAGCACCTCGTCGCGGGCGTGGACCGGGACCGAGGTGTCGTTCGGGTTCACGGGCGTCACGTCGGTCCCACGGAGGCCGGCCTCACCGTCGGTGACGACGATGCGGGCGTCGAGTTCGTCCGGCGGCCCCGGGACCGAGTAGTAGGTGCTCTGGCCGCCGCCGGCCAGCCGGACCGTCATCGTGTCGACGCCCGCCGGGACGCCCAAGCTGGTGTGGACGGTGACACGTTCGTCGCGGACGTGCCTGATCCGGTAGAGCCGCGGCGCGACCGGCTCACCGACGAACGGCGCCCACTCCCCGCGGTAGCCGTAGCGGTAGAGCGCACGGTCGGGGTAGGCGTCGACGACGTCGAACTGGCGTTCGCGCATCGCGTACACCGTCCGGCCGTCGAAGGTGGGCTCGTTCCGCAGCGCCTGGAAGGGGTGGTGGAGCCAGTCGCCGTACGGCGTGGGGAGAAACACGACCCCTACGGGCGGGCGCGGTTCGAGCGGCGCGTAGGCGGCCGCGAGCTGGTCGGAGGTCTCCGCGTTCTCCGCGACGGGACCGGCCGCGACGGCGGCCGCCGGTCCCCCGACTACGAGCGCGCCGACGATGAGACCGGCGACGGCCACCCGTCCGGCCGTGTGGCCGTCGAACCGCGACGCGGCGAGCGACCGCCAGCGACCCGCCAGCAGGCGGAGTCCCAGCGCCGCGAACAGCGCCGTCGGCACTACGAGGTCGAAGTGGTAGTAGGGTCCGTACAGCGAGATCAGCCCGTCGCCCGCCGCCTCCAGCTGCCCGAGCACGTTGAGGTTCCCCCAGAAGTAGACGTTCCCGGCGACGACCGTCACGAACAGCCCCGCGAGGACGAGCCGGGGGGCGAGTCTGGTGTCGGTGTCGTCGACGGGGTCGGACGAGACGGCCGCAGCGACGGGGCCGCCGTCGCGACGCGCGACCACCCGTCGCACACGCAGGGCGGTCGTCCCGAGCCCCACGGCCGCGAGGACGGTCCCGAGCGGGCCGGCGACGACCCAGCGCGTCAGGAGCGCACGGATGACGCGGGCGTTAGCCTCCAGCGCCAGCGCCGGGGTGTAGTCGCGCTCGTAGCCGAGGATGCGCCGGGTGCCGAAGCCGAGGTCGTCACGGGGTGCGAACACCTGGTACGGGAAGGTGAACGGGTCGCCGGTCATCCGGGCGTTGTAGGCGAGGGTGAGGGCGACCCCCAGCAGGCCACAGGCCGCGACGAGCCCCTGCCGGAGCGTCACGGGCACCGGGTCCAGTTCGTCCACCCCGACCGCCCGCCCCAGTGTCCAGCACGCGTGGAGGACGAACGGCGTCGCGAACAGGACCGCGGTGTACGGGCGGGCGAAGAAGGCAACGCCGATGGCGAGCCCCGCGAATGCAGCCAGGCGACGCGAGCCCGTCCGGACCGACCGGAGGTAGGCCCACGCGAACAGCAGCTCGAACGCCAGCGCCGGCGCGTACGGGAGGAAGAGGGCGGTCTGGACGAGGTAGAGCGGCGAGACGGCGACGAGGACCGCACCGAGCAGGGCGGTCCGGCGGTCGAAGGCCTCGGCGCCGACGGCGTAGGTGAGCACCACGAGTGCGGCCGCGACACCGGCCAGTGACAGTCGTGGGTCGCCCAGCGCCATCCCGACCGCGAAGACGACGGCCGTGACGGGCGTGTACTTGGAGTAGAGCTCCGGGCCCGCCTTCACGAAGAACCAGGGGCGGAACGTCACGTCCACCGGCGGCCGGAGGACGAGCTGTCCCTCCAGCAGCATCGCGGCCTGATGGAGGTAGACGGCCTCGTCGTGGTTGGTTGAATGGTAGGGGAACAGCCGGTGGGAGAGCAAGAGGACCCCGAGCCCCGCGACGACGGCCAGGGCGCCGACGGCGAGTCGCCACCGTGTTCGGGTGTCCAGGTCCGGGAGCGACGGTGTCGAGCGCGTCGGCGGGTCGGCGCGGCTCACGGTGTGCTCACGGCGGGTACCAGGCGATCTGGTGGTCGGCCGTCAGCTCCACCGCGACCGACTGGCCGACGGAGAACTCCTCGACGTGGTTGTGCATGCAGTGGACGGTGTCGCCGCTCGACAGCTCGACACGGTAGACGAACGTGGGACCGTTGTACTGGCGGCGGACGATGCGCCCGTCGGCCCCCCCCTCCGGGGCCGGCATGGCCCGGAGGTCGTCCGGCCGGACGAGAATCTGGATGTGGGTGCCGTCGTAGGCGTCGATGGGGCCGGCGAGGTCCGAGGGGTCGACACAGCCCAGGCCCGTCTCGATGCAGTCCGGGCGGACCTCGGCGTCGACGAACGACGCCTGTCCCAGGAAGCTCGCGACGAACCGCGACTCGGGGTGCTGGAACAGTCCCTCGGGGCTCCCGATCTGCGCGACGTGACCGCCGTTCATCACGGCCACGCGGTCGGAGATGGAGAGGGCCTCCTCCTGGTCGTGCGTGACGGAGACGGCCGTGACGCCGGCCCGCTTGAGGATGTCCCGGACCTCCTCGCGCATGGCGACCCGGAGCCGGACGTCGAGGTTGGAGAACGGCTCGTCGAGCAGCAGGACGGCCGGCTCGGGCGCGAGCGACCGGGCGAGGGCGACCCGCTGGCGCTCGCCCCCGGACAGTTCGTCCGGCCGCCGGTCCTCGTAGCCCGGCAGGTCGACGAGGTCGAGCAGTTCCTCGACGCGGTCGGCGTTCTCGTCGGCGTCACCCTCCAGGCCGAAGGCGACGTTCTCCGCGACCGAGAGGTGGGGGAACAGCGCGAAGTCCTGGAAGACCAGCCCCACGTCCCGTTCCTCCGGCGGGAGGAAGCGGGCGCCGGCTGCGTCGTTGGCATCGTCGGCGGCCGCACCTTCTACAGTGCCGACGGCGACGGGCTCGCCGTTCAGCCGGATGACCCCCTCGTCCGGTCGTTCGAGCCCGGCCAGCAGCCGGAGGGTAGTCGTCTTCCCGCAACCCGACGGTCCCAGCAGCGTGAGCAGTTCACCGCGCGAGACGGTCATCGACACGTCGTCGACGGCCACCGTGTCGCCGAACCGCTTGGTGACGCCGTCGAGCTCGAGGACGGCGTCGCCCTCCCCGCCGGCCGCGTCGGTGCTCCAGCCGACGTCCCCGTCGAGCGCGGGGTCGGCACGGGTCCGGTCCAGCTGCTCCTCGACCTCGCCGCGGTCCGTCGCGGCGTCGGCGCCTGCACCCGTCGTCGTCGGATCCTGTCGTGCCATGTCAGCGTCGCTCCTGTGCCAGGATGACGGCCATCGAGAGGGCCGAGACCGCGATGAGCGTCAGCGCCGGCACCGCGGCCAGCCCGTAGTAGCCCGCCTCCTGGACCTGCCAGATGTAACTCACCAGTGTTTCAAAACCTGTCGGACGGAGAAGGAGTGTCGCCGGAAGCTCCTTCATCGTCGTGAGGAAGACCAGTGCAGCCCCCGCGAGGACGCCGGGCCAGATGAGCGGGAGCGTCACGCGCCGGAACGCCCGGCCGGGTGACTCGCCCAGCGCCCGGGCCGCCTCGAGCAGCTGTCGGTCGACCTGCAGGACCGAGGAGGAGGCCGTCCCGACGGCCTGTGGGAGGAAGCGCACGACGTATGCGAACACGAGCAGCGGGAGCGTCTGGTAGAGCGCCGGCGCGAACTTCACGCCGAAGAAGACCAGCGCCAGGCCCAGCACGACGCCGGGCACCGCGTAGCCGACGTAGGTGGCACGCTCCGCGAGGCGGGCCGGGAGGGAGGACCGCCGGGCTGCGACGTAGCCCACCGGCACCGCCAGCACGACCGACACCAGCGCGGCCGCCGCCGAGACGCCGACCGAGTTGACCGCGAAGGCGAGTTCGAACGGGAACCCGCCGCCGGCGTACCCCGGGCCGCCCCGGAACAGCCACAGGAGCAGGACTGCAACGGGGAGGACGAGCGCGACCGCGGTGACGGCGAGGCAGGCCAGCGCCGCGACCCAGCGCCACGCACCGAGCCTGATTCTGGTCGCCGCGCCGCCCCCGCCCGAGGCGTAGGCGCTCGCGTCGTCCTGACCGATCCGTGATTCGAGGGCCAGGATGACCGTCGTGACGCCGAGGAGCTGGAGCGACAGCAGCGCCGCCTGGTCGGCCGCGAACCCGTTGTACGCGACGTAGATGTAGGACGTGAACACGTCCACCTGCATGATGGCGGGCGTCCCGAAGTCCGAGAGCGTGTACAGCGCGACGAGGAGCCCGCCGGCGGCGATACCGGGGACGATGCGGGGGAACGTCACCTGGCGGAAGGCCCCGAGCCGGCCCTCCCCCAGCGTGCGGGCTGCCTCGACGAGCGACGCGTCGAGGGACAGCAGCGCCGCCCGCGTCGTGAGGAAGACGTACGGGTAGATGTACAGCGTCAGGACGAGTGTCGCGCCCGGGAGGCCGTAGATCTCCGGGAGCCGCTCGATGCCGAGGGGGGCGAGCACGTCCGCCAGCGCGCCGCGCGGCCCGAACGCCGACACGAACGCGAACGCGCCGATGTACGACGGGACCACCAGCGGGAGCGCGAGCACGACCGTGAAAAAGCGGCGCGCGGGCAGGTCGGTCCGCACCGTCAGGACCGCGAGCGGGACCCCCAGCAGCACGGACGCCGCGGTGACGGCGGTCACGAGCAGGACGCTGTTCGTGAGGACGCGGGTCGTCGAGGGAGCGGTCAGCAGGGAGAGCGCCTCGGTGGCCGGGATGTCGACGACCCGGAGGAACAGCCACGCGACCGGGGAGAGGACGGCGGCGGCGATGGCGCCACTCAGGAGTGTGAGGCCGAGGCCGTCACCCTCCGCCTCCCGCCGGAGGCGGCGCCGGACCGCCGAGAGTCCCTCCCCCGCAGACATCTCCCTACAGGGCCCCCGCGTCCCGCAGGACGTCGATGGTCCCCTCCACGTCGGAGAGCCGGGAGAGGTCGACGTCCGGCGGGCTCAGCTCGTCGATGCGCGGCAGGCCGCCGACCGGCGGCACGCCGGAGATCATCGGGTAGGCGAACGTCCGGGTGGCGAAGAACTCCTGGGCCTCCACCGTCAGCAGGTGGGCGATGAAGTTCTCCGCGAGGTCGACCTTCTCGGTCCCCCGGAGCACCTCGGCACCGGAGACGTTGACGAGGGCGCCCGCGTCGCCGCTGGTGAACGCGAGGTCGATGGGCGCGTCGGGTCGTGCGGCCTTCACCCGGAGCGCGTAGTAGTGGTTGGCAAAGCCCGCGGCGATCTCCCCGTCCGCGACGGCGTTCGAGACGAGGAACTCGTTGTTGTAGCTGGAGACGCCGGCGTCCTGCATACTGGTGAGCCACTGGCGCGTCGCCTGGTCGCCGCGGAGCAGCCGCATCGCCGTGACGAACGCCTGGAACGAGCTGTACGACGGCGCCCAGCCCATCGCGCCCTGGAGCGCGCTCGTGTCGGGGAACTGGCGGACCGTGTCCGGGATGTCGCTCTCGGAGAGCTGGTTCGTGTTGTACGGGACCGCGCGGGCCCGGCCGGCGACGCCGACCCAGGCGTCGTCCGGCCGGAACTGCTCCGGGACCGGACTGACGACGTCGTCGGGGAGGGCGCGGGTGTACCCCTGCGAGGCCACGCTGGCGAGGGAACCGGCGTCGACCGCCCAGAACACGTCCGCGAAGCTCCCGTCGCCGGACTCCTCCTCGGAGATCTTGCTCGCGAGCTGGGCACTCGGTTCGAGGCGGTGGTTGGGGTTGAACTCCGGGTAGCGGTCGCTCAGCAGGCTCAGCAGGTCCGTGTAGAGCCCACCCTCGCCGCCACCGAGGTAGATGTTGAGCTGCCCGGACAGGTCCGGGAGGTCGTCCATGCGGGTCCCGGAGATCTCCCCCCGGCCGCCCACGTTGGCGCCGGACCCGCGGAAGTCGTCGAGGGAGTCGCCGCCGGGGCCATCACCGCCGTCGCCACCGTCGCCACCGTCGCCGCCGAGGAAACCGCTGCAGCCGGCGAGCGCGGCCGCGCTCGCGGTGCCGGTGGCGGCGAGGAACCGCCGGCGCGTCCGTCGCGAGCCGTCGCGGGCGCCGGGGCGCTCAGTCATCCGCTTCACCCCCGGTCTCCGCGACGGTCGCACTCGCGCTCGCCGGGACCGGCCGGCCCGCGTCCAGCGCGTCCAGGCAGTCGAGCCAGTCGCGCATGTGCTCGCCGACGAAGACGAGGAAGTCCCCGTTGTTCCAGTCCTCGAACTCGCCGTCGGCGAATGCGTCGGCCATCGCCGCGAACGCGCTACGGAAGGTGTCGGCGTCCCCGCCCACGTCGTCGACCACCCGCCAGACGTGCTCGTTCAGCTCCAGCGCCGGCACCTCGTTGTTGAGGTCGTCGAACGTGGAGCGCGGGGCCTTGTTGTGCTCGCAGAGCGGCGTCCCCGTGAGGACGCGCTTGCCGAGGATGTCGGCCGCGCGCTTGAGGAAGACGCCCGACCAGATGTCGTCGAAGCGCCCGACGTCCCACTCGTTGTCGTCCATCGGGAGCTGGTAGAACGCGGGGACGACCTCGCGCCGGAAGGCGAGGTTCATCGAGCAGACGGTCGTGTAGTGGCCCGGCGCGACGACGAAGTCGTCGCCGAAGTCGGCGGCCGTCGTGCGGGTTTCGGCCTGCCCCTGCAGGTCGCCGTCCATCAGGATGCGCACCGCGTCGAGGTCGGGGACGTTCGTCCAGAGCCCCTGCGAGGCGACGACGTCGCCCCGTGCGAGGTCCGTGGTGGTCGTCTCGTGGCCGCCCCCCATCGCCGCGTACGGGTACCCCCGGGGGTAGAGGCCGTGCTCGTCGAAGTTCTGGTAGAGGACGTTCACCCAGCGCCGGTCCTCGTCGGCCGACCGGACCTCGGTGACCGACCCCTCGTACGAGAGGTTCCGGTAGTGTCCCCCGAAGAAGTCCGTGTCGTGGGGGAGCGTGTCGTCGTCGATGAAGACGCCGAACTCGAAGTCGTGGGCCCACAGGTAGAGGAGTCCGAAGGAGGTCTGGGCGTGGCTCGCCGCCGGGACGACGTGGCCGTAGTCCTCGATGCCGTGCTCGGCGTACCAGTCGTGCCGGTCGGACTCGTCGAAGACCGCGCCGGCGATGTCGAGGTCGTCGAGCATCTCGCGCATGGCGTCCGCGTCGCAGAAGTCCTCGGTGACGAGGACAAAAAAGAGGCGGTCCGCGTGGCCGTACTCGCGGGCGTTCGCGACGTAGTCCCGAACGCACTCGTGCTCGCGGATCGTCGGGACGACGACGCACGTGTCGGGGCCCTCCGGGTTCGCAGTGGAACTCATTGCGAGCGGATTGTTTAGGGGTTCCTAAAACCTTGACGATGTTTAGGCGCTCCTAACAACCGCTCGCACTCGCATAACTGATCATATATACTTTCTGGTTATCGGATAAAGGAGATGTGTAGATAGTAACGGCTTTCTAACGGAAATATCTCCGAAAACGACCCGTAGCTACCGGCGGACGCGCGTCGCCATCTTCCATGCGTCACCCTGCTCGATGGGTGTCGGGAGGTCCGCGTGCTCGCGGGCGCCGACCCGCTCCGCGAACTGCCACGGCTCGACGGTGTCCGGCTCCTCGTCCCCTCCGGCGGTCGCCTGCTGGTCGCGGAGGTGGCTGGCGACGGCGGCGACCAGCGCCGCGGCCTCCTCGTCGCTGGCCGCGGCCGGGACCGCGAGTTCGCCGCCCGCGACCGGCACGTGCGTCCGCTCGCCCTGGGGCTCGTCCGTGGGGTCCGGCGCCATGTTCCACCGCGCGGGCGGCGACCCCGTAAACGTACGGACTCGGGCAGCGGTCGGGGTCGCGTCAACCGATCTGTTTTCGCCCCTCGCGGCCGACCACCGACTCGTGAGCGACCGCGGTACGTACACGCTGCTGGTGCACCTCGACGTCCCCGCCGTTCTCGAGGTCGGCGCGCTCGGCGAGCACCGGCTCCCGGCTGGCTGGTACGCGTACACCGGAAGTGCGCTGGGGAGCGGCGGCTTCGCCCGCGTCGCCCGCCACCGCGAACTGGCGGCCGGCGAGCGCGAGGTCCGCCACTGGCACGTCGACTACCTGCTCGGCCACCCGGCAGCACGGCTCCGGGAGGTGGTCCGCTCGGCGGGTGCCGACATCGAGTGTGCGGTCGCGCGACGGCTCTCCGCCGGGCCGGTCGACGGATTCGGTGCCTCGGACTGCGACTGCGGAAGCCACCTCGCACGGTTCCCGGACCGAGAGACGGCGACGGCCGCGGTCCGGGAGGCCCACGAGGCGTCGCGGTAGTCGGGAACGACCGGCCGGGGCTCACTCCACGGTCTCGGGCGGTTCGTCGCCGTGCGGGCCCGCGGGCTCGCCGCCGGACGACTCCGGGGTGTCCCGGGCCCGGGCGGTGACCGCCACGCCCGCGAGGACGACGGCACCCCCCACGACGGTGACGGGCCCGACTACCTCCCCGAGGAGGACGACCCCCAGCAGCGTCGCGCCGACCGGCTCCCCCAGCAGCGAGACGCTGACCACGGACGACTCGACGTGGGCCAGCGCCCAGTTGACGACGGTGTGGCCCAGCAGCCCCGGACCGACCGCCATCGCGAGGAACAGGAGCCAGTCGGCCCGCGGGTGGTCGAACAGCGTGTCGGCGACTGCACCCACCGCCCCGCTCCCCGGGCGGAGCAGGGATCCCTCCACCCCACCGAGCGCGCCCCCGACCACGAAGACGAGCAGCGCCATCGCGCAGGCCGCGTACACCACGGTCACGTACGGGAGCAGCGGGACGCGCTGGCGGAGCGTCCGGCCGACCAGCACGTACGCCGCGGCGGCGGCCGCTCCGAGCACTGCCAGCGCGTTGCCGTACAGCGGCCGGTCACCCGCCACCGCGGCGCCGGAGAGCAACTCGCCCGCCGAGAGGAGCGCCATCCCCGCCAGCGCGACGACCACACCCAGCGCGGTCAGGCGGTCGACGCGCTCGTCGAGCGCGAGCCACGCGCCCACGGCGACGAAGGCGGGCTGGGCCTGCACGAGCGTCACGGAGGCGGCGACGGAGGTCCAGCGGAGCGACTCGAACCAGGCGGCGAAGTGGACCGCCAGCGCGATGCCGGAGACCGCCGCGACGAACCCGTCGCGGGGGGCGAGTCGGCGGAACGCGCCCCCGTAGCGGGTCCCCACCAGCGGGACGAGCAGTAGCGTCGTGAACAGCACCCGGTAGAACGCCGTCACGGCCGAGGGGGCGGCCGCCCAGCGGACGAGGACCGCGCTCGTCGAGACCGCCGCGACCGCGACCACGAGCGCCAGCAGCGGCGGCGTCCGCTCGGCGAAGGCCGCCACGGGGTCGGGGCCGCTCCCGGTCGACTCGGGTGGCACGTCCGCCCGTCGGCGTCGCTCCGATTAGTACCCGTCGGAGTGCCGGGACGCGGGAACGCAGGAGTCAGGCGATGGCGAACAGGACCAGGTTGTGCGCGCCCGGGCCGAGCCCCACGGCGGCGACTCCACCGAGCAGGAGGAAGCCCCGCTGGGGGTCTGCGGCGGCGTACTCGCCGATGTAGACGACGATCGCGGCCGCGAGCGCCACCTTGACCAGGACGAACAGCCAGGCGGGGCCGAGGAACGGGAGCGTCACCAGTTCGCCACCGACCTCGATGAGCACCCGCGAGAGGGGCGTCTGCTCCGCGAACCCCAGCGTGGTGCCGACGGCGGTCGAGATGCCGTCCAGCGTGTGTCCCAGCAGGACCAGCCAGCCGGCGCCCGCGGCGGCGGCCGCGTCTGTACTGTACGAGCGAGCGATGATCCAGACGGCCGTCGCGAGCACGAGCGAGACGGCGAGCGCCGCGAGCGGTGGACCCAGGAGGAGGCCGCCCCGGTCCAGTCCGATGCGGAGGGCGCCGCCGACGACCCCACCGGCGGTGACGGCTCCCGTGAGCACCAGCACGCCCGGCGTCGACGGCAGAGACCACCGGTCCGCCGGGAACGGGCTCGCGGCGGCCCACACCAGCCCCGCGAACGAGAACGTGGCGAGGTAGACCGCCGGCGCGCCGACGAGCGGCCTGACGACGTCCGGCACGGCGTCGACCTGATAGAGGGCGTACAGCGACGCGCCGACGACCATCCACGGCGCGAGGGCGACGACGACCCGCGACGTGACGCGGGGCCGGGTCCGGTAGAGAGCCGCCGCGGCGACTCCGACGGCCGCGACCAGCACGAGGAGGAAGGGGAGCGGCGGGAGTGCGAACCCCGAGGGCAGTACCATACCCCCGCTCGCGGCGCCCGTGCGGAAGGTGTTGCGGTCCCGGACAGCACTCGGGCAGGAGCCGGGACCGGACCGCCCCACCGTGCCAGCACCTGTCAGTGACACGCGCGCCACTCGGTGACTGAAGTCCGTTCGGCCCCTCTCGTTCCTCGGCGCCGGTGGGTACGGCGACGTTCGTGCTCGTCACTGGCCTCCCGACGGTCCCCCTGCTGGGCCTGTTCGTCCCGCTCTCGATCGGCATCGAGGGGGGCTGCAGGCGCGGCGCTCGTTCCGCGTGACGCTCGCCCTGCAGGGGCGCTACGACTTCCGCGGCGACGGGTCGGGGGGGCGGTCGCGGGACGGTCGGCGACCCGGGGGCCCGGGAGGCCGACCGGGAGTTCGCGCTGTGGCTGACGCTCCTCGGGCTCGTCGCGGACGGGGCTGCGACCGCAGCCATCTACGGGACGGCCGTCGCGCTGGGGGTCCGAGGCAGTCGGTCGACTCACTTGTCGGAGTCGGACTCGTTCCGCGCCCAGGTGGGCGTGGTCCCGACGAACAGCACCAGCCCGAGGTCCAGGCGGAGGCGGAGGGCGTCGTCCACGTCTCCGGCTACGGAGGTACGGAGAGAGAGCGCTGTCCCGCCAGCGGCGCTCAGTTCGTGTCCGGGTGGGAGCGGCCCTCGGTCCCCTCGGCGGGCGGTTCGACCCCCTCGGCGGCGACGGCCGACTCGGTCTCCTTCGGGGTGTCGACGTGCCAGCGGTCGACGCCGCTCTCGTAGTCGGCGAGCTGGTTCGACACGCGGATCTTCAGGTCGTCGTCGTTGACGTCGACCTCGAGTTCGTAGTCCGCGCCGTCGCTCCGGCCCACGCGCGAGACGTTGGCGCTGACGAGTTCGTTGTCGAAGTAGTACGGCGCGATGCGGGTCATCACGTTCCGGTAGACCGCGCCCTCGACCCGCCGGATGGCCTTCCGACCGGCCGAGTCCGCCGCGCGGGCGATGTAGCCGACGGAGTCGGCGGCCTTCCCGACGGCCTCGTCGGGGTCGTCCAGGCGCTCGTAGGACTCGGCGAGTTCCTCGCCGGCCTGCTGGATGTCCTCGTCGGGGTCCTTGCCGGCCTTCTCCCCGGCACCCTCCCCGACACTCGCCTGCTCGGCGGTCTTCCGGTTGACGTCCTCGTCGAGGCGCTCGTCGTGTTTCGGCCGCCACTCGTCCCACTCTTCCAGGGCCGACTCGTCGATGTCGACCTCGTCGCCCGTCAGGTCGCGGAGCGCTCGGGTGATCCGCTCGCCGTGCTCCACGATGTCGCTCCAGGTGCCGCGCTCGCTGAACCCGGAGACGCTCTCTTCCATCGGTCCTTCCTTCCGCGGCCTGCCTAATACGTGTTGTCGGTAGTCGGACGAGCGTCGGCCGGGCCGCGGACGCGTCCGCCGGGGCGCAGGCCCGTCCCCGGGTCGGGAGTTCCCGCCCCGCGCCTGACCCCGGGCCATTAAGCCCTCGGGGATTCCCCGTTGCCACATGGCCATCGAGGACCGCGACGACGCGTACGTCATCACCCACGCGCTCGCGAAACACACCCTGAGCGACCTCCGGTCGGCCGACACCGAGCAGGTGGCCTTCCGGAACGGGCTGGTGAAGCTCGGACGCATCTGCGGCTACGAGATCATCGACGGCATGATGGACACCGAGTACGTCTCCATCACGACCCCGCTCGCCGACACGACGGGGGAGCGCGTGAAGGGACTCGAGGACGTCGTCATCGTCAACGTGCTGCGGGCGGCGACCCCGTTCGTCGAGGGGCTGCTGAAGGCGTTCCCGCAGGCCCGCCAGGGAATCGTCAGCGCCGGCCGCGACGAAGTCGCGGGCATGGACGAGCAGGGGAACTTCCCCATCTCCGTCGACTACGTGAAGCTCCCGGAGCTCACGTCCGAGGACACCGTCATCGTCGCGGACCCAATGCTCGCGACGGGGTCGACCATGGCGACCGTCCTCCAGGAGGTGACCGACCAGGCGTCGCCCGAACAACTGCTCTCCCTCTCCGCGGTCGCGGCTCCGGACGGCCTCGTCCACGTCGCCGGGACCGTCCCGGAAGCCGACCTCCTCACCGTCGCCGTCGACGAGCGCCTCGACGAGGACGGCTACATCGTCCCCGGACTGGGCGATGCCGGCGACCGGGCGTTCGGGACGAAATGATCTGATTTCTCGATTGTCAGATATCTCCGACCAGATTCTGTCGAGTTTCAGACATATAGAACTAATTATCGATTAACCGGGCACTCAGTCCTCGCGGTCGTCGTTCAGGTCCACCCGTCCGCTCGTCGCCGAGCGGAGTCGGTCCCGGAGCGCGTCGGCCTCCCGGGCGGGCACGCGGGCGTCGAACCGGACTGTCGCCTCGTACGCAGCGTCGAACGCGACGCCGGCCGACTCCAGCACCCCCCTGACGGTGCCGCTGTCGTCGTATTCGACGGTTGCGACGAGGCGCTCGTGGGGGACCGTCCATCGCTCGCCGGCGTCGGTGATGGCCGCCTTCGCGGCCCGCGAGTACGACCGGACGAGGCCGCCCACGCCGAGGTTCGTCCCGCCGTAGTAGCGCGTCACCACCACGACGGCGTCCTCCAGGTCGCGCCCCTGTAGGACGTTCAGTACCGGTTTCCCGGCCGACCCGGACGGCTCCCCGTCGTCGCTGCTGTACTCCCGGAACGGGTCGGCCCGGACCCGGTAGGCGGGGACGTTGTGGGTGGCGTCCGGGTACGCCTCGCGGACCTCGGCGACGAACGTCTCGGCCGCGTCGACCGTCGTGGCGGCTGCGGCGTGGCCGACGAACTCCGAGCCGCTGACGGTGAATTCGGCGCGCCCACGGCCAGCGAGCGTCCGGCAGGCGTCGGGGTCGTCCGGTCGCTCGTTCGGACCGTCCCCGTCGCGCTCGTCCTCGCTCACGGGCGGACCACGGCGTGCCGATGCAAAAGCCGTGCGACCCGCTGGCGGCGAGGGTCCCGCCCGACCGCTCAGCGGTCGAACCCGTACACGGTGCCGTCGGCGCTCCCGGCGTACACCAGCTCCCCGAGTACCAGGTCGGAGAGGTCGCCGTCGGCCTCGAACGTCCACCGCTCGCTCCCGTCGGCCGCGCTCCGGGCGTAGACGACGTTCGGGCTGTCGTTGCCGCCGCCGGTAGCCCCGTAGACCGCCGCCTCCGTGGCGGCCTGTGCGGTCACGATGTCGGCGTCGGCAGTCCAGGTCCAGAGTTCGTCGCCGCTGGCGGTGTCGTAGGCCGCGAACCCGTCGCCGCCAGCGTAGAGGACCCCGGCCGCGACGGGGCCTCCGGCGAGGAACGACTCGCCCTGGGTCTCCCAGCGGTCCTCGCCGCTGGCGGGGTCGACGGCCGTGACGGGGCCGCCGCCGAGATACAGCGCGTCGGCGAGCGTCACCGAGGTGGTGAAGCGGGGGCGCTGCCAGGCGTGGCTCCCGTCGGGAGCGATGGCCCGTGTCCGTCCGGCGGTCGTCCCGGTGGTCGTGGCGAAGAAGGCCGTCCGGCCGTCGGCCCGGAGCGTGTCGAACTGGTACTCGACACCCTCCTCGGAGAAGCGCCACAGGCGGTCGCCGTCGGGCCGGGCGAACGCGTCGACCGCCCGGCGGCTGGCGACGAAGACCGCCTCGTCGGTGACCGCGGCGCTGTGCGGATCGCCGACCTCGCTCGTCCACGTCGACGCGCCACTGGCCGCGTCGAGTGACCACAGCGTCTCGCCGCTGCTCATGGGCTGGTCGTCGCGGCTCGCGACGAAGACGCGCTCACCGTCGGCGCCGAGGAGTTCCAGCGGTCCCCAGGGGGAGGCGTCGGCGCTCCCGGGGAAGGTCCACTGTTCGGTCCCGGCCGCGTCGAACGCACGGACGAGATGGTCGTCGCCGAGGGTCTGCTTCCCGGCGTGGGCCACCACGAGGCCGGCGTCCGGCGCCACCACCACGTCACGGACTGGTTTCCCGAGGCCGGCCGTCCATCGCTCGTCGCCCGTCGCCGGGTCGAGAGCGTACAGGGTGCCGGCTTCGGTCGGGACGAACAACCATCGGTCCCGTGCGGGGCCGGACCCGTCGACGGACCGGAGCGTCGCACCTGCGTGGACCGGGTCACCCGCGGCGCCGTCGACAGACGCGGTCCAGGAGACGGGACCGGCCGGCGTCCCGCCGTCCGTGGGCGTCTCCCCGTCGGTCGGCGTGGGCGTTCCGTCGTCGGTCGTCGGCGTGTCGCTCGGGGACCCGGGCGTGCTCGACTCGCCGTCCGAGAAACAGCCGGCGAGGCCGGTCGTGAGGCCAGCGCCGAGGCCGGCCAGGAGGGTTCGCCGTCGCATACGCGGGACTGGTGGCACGGACGGCATAAGCCCCGTAGAGAGTCAAAGAGACGTTTGAGAGACGGGCGATCGCCCCGCAGTCGCTACTGCAGTTCGATGCGGCGGACGAACTCCAGGTCGCGAATCTCGTTGATGACCGTGCCGGGGAGGTCCCCCTCGGTGATGACGTACAGCACGGGGTCGTCGGTGAACTCCGGGTCCTCGGAGATGGTCTGCCGGATGGAGATGTCGTGGTCGGCGATGGTGCCCGTGACGGTGGCGGCGATGCCGGCAGCCTCCGGGTCCGAGACGGACACCGTGAGTACGGTCAGGTCGAGGACGGGCGCCAGGTCCATCAGCGACGGGATGGCCGTGATGTTGCGGAAGATGGGCTCGAGCTCGGGGTCGTCGAGGATGGCGTCGGTGGTGGCGTCGACGACGCGCCGGTCGACGCCGATCTCTCTGGCGATGCCGGTGTTGGGGATCTCGATGCCGCCCGAGACGACGCGCCCCTCGTCGTTGACGGAGAACCCGCGCTCCAACAGGAGCCGGACGACGGCCTGCTGGCTGGGGCTGTCCTCGAACTTCTCCATGATGGAGGCGAACGTGTCACCCACGTCGCCCACCCCCGCGTCCGGGGTCGCCAGTCATGGACTGACGCGCGCCCGACACCACCAAAAAGGTTGCCGAGCGGGTCGCGCGTTCAGCTGTAGTCCGGGCGTTCGGCGTAGTCGATGGGGTCGCGGGCGCCCAGCCGCTGGAACGCCTGCAGCCGGTAGGCACACGCGTCACAGGTCCCGCACGCGGGTGCCTCGGAGCGGTAGCAGGACCACGTCCGCTCGTAGGGCACGCCCAGCTCCAGCCCTCGCTCGGCGATGTCGGTCTTCGACCACTCCACGAACGGCGCCTCCACGGAGATGTCCGTCTCCGGCTTCGTCCCCACGTCGACGACGCGCTCGAACGCCTCGAAGAACTCCGGCCGGCAGTCCGGGTATCCGGAGAAGTCCTCGCTGTGTGCGCCGACGAACACGGCCGTGCAGTCGTTCGCCTCGGCGCAGGAGACGGCCATCGACAGCAGGTTCGCGTTCCGGAACGGGACGTACGAGTCCGGAACGTCCTCGTCCTCGAGGTCGGCGTCGGCCATGTCCATCGACGTGTCGGTGAGCGAGGAGGCGCCGATGCGCGAGAGGTGCTCGGTCTCGACGTGGAGGAACTCGGCCCCGACCTGCTCGGCCAGCGTGCGTGCGCACTCGTGCTCGCGGTCGGCCGTCCGCTGGCCGTAGGAGCTGTGGAGGAAGTACGGCTCGTACCCCCGGTCGATGGCCTCGTAGACGGCCGTAGCACTGTCCATGCCGCCGGAGACGAGGACGACCGCACGCTCCTCGGGGTCGCCCTCGTCGTAGCGCCGGTCGGTCGCCTGGGGGGCGCCGGTGGGGTGGTCCGGGCTCTCGGTACCGCTGTCGTCGGTCGGCGTGTTCTCGGAGTCGCTCATGGTGTCTCGGTGGTGGTCGTGTGTGGGACGCTCGGCTCAGGTGCCCGGGGCGTCGTTCCAGATGTCGACGTGGACGCGCGGCGTGTAGCGGTAGCCGTGCTCCAGCGCGAGGTCCGCGACGACGCGACGGGTCGATTCCAGTTCCTCCCGGGTCGTGCCCTCGGGCATCAGCAGTACGTCCCCGTCCGGGATGGGGACGCCGGCCGTCTCGCGGAGGCACTCGACGATCCGCTCGACCTCCGGGAGGTCGTCCGGCCCGGTCACGACGAACTTCAGCTGCGTGTCGTAGGCCTCGACGTAGCGCGACATCGCGTCGTAGTCGAGACGGCGCTCCTCGTGGCGGTCGGCCCAGCCGTCGATGTTGGCGTCACCGCCGGCCGGCGGCCGCTCGGGCGAGGGTGTCGAGGTGGCGAGCTTCGGGGAGAGCGACGCCAGGTCGATGGCCGCGTCGCGGAAGACGGTCCCGTTCGTCTCGACGGTCGTGTGGTAGCCCCGTGCCGAGAGGCGGTCCAGCAGGTCCACGGATGCCCCGTGGACGGTCGGCTCCCCGCCCGTGAGCACGACGTGGTCGCCGGGGCGCTCCTCGACGGCGGCGACGACGTCGTCGAGGTCGCGCCACGCCCCGGTCGGCTCCCAGGAGGTGTGGTAGGAGTCGCAGAACCAGCACCGGAGGTTGCACCCCGAGGTGCGGACGAACGTGCTCGGGACGCCGGCGAGCTTCCCCTCACCCTGCAGCGAGTGGAACAGTTCGTTGACCGGGAGTGTCTCCGCCGCGTCGATGTCCTCGGGCACTTCGCGCTCCCCGTCGACGGTCGCGTTGACTGGCATCGGTCAGTACCCGGCCCGGAGCTCCCGGGTCTCGGCCACCTCGACGGCCACGTCGGAGACGGTGTCGGGGAACCGCTCCAGCATCCGCCGTTCGAGGACGACCGCCATCACCTCGGCCGTCGGCGGGTGGTCCAGCACGACGACCGCGTCGCCGTCGCCGCTCGCCTCCATCGCCTCCACCAGCGGGTCGCCGCGCTGGAGGAGGAAGCGGTGGTCCCACTCGCCGATGATCCCGGTCACGTCGCCCTTGTCGACGACCCAGCCCTCCTCGGTCAGTTCCCCCTGCACGCGGACGGTCACGTCGTAGTTGTGCCCGTGCGGGCGCGAGCACTTCCCCTCGTGGTGGCGGATGCGGTGCCCGGTGCTGATGCGGATCGGCCGGTCCGCACCGACGTGGAGGACCCGCTCGCCCGCGTCGGCGCGGTCGGCCGGGCGTTCTTCGTCTGCGACGACTTCGGTCATACTGGGAGATCACCGCCGGGGCACTTGAGTCTGGTCGCTCCGGGGCGGAGTAGGGACCGGGAGTCGGAGAGAACATATCAGTAGCCGGGATTACTCGGAGATCCCCGGCAGTTCGGATGATCCGGGGGGATATCTCTCCGATCCGCTATCGAGAGCGGGAATCGAGCGTTGACAGGAACGCCTGCTCGACGCCGTCGTCCAGCGGGAGCGCCGCGACCTCGCGGCGGGCCGCATCCCGGTCGAGCGCCGCGCCGTCGGGGGCGAAGTGCGCGACGTGCCAGCACCAGGAGAGCCGCAGGAGGTCGCGGACGCGGTCCCGGTCGGCCGGCGTCTCCAGGAAGGTCGTCGCCCAGCCCGAGTCCGGGAGGACGTGGTGACGGGCGGCCGCCCCCGAGCCGATGACCGCCTCGCCCAGCGGTCGGACGAACGGGACGTCCGTGAGCCCCCAGTCGTGGACGTGGCCGATCTCGCGGCCGTCGACGAGGAACTCCGTCCCGCCGTAGCGGTGCGGGGCCGTCTCGACCGCGGGCCAGCTCGACACCTCGGCCACGAGGTCGGCCTCGAGGGCCCCGATACGTCGCTGCCGGATCAGTCCCCACGGCGACGCCTCCGTCAGGAGGAGACGGACTCCACCTACCAGTCGCCGCAGGTTGAACCGGACGGGGTTGGCCGGCGCGGGCGAGCGCGAGCCACGAGCCTCGTCGACGTCGTGTGGCACGGCCGGGCGTTCCCGCCGGAGCCTCCTGAAGATTCGCCCCGGTTACGGCACAGAGTTATGCCGTCGCCGGGAGTGGCGCCACCAAATGACTCCGCAGGTCCCAGGCGCGTGCTCGGCGGCGAACGGTGTGGACCGCCACGACGGCGGCGGGTGGTCCTGAGATGGACCGGGACCGCGTGGACGCGCTCCTCGACCGGGAGCCGACCGACCTCGTACAGGTGCTCGACCGGGACGGCGAGGTGGTGGCGCCGGAGCTCCTGCCGGCTATCAGCGACGACGAGCTGCTCGGCCTCTACCGGGACATGCGCCTGGTCAGGCATTTCGACGAGCGGATGGTGAGTCTCCAGCGCCAGGGCCGCGTGGGGACGTTCGCGCCGGCGGCGGGCCAGGAGGCCACGCAGGTCGGCTCCACCCACGCGCTCCGGGACAGCGACACCATCTCCTACCAGTACCGCGAGCACGGCGCCGTCGCGTCGCGCGGGTTCACGCCCGGCTACGTCCGCTACTGGATGGGCCACGAATCCGGCAACGCGGCGCTGGCCGACGTGGACGTCTTCCCGCTCAACATCTCCATCGCCGGCCACATCCCCCACGCCACGGGCTACGCGTGGGCGGCGATGCTCTCGGGCAGCGACGAGGTCGTGGCGTGCCACTTCGGCGACGGCGCCACCTCGGAGGGGGACTTCCACGAGGGCGTCAACTTCGCGGGCGTCTTCGACGCCCCCGCCGTCTTCATGTGCCACAACAACGGCTGGGCCATCTCGACCCCGGCGAGCGAGCAGACCGCCAGCGAGACCTACGCCGGGAAGGCCTCGGCGTACGGCATCGACGGCGTCCGCGTCGACGGGATGGACCCGCTGGCGGTGTACGCCGTGACGGAGGCGGCCGCGACTACCGCGCGCGGGCCAGGCCGTGACGAGTGGCGCCCCCGGCCGACGCTGGTGGAGACCATCTGCTATCGCTACGGCGCGCACACGACCGCCGACGACCCGGACGCCTACCGCGACGAGAGCGACGTCGAGCCGTGGCGCGAGAAGGACCCGCTCGACCGGCTGGAGCGCTACCTCCGCGAGACGGGCCGGCTGGACGACGAGCGGGACGACGCCATCGACGCGGAGGTCCGGGAGACGGTCGCCGACGCCATCGACGACGCCGAGACGGCCGAGGGCGACCCGATGGACCTGTTCTCGGACGCCTACGCCGAACCGACGCCGCGCGTCGAGGAGGCCCGCGAGGAACTGGAGCGGCTCCTCGACGAGCATGGCGCGGACACCCTGCTGCGCGAGGAGTAGGCCGCGGGCGGGATGCCGTTCGTCATCAGCCACGAGGTCGTCCCGCGCCCCACTCCCGGGGGACCGAACACGTCGCGACGATGGGGCTGATGGTCGGCCTGGCGGTGATGCCGACCCTCGACGTGGTGCTGGCGTAGCGAGCCACCGGGAGAAGGCGGTAATCTCGGTGTTATCTCGCGGTAGCGTGGAGCATCCGGATAATCGGAGGCCTATTCTCCAGAACGCTCCGCTAACTCGCTTGTCGCACTCGCCCGGACGAGGGCATCCAGCGTGCAGTACCAGGCCCCGCGGACGCCGTTGCGGTCGTTCGTCACCGGGTCGTCGAGCGCCACCAGGTCGCCGAGTTCGAACACGACGACGGTCCGCTCGTCGGAGACCGGCTCGATCAGCGTCGCCCACCGCTCCGGCGTCATGTGGTCACCGTCGTCCCGCGTCTCCTCGACGCGACCGGTGACGGGGGCGTAGTGGGTCACGGCGGACGTCGGCGCCGTCCGGTAGAACGCCATGTAGTCGAACGCACGGCGGGTGCGCTCGTACGAGCGCGGTGCGGGATAGATACCGTTCCGGCACTCCGCGAACGTCTTCGGGCGCGTGGCGACGACGCAGACGCGAGCGTCCGGGTTCTCGTCGGCTGCGGCGCTCCCGCCACCCGCTCCTGTGCTCTCCTCGGTCACGGAGCCACGTACGGCCGGCGCCGACTAAACGCTTCAGCGACCCAGCAGGCCCAGGATGCGGCTGACGAGGCCGCCGGACCGGCTGCTGGTCCCGGCACTCCTGTCACTCTCGGAGCCCCCGGCGCCCGCCGACGCCGTCGGCTCGGTCGCGCCGCTGCCGTGCGCGGTCGGGCCACTGTCGGCCGTGGCCCCGGGCGTCTCCACCCCGGCCGTGTCGCAGTACGGACAGCCGTCGACGTCGTCGGCGTAGTACGGGAGCCCGCACTCCTGGCAGGTCTCCCGGGGACGGCTCGGCGGCGTGGACCGTCGAACGGACCCCGCGGGTGTGGTTTCGGCGCTGCCGGAGCCCGTCATCCCGGCCGCCATCTCGGAGGACTCCGCTCCCGCGCTCTCGTCCGTAGCTGCCTCGTCCCCGGCGGTCGTCCCGCAGTACGGACAGGCATCGTTCCGGTCCGTGTAGTAGGGGAGCTGGCAGTTCGGACAGGGCGCTCGTGTGACGCTCATGGTAGTGCGTGTCGAGGTACCGCATAACAAACCTGTCGACCGTTCAACCACGTTACGGCCTCACGTTGCAGGCCAGCGTCGCACGGAAACGGCTATCCGCCCCCATCACCCCCGCCCGATAACGAGCTACCGGATCGGTCTGGTCGGCAAGCCCTCGGCGGGCAAGTCGACGTTGTTCAACGCGGCGACGATGAACGACGTGCCGGAGGGTGCCCGTTCACGATCATCGACCCGAGCCTGGGTGAGGCGTACGTGGGGGTCGACTGTGCGGCCCCCGAGTTCGACATCGTCGGCGACCCCTCCGACGACCAGCGGGACGGCCTGGAGGCCATCCGCGAGTTCGTGACGACGAACTGAGGGGAGTGACGGTCGTCGGCCGACGCTACCGGTCCGTTCCGTCCGCCCGCACCGACTGTGCGCTACGTCCGCATTGGCCACGAGACATATTACCTTGCGGCAATAATTGTCGCCGGGTATGGGTATCAGAGACATCGACCCCTCGCTGCTGCCGGGAGGACCGTCACTGGGGACCATCGTCGAACTGGTCCCGCGGCTGGTCAGCGAGGACCCGCTCGTGGTGGGGCGCTACCTGCAGGACCAGTACGGCCACACGGTCCGGATCCCGCCGATCCACCCGGCGCTGGACGACGACGTCTTCCTGGTCACGCACCCGGACGACGTCCGGTACGCCCTCCAGACGCATCCCCGGAACTTCGGGGCACTGGACGTGCCCGGGTCGCGTGACTTCGGTCGCGTCGTCCGCAACAGCGTGGTGAGCCTCCACGAGGACAGCGGCGAGGGGTCGTGGGCCCGGCGGACGCGCCTCCTCAGCCCGGAGTTCGCCGAGCGGACCGTCGCCGAGACGGTGCCCGACATCGTCGAAACGACGCTGGCGGCGATGGCCGAGTTCGAGGGGCCGGACGGGGTCACGACCGCCGGCAACCCCCGGACGGTCCCCGACGCCGTCCGGGTGTACGCGCCCGGCTACGACGGCGTCAGGCTGATGCCGGCGATGCAGCGACTCACCCTGCGACTGCTCGGGGAATCGCTGTTCGGCCCGGACGTCCGCGCCCACGAGACGGAGATCATCGAGGCGGTCGACGGCCTGCGTGACCTGTTCAAACGCCGACAGCTCCATCTCGTCACCAGCCACGTCACCCGGCACCTCCCGGACGAACTGCACCTGCCCGGCTGGCTTCAACAGCCCCTCGGTGCGGACCCGTCCGTCGAGCTGACGGGCCGGCAGGAGCGCCAGGTCGAGGCCTACGTCGAGCAGCTCGTGGGCGCCGCGACGGCCATCGTGGAGCGACGCCGGCGGACCCCGCGGGCCTACGACGACGCCCTCGGGACCTGGCTCTGCCGCGGGGACCCCGTCGACGGCGAGGCGCTCGACCCGGCGACGCTCCGGCAGGAGGTCCTAGGGCTCCTCATCGCCGGGCACGCCACCGTCACCGCCGGCCTGACCTGGTCGCTCTACCTGCTGGCCGCCCGTCCAGCGGTCCAGCAGCGCATCCGCGAGGAGGCCCGCGGGACGGACCTGCTGGCCCCGTTCAGTGGGGCCTACTGCTCGGTCGCGCTGGACGAAGCCGACGGGACACCCCCCGGGACGGCGTTCCTCGACGACCTCCCCTACACGGAGCGCGTGTGGAAGGAGGCCATCCGCCTCTACCCGCCGCTGCCGGTGTTCGGTCGGACGGTGAAGGCGGACGTGGAGGTCGGCGGCCAGCCGATGGCCGAGGGGTCGCACGTCCTGTTCAGCCCGTACGTCACGCACCACGACCCGGAGTTCTGGGACGACCCCGACGAGTTCGACCCCTCCCGGTTCACCCCCGAGGCCGAGGCCGACCGTCACGAACTCGCGTACTTCCCCTTCTCGAAGGGCCGGCACGCCTGCCTCGGGGAGTCCATCGCCTCGGTGGAAGCGAGGGCCGTCCTCGCGGCGATCTGTGCCAGCTACGACATCGAGTTCGCTCGGCCCCACCACGTCGACCCCGAGGACTTCGACCCCCACGACGCCCCCGATATGAAACTGGATTCGGCCATCAACCTCCAGCCCGACCGCGACATCCACGTCCGGTTCCGGCCCGTGGACGCGGCGTGAGCAGCTGTTCCGTAGTTCGAAGCTCCGTTCCCCAGTTAGCTTCCAGCTGACGGGGTAACCCCGGGGATATCCGCGTAACGTTCGCGGTTACGGAAAAGTTCGCCCCACGGGAGGTCGGGGACGCTCCCCGACTCAGGGGGCGATCTGCAGCACCGCGCTCGCCGCCTCGAACGCGACGCCGGAGAAGATGCCGATGGCCGGCAGCAGCACGACCGTCGCGATGGCCGCGATGACGACCGCGGCGTAGAGCCCCGTCGGGTAGCCCCGCACGTCGATGCGGTCGAGGTTCCCGTTCGGCTCCTCGATCCACATCGCCTTGACGACCCGCGAGTAGTAGAACAGGCTCAGCGCACTGTTGACGGCTGCGACGAGCGCGAGCCACCAGACGCCCGCGCCGACCGCGCCCGCCAGCAGGTAGTACTTCGAGAGGAAGCCCCCGCCGATGGGGAGCCCCGCCAGCGAGAACATGAAGACGGTCATCGCGACGCAGGCGATCGGGGCCTTCGTCGCGAGCCCGTTGTAGTCCTCGAAGGTGCGGCCGACGCCCCAGTACTCGACCAGCGCCACGAACAGGAACGCCCCCGTGTTCATGAAGCCGTAGACGAGCAGGTGGATCATGCCGGCGCCGAGGACGATCTCGCCGTTGCCCTGGCCCGTGAGCGCCGCGAGGCCGATGAGGACGTAGCCCGCGTGCCCGACCGAGGAGTAGGCCAGCATCCGCTTGACGTTCTCCTGGGTCGCGGCGGCGAAGTTCCCCAGCGTCATCGTGACGACCGCGAGCACCTGGAACAGGAGGACCCAGTCGATGGTCCCCGCTACGCTCTCGATGGGGAACGCGACGATGAACACGCGGAAGGCGACGACGAAGCCGGCCGCCTTCGACGCCGAGGAGAGGAACGCACTGACGGGTGCGGGCGCGCCCTCGTACGCCTCCGGCGCCCAGAAGTGGAACGGGACGGAGGCGGTCTTGAACGCGAAGCCGCCGGCGACCATCAGGACGCCGACGCCGAAGATACCGCCCAGGTCGGTGAGGACCTCGCCGCCCTGCAGCGCGCCGGCGACCTCCGACAGGAGCAGGCTACCGGTGACGCCGTAGATCAGCGAGATGCCGTAGGCGAACACCGCCGAGGAGAGCGCGCCGACGAGGAAGTACTTCATCCCGGCCTCGACGCTTCCCTTGTTGTTCTTGAGGTAGGCGACGAGCCCGTAGGAGGGGAGCGACAGCAGCTCCAGCGAGACGAAGATGGTGGCCAGCGAGTTCGACGCCGCCATCATCGCCATGCCGGTCGTCGCCAGCAGCACCAGCGAGTAGTAGCCCGCGATGTCGTCGTGACCCTCCAGGTAGTCGATGCTCCCCAGACAGACCAGCGACGCGACGCTGGTGAAGATGAGCATGAAGAACAGCGCCATGCCGTCGACGACCAGCTGGCCGCCGTACAGCGAGACGCCGTCGCCGGCACCGATGCCGAGCAGCAGGAACACGCCGGCCACGACGGCCGCGGAGACGCTGCCGACCGTCGCCAGCCCGGCGAGCAGCCCGTCGTTGGACTCGTCGGGGTCGATGCTGTCGAAGACGAACAGGAGCAGCGCGAACACGCCCAGCAGGAGGGCCGGCGTCAGGGCCAGCCAGTCGGGCGCGAGCGTCGGGGTCTGTTGGAGCGGAATCATGGGGAACCACCTCCGGTACCGAGGGCCGCCTCGGCTGTCGCACCGTCGACCAGCGGCCCGACCGCGTCCGTGATCATCCGGAAGAACGTGTCGTTCGGGAACGTCCCGAGCGCGATGATGACGACGATGAGGACGACCAGCGGCGCGATGTCGTGGCGCGCGGCCCGCGTGACCTCGTAGTCGCCGTCAAACCGGAAGGGCCCGAACAGCGAGCGCTGCATCGCCCACAGCAGATAGCCGGCCACGATGACGATGCCGAACATCGCCAGCGCCGTCATGACGGCCATCCCGTTGCCGGCGATGACCGTCGACTGGAACGCGCCGACGAAGATGAAGAACTCCGCGGCGAACCCGGCCATCAGCGGCAGGCCGGCGTAGGCGAACGCGCCGGCGACGAGCGCGCCGACGGTGAGCGGCATCTCGTCCGCGAGCCCGGCCATGTCGCCGACCTCACGTGTGTGTGTCACGTTGTAGATGACGCCGACGCAGGCGAACATCAGCCCGGAGATCAGCCCGTGGCTCACCATCTGGAACGTCGCGCCGCCGATGCCGTACGACGTGTACGCGACGAGGCCGAGGATGACGTAGCCCATCGAGGAGACCGACGAGTACGCGACGATGCGCTTCAGGTCGGACTGCCCGAGCGCGAGCAGCGCGCCGTAGATGACACTGATGACCGCGACCGCGGCGATGGGGACCGCCAGCGAGCGGGCGGTCTCGGGCAGCATCGTGAAGTTGAACCGGAGCAGGGCGTACGTCCCCATCTTCAGGAGGACGCCCGCCAGCAGCACCGAGATGGGCGTGGGGGCCTCGACGTGGGCGTCCGGGAGCCACGTGTGGAACGGGACGATGGGCACCTTCACGCCGAAGCCGATGAACATCGCGACGAACGCGAGCAGCCGCAGTTGCTCGGGGACGATGAGGCCCCCGGCGAGCGGACCCAGCTCGCCCGCCCGGAGCGCGGTCGCGATCTCCGGCAGCGCGAGCGAGGAGATGCTGTCGCCCAGCCCGAACACCAGCCCGAAGAACCCGATGAACAGGACCAGGCTGGCGATGTTCGTGTAGACGAAGAACTTGATGGCGGCGTACTTCCGCCGGGCGCCGCCCCAGATGCCCACGAGGAAGTACATCGGGATGAGGACGGCCTCCCAGAAGACGAACCAGACGAAGAAGTCAAGCGCGCCGAAGACGCCGATGAGGCTGCCCTCCAGGAACAGCACCAGCCCGTAGAACTGGTTCCGGCGCTCGTCGATCGGCGTCCACGCCGACAGGATGGCGAGCGTGGTCAGGAGCGTCGACAGCACGACCAGCGGCATGCTGATGCCGTCCAGACCCATGAACCACGTCAGCTCGTACGGGCCGAGCGCGATCCAGGTGAACTGCTCCTCGAAGGCCAGCGAGCCGCCCAGGAGGGCGTTCCCGCGCCCGTCGAAGTTGAGGTACATCAGCGCCGACAGCGCGAGCGGCAGGAGCGACCAGCCGAAGGCCAGCTTCCCGGCGTACTCGTCGGGGGCGAAGAACACCACGAGCGCACCGACGAGGCAGAGCCCGACGAGGGCCTCGATCATCATGCGAAGACACCTCCGAACCAGCCGCCGACGATGCCAAAGGCGACCAGCAGCACCACGAGACCGAGGGTGATGAGGGCCGCGTAGTTGGAGACGATGCCCGTCTGGACGCGCCGCAGGAAGTGACCGGAGACGAGGCTCACGTCGGAGACGCGGTCGACGAAGCCGTCGACGACGCCGTCGTCGAACCGCTTCGCGTTCTTCGCGACGGTCTCCTCGGTGAGGTCCTGTGCGAGCCAGACCTGATACTCGTCCTGGTAGTAGTTCTCGTAGAGCAAGGTCTTGAGGGAGCCGAGTTTCGCAGTGTGTTCCTCGGGCGCGGGGGCGCGGTAGAGCGCGAGCGCGACCGCGGAGCCGGCGAGCGCGACCGCCAGCGAGAGGCCGGCGGAGGCGAACAGGGTCCCCAGCTCACCGAGCCCCGGGATGGCGCCGGCCGAGTAGCCGGCGAACTCCGGGGACGTGATGAGTTCGTGGTAGTGCTCGCCGTTGAGCCCCTCCGGGCCGTGGTAGAGCCAGTCGTGGAGGAACTCCGGCACGCTGCTCTCCAGCGCGTGAACGGGGACGAGATTGATGACGCCGATGACCGCGGCCAGCACACCGAGGATGGCCAGCGGAATCTTCACGTTCCAGCGCACGGGCTCGGGGTCCTCGGCGAGGTCCGTCCGGGGCTCGCCGTGGAACGTCAGCAGCACCATCCGGAAGGTGTAGAAGCCCGTGAAGAAGACGGCCAGCAGGCCCATCGCGTACGCGGCCAGCAGGAGCGGGCTCCCGCCGAGGCCGTGGACCAGCGTCTCGTAGAGGACCTCGTCCTTCGACCAGAAGCCCGAGAAGGGGACGATGCCGGCAAGCGCCAGCGACCCGGAGAGGAACGCGTAGTAGGTCACCGGCATCCGGTCTTTCAGGCCACCCATGTCCCACATGTTCTCGTTGTGGTGCATCGCGATGATGACCGACCCGGCGCCGAGGAACAGGAGCGCTTTGAACACGGCGTGGGTGGTCAGGTGGAAGACGCCCGCGACGTAGCCACCACCGCCCAGCGCGAGCATGATGTAGCCGTACTGGGAGATGGTGGAGTACGCGAGCACCTGCTTGATTTCGTCCTTGACGACGCCCATCGTCGCGGCGAACAGCGCCGTGAAGCCGCCGACGAAGGCGATGACCGCGAGGACGGTCGGGAGCAGGGCGTAGAAGCCGTACATCCGCGCGACGAGGTAGACGCCCGCGGCGACCATCGTCGCGGCGTGGATGAGCGCGGAGACGGGCGTCGGGCCCTCCATCGCGTCGGGGAGCCACGTGTGGAACGGGAACTGGGCGGACTTGCCCATCACGCCGCCCAGCACGAGCAGACCGAGGACGCCGAACCAGGCCCGGGGCGAGAGGCCGAAGAAGGTGTTCACGCTCGCGCCGCCGGCGATGGCGGCCTCCGCGAGTTCGGGGAACGACTCCTCGACGCCGGGGCCGCCGAACGTCCCCGTGCCGAAGGTGGCGAAGATGCCGACGACGCCGATGAGGAAGAAGTAGTCACCGAAGCGGGTGACCAGGAATGCCTTCTTCGCTGCGCTCGCCGGCCCGGGCCGGCGGAACCAGAACCCGATGAGCAGGTACGAGCACAGGCCCACCAGCTCGAAGAACATGAACGCCATCAGGACGTTGTCCGAGAAGACGAAGGCGAGCATGCTCGCCGAGAACAGGCCGAGCTCGGCGTAGTAGCGCGGCAGTCCGGTCTCGCCCTCGTCGTTCATGTAGCCCAGCGAGAAGACGTGGACCAGGAACGCGATGGTCGAGACGATGACCAGCATCAGCGTCGAGAGCTGGTCGAGTAGGATGCCGAACGTCAGTTCGAACGGGACGCCCTCGCCGCCGACCCACGTGTACAGCTCCATGTGGTGGGCGTGGCCGCTCGCGACCTGTGCGAGCATGACCAGCGAGAGCAGCAGGGAGCCCGCGGTCGCGGCGATGCCCGCGACGGCGCCCTTCTTCGGCATGTACTTCCCGGCGAACAGCGCGACCAGGAACGATACGAACGGCAGGACCGCGATCGCCGGTGCGAAGGTGAACACTCCTGATTCTGCAGCCATCTTACCACCTCAGAGTCGTCGCCTTCGTCACGTCCACGTCCGCGAAGTTGCGGTAGAGGACGAGGATGATGCCGATGCCGACGGCGACCTCGGCGGCCGCCAGGGCCATCGTGAACAGGCTGAACACCTGTCCCGTGAGGTTCCCGTGCTGGAACGAGAACGCGACGAAGTTGATGTTCGCTGCGTTCAGCATCAGTTCGACGCTCATCAGGAACATCAGTGCGTTCCGACGCGTCAGGATGCCGAACAGGCCGATACAGAACACCGCAGCCGACAGTACCAGGTAGTACTGGACCGGGACCGCCATCACCGATCACCCCTGGTCCCGCGTCCGTCACTCGCCATGGTGTCCTCCTCCTCCTCGCGGAGGCCGAGCATGACGGCGACGTCGAGCGCCGCGTCCAGCACCACCGCGATGACGATGAACGAGACCAGGAAGCCCTCCGAGGGGAAGGCCCCGGCGTCGAGGTTGAACATCGCGTAGCCGATGGCAGCGGTGATGGAGCCGTCGGCGGGGAACCCGGCAGCGTCCCCGAACGAGGCGGTCAGGAACACCGCCGCGAGGACACCGAACAGCGCCAATGCCAGGACCCCGATGACCTGTGAGGAGCTCTTCCTGAGCCGCGGGCGGGTGGTCATTGGGAGACCACCTCTGCCTCGGCCCCTTGCTCGCGGACCAGCATCACGGCGAACGTGATGAGGACGAGGACCCCACCGACGTACACCAGAATCTGCATCGCCGCGAGGAACTCGGCGCGCAGCATGACGAAGTGGACCGCCACGCTGACGAGCGCCACCCCGAGGAGGAGCGCCGCGTGCCAGATGTCGCGGACCAACACGACGCCCAGCGCGCTCCCCACCGTCACGAGGGCGAACAGCGCGAACGCCAGTGTCTCTGCTAGTGCCATTGTGCATCCCTTACCCAGAACGGCTTTGAAACTTGCCATCCGCGGGCGCATGTGTCCGTGTTCACCTCACAGCGCCCCGGAGCCCCGGGGGCCGCCGGGGGCCACTCATACGGATTACGCTAACTGTTCACCGCGACGACCGCCCGAGTGCGGACGGTCGACGTGGAGATGACTTGGCGTGATCCGTATCAGTCGTCGGCCGGCGTGGCGCCACCGGTGGCCACGGACGCGCCGGCGACGGTCGACTCGTTGGCTGCTACCCAGCGCAGCAGCAGGAACGAGAAGACGTACTTCGCGAAGATGTCGAGCGCCGAGTACGCCCAGGAGGTGACCCCGACCGACTGGACCACCGCCAGCCCCTCGACGCCGAGCGCCCAGACGAGTGGGTAGCCGAGCCACAGCACCACCGTCAGCGCGCGAAGCGTGCCGAATATCTCATCCGTCCCCGCGGCGGCGGCCGACGCGGGCCACTCGACCAGCAGCGCGTACAGCACGACCGCGAAGAACGCACAGCTGATGGCGTAGAACGCCCAGCGGTAGAGCACGTCCGAGGTGACGAGTGCCGCCGCGAGCCCGGTCACGCACATCGCCACGTCGGCGGCGATGACGGCGAACAGGCTCCCGCGGTCGACGTCGGCCAGATGGCCGAGCGCGAGCAGTATCATCGGCGTGGACAGCGCCCACGTCAGGTAGCGACCCCACTGGCTGAGGACCTCCTGGCCCCCGAGGGCGTGGCCGGGGGGCATCTCGGTGAACCCCATCGTCAGCCCCGAGGCCAGCCCCAGATAGCTGGAGATCGACACCAGTGGGATCATCAGTGTCGCCCCCCAGATGACCTTCGCCCGCGTGGACGTGACGGTCCGGCCCATGTACAGGAACACCAGGATGGAGATTCCCGCCAGGGCGATGTTGGCCCACAGCGAGGAACTCAACAGTGTATCACCCTGTACCGCCGCGAGCGCGTCGGCCTGTGACTGGAGCGGTACGACCGCTGTCGTCAGGTCGGGTATCTGCATGCGGGGTTCCCGACGCATCCGGAGGACTAATAACTAGGAGTCGGCGAAGCGGTAATGATACCTCCGACGAACCGGGAACCCGCTAGATTCTCCGCCTCCACGGAACCGCCATCCCGGCACCCGCAGGCCGGCCGCCGGTGGAATCATGCCGGCGGCGCCGCCACCGGTTACGCGTGCGAACGACCCTCCACTTGGCGTACGACCATCTGACCCCCCTTCCCGAGTCGTTCGACGGCGGCGACCGGATGCCGCCGGCGCTCGTCCGGCGGCTCGTCACCGAGTACACCGAGCACGGCGACCGGATACTCGACCCCTTCGCCGGCTTCGGGACCACACTCACGGTCGCGGAGCGACTCGACCGTAAGGCCTGGGGCATCGAGTACGACTCCGACCGTGCGGCCTACGCCCACGACCGCCTCGCGAACCCCGCCCGGCTCCATCACGGGACGGCCGCCGACATCCCCGACCGGATTCCGACGCTGGACTGTGTTCTGACCTCGCCGCCGTACATGCACGAGTCCGACACCCGGAACCCCCTGCGGAACTACGAGGGCGAGAGCGACTACGAGACGTACCTGTGCGACCTCCGGGACGTGTTCGCGAGCCTCGGCTCGCGGGTTCACCGCGACGGCACATTCGTCGTCGAGGTGGCGAATTTGAAACACGACGGCCGGACGACGACCTTCGCGTGGGACCTCGCTCGGACGCTGCGTGACCTGCCGGACTTCCGGTTCGCCGGCGAGCAGGTCGTCTCGTGGGAGAACGGTGACGATGCCGGAGACGGCGTGTACGGTTACGGCTACGACCACAGCTACGTGCTGGTGTTCGAGCGGGCCTGAGACCCGACGGCCGCCTCCCTCACCGAATGCTCGTCCGGCGAATCCCGCAGCAGCACGTCTCGCAGCAGGCCAATACCACCCGTCGAGCCGCTCGACGACTCCTTCGAACTCATCGTGGTCGTAGTAGTCGTCGATCCTGACAACGGCCTCGGTTGCCGCCAGCGGGTCCTCGATGAGAACCAGCGGACTGTCGTAGACCAGTACCCCGGCGTGGTCTCGCTCGTCTGCCAGTCGAACGAAGTCCCGGTCGTGCGTCAGGGCGACGTACCCGCTGTCGGCGCAGTCCGCCATGATGTCCTCATCCGCCGCCCCTTGTCCGTACATCTCCTGTGCTGTTGCCACCTCGAAGCCGTTCGAGCGAAGCGACGAGACGAAGACGCTCGGGACGTGCTCGTCGGCGAGGAACCGAAGCCGGCCCGTTCAGGCGGGTTTCGTCGGCGCGTTCGACCGGTCGCGGAGTTCCTCCTCCACTTCCGCGTCCCGCTCCCGTAACGCGTCCATCTCGTCGGGGTTGTCGTAGTAGTACGCCATCGCCTCGTGGACCTCCGCAAGCGAGAGGGCAAACTGGTCTGCTACGTACGCCGGGGAGTATCCGGTGCGGACGAGTTCCGCGACGTGCAACACGGAAACCCGGCGGCCCTCCAGCCGGGGATCACCACCGAGTACGTCGTCCGTTTTCACGACGGGCATATGGCCAGGTTCGTCGTTCTCGTACAAAAGATATCGGCCGCCAGGGTGCGCCATTGAGCGTCGCCAGTCGATCGCCACGGAACGCTGGTGCATTGTCGGGTTCGAAACACGATTCCCCATCGATGACCAGCGGCTCGGAACTCACGCCCGAGAGTGGCGACGACGCCCAGGCGCGTTCGAAGGGTGTCTCACCGGGGTCGGACGCGCTATTCTCCCCACCGCATCGGTGCTGGTACCACCCGGCCACCCGTCGAACACACGTGCCCGCCAAAGAGTCCACCCACTCCCTCATCCTGCGCAGATATCCTACGTGTGTTCGGTATATTAGCAATATATGCAGAATTCATTAGAAAACAGGGCCGCAAGTGGAGAGTGCTGCGCCCCGGCTCCGTGGTGGTACTGCGTACCGCGCCGCAGGCGCGGTTTCACCGGCCGGAGTGAGCGGAGCGAACGGAGGCCGGCATTTTTCTGGACGTTTTTTGCGCCGAGTGGGTACCGCAGCGCTCGCCTCCGGCGAGCGCGAGGAACCCCGAGGCGTCAAAAAAGCTCGGCTCTATTGGTAGTCCACTTCACCCTCGCCTTCGCCGATCCAGCCGCCGCGGTCCGGTTCGCGCGAGGCGAGCGGGTCGATGTCCTTGTACCAGGGGACGTTCTTCAGCTCCTCCATCGAGTAGGCGAGGTCGTCCTTGGTGTCGCCCGTGAACTCGAAGTTCTGGGTGAGCAGGATGGCGTCGACGGGGCAGACCTCCTCGCAGAGCCGGCAGTAGATGCACTGCCCGATGTGGAGGTTGTACTGCTCGCCGTTGCGCTGCTCGTCCGTGACGATCTGGATGGTGTCGTTCGGACAGACGTTCTCGCACTGGCGGCACCAGATGCACCGCTCCTGCGAGAACTTGTGGACGCCGCGGAAGCGCGGCGACACCTCGGGTGTCTCTTCGGGGTACTCGACGGTGAACGTCTCCCCGTCGAGCGCGTGCTTCATCGTCGTGGCCATGGATTTGAGGACGCCGATCATTGTTCTTAGACGGTGAGTCCCACGATGACGGCCGTGAGGACGAGGTTAGCGAACGACAGGACCAGCATGCCCTTCCAGCCGATCTCGATCAGCTGGTCGATCCGCACCCGGGGCACCGCCGACCGGGCCCACTGGGTGAACAGGTAGACCGCCACCATCTTGATGACGAACCAGACCACGCCCGGGAGCACCGGGCCGGCCGGGCCGCCGAGGAAGACGGTGGCGATGATGGCGCCGCCGAGGAAGATGTGGATGAACTCCGAGAGGTAGCAGAGCACGAAGTACACGGAGGAGTACTCCGTCTGCCACCCGGCGACGATCTCCGTCGGCGCCTCCGGGATGTCGAACGGGTTCCGGCCGACCTCCGCCAGGTTCGCGGCCATGAACAGCACGAACGCGAACGGGTTGACGAAGGCGTACCAGGAGGGGATGCCGATGCCGGCGACGGAGACGAGCGTCTCGGCCTGCGCCCCGACGATGCCGCTCATCCGGAGCGTGCCGGCGAAGATGACCACCGACGCAGCCGTGATGATGAGCGGGATCTCGTAGGCGAGGTTCTGCGCGACCGCACGGAGCCCGCCCAGCAGCGAGTACTTGTTGTTCGACGAGTACCCGGCCATCACCAGCCCGACGCTGGCGATGGAGGCGACCGCGAACACGTAGGCGAGGCCGACCTCGGGGTCGGCGATCTGCAGGCCGTTCCCCATCGGGATGACCGCGAAGCCGAGCAGCGCCGAACCGGCCATGACGATGGGCGCGATGTCCCAGGCCGGGCGATCGACGCCGTCCGGGACGATGAGCTCCTTCGACAGCAGCCGGACGGCGTCGGCCACGATGATGAGCAGACCGAACGGGCCGTGCCGGTTGACGGCGATGCGGTCGGTGAACGCGGCCGTGATCTTCCGCTTGCCCCAGATACCGGAAACGGCCACGAGGCCGAGCAGCGCCGCCGCGATGACCGACGACGCGATGACGGCGGCGATGAACTCGAACACCGGTCCGTCCGGGAGGCCGAGCAGGCTGCGGATGCTGTCCGGGAGGGGAGTCCCGCTCTGGAGTGTGACCGTGGGCAGCGAGGCGCTCACCGGTCCACCTCCCCGAGGACGATGTCCAGCGAGCCCAGCGACGCGATGAGGTCGGGGATGTACTCGCCCTCGCTCATCTCCGGCAGCGTCTGCAGGTTCGAGAAGCAGGGCGACCGGATCTTGAACCGGGCGGGCTTGCTGGTCCCGTCACTGCGGATGTAGATGCCGAGTTCGCCCTTCGCGGCCTCGACCGTCCGGTAGATCTCCGTGTCCGGCTCGGGCTTGAGGGTCCGCGGGACGTTGGACTGGATGGTGCGCTCCTCCTCGGGCCAGTCCTCGAGCAGGTCGACGCACTGCTTGATGATCTTCGCGGACTCCTCGACCTCCTGGAGCCGCACGAGGACGCGTGCGTAGTTGTCGCAGCCGTCCTCCGTGATCACGTCCCAGTCGAGTTCCGGGTAGTAGCCGTACGGGTCGTCGCGCCGGAGGTCGTAGTCGATGCCCGAGCCCCGGGCGACCGGCCCGGTCGCGCCGTAGGACTTCGCCGCCTCCGGCTCGAGGACGCCGGTGTCGATACACCGCATCTGGAAGATCTCGTTCGAGGTGATGAGGTTGTGGTACTCCTCGAGGCGCTCGGGCAGGTCGTCGAGCAGGTCGCGGGTCTTCTCGAAGAACTCCTCGCGGGGCTCCGGGAGGTCCCAGGCGACCCCGCCCAGCCGGAGGTAGTTGAACATCAGGCGCTGGCCCGTCAGGTCCTCCAGCAGGTTCATCATTTTCTCGCGGTCCTGCATCGCGTACATGAAGATGGCCGTGAAGTCGCCGTAGACGTCCAGCGCGAACGTCCCGGCGGCGAGCATGTGGGCCGCGATGCGGCACATCTCCGCACTCATCGTGCGGAGGACCTGCGCGTACTCCGGGACCTCGAGGTCGGCGAGGTCCTCGGCCGCCCGGGCGTAACACCACTCGTTGAGGATGCCGGCCGAGATGTAGTCCCAGCGGTCGGGGTACGGCATGATCTGGTGCCGGTAGTTCCCCTGCTGGCACAGCTGCTCCTCGCAGCGGTGGAGATAGCCGATGTCCGGGTCCACGTCTGCCACCACCTCACCGTCGAGCACGGCCTTCAGGTGGAGGACGCCGTGCGTGGCGGGGTGGTGCGGGCCGATGTTGAGGAACATCGTGTCCGAGTTGTCGATGCCGCGGTGGTCGTCCTTGAGCGGGTTGGCGTGCTCGCGCAGCGGGACGACCTGGGGCTGCTCCTGGTCGTAGTCCTGGCGGAGCGGATGGCCCTGCCAGGTCTCGGGCAGCAGGATGCGGCGGAGGTCCGGGTGGTCCTCGTACTCGACGCCGACGAGGTCGTAGGCTTCACGCTCGTGCCAGTCGGCGGTTCGGAAGGCGCCGTTGGCGGACTGGCTGACAGGGTTCTCGCGTGCGGCGGGCACCACGACACCGACCTCCTGGGTCGGCTCGTCGTACTTCCGGAGGTGGTAGATGGACTCGAAGCGGTCCTCGTACTCCTGGGCCGTCAGGCAGGAACAGTGGTCGAAGCCGGCCTCGTCGCGGAGGGTGACGAGTGCCTCCTCGACGTCGCCCGGCCGGACCACGAACGCCTCGGCGTTGATGTGGGACTCGCGGCCGATGGCGAGGTCGCCCAGCAGGTCCTCCAGCGCGTCGTAGTCGAGGCCGTCCTCGGTGACGCCCACCGGCTCCGGGTCCGCCTCGGGGCTGGTCGGGTCTTCGAGGCTCATGGCGAATCAGCCCAGTTGTACCGCATGACGAGGTCGTCCTCGTCGATCCGGTCGGCGAGGTGCTGTACGAGTTCGTCCCGGTCGAGGTCGCCGAACTGCTCGAGTTCGTACGGCTTCACGGTGACGGGGGCGCTCTCGCCATTGGCGATGCGCTCCTGCAGTTTGGCGACGCCGTAGACCAGCGCCTCGGGGCGGGGCGGGCAGCCCGGGACGTGGATGTCCACCGGGATGGCCTCCTCGGCACCCTTGATGACGTTGTAGCCCTCCTGGAACGGGCCGCCGCTGATGGTGCACGAGCCCATCCCCACGACGAACTTCGGCTCGGGCATCTGGTCGTAGACCCGCTTCATGCGCGGGGTGAACTTCGAGACGATCGTCCCGGGGACGATGATGACGTCCGCCTGTCGCGGCGAGGCGCGCGGGACGCCGGCGCCGAAGCGGTCGAGGTCGTGCTTGACCGCGTAGGTGTGCATCATCTCGATGCTGCAGCAGGCGATCCCGAACTGCAGCATGAACATCGAGGACCCCCGGACCCAGTTCATGAACTTGTCGAACTTGGTGAGGATGAACGGGGTGGACCCGAACGCCTCGCGGAGCTTCGAGTTGAAGCGGGAGTCGACACCCTCGCCCATCCGGGCATCCTGGGTCGATTCCGTCGGTGTTGTGTTGTCGGAACTCATAGTTAATCAGCGGATTGGCCGGTCTCGGCCCGCGGGGTCGTGACCCAGCGGACGGCACCGTTGCGCCACGCCCACGCGAGTCCGACGATCAGGACGCCGATGAACAGCAGCATGGGGAGCAGCACCTGCCCCATCCCGAACTGGGCGACGGCATCCCGGTAGATGACCGTCCACGGGAAGACGAGGACGGTCTCGATGTCGAAGACGACGAACAACAGCGCCACCATGTAGTACTGGATGTTGAACCGGATACGCGTGTCGCCCGTCGGGACCTCGCCGGACTCGTAGACGGCGCGTTTCCCTTGCTCGGGCACGCTCGGACGGAGAAGCGCGGAGACGGCGATCATCGTCAGGGGTATCGCCACCCCCACAACCGCCAGCGCCCCGATAGCGATCCATGGATTACTCACGACTATCATTGGCGGCTATGGATGCCCCGTACATAAGAGTTGATAACGTCGCCTTCGGCGGAATTACGCCCTCAGGCCACCAATCAGCGATTCAGCCGGTACCGCGAGGCGGGAACGCCCGGCTCACTCCCGCTCGGCCCGGAACGTCGCCGTGCCGGTCTCGTTGAGGTCCCGGGAGACCTCACCCACGCCGGCCTGGAGCGACTCGTGGTAGCCGACGAGGCGCTCGCGCAGGTCGTCGTGTTCCCGGGCCAGCATCTGGACCGCCGACAGCGCCGCGTTGAACGACTTGCCGGCGTCGGCCGCGACGATGGGTGCCCCGGTCGGCATCCCCAGTACGCTGCTCACCGACTTCTCCTGCACCGGCACGCCGATGACGGGCAACGGGTAGGCGATACTCGCGGTCATGTTCGGCAGGTCGGCGCTCTTCCCGCCGGCCCCCGCGATGACGACATCCAACCCTCGCGCCTCGGCCGTCTCCGCGTAGGCGTACATCAGTTCGGGCGTCCGATGGGCGCTCACCACGTACGTCTCGAAGGTGTAGCGCGCCTCCGGTGGGTCCTCGCGGGCCGTCACCTCCGCGAACCCGAGTTCGGTCAGTGCCTCGTAGGCGCCGTACATCGCGTCCAGGTCCGAGTCCGACCCCATCACGATCCCCACCTCGGGCGTCTCCTCGGCCGGCCGGTCGCGCTCGGCCTCGGCGTGGAGGTCGTCGATCAGCGACTGGACGCTGTCGGGAGTCCCCGTCATACGCGGTCCCGCGAGCGGGCCCCTCCTGTCGTTTGCGGTCCGTGCCGCAGCGCCGGCTGGACGACTGACAGGCGTCCGACAGCAGCCCCGGGAGATATACCACAGGCGGACCCGGTGTGTGGTATGGGAACCGTCACCGCGAGCGACGAGGGGGACGACGACGGCGAGGTGGCGGACACGGCAGAGCACTCCCCTGCGGCGAGCGGGAAGGACCACGCGGCGGAGAAGCCGTCCCATCCCTGGTTCGCGCGGCTGTACGACCCGGTGATGCGGGCCTCCGAGGAGAAGCTGTTCCCCCCACACCGCGAGTACCTCGCTCGGGACCTCTCCGGGGACGTCCTCGACCTCGGCGCCGGGACCGGCGCGATGCTGCCCTACTACGAGGACGCCATCCGGTCGGGGGAGGCCACGGTGACGCTGCTCGAACCGGACCCGCACATGCGCGAGCAGGCGGTGGCCGCTGCGCGCGAACGGGACCTCGACGTGACGGTGAGCGACGCGCGGGCGGAGTCGCTTCCGTTCCCGGAGGACTCGTTCGACGTGGTGGTGGCATCGATGGTGTTCTGCACCATTCCGGACCCTGACGCCGCACTCGACGAGGCGGCCCGGGTCCTCCGACCGGGTGGGGAGTTCCGCTACCTCGAACACGTCGCCGAGGCGGGATGGCGCCGGTTCGCACAGCGCGCCCTGGCGCCGCTCTGGCGTCGGCTGGCCGGCGGGTGCCACCTCACCCGGCAGACGGGGGAGCTGTTCACCGAGCGCAAGTCGTTCGCCGTCGTCGACAGCGAGCGCCTCCATCTCGGTGTGTTCCCGGTCCGGCCGTTCGTCCGGGGGACGCTGGAGCGGCGCGCCGCGACCGCGGAGCTACGGGCCGACCCCTCCGTCCGCGAGCGAGTCCGGGAGGCCGTCGCGGCAGCCCGCGACCGACTGGACCGGTAGTGACATCCTCCCCGCGGTGAACGGAGCGGGACTCCGTCCCGCAAGCAGTCGGGCTACGCCCGACGACGGCGGGGCTTCCCATACCGCAGGTGGGATATTTGCTGGTCTACGATACGACCTGCTCTCTCGTGCGAAACGTCCCGCTCTCGCGGTCGAACAAGTGTACCGATGGCTGTGCCACACAGCCGTTACTCCTATCCTCACCGCGAGGACTCGGAGTTATCTTCCGTCGCATATTCTCCGCCCCGTTGCAATCTGCGTTGGCTACCAGTTCACACGACGAGCAGACGTACAACCCACGCTCGACTCGGTTCGACTTCCTGGCGTCGCCACACCGTGAGCAGGTCTTCGAAGTGTTCCACTCGTTCTCTTTCAGTACCTCAACACCACGTTCTTCGCCTTTGTATTCGAGGTACTGGTAGATGCGGTCGAACGCCCACGTATGGAGTTTCTTGTTTCCTGTTTTCCCCCAGTCAGAGTCACGAACGTCTTCGGGCCAGCTTACTGCGAGTGTGCCAACCCCGCGCTCAACACACTCGGTGATGATGGCGTCTGAGAGAACGTGATAAAAGTGCGTCTCACGCTCTGCGAGTTTCCTGCGTGCCCACATCGACTTCTCTGATGGGCCGTTCTCGCCTTCCGTATCGTACTCCGCACGCTTGAAGTAGTGTTTGTCCTGTTTGAGCGAGTTGCCGGGGTACAGCACGTACTCGTCGGGGAAGGCAACCGTGGCGATGTTCGTGATGCCAAGGTCGATACCTGCCACACCGTCGCCTGTCGAGTCGGTAGTTTCGAGGCTGACTTTGCAGACGAAGTGCAGTTCCCACTCGTCACCGTTCCAGACCGCTCGAACGTTCTGTACCCGATTGACTTCCGAGAGGTCAACGTCCGGGCGAGTCTGGTACTCGCAGAGTAGGAAATCCGACCGATGCTCCTTGAGATTTGACCCCTTCGAGAGCTGGACGCGGTTGTTCTCGGGGTCGTGTTTGAACCCGTCTGTTTTGAACGTGACCGTACTCTTCGGGCGAGTATCGCCGTGTTTACGGTAGCCGGGCGGATTCGCCTCGTCGTCCTTGTGTCGCAGGTCGAACCATGACTGGAACGCGTGGGAAAGTTCTTCGATGACTTTCTGACTGGATTGTGCGTTCAGGTCGTTCCAGCACTCGCAGTTCTTCATGTACGACTTGAGCGACCCTTCGTCCGGGATTTCGCCTGTTGCGTTCCAGATGCGGTCGACTGTCCATCGTGCGACGTTCCAGATTTTCGAGGCGGAATCTCCGAGCAATTCGAGGCCATCGGAGACCTGTTGCTGGTTCTGGATGGAACCAACGTAGGTGCGAGTGACCTGAATCGCCATACATAGCCTATGTAGGCAATCCTAATTAATATTATAGATTGGTGTTGAATATCCGGTCTGCCATCGACGGTTGGTTGTGTAGGAGTTGTCGGCTTCACTCCCACCGTGAACGGCGGGATTCTCGACTTGAAAAAGATAGACTCCCGTCAATGTCCGGGAAACACCCCTAGAACGTCGGGGAACGGGCGAATCGTTGTCGGTGACACAAGGTTTAATCCCGACGCCTCGGATTGCAGGACGTTACATGGTCATTCCGACACCTGACAGCGGCGTGCTGAAGCGCATCTACGCGAACCTCGTCGGCTCCGGGGGTCGGCTCTCGCTGGACATCCCGGACCGCATCCTGCAACGGCTCTACACCTACGGGAGCCTGAAGGACACGGACAGAGGGGCCGAGTTTGAAATAAAGAACAGACTCCAGGACGCGAAGGTGACGGGGGTCTCCCGGATCGTCGTCAACCGGCAGCAGATCGACCTGGAGGACGTCCGCGTCGTGACCGCCGACGAGACGGAGTACACGCTGGACGAGATCGACGAGGAGCGACCCATCAACTTCCCCGTCGGACGGACCGTCGTCATCGTCGTCGAGGGCGTGGATCTGAGCACGGGCGAACACCAGATCGAGATCGACTTCACCGCCGACCCGTTCGGCGAACTCACGCTGGAGGTGACCGACAGCATCCGCGACGAGGAGATGGTCGGTGGCATCCCGCGTGACGACGAGGACAACTACTCCGAGGACGCCATCGCGGCCCGGCACGAGTACCTCGAGGAGGAGACCGGCGTGTCGCTGGAGCACGTCCCCGAGAACTCGTTCGACCCGCACGTGACCGAGGGGAACGTGGAGAACTTCGTCGGCGTCGCGCAGACGCCGCTCGGCATCGCCGGCCCGATGCAGGTCAACGGCGAGCACGCCGACGGGGAGTACCCCGTCCCGCTCGCCACGACGGAGGGGACGCTGGTCGCGTCGTACTCCCGAGGGATGAAGGCCATCAACCTCAGCGGCGGCGCGAAGACGACCGTCGTCGACGACAACATGAACCGCGCCCCGGTGTTCGTCTTCGAGGACGCACGGAACGCGCGTGACTTCCGCGACTGGGTGTTCGAGCACATGGACACCATCCGCGAGAAGGCCGAGGCCACCTCGTCGGTCGCCCGGCTCGTCCGCATCGAGGACTACATGACGAACAACCACGTCCACCTCCGGTTCGACTACACCACCGGGGACGCCGCCGGGCAGAACATGGTCGGCAAGGCCACGTTCGCGGCGTGCAACTGGATCCTCTCGGAGTACTCCGGCTACGTGGAGAACTTCTACCTGGAGGGCAACTTCGCGACGGACAAGAAGGCCTCCAAGGTCAACGACCTCCAGACCCGTGGCAAGCGCGTCACCGCCGAGACGACGCTCTCGGAGCAGACGATGCTCCACCACCTGGGCGTCGAGCCGGACGCCATCCACCACCACGGCCAGGTGGCGACGCTGGGCTCGTTCTTCTCGGGCGCGAACACGAACGGAGCCCACCCCGCGAACGGGCTCGCCTCCCTGTTCATCGCCTGCGGGCAGGACGAGGCCAACGTCGCCGAGTCCTCCGCGGCGATGGTGAACACGACGCTGCTCGACGACAACTCCCTCCACGTCTCCGTCACCATCCCGTCGCTCATCGTCGCCACCTACGGCGGCGGGACGGGCCTGCCGACCCAGGAGGAGTGTCTCGCGATGCTGGACTGCGACGGCCCCGGCAACGTCGAGAAGTTCGCCGAGATCGCGGCGGCGACGGTCCTCGCGGGCGAACTCTCGCTTGCATCGGCCATCTCCGCCTCCGACTGGGTCACCAGCCACGACGAACTCGGACGGAACCGGTAACGGATATCGGGCTTCTCTCTCACTATACACCCATATGGCCAATATAACAGATCAATTCGTACCCTGAAGTCAGAAATATTCCGGATAACAGAATCGATGCTCCGAAAACACCGGAATCGGATGTAGCGGTCAGTCGTCGCATGGCAGGTCGTCGGTGGCCGGTCGTCCGGGCCCGCGACCGAACCGGCGCCGGAGCCGCCCGAGTTCCTGCCGGATGACCGCCCGCTCGACCAGTGCGAACCCCAGGACGACGAGCGGGAAGCCGAGGACCGTCCAGACGGAGAGTACCTCGCCGAGCAGCAGCCAGCCCATGAACGCGGCGAACACCGGGACGGCGTACGCGACCAGGTTGGCTCGGACGGGACCCACCCGACCGATGAGGCCGAAGTAGATGGGGTAGGCCAGGGCCGTCGACGGGATGGCCACCGCGAGGACGCTGGCGACGGCCACGGGCGCGAGCGTCGTCAGCGGCGGGACGGCCTCGCCGACACCGAGACTGGTCGCGTGCAGCAGGACCGCGCCGCCGGCCATCGCCCACGCGGTCAGGGGGACGCTGTCCATCCGGGGCTCGACCCGCTGGAGGCCGACGCTGCCGAGCGCCACGGCGGCCGCGGCGCCGAGCACGAGCAGCTGGCCGAGCGCGCTCCCGCCGGCCAGTGACGCCGGCGACGGCTGGACGATGACGACGACCCCGGCGAGGGCGACGCCGATGCCGAGCATGCCGACGACCGAGAGGCGCTCGCGCAGCAGCCACCAGGCGAACAGCGGCGCCAGCACCGGGTTCAGACCGTACATGACCGATGCGGCCGCGGTGGTGGTCGACCCCTGCCCGAGGAACAGGAGCGCGTTGTTGGCCGCGATGAGGAGGGCCGCGGCGACGGTGATGCCGAGCAGGTCGCCACGCGTCCGCGGGAGCCACGTCCCGCGGTCCCGGGTCGCGGCGACGAACGCCAGCAGCGCGACGGCCGCAACGTCGAACCGGAGCGCGGCGAAGTACAGTGGCGGCAGTGCCCCCAGGCCGGTCTTGATGGCGACGAACGACCCGCCGAAGAGGACAGCGAGGAGCACGAACAGGAGCGCGTCCCGGTAGCGCGGCGCGGCGGGGCTGCTCACCAGCGGGACCACCTGCTGTCGGGCGTGGAGGATCTCATCACCGCTAGTAGGGTCGATTCCCCGAAGAGGGTTGTGCGAGAGGGGGTGGCACGTGATCCGACCACGCGCGGGAGCAACCAGCAGCCGCCTCGTCAGTCCCGGAACCGACCGAGCAGCCGGTAGTCGTGGTCGGGCGTGTACTTCCTGAACAGCAGCGTGTTCGTGAGCACGGACACCGACGATAGCGCCATCGCGCCCGCGGCGAGCACCGGCTGGAGCAGGCCGAGCGAGGCGAGCGGGATCATCGCGGTGTTGTAGCCCAGTGCCCAGAAGAGGTTCTGCCGGACCTTCGAGAGCGTCCCCTCGCTGACCCGGACGGCCCTGACGACGTCCGCCGGGTCCGACCGCATCAGCGTCACGTCCGCGGCCTCGATGGCCACGTCCGTCCCGCTCCCGATGGCGACGCCGACGAACGCCGTCGCCAGGGCGGGGGCGTCGTTGACGCCGTCGCCGACCATCAGCGCTCGCGTCCCGTCGGCCTGGAGGTCCGCGACGGCGTCGGCCTTCTCCTCGGGCAGGACGCCGGCGCGGACGTCGTCGGGGTCGATACCGACCTCCCCGGCGACCGCGCGGGCGGTCCGCTCGTTGTCGCCGGTGAGCAGGTGGACCGCGGTGCCGCGCTCGCGGAGTGCCGCGACGGCCTCGCGCGCGGTGTCTTTCACCGTGTCCGCGTCGGCCACGACACCGACGACGCGGCCACCCGACCGGTCCTCGTCGAGGACCGCGACGAGCATCGCGGTCTTGCCCTCGCGCTCCAGGCGCTCCATCGCGTCGTCGGCAGGCGAGGGGTCCACGTCGTGCTGGCGGAGCAGCGCGCGGTTGCCGACCAGCACCTCGCGACCGGCGACCGTCGCCCGGACGCCCTTGCCGGGGACGTTCTCGAACGCCTCGGCGGCCGGGAGATCGAGGCCACGCTCGCGGGCCCCCCCGACGACGGCCTCGGCGAGGGGGTGCTCGCTCCCCGTCTCGGCCGCCGCGGCGTACCGGAGGACCTCGTCCTCGTCGAACCTGCCGTCCGCGGTCCCGACAGCTTCGAGGGCTCCTCCGTCCGGTACGGCGCCGCTATCGGGCTCGGCGTCGAGCGCCACCACGTCGGTCAGCGTCATCTCGCCCCTGGTGAGCGTGCCGGTCTTGTCGAACACCACGGCGTCCGCGTCGCGGACGCGCTCTAGCACGTCGCCACCACGGAACAGGACTCCGTTGCGGGCACCGATGGTCGTCCCGACCATCGTCGCTGCCGGCGTCGCGAGGCCGAGCGCGCAGGGGCAGGCGATGAGGACGGCGCTCGCGAAGACGATGACGCTGAACTCCAGCAGCGAGACGCTGCCCCCCACGACCATTGGACCACCGGCGACGAGTCCCCACAGCGGGAGCGCACTCACGATGCTCGCCAGGACCTCGGGGAACAGGAACCAGACGACCGCCCAGAACACGGCGTTGGCGATGACCGCGGGGACGAAGTACGCCGAGATGCGGTCGGCCACCCGCTGGACGTCCGGCTGTCGGGACTGGGCCTCGCGGACGGTCTCGACGATCTGGCGGACGGCGGTCTCCTCGCCGACCTTCGTGGCCTCGACCACGAGAACGCCGTTCTCGTTCACCGTGCCGCCGACGACCTCGTCGCCGGGCCCCTTCTCGACGGGGACGGACTCGCCGGTCACCATCGACTCGTCGACCGCACTCTCGCCCTCCCGGACCACGCCGTCGGTGGGCACCTTCTCGCCGGGGCGGACCTTCAGCCGGTCGCCGACCGCCACCTCGTCGATGGGGACCTCCTCCTCGACCGTCTCGCCGTCGCGCTCGACGCGGCGGGTCGCAGTGTCGGCCTCCAGCTCGAGGAGTTCGCGGATGGCGTCGCCGGCCTGCCCCTTCGAGCGGGCCTCGAGGTAGTTACCGAGCGTGATGAACGTGAGGATGAACGCGGCGGTGTCGAAGTAGAGCCCGCCGGCCAGCAGGTCCAGCAGCGTCACCACGGAGTAGCCGTAGGCCGTCGTCGCGCCCAGCGCCACCAGCACGTCCATGTTGGCGGAGCCGTTCCGGAGCGCCTGTACGGCGTTCTCGTAGAAGTCCCGTCCGAGGAGCACCTGCACGGGGGTCGCGAACGCGAACGCCACCCAGCCGAACGGCAGGTCCGTCCCCGGCACCGTCCCGGGGACCGTCCCCGGTGCGAGCAGTTCCAGGGTCATGAAGGCCAGCAGCGGCAGCGAGAGTGCAGCGCCGAGCAGAGCGAGGTTCCGCAGGCGCTCGATCTCTGCCTCGCGGGCGGCGTCACGCCGGGATTCGGCGCTCTCCTCGCCGGTCTCGTCCTCGCGGACCGGCGTGTAGCCCACACTCTCGACTGCCTCGTAGAGAGCCGCCTTCGTGACCGTCTCCGGGTTGTAGCGTACCCGGGCCTCGTCGGTCGCGAAGTTCACGTCGACGGCCTCGACGCCGTCCACGTCGCCGACGGACTCCTCGATGGTCGAGGCGCAGTCGGCACAGCTCATCCCGCCGATCCCGATCCGTTCACGCCGAGAGTCTGCCACGAGGGATCACCTCGTCGAAGTGTAGGCCCCTCACATTCAAGCGCCTTTCCCGTTCGAATACAAAGTAATCAGTGCATCTGAATTACGATTCCAAATCGAACTGGCCCGAGTGGTTCAGGCACCCTCCTCCAGTTCCCGGTATCGCTCCCGGAACGCCGCCTCGCAGGACTCACAGCAGAACGCTCGCCGCTCGCCGCCGACCGCCGTGACCACGCCCTCCCCGGTGACCGTGTTGCCACACTCGACGCAGTCCACTCCGATAGCGGCGTCGCCGAGGGTCGGCGTCCAGTCGCTCCCCGCCAGCAGGTCGACCGACAGATCCCGGACGCGGTCCAGGTCCAGCGCCCCGGCCAGGTAGCCGCGCACGTCTCCGTCCGGCACCGCCATCGAGGCGACGAGCCGCCCGTCGGCAGTCTCGAAGACGTGCTCGACCCCGTCGAGGGTAGTCAGCGCGTGCCGGAGGTCGGGTACGGCCTCGGCGTCGGGCTGGAGCGTCACGAGCACCTGTACCCCCTCTCGGAGCGCCGAGCGGTCGAGGTCGACGGTGAATCGCTCGATGATTCCGAACTCGTGGAGCCGGTCCACCCGGTCCGAGACGGCCGGCGGCGAGAGGTCCACCCGGTCGGCGATGTCGGCGTACGGCCGGCGGGCGTCCTCCAGGAGCAGCCGGAGGATCTCCCGGTCGGTGTCGTCGAGGTCGCGCATGCGCGTGTCTACCAGTCGCATTCGGGCCGGCGTGATGCCGTTTTCGGCCAGGATGGCGTGAGACGGGTCCCCGCCGACACCACTTCGGAATCGAAAGAGCAGGTATCGGAACGTTCGAGTTACGAGCTGGTAATCGCGGATACGCTTCCCGGAACGGGTCGATAATCCGGAAACGCGGCTATCCCGTCAGTCCAGCACGACGAGCACGTCGCCCTGGTTGACGGACTGCCCTTCCTCGATGGGGACCTGCTTGACGGTGCCGCCGAACTCGGCGACGATGTCGTTCTCCATCTTCATCGCCTCCAGCACGACGACCACGTCGCCGGACTCCACCTCGTCGCCCTCGCCGACGTTCACCTCGAGGACGGTCCCCTGCATCTCGGCGTTGATGGTCTCGCCCTCGGCGGTGACCTGCTGGCCGCCGCCACCGCCGCCACCGCTGCCGCCTCCGCCGCCACCGCCACCGCTGCCGGAGGGTCGACCACCGCCACCGCCCGGCCGCCCTTGCGCGCCGGCCGCGGCGAGCGCGTCGGCGCTCTCCTCCAGGTTGACCTGGAACCGCTTGCCGTTGACCTCGACCGTGAACTCCCGCTCGACGGTCTCCTCGTCGCCGCTGCCGGTCGCGGCGTCCCCGGTGCCCCACTGCTCCTGGGCCTCCTCGAAGCGCGAGCGGTCGATGTGCTCGTCGAGGTACTTCGTGGTGTGCGTGCCGTTCAGGAACGCCTCGTCCTCCAGCATCAGCCGGTGGAACGGGATGATGGTGGGGATGCCCTCGATCCGGTACTCCGCGAGCGCACGGCGGGAGCGGGCGATGCACTCCTCGCGGTCCGACCCGTGGACGATGAGCTTCGCGATCATCGAGTCGTAGTCGGTGACGAGGTCGTCGCCCTGCCGGGAGGCGTCGTCCAGGCGGACGCCGATGCCGCCCGGCGTGTCGTACGTCTCCAGCTCCCCGCCGCTGGCGGGCGCGAAGTCGTCGGCCGCGTTCTCCGCGTTGATGCGGTACTCGATGGCGTGGCCCTCCAGCTCCACGTCGTCCTGGTCGAAGGTGATCTCCTCGTCGGCGGCGACCCGGAGCTGCCACTTCACGAGGTCGATGCCGGTCAGCTCCTCCGAGACGCAGTGCTCGACCTGGATGCGGGTGTTGACCTCCAGGAAGTAGAAGTCCGCGTCCGGCCCCAGCAGCTCCTCGGGCCCGTCACGGTCCTCGTCCTCCTCGACGAGGAACTCGAAGGTGCCGGCGTTGTAGTAGCCGGCCTCGTCGGCGCCGCGGCGGGCGGCCTCGGTGATCTCGGCACGCAGTTCGTCCGAGAGCGCCGGCGAGGGGCCCTCCTCGATGACCTTCTGGTAGCGGCGCTGGAGCGAGCAGTCGCGCTCGCCGATGTGGCGGACGTTGCCGTGGTGGTCCGCGATGATCTGCACCTCGATGTGGCGCGGGTTCTCGAGATACCGCTCCATGTAGACGTTGTCGTTGTCGAAGTAGGCCTCGCCCTCGCGCATGGCGGTCTCCAGCTTCTCATCGGCCTCGTCCGGGCCGCGGACGACCTTCATCCCGCGGCCACCACCGCCGCCCTCGGCCTTGATCGCGATGGGGTAGCCGTACTCCTCGCCGAACTCCTCGACCTCGGCCGGGTCCTCGACGGGGTCGGTCGTCCCCGGGACGATGGGGACGTCGGCCTCGCGCATCGTCTTCCGGGCGTGGGTCTTCTCGCCGAGCTGCTCCATCGACTCGGACGCCGGGCCGACCCAGGCCACGCCCTCCGTGTTCTCGACGCGCTCGGCGAACGACGCGTTCTCCGCGAGGAACCCGTACCCTGGGTGGATGGCGTCGGCGTCGGCCTTCTTCGCGGCCTCGACGATCGCCTCCTGGTCCAGGTACGAGTCCGCGGCCCGCGCCGGGCCGACGTTGTACGCCTCGTCCGCGAACCTGACGTGCCCGGAGTGTTTGTCTGCCTCGCTGTAGACCGCGACGGTCCCGACTCCGAGGTCCTCGCAGGCCCGCATCACACGAACCGCGATCTCGCCCCGGTTGGCGACGAGAACCTTGTCGAACATTATCAGGCGACCGTGCCGGGGCCTCCTCCCTTAGTGTATCGGTTCCGGTCAGTAACAACTCGTTGCACGTTTCTGAACGTCCGCGCCGTTTCCGGTGTCGGATTGAGTCGATCGCGGGTGACCCGCACGGCGTCGGAGAACGGGGTCGGTGGCCCGCACGGCGTCGGGGAACGAGGTCCCTGCTCCGGGTGCGCTCGCACGCGGGCGAACTCCGCGTCGGCCGGCGCGATGTGGTGAGTCGGCCGGCGCGATGGCGTGGGCCACGCACGCCCGGAGCGGTGCCGGGCAGCTGGTCGGTCGAAGCCGGACGTACGGAGGCTCGCAGTCGCACAGCGGAAAGGTCGTCGAACGCGCCGGCATTCCGCGCACGGACGGCCTCGACCCGCATCGCGAGTTCGCTGGTGGTGCTGGGCGACCGACACGGGGCCCTATCAGCTAGCACCTTGCGAGGGGCAGCCACGGTTCCGGGCCGGGTCGTGGTTCAGGCGACCTGGAACGGCCCCGCGGAGGCCGTCCGGATGGCGACCGTCGCCACCCGGAGCATGTACGAGGTCAGCACGGCGAACGGGGCGAGCGAGACGGTGAACACGAACGCAACGAACGTCAGCAGCGGCGGGAGCCCGAACAGCCAGAACTTCGGGAAGACCTGCGCGTCGATGGCGAGGATGGCCGAGGAGGTCACCAGGATGGCGGGCAGCGAGATGAGCAGCAGCGTCCGCGAGAGCTTCGATATCTCCCGGGCGTAGTAGAGGGTCTTGAAGTACTCCTTCCCGATGCCGAACAGCTCGACGGCCCTGACGAGCTCCTCGAACTGGTCCTGGCCCCGCTCGGAGAACTGGGAGTTCTCGGCCAGCATCAGTTCGCGCGAGCGATTGAGGTGCGTACCGTAGTCGGCCTCCAGTCCCCGCCACAGCGCGTCGAACTTCCGGCGTCCGATGTCCTCGATCGACTGGTCGAGCCGGTCGACGGTCCGACGGATCGATTCGGCGTACTCGCGGATCTCGTCGTCGAACTCGCTGTTGGACTCGTGGGCCCGGGATGCCACTGCCTCCGAGCGGTCGCGCATCACCTCGATCATCAGCCGGAGGAACGACCCCGGGTCCGTGGGGCTGTGCCGGGACTCCGACAGCCGACCCACGTCCTGCCGGAACTCCATCGCGGCGGCGATGCGCTCCTCCTGGTCGTTCAGCGACGTGATGTCGTACGAGAGGACGATCGCGCTGATGGAGGCCACGATGGAGACCAGCAGGATGACGCCGCCGAGCAGCGTGTTCAGGAGCGTCTGGACGGCCGATGTCTCCGTCAGGAGCTGCTGCATCCGGAACGTCCACATGGACCCGACGGTGAGGACCGTCAGGAAGACCATGAGGAGCAACGCGCCGGTCACGAGCAGTCGCGAGCCCTCCAGCAGGAGCCACCGCGTCGGGCTGTATCGGTCGGGGATCAGTTCCTCCGGGACGTACTCCCGGACCCGTCCCCACAGGGTCGCGCTGCTACTGCTCATCGACGGCCTCCGGGGGGCGGTGCCGTGCGGGCGGACGACTCGGCGGCGACTGACGACGAGGGCATTGCAACCGGTTCGGCGGGAAACGACGAATGTTCTCAGGTTGCATTTTCAGGGTCCCCCCGGGGGAGGCCGGCGGGGCGGACCAGCGAGTCACGGGGGGGGGCGTGCGCCTGCCGGGGCAGGGCACTCGGCATCGGCGGCGGATATCCCGGATACGAGTGCCCTGCAGGGTCGTCGAGCGACTGCCTCGGGCACCGCCGACGCCGGAGGCGGGGGCCGACTGAGACGGGGGAGACCGACGTGTGCCATGGGGGGTCGCGGTGTGGTGGAGCGCGCCGAACGGTCGGTCTGACGGGCGGTCGGAGCCGCGCGGGCGGGGAACCGTGACCCGGACCCGCTGGCTCTACCCGTGGGGTGTCCCCTCGGTCGCTGCAGGCAGGGCGTCGCTACTCGTCCCACTCTACGTCGTCGCCCTCGGCGACGGCCCGGCGACGCCCGGTGTCCTCGCAGAGGTAGCCGGCGTCGACAGGGCCACGACCGCTCGACCCCGACTCGACCGCCTCCACATATCCTCGTCATTCCCTTTATTTACCCTCTATGCTGGGTTCAGATACACGGACCCGGATACTATCCTGGAAAAGGAATCTATTCCACGATAACCGGGAAGGCTGCGTCCGAACCAGCGACCGGAACTCCGGCTTCGGCGGCCGCCTCAGACGGTGTCGGGCGCTCGTTCGAGTCGCGCCATCGCGTCCGACAGCGCCCGTTCGGCGTCCTCGGCCCTCGCGGTCACGGAGCGTCGGTCGTCGGCCGTCCGGACCGTAATCACGCACTGCGTCCGTGAGGAGTCATCGGCGCCGGCGTCGGGGGCCGCCCGCAGGAGCCGGACGGTACCCCGCGGCCGGGTACCCCTGTCGGCCCCGATTATCGCCATGAGTCGGGTGGCGATCTCCCCGCGAGTCGTGACCTGAAGGCGGTGGCCGTTCACGAGACACAGCGCCACACCGCTCCGATCGGGACCGGCGAGTGCCTTGAGGACGCCCGTCCGCGTGAGCACGCCTGTCGCGTGCCCGTCCGGGCCGGGCGAGACGGGGATGCCGTCCCGGCCGCTCTGGAGCATCGTCTCGACGGCCGCGGCGACCGGGGAGCCGGGGCGGACCGGGGCTACCGTCGCACCGACCTCATCCTCGGCTCCCGCCCCGGCGTCGGACGCCGACGGGGGCGCGTACCGTCGACCGGACGGCCCCGGCGTGGGGCCCGAACCCGGCTGACCGGAGCCCGTGGTCGTGCCCCCCGTGTCCGCGCCGACGAGTTCGCCGCCGAACGAAACCCCGGCACGCGGGTCCCCTTCGGGTCCCTCGCCGGGGTCGCCTGCGTCATCGACCGACGCGCGTGTCGGTGGGGCGGCGGTGCTCCGGCTCCGGGCCTCCGCGACGGTCATCGTCCCGAGCACGTCCGGGGCCCGCTCCAGAACGGCCGTCGCGGCGACGCGACCGACCGGCTCCCCGTCGGAGACGACCGGCACCACCGGGACCCGGTTCGCGACGAGCACCTCGGCGGCGTCCCGGAGGCCATCGTCCTCTCGCAGCGCCGGGAGGGGCGTGGCGAGTGTGCCCGCGGTCGCGGACGCGTCCGAGCGGGCGGCGTCACACCGGGTTATCAACCCCGGCCGCCGACCGTCGGTGACGAACACGGCCCCGGATTCGGCGGTAGCGAGTATCGACCGGACGCTCGCTGCGTCGGCGTCGGCGGAGACCGTCTCGAACGGGCCGGTCGCGATCTCGGAGACCTGCATCGTCGTCCGGTACGTCGGAGCGTTCATTGAGTTCACACCTTGCATACTGAAGCCGGGGCCCGCTGCCGGATCGGACCGACCGTGCGGTCCCCTCGCACGGTCCCCGCCGTCCGCAGCTCCGCCGCCACCACAGGTCCGGCTGACGGCCGCGAGCGAGCCACTCGCGGCCCGGTCCGACACCACCGGATATTATGATATATTTCAGACACTTGTCCGATTCGACGTGACATCGAAGCCAGCAAGAGGGCCCTCGGACGATATTACCTGTATTCGCAGGGGGCAGAGATAGGTCCGATACACCAAAGATATTGGGTATGACATCGAGGATGGACCCGGCGGACGTCGGGACCCACGGTACGTCGCTACAGGGGTCAGTCGAGGACATGGTGCTGGTGTCGAACCGGGAGCCGTACCGCCATCACCACGACGGCGAGGACATCGCCGTCGACGCGCCGGCGGGCGGGCTCGCGAGCGGCATCGACCCGGTGATGCAGCGCATGGAGGGAACGTGGATCGCGTGGGGTGACGGCGAGGCCGACTTCGAGGTCGCCGACGACGATGGGCAGGTGACCGTCCCGCCGTCGAACCCGTCGTACACGCTCCAGCGACTCCGGCTCTCCGAGGAGCAGGTCCGGGGCTACTACGACGGCTACGCGAACCAGACGCTGTGGCCGCTCTGCCACTCCGACACCGGGCGGCTCACCTTCGAGCCCGAACACTGGGAGCGCTACCGCGAGGTGAACCAGCGCTTCGCCGACGAGGTCCTCGCCCACGCGGACGAGGACACGACGGTCTGGTTCCAGGACTACCACTTCATGCTCGCGCCGCAGGCGGTCCGGGCGCGCGTGCCCGAGGCGTTCCTGATGCACTTCCTCCATCTCCCGTGGCCGGCACCGGACGTGTTCCGCGTCTGTCCCCACGCCGAGGAGCTGCTGGAGGGGCTGCTCGGGACGGACCTCCTGGGGTTCCACCACCCGCGCTACGCCGCCCAGTTCCTGAAGTGCGTCGATCAGCTCGTCGACGGCGCCGTCGTCGACTGGGCCGAGAACCGCGTCCACCACCGCGGCCGTGCGACGCGGGTCGGCGCGTTCCCGCTCGGCGTCGACGCCGACGAGATCTCGTGGACGACGGCGGGCGCCGAGGACGCGTTCTGGACGGGGTTCCGCGACGCCCACGGCATCGACGCGGACACGACGACCGCCGTCGGCGTCGACCGGCTCGACTACACGAAGGGCATCCCGCAGCGGCTGTCGGCGCTCGAACGGCTGTTCGAGGAGCGCCCGGACCTGCGCGGCGAGTTCACCTACATCCAGAAGGGCTGCTCGACCCGCGAGCGCATCCCGGCCTACCAGCAGCTCCGCGAGGAGGTCGAGGACCGCATCGCGGGTCTCGACGAGCGGTTCGGCACGGACGACTGGTCGCCCGTCGTCTACACCACGGAGATGTACGACCGCGAGGAGCTGTTCTCGCTGTACCACCACAGCGACCTCGCGCTCGTCACGCCGCTCCGGGACGGGATGAACCTCGTCGCCAAGGAGTACGTGGCCTCGCAGCTCGACGACGACGGGGTCCTGCTGCTCTCGCCGATGGCCGGCGCGTACGACCAGCTCGAGGAGGGCGTCGTCGAGTTCGACCCGTACGACGCGTCGGCCGGCGCCGAGGCCATCGAGCAGGCGCTGGCGATGGACGACGACGAGCGTCAGGAGCGAATGCGCACACTCCGCCACCGCGTCCACGACGAGGACCTGTCGGCCTGGATGGACGACGTCCTCGGTACCGCCAGCGAGGTCCACGCGTCGCGGACGGAGGCGAGCCGATGACCGGGACGGACGCTGACGACGCGCCACCCCTCGTCGACGCGGCCTGGCTGCGGACGGTCGGCGAGCGCGTCGCGGAGGCCGACGGCCTCCTGCTGTGTCTCGACTTCGACGGGACGCTCGCACCCATCGTCGACGACCCCGACGACGCGACGCTCCCGCGGGAGACCCGACAGCGGCTCCGACAGCTCGCGAACGCCCCCGACGTCACGGTGGCGGTCGTGAGCGGTCGCGAGCTGTCGGACCTCCGCGAGCGGGTCGACCTCGAGGATATCCACTACGCCGGGAACCACGGGATGGAACTCGGCGACGAGGCCCGCGTTCCCGACGCGGTCGCGGAACACCAGCCGGCCGTCCGGTCGGTCGTCGACCGGCTCCGGGAGTCGCTCGCCGACGTACCCGGGTGCCGGGTCGAGGACAAGCACCTCACCGCGACGGTCCACCTCCGGGGAGTCCCGGACGACCGGCAGGCCGAGGTCGCGGCCGCCGTCCGCGACACCGCGGCGAGCGTCGACGGGGTCCACACCAGCGAGGGGAAGGCCATCGTCGAGGTCCGTCCGGACGTGGACCTCGGGAAGGGGTGGGTCGTGGAGCGCCTCCGCGATGCCCACCCCGACCACGTGCCTCTCTTCGTCGGCGACGACGTGACCGACGAGGACGGGTTCCGGGCAGTTTCGGACCGTGACGGGGGCGTCCTCGTCGGCTCCCGGCCGGACACCGACGCCACGGTCCGGGTCCCGGGGCCGGAGACGGTGACGCTGTTGCTGGGCTGGCTCGTCGAGGCGGCCACCGACTCGTTCGCCAGCACGCCGGTCGGGTCGGACGACGCCCCGCTGACGCCCAAGTGAACCCGGGGAGACGCAGCGGCCCCGTCGCAGGTGGTTGTTTTCGTCGTAATCCCACATACTGCAGAGTAACCGACGTATTCTGGATTTAGATAGGTAATATGGGCAGTAGAAATAGATGCCTTTCCATATCTCCGAAATGCCCCGGGAGGGATGAACGATGGATACCGGATGCAGGGTTCGGTCGTCTCGCTGGACGGATCCCCGCCTCGTCCGCCGGGTCCTCGTGGTGGGGAACCGGCTGGTCGTGGCGGGTGCGGTCGTCGCCGTCGGTGTCATCCCCCTGCTGATCGCGCTGTTCACCGCCTCCATCCTGCGCGCGGCCGCCATCGGCCGACGGACGGTCGCGGTCGGGTCGTTCGTCCCCCCACGAGGCTCGCGATGCCGGCCCGGTGGTCGGTTTACCGTCTGTCACGAGGCAGTTCCACGTTCCGGAGGTCCGAACGGGCGACCGACGAGTAGACGCGGCTGTCGAGTCGGCTGTGCAGCTGGACGTGGTGCAGACCGAGCGGCGGAGTACGCGCGCGGGAACGGAGGAAACCGCCCGGGTCCGGAACGGGTCCGGACCTCGCGAGCCCGGGGCACGGGCCCTGTCAGCGAAACGGGACGGACAACCGCGCGGGGGGAGCCTCGTGTGACCCGATGTCTACCGGCCGTACTGGAGCCGTATCTCGTCGTCGGTGATGGTCTCGATGGCCTCTTCCTGGAGCGGGTAGTCCTCTGCGTCCGCGTCCTCCCAGCTCAGCTTCGCCTTGAACTTGTCCGTCAGGCCCGGGTCCGGGTCGACCTTTGCGGTCCCGTTCTCGACGGCGGTGACGATGCCGATCTTCTCGTTCTGTGCGTCCACGACGTCCTTCCCGACCGCGTCGTCTGTGATTGTTTCGGACATTGCATCCCCGGCTATGGAAGGCAGTAGTATCCACACTGGGCCTGCATCTGCAGGCACGTTTGCGAAACATCCACAACCGAACGGGTCACCCGCTTAGAGCGGGATGTTGCCGTGCTTGCGGTCGGGCGTGTCGGCCCGCTTGCGGGAGAGCATCTCGAGGTCCTTGACGAGCCGCGGCCGCGTCTCCGGCGGCTCGATGACGTCGTCGACGAAGCCGCGCTCGGCGGCCGTGTACGGGTTGGCGAAGGTCTCGCGGTAGTCGTCGACGAGCTCCTGCCGGCGGGCCTCCGGGTCGTCGGCCTGGTCCAGCTCCTTCCGGTAGAGCACGTTGACGGCGCCCTGCGGCCCCATCACGGCGATCTCGGCGGTCGGCCAGGCGTAGTTGACGTCCGCGCCGATGTGCTTCGAGGCCATCACGTCGTACGCGCCGCCGTACGCCTTCCGCGTGATGACCGTCATCAGCGGGACCGTCGCCTCACTGAAGGCGTACAGCAGCTTCGCGCCGTGCTTGATGATGCCGCCGTGCTCCTGGTCCTTGCCGGGCATGAACCCGGGCACGTCGACGAACGTGAGGATGGGGACGTTGAACGCGTCGCAGAACCGGACGAAGCGCGCGCCCTTCACCGAGGCGTCGATGTCGAGGGTCCCGGCGTTGACGCGGGGCTGGTTGGCGACGACCCCGATGGAGCGGCCGTCGAGTCGGGCGAACCCCGTCAGCAGGTTCCGGGCGAACCGGTCCGCGACCTCGAAGAAGGAGTCCTCGTCGACGACGCTCCCGATGACGTCGTGCATGTCGTACGGCTTCTGGGGCGACGAGGGCACCACGTCGTTGAGCCCCTCGTCCGCCCGGTCCGGGTCGTCCCAGGGGTCGACCCGGGGCGGGTCCTCCATGTTGTTCTGCGGGAGGTACGAGAGGAGGTAGCGGAGGTCGTCGAGCGCGGCCTCCTCGTCGGCCCGGGTGAAATGGGCGACACCGGACTCCGAGGAGTGGACGCCGGCGCCCCCGAGTTCGTCGAAGGTGACCTCCTCGCCCGTGACCGTCTCGATGACGTCCGGGCCGGTGATGAACATGTGGCTGGTGTCCTCGACCATCAGGACGAAGTCCGTGATGGCCGGGGAGTAGACCGCGCCGCCCGCGCAGGGGCCCATGATGGCCGAGATCTGCGGGACTACGCCGCTGGCCTGCTGGTTGCGGTGGAAGATGTCCGCGTACCCCGCGAGCGAGTCGATGCCCTCCTGGATACGCGCGCCGGCCGAGTCGTTCAGCCCGATGACGGGGATGCCGGTGTCGATGGCCTCGTCCATCACCTTGCAGACCTTCTGGGCGAACACCTCGCCGAGCGAGCCGCCCAGGACGGTGAAGTCGTGGGCGAAGACGGCGACCTGGCGGCCCTCGACGGTCCCGTAGCCGACGACGACGCCGTCGCCGGGGAACTTCTTCTCCGCCATGTCGAAGTTGGTCGACCGGTGCTCGCGCAGGGTGTCGACCTCGCGGAAGCTGTCGTCGTCGAGGAAGTAGTCGACCCGCTCGCGCGCGGTCATCTTCCCCTTCTCGTGTTGCTTCTCGATGCGGTCCTCGCCACCGCCGAGTTCGGCCTCCCGCTTGCGCTCGCGGAGGTCCTCGATGTCGTCCTCGTCTACCACGACGACCACCCCGCTCGCGGCCGCGAGGCCGTGCCAACGCGAATCATGGACGGCCGGACGAAGGGCCGCGGCAAATGCGTTCCGGGACGGGGCGACCCGGGAGCCGGGCGCGCTCGCCGAGCGCCGGCCCGTCTCATACGGATTACGCTACCTGTTTCCCACGACGACCGCCCGAGTGCGGACGGTCGATGTGGAACTGACGTAGCGTAATCCGTATCAGATCGGCGGGGCCGTGAGACTGGTGAGGC